>SUVV01000031.1 GCA_015061805.1 Lentisphaerota bacterium | reverse complement strand
GATTTCATAATTCAGCTCCGTCGACCAGACAGTTTAACATCTTTTCCGGAATGGAAAAAGTGACATACTTTTTTTCATCTTCAAGAAAAAGCGTATAAATATATTGGTCACGCTTCTGCACTGCGGACGAATTTTTATTTTTCAACTCATCCCACCAAGGTGCGCGAACCCGGTTCTGATAAGTGCCGCTCATATCATCAATAACAAACAGCCATGATGCGAATTGAAAAAACGCTCCGCCGCCTTTGTCGGTTGCGGTACGGATAAGTTGTTTTTTATTGACAAAGAAAAAATCCCGACAATCCGGTGAAAAAGTATAAGGACCAATCAGCAGAAACGGTTTATTGCCTGCCTTATAGATATAGACTTTCTGTTTCGGGGTATTGTCGGAAAAGTTTTTGCCGTCAGATACTGTCGTGATTCCGCAACTCTGGTATTTATAACCGAATAACATCAGAAATACTGCTTTCGGATTGATAACGGTCAGCAATATCACCAAAGACAGCGCTCCGCCGAAAATCCAATATATTTGTTTCTTGATTTTTATTTTCATAATATGCAGAATATATCATAAAATCTGGAAAAATCAATAACTTCCGGGATTGAATGCCGGTAAAATCATATTTTTTTCTGAGACAGGCTTCCCTGATACTGCATTAAGCATAAGTGAACCATCACCTGATACCAAATAACGACAGTTGAAAATTAGAAAAAAGTTTTCTACTCAACCGAAAGGACTTTTTCTCCGAAACAAACGCAAAATGCTCCGCAAAAAGATATCAACTTGCGCCCTTACTCTTTACTCTTGTTGTCAAATGAGAAATTAAATAACGGCATCCACGGGATCAATGCATTGGAATTATAATTTATCAATCCGATTTGCAAACCGCCAGTTGCTTGATTTACCAACCCGATTTGGATTCCATTCCCCATGGTATCGCCCATAGGACCGATATTGATCAGTCCAAGCATGAGACCATTGTTTTTATGGACCATATTCGCAGGAGCAATGGATACGCCATAATTGTCTCTCATCACCATCCATATCCCTGATATTGAAATGCCGCAATGTTTTTTCCAGGCAAAATTGGCAATGCCGGCATAACTGAACCCATAAACATTGTTGGGAAAAGTACCAAGCCACAACGCTATATTTATACCATAAATATCGGATCTGTCGTCGAACAACGAAACTGGCACACAGGAAAGTTGTATCGGCGTCCATGATGCAGAAAACAAATGAAAACAATGAGATTCTTTTTTTGTATCTGCTATCGTAGTTTCAGTCGCATAAGTTATGTTGCATATACTGAATACTATAATAAGCAAAATTACAGAAAGGACTGATTTGAATTTTATCATATCTGTTCCCGTTTAATAAAAAGGTTTTATCAAAGAAATAAGAAATACAACAAGGATAAGCCAACTCATCCATAGTGTCGGATAAAGCAACAGCCATGCTGCAAAGATAAATGCTCTCCAAACCATTTTTATCGGGAATTTCCATATTGTTATACTGCCAAAAACAAGTATAAATGCAGCCGCAATGAAATATCCCCAGTAAGCAGTTGCATAACACAGCCAAAACGCAATCTCATTATTGCAATAAAAACAAAGTAAATACAACCATGGAATAAATGCTGTGATCAGCACGGACACCCCGGTTATCCAAAGGTTCCGTTTCAGTTTATTTGAAGATTTTTCCATGAGAGTTTTCCTTTCAACAGTTAATATAACAGAGCAAGTTACTTATTGCAAGCGGAAACTCTCATTTTTCATTTTCTCATCATCCGTCGCACAAAGTGCTATGGATGACAGGTCATACGGAGCGTAAGCGGAGTGCTTCATAGCGGAATGAAATGGCTTGCCACGGCGTAATGAAATGAAGACGGGAGCTGCTTCATCTGAAAAGGCGAATATATGAAGCACGCCTGACGGCGTATGAAGCGCAGCTTACGCTGCATGAAGCGGCTCTTCCACCTTCGCCAAGGCTACGGCGGACAAGGCGTGCCATGAAGCGAAGCCTTTTCAGGCTTCATGTTTTTTTGCCCAAATGGGCAAAAAAATGGTCGGGATAGCGAGATTCGACAAGGAGCAAAGCGACGCAGAGCGTGAGCAGCGCAGACCGCAGGTCGAGCAGCGCAAGGCAACTCCAATAAAAAATCATCGTCATGCCGACCATTGTCGGCAGGACAAAAAGATAAAATAAAAAATCGCGATGCAAATCTTGTTTGCAAAAGCGAATTTTGACATTTTATCAGATGATTTTTGGACACATTTCCGGAATTCAGGCAAAAAAATGGTCGGGATAGCGAGATTCGAACTCGCGACCTTTTGTCCCCCAGACAAACGCGCTAAACCAGGCTGCGCTATATCCCGATCGTTTCCTTAATATACACCCGGAGGAGGTGCTTTGCAAGCGCATTTTTGAAATAAATTCGATATTTTTACGCTGATTTCCGGAATCAAAGGGTTTTTTGTGACGCTTTATTTGAAAAACTCTGTTCAGCAGTGTATCTTAACTGCATGAAAAATTCAGATGTTCCCGGTACGGTCAGAGTGACTGCGGAATATTTCAAATACAGAAATTGTACGAAGGAGTTGTGATCATGGCATTGAGTCTCGGTTTTGAAAATATTTTCCCGGATGCTTTCTGGCTTAACAACAACGCGGTGATGCCCAGTTATGAACAGGATCGGCGCATCCACTTCCGGCGGGAATTTGAACTTGATTCCGTGCCGGCAGAGGTCAGGATCAATATCACCGCCGATGCCCGCTACACCCTTTTTATCAATGGTCAGTGGGTCGGTCACGGCCCTGCGCGCGGCGTTCAGGAGATGTGGCCATACGATGAAATCGATATAGCCGGATTCCTCAAGCCGGGCAAAAATGTCATTGCGGCGCTGGTCTACCATTACGGTTCCTCCAACTATACCTATATATATGCCGGGATCCACGGTTTCCTGCTCGCCGGTTCAGTCAATGGAATAAACCTCGGAACCAATCAGGAGTGGCTGATCCGGGAAGCCCCGGGCTACATTCGCGCGGTTGGACGTTGTGCTTCGCAGTACGCTTATCTGGAATATTTCGATTGCCGTAAGGGTGAATCCGACTGGATGATGCCGGATTATCAATGCGGCGGCGATTGGAGACATCCGGAAGAACACTCTCTGCGTATGCCGGGAGCTGCGCCGTGGACAGATTTCGTGAAGCGTTATTTCCCGATGCCGTCAATGCAGATCCTCTATCCTGTCTTACGCGAACAGGGTAAACTGGTTTCCGGAGAAAACTGGCGGGAACTCAAGCGGCTTCACGAATATCTGAGTGCCGACCAGTTCATCTGGGACGGTTCGGACAACGGTGTAAAAGTCTTTGACTTCGGCGGCGAAGTCGTCGGACACCTCATTCTGGAGATCGAATCCCCCGAAGATGGCGCCGTTTTGGATTACTGCTGCTTTGAAGCATTCCACAAAGAGAGCGGGCATCCCTTGCTCAATCTGAAAGGCAGTTCCACCTACGGCGGCAGAATTTACCTTAAAAAGGGTATGAACAAACATGAATTGACCATGCCGTGGGGCTTCCGCGCGGTGATGACGCTCGACCGTACCTGCGGCAATTTGAAGATCGCTCCGGCAATCCGGGAAACGGTCTATCCGATGGATATCACCGCAGAATTCAAGACCGATGATGAACGCCTTTCCGGGATTTGGAAAATATGCCTCGAAACCCAGAAGCATTGCATGTATGACGCTTACATGGACGGTCCGTGGCGGGAATTCGCCCAATGGTGGGGCGATGCTCTGGTGCAGGCAGTCAACACCTTTGTTCTTTCGACCGATGACCGGCTGCTGGTTCGCGGTCATGAGATCGTGGCGGCGCGCACGTTGCCCAACGGGTTGACCTACGGCGTGGCTCCGGCGGTAAGTCCATCGGCGGTATTGCCGGATTATTCAGCGATTTTCCTGATTTCGCTCTATTCTCACTACTGGCAGACCGGCAGCACGGAACTTTACACCAGGCACCGGGATACTGCGTACAATATCGTCAAATTCTTTGACCGCGAAAGCGCTGAAGGAATGATGCCGGTCGATAAGCGTTACTGGTTCTTTGTTGACTGGTGCCGCGATCTGGACAAAGAGGAAACCTATAACCTGATCGCTGTCTGCGGCATGGATAAAATCGCCGAATTGGCAACGCTCACCGGTGATACTGAAGTCGCTGAACTCTGTAAAAAGTGTGCCGACCGGATCTGCGGGTCGCTGAAATTTGCTGATCCCGCGCCGCATGCGGTGGCAATGGCGATCATCTCCGGACGCTTCACGCAGTTCCATAAAAAATGGAAAGATGAGGTCATGCTTCCGTTGCTTGCCTCCGATCATCAGGGCCCGCGCCGTCCGAGCTGTTACTTTATGTACTATGTCTTTGAAGCCGCCAAGATCATCGGCTGTGACCGCGAGATCATCGATGCCATCACCCGCTGGTGGGGCGAAATGCTGGATATGGGCTTGACCAATACCCCGGAACATTGGCCGGAAAACTTCTCTGCCGGAAACAGCCGCTGTCATGCGTGGAGCGCTCATCCGATGGTCTTTTTCCGGGATATCATCTGCGGTGTCCGGCAGAAGTCGGTCAACTGGCAGACTGTCGAATTCAAACCGCTGGGGGTTCCCGGCAAGGTCGTTTCCGGCACTTTCCCGACTCCGCACGGCGATATAAAGGTGACGATCGACCGCCGTCCGGGAATGGAACAGGACACTGTTACTCTGCCCTCTGGAATCACCCGGGCGTAAAGTTATCCGAAAAAAAACGCGGCTGCTGTAAGTTTTTCAATTTGCGGCAGCCGCGTTCATTTTATACTGTCAGAGAAAATTCTCCGTTG
This sequence comes from Lentisphaerota bacterium, assembly GCA_015061805.1. Lineage (GTDB taxonomy): Bacteria > Verrucomicrobiota > Lentisphaeria > Victivallales > Victivallaceae > UBA1784. Next base: position 8,676 of record SUVV01000031.1, on the reverse strand, counting down.
CTGCGGCATTTCCCGGTGACGATCCGGTAAGAGCCGTCGGGCAGGGGAAAGGCTCCGGCAAGTTGAACTTCGCACTCCCACGGGCTGGAAAGTTTCCCGCAGATGGTGCTGCCGTTTATCGTCAGCGAAGCGATTTCCGCTCCGCCTCCGGAGTAGTGAAGATCGTCTGCAACAAAGAATGGCTCCGGTGTTTCGGGCAGTTCAATGAATTTCAAGACTTTGCTGCCGTGCGGCGGGATTTCCGGGAGCGGCAGCGTGTCTCCGGCACGGTAGATGCCGAGAAGTTTCATTGCCGAAAGGTCATAGACCAGGGTCGGAGTGGCGAATTTCTCCGGGTAGACCAGCGATACCGGGCTGTCGGAAACGTTGATCGCTGAAATGATTTCCCATGGCTTCAACTCCGGGCATGCCGGGATGATCCGGCTGCGATAAAAAACCGGGAGCGGCAAGGTGAAAAAGTCCAGCGGTTCAGCCGGTTCACCAAAAGGCGGCACGACCTTGCGGAGCAGAGCCAGACGCTCATCGGAAAGATCGGGCAGGCGTTCGCCGATTTCGGCAATGCCGCCGCCGAGGAATTGGTTCAGGATAAAGGTTTCCGCTTCGGTATCACTCAGGAAGCCCTGCGCGAGCGCCGCGTAGTTCGGCGTGTAACGGTGCGGCGTGTAATCCAGCTCTTCAGCGAGGGCGGCCGCGTTGAGCCGCATGACCGAAGCATCCGGGTCGCCCATGCGGAAACGGTTCATCCAGTTCCGCATGACACATTGCCTGATCCGTATCCATGCTTCGTCATCCGGTTTCACCCATTTGCCGTAGGTATCTCTGCCGGTGCGCGTGACATCGGCAAGTCCGGTCGTGGCGCCTTCATGACCGCCGCACAGATTGAGGCAGCATTCATCACCGAGGGTATCGCGGAGCAGTTGAATACCATTGCGGTAAAGTTGAAGCAGCGTTATGCTCCGGTCAAAAGGAACTGCCGCCGGGTCGAGAAACAGACACCTCGTGAAGTCGATCTTGAAAAAACGGTAGCCCCACGATTTGATCCGGCGCAGAAAATCGCGGATGAAATCTGCCGTTTCCGGATTTGACGGGTCGAGAATGAGAAACGGTATCTGACCGATTTTCATGGTGAGCGGAGTTCCGGCACTGTCCCGCAGCAGCCAACTTCCCGGAAGCGAAGCGGCAGTCTTGTCCCCGCAGAGAAACGGCGTAACCCAGATGCCGGGGATCATTCCGGCGGCTTTTATCCGGTCAGCTGCCTGTTTCATTCCGGATGGCCACTTGCTGTTGGGCATCCAGTCGGCGTAGTCTTTTTGCCAGCCGTCATCGAGCTGATAGACATCCAGCGGGATTTTGCGGGTGCGGATTATATTCAACTCTTCATCAAGTTGTTCTTCGGTCATGGTTGGACCGTAGTAGTGCCAGTTGGCTCCGACGGCGTAACGGGGAAATCGGGGAGTTTCCGGCACGTTGTAATGGCGTGCTGTAAGTTCGGCATACTCTTTGAGCAGAGCAGATGGATCGCTTCCGGACAAACAGATTATGCTTTGAGAATAAACGGTTTCTGCCTCCGGGCGATATGCCGGATGGTATTCGGCGATACAGCGGATGCCGGCAGAACTCAATTCAAAACGTCCGAGGTGAATGTCGGTTTCCAGAAATCCGCAGAGCAGACAGTTCCTGCCGTGATTTATCAGAAACAGCGGGTCAGCGGCAAGGGGAGCCGCCGGTTCCGGGAGTTTTTCGCTCCCGGGAACTTCCCCTTTCTGCCGCTTCTGGATGGAAATATCCATTGCTGTCAGCGGTAAATCGGCAGCAGCGAAACTTTCTGCCGGAATGAAAAAGAGTTCAACTTCACCCCGGCAAACTCCGGATGGAAGTTTTTTGCGGAAAAGCAGGAAATTTTCCCGGCTTTTCAAAACCTCCATCTCCGGAGTTACCGCCCTTTGGATAATTGGCAGCATGGCAATCGGGAACGGTTAGAAGTTGATCTTTTCCGGTTTTCCGGATTTGATGGATTCGTTTCCGGTGATGCCGATGAGTGCACTCAGCGCGCCGGCGCGGGATCCTGCCTGCTGACCGAGGGGGTCATCTCCGCCGGGTCCGAGGAGCAGATCGTACAGACGGTTGTCGCCGCCGCCGTGGGGAGTGGCTTCTTCCACGAAAGCGAGTTCTTTCATGGTGATATTTTTACGGTTGGTTCCGTTGAAGATCCGGATGTAGTCCTCTTCACCCATGTTGTCCGGGCGGGCGCCGCGGTTGTAGGTTCCGACTTCGACCCGGCCGTTGGTTCCGTTGAAAACGATCTTGTATCCGGCGACCGGAGCGTAAGCAGTTTCCTGATAGTTGAGCACCGTGCCGCTCTTGTATTTGACCATCAGATTCATGGTGTCGTAGATGTCGATCTTGGGATTGAAACAGCACTGATCGCGGAAGTAACCGTCGATGTGTTCCGCCTTGAAGTAGAGCTGATTGAAGATATCGCCGTCGCTTCCGGGGTTGAGGTCGCCGTCTTCGAGGGTGGATTCCAGCACCGCCCAGCATTTTGGGGCATGGGGACAGCCGGTACAGCGTTCTCCACGGAATTCTCCTGCGGCACCGAACTGTTTCAGACTGCCGTTGGCGTAGACCGTTTCCGGTTCATCGTCGAGGAACCAGTTGAGCAAATCGAAGTGGTGGGTGGCTTTGTGGACCAGCAGTCCGCCGGATTTGCTCATGTCGGCGTGCCAGCGGTGGAAATACTGCTGACCGTGGTAACGGTCGATCATCCATTCGGCGTTGACACTGGTGATTTTGCCGATGGGATTGGATTTCATGACCTCTTTGATCGCCGCAGAGTAGGGGGCAAAGCGCATGTTGAATGCGACGGTGACCTCTTTGCCGTATTTGATTTCGGCTTGCCGGATGCGTTCGATACCTTCACGGTTCATTGCCATCGGTTTTTCGGTAATGATCTCCAATCCGGCGGCGAAGCCCATTTCGATCAGATCGGGGTGGGCATAATCGGGGACGCAGACGATCAGGATTTCCGGGCGGGTCTCCTTTACCATTTTGTCAAAGTCGGTGTACTGCGGAATATTGGTTTTAAGCAGATTGTTGAAGCCGGTCATCCGGGCATCGTTGGTATCGTAAAGGGCGACCATTTCAGAATAATCTTTGCACCGTCCGATGATGGCACGTCCGAAACAGAGAGCGCGTACTCCGGCTCCGGCAATGGCGATTCGTTTTTTCATGGAATTTTTCTCCTGATTTATTTTATGAAAGATACCTTAACTGGTGTTTTATATAATATACTCCGGAAAACCGGGATATACTATCTCTTATAGAGTAAAAAAAGTACACTTTTTTGTCAAAAGTGTACGTTTTTTGTTCAGGCGACCGATCTGCGGAAGCGGGATAGTGAATAGAGAAACAGCACGCTTCCGATGATGAATATCGCAAGGAACGGTTTCCAAACGACATCCAAACCGGCGCCGCGGAAAAGGATCGCCTGACTGAAATTCACAAAATGGGTCGTCGGTGCTGCCAGCATTATCCGCTGTACCCAGAGCGGCATGCTTTCCTGCGGAGTATTGCTGCCGGAGAGCATTTGCAGCGGCATATAGACCAGGATCAGCAGCATTCCCAACTGCGGCATGTTCTGGGCGATGCACGCCAGAAATATTCCCAGCGAAGTCACCGCAAAAAGGTGAAGCGCCACGCCGAATAAAAATAGCAGTATCGAACCTTGCAGCGGCACCTGCAATGCCCCGTTGATGATCAATATCAGCGAGAGCGCCGAAGCTGCCAGAACCACCGCCAGCATCGACCACACCTTTGAAGCGATGATCTCAAACGGCGTGACCGGCAGGACTAAAAGATGTTCCAGCGTACCGCATTCCCGTTCCCTGATGAGGGCGGCGCCGGTCAGAATGATCGCCAGCATGGTGATGTTGTTCACCAACTGCATGACCGAACCGAACCACCCCTGCGTGAGATTCTGGTTGAAGCGGTTGCGGATCACCAGGCGTGCCGCCTGACCGGAAGATCCTGACGGCTCAGAGTTCCGGACAAATGAACTGATCTCTTTGTTGATGATCTGCTGAATATATCCTGCCCCGGTAAATGCCTGCGACATGCGCGTGGCATCGACATTCAACTGGATCTCCGGGGCTTTGCTGCCGAGGACATCTTTCTGGAAATTGGGCGGTATCACCAGTACAAAGGTGTAGATCCCTTCATCCATGGTGCGGTCGATTTCCGGGCGGGTGATCAATACGGGGTGGAGGAACATCGGCGGGAAAAAGGCATCCGCAATATGCTTTGACAACTGGGATTGGTCTTCATCGACGATGGCGATCGAGGCATGGGTTATGGAATCGGGTGTCGCCTGATAGGAAACATATACCCCCAGTGAAAAAGAGTATACGATCAAGCCGATCAGAAGATAGTCCCGGAACAACCCCTGCAGTTCCTTGACTCCCAGACGGAAGATGTTTTTCAATGTATACATGGTTTAAGAATCCTGTTTTTTCAGAAGCATGATGCCGGCGGCACTTACAATCGGGATCGTGATCACCAAAGCCAGAATTTCCATGTGCAGATCACTGAAATCGAGCGCTTTGTTGAATATTCCGCGGCTGATGAGCAGCATGTAGGTCGTCGGATAGATCGACCCGATGAGCCGGGCGACTCCGGTCTGGGTCGATACCGGGTTGGTCATGCCGCACATTTGAACTGACGGAAGTACGGTTCCCAGCATGGTGAGGAAAATTACCGCAATCTGACTCCGGGTGATGGACGATGCCAGCAATCCCATTGAAGTCGAGATGAAGCAGTAGAGGAAAAGCGCCAGAAGCAGGGTGAAAATACTCCCTTTGACCGGAACATCGAAAATCGATACCGCCATCGTCAACAGCAGCAACGCACTGCCGCAGGCAAAGAGCAGATAGGGTATCTGTTTGCCCAACATGAATTCCGTGCGGCTGAGCGGCGACACATAGAGGTTGATGATCGACCCGGTTTCCTTTTCCCGGACAACTGACAGCGCCGACAGAATAGCCGGGATCATCAGCAGAAGTATGGGGATCACCGCCGGAACCATCGCCGGCAGACTGCGGACATCCGGGTTGTAGCGGTAACGCACCTGCACATCTGCGGATCGATTTTGCGATTTGCCGCCGTTGTTATGGGTCAGGGAATAGTTCTGCAGCCACTCATTGTGGAGCGAATTGACGTAACCGTTGATGGTTTCCGCCCGGGATGGCATGGCGCCGTCAACGTAGAATGCCACCTCCGGAGAGCGTCCGGCTTTGACATCTTTTCCGAAATGCGGCGGGATTTCCACGGCGAGATTGATCTCTCCGCTTCTCAAGCGCCGATCGATCTCTGCCCGGCTGGTCAGAGGGGGCTGTTCTTTGAAATAACGTGAACCCGCGATGGACAGAATATAATTGTTGCTGACGGTCGTCCGGTCATTGTCCAGTACGGCAAAGGAGAGGTCTTCCACGTCCATATTGATGCCGAACCCCATGACCAGCATCAATATCAATGCTCCGAAAAGCGCCAGCGTGGCACGGATCGGGTCGCGCATGAGTTCCAGACATTCCCGCTTGCAGCAGCACATCATCCGGGGAATACTGAATTTTGAATTGAACCATCGGACAAAACTGTTTTGCTTTTTTCCATTATCACTCTCATCGGCACCGGAATCAGAAACCGCTTCGGCAATGGCGGAGGTGTCCGGGGCGGCATCGCCGCCGGCATCTTCGAGATAGCCGATGAAGGCTCCTTCCAGAGTGTCGGCTTTGCGGGCGGCGATCAGGGCATCCGGAGTATCGCAGGCAAGCGATCTTCCGGCGTGCATCAGCGAAATGCGGTCGCACCGGGCGGCTTCATTCATGAAGTGGGTGGTAACGAAAATCGTGACCTTGTCGTTGCGCGCAAGATCGATGATCATCTCCCAGAAAAGGTCGCGCGCCACCGGGTCAACGCCGGAGGTGGGTTCGTCAAGGATCAATATTTGCGGACGGTGGATGACCGCTGCCGCAAGCGAAAGCCGCTGTTTGATGCCCAGGGGAAGAGAAGCCGGTTGAGTGTCGGCAAAGGATTCCAACTGGAATTTTGCCAGCATCTCCTGCGTGCGGGGCAGGACTTCGGTTTCCGGAATCCGGCACAAGCGGGCGTAAAGCATTAAGTTCTGCTTGACGGTAAGTTCGTTGTAGAGCGAAAACAACTGGGTCATGTAACCCAGGTTAAGCCGGGTTTCCATGCTGTTGGCGTCTGCGGTCTTGCCGAAAAGCCGGGCGGTACCTTCACTTGCCGGAAGCAGTCCGGTGAGCATTCGCATGGTGGTGGTTTTTCCGCATCCGTTGGAGCCGAGAAATCCGAATATTTCTCCTTTGCGGATTTTGAAACTGACATGATCGACTGCGGTGAATGAACCGAATTTTTTGGTGAGTCCTTCTGCTTCGATCGCAATCTCCGGAGTACCGCTGTTGTCATAAGGCGGTACGGTCAGATCTTTGTGACCGGAACGTTTGTCTTCCGGGAGCAACTGGATAAATGCGGCATCGAGATTGTCTTTGCCGGTACGTTTGAGCAACTCGTCCGGGGTGCCGGTGGCGAGGATCCTGCCGTCGTTGACCGCTACCAGCGTGTCGAAGCGCTGGGCTTCATCCATGTAGGCCGTTGCGACGACGATACCCATTTGCGGCAGAGTTTGCCGGATGCTGTCGATCAAATCCCAGAATTGCCGACGTGCCAGCGGGTCGACACCGGTGGTCGGTTCATCGAGGACAAGCAGATCGGGGTCATGGATGAGTGAACAGCACAGACCGAGTTTCTGCTTCATTCCTCCGGAAAGTTTTCCCGCCGGACGGTCGAGAAACGGGTAAAGCCCGGTACTTTTGGTCAGAATGTCGATCCGTTTCCGGCGTTCTGCAGCATTGTGACCGAATAGTGAGCCGAAAAACTGGAGGTTTTCTTCCACAGTCAAGGTGAAGTAGAGGTTTTTGCCCAATCCCTGCGGCATGTAGGCAATACGGGGGCAGATCCGGTCGCGGTGCGCTTTGTCAGCCATATTGCCGCCGAGGACGGTGACAGTACCTTTTTGAACGGCTTTGGCTCCGGTGATAAGCGAGAGCAGAGAGGATTTGCCGACTCCGTCCGGGCCGATCATACCGGTAAGTTTACCGGGGGAAATGTCCAGCGAAACGTCATCGATCGCCAGTACGTTCCCGTAGTGCAAGGTGACGTTACGCAGTGAAACGAAGGTGTTTTCAGCGGAATTGTTCATTTTGATTCAGCGGCTTTTTCCTTCGGGGTCTTGAGGAAATCCGGCCATTTGGCTGCGGGGTTGATCTTGACATACGCAACGCCGGGAAGGCCGGTTTTGACATATTCAATATACTTTTTCAGCAGTTCCGGAGCGATTTTGGCTTTGATGCGGAACATGAGTTTTTGGCGTTCGATCTGGGTTTCCACGGTCTTGGGTGTGAATTGGGCGGTGCTGGCGACGAAAGAGATTTTGGCGGGGATGGCAACATCAGGGATGGCATCCAGCAGGATTCTGGCATCGGCGCCGATGGCAACCTTTCCGGCAGTTCCTTCGGGCAGGAAGAAGGTCATGTAAACATCGGTGAGGTCGACCAGATTCAAAACTCTGCCGCCGGAACTCAGGACTTCACCGGCTTCGGCGATTCGGTACTGGACTCTGCCATCCATCGGAGCGGTGAGCTGACTGTCATCGAGGTCAGCCTGAATCCGGGCGATCTCCGCCAGCATCGCCTGAATGTTGGCTTCGGCGCCTTCGGCATCGGCCTTGGCGGAGTTGACTTCCGCTTCGGCCTGTTTGACAGAAGCGCGGGCGGCGGCAAGTTCTGCATCCGCAGTCAGGTAGAGGGTTTTGTCATTGTCAAAAGCTTGTTCGCTGATCGCCTTGGTCTGCTGCATTTGTCTGGCACGTTCAAAGCGTTTTTTGGCGTTTGCCGCATTGCTTTCTTTCTGTTTGACGACAGCTTTTGCGGAATCAAGTTCGCTTTTCTTGACTTCGATCTTTGCTTTGGCGCTGGCGGCGGAGGTCACCGCCTGCCGGTGCTGAGCCTTGGCGATGTCGAGTTCGGCTTTAAGGACATTGGTTTGCATCTGGGCGAGCAGTTGACCTTTTTTGACCAGAGTGCCGTCTTCAACGAGGATCTTATCGATGCGTTCGGCGATTTTAGTGGCGACATCGACTTCGGTGGCTTCGAGGCGGCCGTTGCCGTGGGCGATGCCGGGGATGTTATTGCGGGAATTGCTCTTCCAGGTGCGGAAGCCGAAATAAGCCAATCCGGCAATGCAGAGGATCGCCATAACGATAATGATTTTTTTCATGGATGATAACCTTTCTTTGCATGTTGCAGTCAAATGATGAATGTCTACCATAATATAATCTGTCGGGAGTTGAAAATCCAGTCTTCTGCCGTGGTTTCTGTAACTATTTTATGCAAATCGCATCGGGGATTCCTCCGGTTGAAAAATGGACATAAAAAAAGACTGCTGCAAAAAAATGAAGTGCACCCCAAAAGTTGGAAACAACTTTTGAGGTGTACTTTTTTATGGAGAAAACACAAAAGAAACGGCGTCAGTATAGCGTAGAATTCAAACTTTGTGCTATATTAGATAAGCTTGAGAACGGTTTGAATTACTTTGAAACAGTTC
>SUVV01000014.1:11341-73294 GCA_015061805.1 Lentisphaerota bacterium | reverse complement strand
TTGAAGAATACATTTGCTATTTCAATAACGAAAGAGTATCTTTAACATTAAAAGGAATGAGCCCGGTAAAATACCGAACCCATTCCACATAATTTAACCCGTCCAAATTTTTGGGGTCACATCAAATGCAAAACGGCTTTTTTATTGAAATCCCAAGATAAGGACTTCTCTTTGGCAAAATGACAGACGGAGCAGGAGCAGAGTTGTAAATATTCTTAAAAACAGCATTTATTTATGATTCTGTTTATAAAGTTTCCGCCAGTAATCGCAGTCGGGGCAGGTGCCTTCATCGTGCAGAAAGATGTAAGGATCACTCTGGCACAACTCTTTGCCGATGTTGTAAATCTCTTGCATATCCATTGCCAGAACCGTTCCCAGCGCCAGTTGGCTCTTTTTGATTTCCAAACCTCTGGCGCGAGCGGCGGTAAAGAATTTGCCCGTATCTTCGGATTCACGGTAAAATTCCCGGCAGCCGGGCAGATTTTTCTTCATCGCCACGTTGTAAGGTATGCCGTCTTCGCCTTCCACTACGCACAAAACATCTGAAAGTCCCGGCAGATCAAAGCGTTCTTCCAGCAAATGCAGGAAAGTGGTTGATCCGATCCGGCTGCCCAGATGTATGATCTTGGCATTGTGCTGCAAAGCGTACTCCATCGGGCTTTTTTCGCCGCACGGAGTATCCGCCGCCTGATGATCGGCACACGCCGCCGCCGCTTGCGCTCCCCAGCCGCACCAGGCGTGGGTCAGGTGATCGCTGAACGGAGATTCCGGGAATTTTTTCAGCATCGTGCGGGGCAGAAGTCCCGTCCACACCGCATCCAGATTATATTTTTTGTACGGACGGAATTTGATTGCAGTGTTTGGTCCGCCGATATTGGCAAAGCAGTTGCGCAGCATCGGCAGCAGAAAAGTACCATTTTCGCCCACGGCTTCTTTCAACGCTTCAATGACCATTTCCGCGCCGCCATTGAGGTAGCCGAAAACTGACATTGAGGAGTGTACCAGCAGGAAATCACCCTCTTTAACGCCTGCTTCGCGCAAAGCTTTAACTACATCGCTTTTGCTCACGCCGGGAAATCCGTTCAGTGACAGATAGCCGGAGTCGGCAAGGAAAAATACAGCCGTGACAATCTTTTTCAGTTCAGCTTCGGGCAGTATGCGGCAGATTTCGTGTTCCACGCGGCGGATAACTTCGGCAAGGTTGCGTTTGCCGTCCAGATTGGACAATATTGCTGCAAGCGGTCCGTAGAGCATCCCGCCGGGCATTGAGCGGCGTTCCTTGATCGGCAGTTTGGCAAGATCAAGGGGCAGACCGGTGGCAACGCGGGTAACTGTAATATTTTCAATATAATCGCGCCACGGGGAGTGAGGAACTTCATCGGCGGCATCGGCAGAAAGTTCTTTGGTTTTATCCCACAATTTTTTGAGTGCATCTGCTTTGACTGCCGCAAAACGTTCATCCAGCGTGGCGATGTCAGCGGCGGTGATTTCCATACGGCGGTTAAAGTGTTCTTTGTGCGAACCGACGGCGCGGGATTTTTCCGCTTCCATAAGTTCCACTGCCAAACGGGGGAATTCGTTGATAACTTCCGCTTTGGGGTTCACGCAGGCATCCGCCAGTGTCAGGTTGATCGCCGTTGCGGTCTGAAAGGCATCGGCGTGAATGTAATCCATAATCTGCTTGGAGTTGTGCCAGTAGGCATCAGGGTGTTTGCGGATGGGCCACATCGTGGAAACACCGGTGGTGGAATCGCTCAAAAATATATCATCACCGTACATTGTATTGTAGCTGTTCTGGAACTCAATATCGGGTATGCCCGGTTCGCCGGCAAGGGTGTCGGTCAGCTCTTTAAGGATCAGATTGCAGTAAGCAGGCGTACCGGGCCCCGGAGTGCGCATTTTAAGCGTCCACTCCCGCTGGAGATACATTGCATCAAAATTGCATCCGCCGATAGTTTCATCCGCCAGACATTTGTTGCCCCGGTGAACAGCGTAAGCGGCAAAGCCGTAGTGTTCAAGTCCGAACACCAGCCGCAGAGAGTAATCAGGTGTACCCTGCTGCATAAGGATGCGGGCGGTTTCGATCACCGCTGCCACTCCGGCAGAGTTGTCGTTGGAAAGTGGTTCGTACAAATGCGCCAGCATCCAGAACTCTTTTTTGCTTTTGCCCGGAATCAGGGCTGTAACCACGTCTACCGTAGTTTCATAACGGCGGGCATCGGACTGCATAAAGCATTTGACAGGACCGTTTGCCATCGCGCAGCGCAGTTTGCGGCCGATAGCAGGCTGGATGGAAAAGCTGATAAATTCCCGGTCGCCATCCACAACGTGCCAGTTGTTGTGTTCTGTATAAGCATTGCACCACTGTACGCCGGTGGGTTCGGCTTCATCATTTTTGGCAAAGTCAGTAACCAAGCCCCGGGCACCCATATCCAGGCAGGCGGTGAGCATTTCTTTGGGCGGACGTACATTTTCGGGCGTTACGACCAATGCGCCTTTGACATTGGCGCCGGAAAGCATTGCCGCATAAGAAACCAGATCGATATATTCGCCTTCCGGAGCGGTGCCGACCGAACCTTTGATAAGTTCAAATGGACAGCGTTCATAATCCGCTATTACAAATCCTTCGGGCAGACCGGCGGCACTTTTGACCACCAGTCTGCCGGTGGTGACATCCCAGCCCATCGGGGTTATTTTATCCTGATAAGCAGTTTTGCCATCAGCGGGGAAAGTGATTTTTTCCACATTGGGTATACCGGCATTTTTCAATATTTCCACGGTTTTATCGGCTGAGGCGTGGTAGCCGCGGAAATTCTGGCAATATTCCAGATCATAAAGTGCTTCGGTATTGCGCATAAGGCTTTCAACGTCAATGGCACTATACAGTTCGCGATAACGGTTGAGCAAAAAATTATTTTTCATCGTTCAAATAACCCATGTTGTTGTAACTTAGCTGTAATATACCACCCTCGGAAGAGTTTTTCAATTCCGGCAGCATCAGAAAATTGTCTGATTGGCAAAGTTGATTTGTTTTTTTATGAAATAAGATAATTGAAAATGCCGTCAATACAGTACATATCAGGTCAGCAGCGCGTGATAATGCAAGATTTTTTCAGCCCGGCGGTGCAAGATAATTTATCCTGCCGCCGCAACGAAGTACAGGAAGTTTTAAAATGAGTTCTATTCAACCATGGAAAGAAGATCTGGCGCCGTTTCAAATCTACGGCAAAAAGCAACAGCTTTTTTCTTTGTTGTCAAATACGATTGCTGTTTTGAATACGCCACGGCTTGAACTTGGATGTGTGCGGCACTTCTTCGGCATTGTGTTTGGCAAGACGGGTTTGCAGATCTTGCGTTGAACCTACATAATGATGTGTTTCAGTGGTTGTATCTATCAGAATATAAACATAGTGGAAGTTCTGCATATTGCCCTCTGCTGTTGTGCAATGCGTATTTGTCCGCCTCCGCCAAGGCTACGGCGGGACAGCCTTCAACGGCTGCTTTGCATCCGCTTTTCCGTCTTGTCAATCCACCCGCTGTGTGCGGGATGGCTTGCCAAGCCGTAAAAAAAGCCGTCAGAAAATCTGACGGCTTGTTGAAGGCTGGTGGAGCAGATGGGAGTCGAACCCACGACCTATACGATGCGAACGTATCGCTCTAGCCAACTGAGCTACTGCCCCTGAATTTGTCGATGTTCTATAATATACACCGCTTTTATGGTTTTTCAAGAGATTTTTGGAAATATTTGATCTTTTTACAACCATTCCGGTATCGGGGATCTTCCCGCAGGTTTGTCGCTCAAACGGAATTTCAACTCTCCACCGCGTTCCAATTCATCCAGACCGATCCACGGTTCGGCGAAAACTTTGCCGTTGAATTCATATTCAACCGGATAAATCGACTTTTCACTCTCTCTTTCCACACGGATCCTGAGAGTTCCCTGAGACAAATCGATCTCCGCACTCTCAACTGACGGCGAACCCAGAAGATAATAACGGCTTCCGGTGTACGGATAAATACCCAATACGCACCAGACGTACCATGAACTCAATCCACCGGAGTCATTATTACCCGGGCAACCGCCGTCACCTTCGCAGAAACGGCAGCGGCGAACCAGATCACAAACCTCCGCCAGGCGGTCGCTCCGCCCTGCCCACAAATAGCAGTAGGGAGTTTCCATATCGGACTCGTTATTCATGCCTTCAAAGCGATTGTTGATCGAAAGCCGCTCTTCCGGAGCAGTTTCCGGAGGACAATCCGCGCCGAAGAACTGATCGAGCAATTTGCCGAATTTTTCCACGCCGCCGGCAAGCGCAATGCGCTCCTTCATCTGAGTATGCGGACGGAAAGAATAGTTCCAATGCGTTCCCTCGTAATACACCGCATCAGCAATCAGCAAACCGGTCTCCGGATCGTATGCCGTACGCCAGACTTCGCTCTCCTTGCGGAGTTTGGCAGAATATTCGATATCGCCGCACTTTTCAGCAACATCTGCCGCCGCCCGCAATGCACCAGCCATATCCAGCCGGTGTGTGGGAGATTTATCAGAAATATCTGCATGTCCGAATTCGATCAACAGCGCATTTTTCAATCTGGCATAATCGTTGATATAGCCGCGGTTGAAACCGTCACACAAGGTGTAAACTACCAATGAAGTTGCCTGATTGTCGTCGTGATGATAATCGTCAGTCATCAAATAGCCATTGGGGAAAAATCCGAATTCTTCGACGGTATCCAGCATGGAATCCACGATTTTTGCACCCAATTCGGGGTAAAGCGACAGCAGCAGCGGCAACTGGGTGCGGTAGACATCCCACATCGTCTGGAAATCGATAAAACGGTCACCGGTATCGACCGGCTTCACCAGCGAGTGATAGAGTGCGCTGTAGAAAATACGTTTGCCGGATTCATCGGAGAACTCTGCCCGGATGCCGCTCAACCGTTTTTCCCATTCGTTCGCGGCGGCCTTGCAGGCGCCGGAAAAACCGATGGCCAATGCTTCATCAAGTCTTGCGGCGGCCTCTTCAACGCTGTTCATGGAAAAAGCGATCACCGAATCTGCCGTTTTGCCGGAAATCTCAAGTTCGATCTTGCCGCCTTCGATTCTCGCATCGGTAATATTGCCCCTGAATTCAACTGCAAAGTATATCCGGATGCGGTTGCCGACAACAAATCCTTGCCAGCGGTTTTTTCCGGAACATTGAACTTCAAAACTTTCAATATGCTCTTTTTTGCGCGTACCGATCACATTTCTATCCAAACCGAGCAGCAGCAGATCAAGCACGACCTTTCCGGAATCCGCGGCGGCGAAGGTCGATCGGTGAAATGCCGCGAACTTACCGGCAGTAAGTTCAAAATCGACACCGTAGTCGGTCAAACTTCCGGAAAAATATCCCGGACGGGCAACTTCATTGTCCAAGCGGGAATGATTCTCTGTGGAAACCCCGGCCGCCGCCGGAGTCAACAGGAAATAGTTGTAAAAATAGCCGATATAACCCACGCCGCTGGTGTGAAAATGCGAAAATCCTCTGGCATATTTTCCATCCATCGCCACCGGAGCCGGTCCGCAGCTGGAAACACCATTGATCCCGTATCCGGAGGAATATGCGCCGGAGTAAGGCACTACCGAAACCCATCCGCAGGGAACCAGCGCTCCCGGATGAGTATTTCCGGTCTGCGCTTTGAGCCAGTTCCAGTTGCGTGCCATGCCTTCTGCTGCGGGAGACGCCGTACCGGCATTACCCCAAAACGGATCTACATATTCAGATATCGTGCTATTTTTCATTATAAAACATTTCCTGATAAAAAAATCGCCTCTGAAAAGTTTCAGAGGCAAGAGAATTTTTGACAATTACTGCTGCTTTGCCTTCTTGGCGGCCTCTTCTTTAGCTTTCTTTTCAGCGGCGCGTTTTTTTGCGGCAGTCCGCAATTTTTTTTCCACCTCTTTTTTCTTGGATTCGATCAACCTGATCAGCGCGTTACGGTTTTTTGCAAGCGGATAGTTGCGATCGAGATGGCTTTTCACGGCGCGGAATCTGCCGTTGAGCCCCATGTTGCGGTTCTGTTCAACGCCGAATTTTTTCTCCAAAGCGCCGAGCATTTTGTAGACATTATATTTTTTGAACTCTTTGAGCATGGCATTGATCTCATTCACCTGGACTTTGGTCTGGGCGGCGAGATCAACTTTTGCTTTTTTGGCATCAGCGGCCTGCTGTTTTTTCTGTGCCTCGAGAAGTTTCTGATATTCAGCTTTGCGGATTTCGAGCAACTGGAGTTCTTCGGCGAGATTTTTCTTGTCAGCATCGCTGAGGTCATCCGGATTGAGATAGCACAAACCTTCGCTGTGCATGATCTGAATTCCGCGCTGATCAACTGACATCACCTGCACATCGGTAAAACCGGCGACGTACGGAAGTTTTTTCGCTTGCTGCGCACTGACAGCCACACCGATAACGATTAAAGTCAATACCGTCAAAAAACGCATAATCTATCCTTTCATCTGTTGGTCAAAAAAATCAAAACATCTGCAAACAATATATCATTCCTCACCAAAGAGGGTAACGATCATTCGTAAACTTCGTCAAGAGACCACTTGCCGGTGGTAACGACATCTTCGTAGATCCACTTGCCGTTGGTGAAGTCCGGAATCGGAATCGGCATACTGCCGCAAGCGATGGACTGTTCGGAAAGGCAGGTCAGACACATCCACGCCGCGCAATCGTAGACGTCGATCGGCGGAGTGCTGCGGTTACGGACGGCTTCGCAGAAAGCCTGAAGAGTCAGGGCATCCATACCGCCATGACCGCCGACGATATCGTCGCGGAATTTTTTCCAGATCGGGTGGTCATATTCCTCATACATGTCAGCGATGGGAGTCCAGGCGTGAGTGGTGTAGGGGTTGCCGGCGACGTCGAGTTTTTCATATTTGGGGCTGATTCCTTCGATATAGATACCCTTGGCATCTTCGAGCCAGATACCCTTGGTACCCTGCACGCGGCAGTCGCGGGAGTAAGGACGGGGCAGAGAAACACCGTGAGTCATGGTGATGGTTTCACCGTTGGCGCATTTGATAACGGTGGTAACGATGTCGCCCTGATTGTAGAAGACCTGACCTCTGCCGCAGCGTTCGGCCTCCAGCATGAAGCCCCTGCCCTTGCTGGCAGTACTGGTCAGAGAAACGAAACGGTTGCCGCGGTTGATGCGGAGGATCTTGGCAATGGGACCGATACCGTGAGTGGGATAGAGGTCGCCGCAACGGCGGAAGTTGTGAACTTCACGTTCCGCGCGATTGTCCAGACGTGCCATTTCGCTCAAATCATGTTCATAACCGCAGGAGCAGTGGATGAGTTCACCGAACATGCCTTTGCGGACGAAGTTGAGCGCCATAAGTTCGTTACGACCGTAGCAGCAGTTCTCCAGCATCATACAGGAAACGCCGGTGGATTCAGCGGCGTGAACCAGGTGCCACAATTCGTCAACGCTGGCGGCGCCGCCGACTTCGATACCGACATATTTGCCGTGAGCCATGGCTTCTTCGGCGATCTTGAGGTGGGAGTTCCAGGAGGTCGGAACCAGAACCGCATCAACATTTCCGGAAGCGATAAGCTGGCGGTAATCGGTATAAGTTTCCGGCTTGGGTGCATTGCGGGAAGCAAGAATACCGAGGATCTTATCGATCCGTTCCTGCAGAACATCGCAAATCGCAGTGACTTCAATATCGCTGTTGCGCAGTTCATTGAGAGTCGCCAGCAGAGTTTCTGCGCGTGCGCCAAGACCGATTATACCAAGTTTCACAACCTTTTCCATAGAAAAACCTCATACATTCAATTAGATGTTGCATATATTCACCCCTTAATATAGCCGTCAAATTTGAAAATTGCAACAACAGAAACGTTTTTTGTCAAAAAAAAGCCTCAAACCGCAAACAAACTTGAAAAAAATAAAATCCGGTGTTACAGTATAAAAAAGTGCTATTTACAAACCCAAACCCGTCTATAAAGGAACAAAAAAAATGAAAAAATGGTTTTCTCTGCTGCTGGCGGCATCGTTCACTCTGCTCGCCTCCGCTGCTCCGCTGTTTGAAAACGGCAAAACCGACTGGAAGATCATCGTCCCGGAAAAATCCCATTCCGTGATCGATTATGCCTCTTCCGAATTGGCAGACACCTTGAAAAAAGTTTCAGGGGCCGCCTTTGCTGTTCAGAAAAACAAGCAGGCACAATTCAACATCATCCTCGGTACCCCGGCATCATCTCCGGAGATCGCCAAACTTCAAAAAGAGTTCAAACTTCCCGACGCCGAAGCGATCGATACCATCGCCGTCTACGCCAGAGGCAACGACCTTTATCTTGCCGGAAACAATGACCGTTCAGTGCTTTACGCAGTATACACCTTTTTGCAGAAACAACTCGGCGTCCGCTGGCTCTGGCCGGGAGATGACGGTGAATTCATCACTCCGAAGAAAAAATACAATATCCCGGCAAAACTTGCAATAAACTTCACTCCGTCATTCAAAATCCGTGCCATGAGTCCATGCCACTGGCACCGCCACGTCCCGACTGAAATCTGGATGGCGCGCAACTTCCTCAACGGAGATTCCCGGACGACATCGATCCGGGACAAGGCCGGTTTCATCCGTATCGGCGGCGGTCATCGGGTGGTGGTCTACAACCGCAAGAAGGTTTTCAAAACCAATCCGGAACTCTTTTCTCTCATCGGCGGCCGCCGGGACATGGCAGGCTATGTCGGCTGCTGGTCAAATCCGGAATTCACCAGACAGGTCGTCGAAAATGTTTCAAAATTGGTCAAAAAAGGCAATCTGGAACTCCTCAACCTCTTCCCCGGCGACATCACCCTGCGCTGCGAATGTGAAAAATGCACCGTCAACCCTGACCGTTCCAGCCGCTGGTACGACTACTATTATCAGTTGATCACCGAACTGAAAAAAGAATTCCCGAAACTCAAATTTGCCGGTATCGCCTATCAGGAATACCGTGCCATCCCCAAGACCGAAGTCAAAGGTCTGGAATATGTCGAATACTGCCACTACAACCGCTGTTATGCCCACAAACTCAATGATCCAAAATGCAAAATCAACGTCCGGAGCATGGAGGAGATAAAAAAGTGGCAGGCGAAAGCTCCTTTCGCCATCTACGGTTACGAATTTGACATTTTCTCACCTTCGACACTTCTGCCCAACTGGTACGCCACCGCGGATGCGCTGCGGGTCTACCGCGACCTCAAAGCCGTCCGGCTCAAAACTGAAATGAGCGTATTCTACGGCAAAGGGCTTGCCCGACACGAACTCACTCCGCAAATCAACCGTCTTGCCAACTGGATCTGGGCAAATATGGCATGGAATGCCGATGCTGATGTGGACGAAATGATCAAGGATTTCTGCCGGACGGTCTACGGTGCCAAAGCCGCGCCTTTCATGGTGCAGTATTTCCAGGAATTGGGCAAAGCATGGGTAAATCAGAAGGGCCATCCGACCTACTTCGGACGCAAACCGCTCGGTTCCGCCCAGCTGCTCTTCAACGCCAAGCGCATCAAACTCTGCCGTTCGCTGATCAACAAAGCCAAAGCCGCCATCGGCAAAAGCGACAAACGCCGCATGGAAGATATCGATATTGACGATAAAATTTTCCAGAAATGGGAAGAATATTTCAATATCTCCGGCAACCGCACCATCGTAACCCCGCCCTACATGCCTGCAAACGGAAGTTTCGACAAGGCTCTCGCTCTGCCGCTCAAATCCAAAAACCCCGCGATCAAACCCAATCCGACCACGGTCAAAATGTACTGGGATGACAAAGGAGTGAACATCCTCGCCGAATGCCTGGAACCGGATATGAAAAATATCCGCAAATCCTCCACCGAACGTGATCAGGGGGTCTGGAAAGACGCCAATCTGGAAATGATGATCGACCCCGGCGATGGTGAACCTTTCCGCCACATGGTCGTCACCGCCGGAAACAACCGTTACGATGCCATGGGCAATGACCCGGCGTGGAATCCCGAATGGTCAAGTGAAGTCGTTTGCAAAGATGACCGCTGGATCGCCAAAATCCATCTGCCCTTTGCTTCTCTCGGCAAATTCCGCAAAGATCTCACCTGGCAGTTCATGATCATCCGCAACGGCAAGCCGGTCGCTGTCGGCTTCCCCACTCCGTCGCACATGGACATCACCGCCGCCGGAACGGTAGTTTTCAGCAAGAAGGCCAAAGAGGTGAAAAAACTGGTCTGGATCTCCGGAGCGCAATATCCGCAAAGCATGGATCCCCACCGCAAATTTTTCCTCGAAAACGGCTGGAACTGCCAGACTGCCGCCGGAGAAAAGGCCGCTTGGGAAATCGATTACAGCGATGTCAAACTCATCTATATCGAACCATACCGCACCTACTTCAAAAAGGATTTCTGGCAGACCAAGATCGCCCCGGCGGTCAAGAATGGAGCCACGCTGGTTTTCCGCAGTTACCATTGGCTCGGAATGCTGGGTAAAGACTTCGGCGACAAGACGTTTGCCGTCGTCAGCAAAGAAAACAGCCACAAAATCCGCAAACCGACCTTTATCGATCCGGAATTCGCCAAATCCGGACACGACCTCAACCGCTATTACAAAAGTTGCGGTACGGTCACATTCATACCGAAGTACCCGGAAAAATGGACGGTGCTCATGACCCAGTTGACCAAAAACAATAAGCAGGGAGCATCCGTTATCGCCCGCCGCTTCGGCAAAGGAAAGATCTTCATCATGGCGCAGATCAGAGGAACCATCGGCATCATCGAAAACATGGTGAACTACACTCCGCCGGAAAAATAATCGGGGGGAGAATTGTGGGGAGGGGAAAAACCTTTTTTCACGAGAAAAAAGGTTTTTCCCCTCCCCACACCCCACCCTTTTTCGAAAAAAGCGGAAGTACGTTGCCGCTCCGATGTCGCGGCAAGACTTACTTCAATGCTAAAGTAGTTATTGAAAAATATTATCTCCTCAGAATGGGAACAGAGCGTTTCGAAAAAAGTGAAATATAGTGCCGCTCCGCTTGTCACGCCATAGCCTTTGGCGACGGCGGATGGTCGCAAAACAGGAAACATAAATTTATCATATCCGAACTTGCGAAGTGAGCGCTTCATGTTTGCCAAAGGCAAACGCTTCACATTGCGAAGCAATGCTTCACGCAGGATTTATCCTGCTCTTCACGTTGGTTTGCATGCGCAAACCAACACAAATGCCGCTCCGCTTGTCACGCCATAGCCTTTGGCGACGGCGGACTGTCGCGGCAAGACTATAAATTTATCCTTAACGGACTTCAAACGCGAAGAGTTTTTTCGCTTCGCTGTCCAACGGACGGAATTCGATCCGTTTGGCGCGGAACGGCAATTTGATCCGCACCAGACGCTGGTGGTTATCCGATATTTTCACGATCTCTTTACCGTCAGCAATGATGGCAAAACTTTTGATGATCGTTGCCGGAACCACTCTCCCGGGAGCATTGAGGAAATAGTTTGCCGGGACGTTCAAATGCTTGTGATCGAATCGGCGCTCCTCAAGATCGCTGTCAAAGACCAGACGTATCATCGAAAATTTCTTTGCCTCCGGATACTCATACGTCACACAGTCGCCGCATTTGCCGCTCCAGGAATTGCATTCATCCGGATAATCCCGGTCGCGGCCGTTGCGCAGAGGTTCGGGATCTCCACTGCTGGCAGAAAGTCCCGCCTCTTTCACCGCTTCAGATATCTGACGGGTGAAACCGGGCAGCGTGCAGTCATCCTCCAGCAGCATCTGCTGGATTTCAGCATAATCCTCCAGCGCCGTCTGCCGGACACTTTTACCATTTTTCAGTGCGACCGCCGCGCAGCTTCCCGCCGCCTGCCCCAGCAGCATGCAGGTCGCCATCACCCGCGTTGAACTCAACGCCGTATGAGACGCGCTTATATTGCGGCCGGCAAAAAGCAGGTTTCCGATATTGCGGGAATACAATGAACGAAGCGGTATCGTATACGGCTTATCCAGTTTGATACAGGTGTTGGCAGCCCCCCGGTGAAGCATACCGCCGGGATGGTGATCGTCAATGGGCCATCCGCCGTAAGCGACGGCATCGTGAAAAATTTTTCCGGAAGTGATATCCGGCTGATTGATGATATAATCTCCGACAAACCGCCGGCTCTCCCGTTTGCCCGGCAGAAAACCGATCCAGTCTACGGCAAAATTTTCCACGCCGTGGTCGCCGTGATTTTTCATATGATCCCAAATACCGATCATGCTTTTGAGCAATTCATCGCGGAGGGTTTCGCTGTCAGCGATGGAATCCTCCATACCGCCGAGTTCGACCCACCAGAAATTCTGACACTTGCCCATGGAGTGACCGCGCGCCGGGATCGTTTCTTCGTCCGGATAAGAATTTGCCCACTTCGGCGGGATGAATTTCTGCGGAGTGGTCATCTCTCTTGCCTGAAGCAGACAACTCATGCCCATCGTCCGGCGATCCGCTTCATCCTGAGCGAGCGACTCTCCGAACTCCTGCTTCGTCTCTCTGCCGATACGGATCTCCGCGCCGGTCAGGGGAGCCAGGATACTGTCGCCGGAACAGTCGGCAAAAATATCCGCTTGCACCTCATGGAAACTTTGAGTAGTCTGCTGATATCCTTTCACCGAAACGATCCGGTTTCCATCCATGACTGCGTCCAGACAGGAGCAGTTGAAAAGCACCGTGAGATTTTCCTGCATGGCGACCATCTCATAGGTGATGGTATCCCAGACGGAATAGTTGTTGGTGTTATTACGATAGTGATTTTCCAACCGGAGTTCTTCAATAAGTCCGGTTTCCAGAAGTTGCGGACTGCCGCAGACCCACATCCGGATTTCGCTTGAAGCGTTACCGCCGGGCATGGGGCGTTCGTGCATCAGCAGAGTTTTGACTCCGTTCCGGGCAGCGGCGACCGCCGCCCCCATACCGGCAAGACCGCCGCCGATGACACAAAACTGAACTTTGTGCAGAATATTTTCAAGGGACATTTTCTCAATTTCCTCACGTTAAAGAAACAATTCCAGACCTCTTTCTAATATAGCACTTCCGGTGGAATTTTCAAACCTCCGGCGGGATTTAAGATTATCTCCATTTTTTTTCAAAAAGGGCTTGTCAAAAGTTCTTTTATGTAATATATTTTAATAAAGTATATGTGTTTTGACTTCACAGGAGTTTTTGAAATATGCTGAACAGTTCTTTCTGGCCGGGAGTATGCGCTTTCGGCAGCGTGCTTTTTGCTGCCATAGCGATCATCGACTTCGGCATATACATCGCGACCAGATACCGTGAACGATATCTGCAGGAAGCCCGCACTGAACTGGACGATATCCTGATTCAGATTCCGGCGGCCCGAGTACTGGATATCAGTATTGCGTTCAGTGCAGTCGGAGTGGTGCTGTCGATCCTGACACTCTCTTTTTCTGCAGAAAAGGTCTCTTTTCAAACCCTGCTGATCATATCACTCTGTTCGGCATGTGTACTTTTTCCCATACCGCGTTTTATTCTGCGATACCTCAAGATCCGCCGGCTCAACAAGTTCAGCACCCAGTTGGAAGATGCCCTCAACATGATCTCCGGCGCGCTGAAAGCCGGTTTCAGTATCAATCAGGCGCTGGAAGAGGTCGCGGATCAGGATATCCATCCGCTTTCGGTCGAATTCCGTTTGCTCACGCAGGAGATCCGGCTCGGCGTAACTCTGGAACAGGCTTTGGAAAATATGTCGCGCCGCATTGAATCAGAAGACTTTGAACTCGTTGCCGTGGCGATTTCAACCGCAAGAAAGACCGGCGGTGAACTCACCAGCACCCTCTCACGCGTAGCGGCACTCATCCGCGAACGGGTACGCATCGCCCAGAAAGTCCGGGCATTGACCGCCATGGGCAGAATGCAGGCGATCATGATCGGCTTGATGCCGTTTCTGCTGCTGTTGGGTATGTATCATGTGAGCCCGCATCTGATACGGACATTTTTCTCGACTCCGATCGGATTGATCTCTCTTATCGCAGTAGTTTTAATGGATATCGCAGGCTTCCTGTGGATTCGTAAAATAACCAAAATCGAGGTTTGAATATGAGCAATTTTCTCAGTCTGATCACCGCGATTTTCACCGGAGCGTGTGTTGCAATAACCTCATGGCTGCTGCTCACCGGTTCGGCAAAAATAAAATTGGAAAAAAACCGGGAATACTTCAAGCCGATTCCCCTGCTCTTCCGTCTGGCGATGCCGTTTCTGCCGATTTTCCGGCCGCTGTCCGACAGCAAACTGCTGGAATTTTTCAAAGAAAATGACTTTGCCCGACTGCAGATGGCAGGATATGATGAGGTCATCAGTTGGCAGGATTTTGCCGGATTGCGGATCATTTTCGCCTTTGATGCGATGATTTTTCTTTTCATTGGAGCCGGAGGCGGCAATATGATGATGTGTATCATTGTCGCGACGCTCTTTCTCTTCTTCCCGACGATGTGGCTTTCCGGAGTCATCAAAAAGCGGCATACTTCGATCATGAAGGCGTTGCCAAACGTGCTTGACCTGCTGACGCTTTCGGTCGAATCCGGCCGCGATCTGCTCTCCTCGCTCCGGGAAATCCTGGAACGGCGCAAGCCTGACCCGCTCGGGGAAGAACTGCTGCGTACCTTTCAGGAAATACAACTCGGACGCAAACGTACCGAAGCACTGCGGGCGTTGAGCAAACGGGTGCGGCAGGTCGATCTTTCTGCAACCGTCAACGCGATCATCCAGGCAGAGGAATACGGCGTCAGTATCGGACAACTGCTCCGGATACAGGGCGATATGCAGCGCGCAAAGCGCTTTGCGCTTGCTGAAAAAATGGCAAATGAATCCAGCGTAAAAATCATCATTCCGGTCGTGGTGTGCATCCTGCCGGCAGTGTTTCTGATTTTGATGGGCCCGCTGGCAATGAATGCAATGCGGATGTTTCAATGATGAACCGGCAGTTATTCAGAGTCAGCGATGAGCGGCAGATCGCTCAAAAAGCAGAATTCGCAACCTCGTTTTTCGCAAGGATGCGGGGAATGATCGGCAGAAAATTCACTGCGGCACCATTCGATGCGATGGTCTTTGAACGCTGCAGTGCCATCCACTGCTGCTGGATGAGTGAGGCGATCGATGTGCTTTTCGTCACCGCCGATCTGGAGGTTGTAAAAGTGTGCAGTGAACTTGCTCCGTGGCGTTTTGCTTCCGGGGGCAAACGGTCCGCAACAGTAATAGAATTACCCGCAGGCACAGTGAACGCCTGCGGCATCATGCCGGGCGACCGTCTGAAATGGAAATAATATTCTTGATGAAAGGATTTGAATATACAATATGAAAATCAAATTTGTCAACGGTGAATTAGCCGGAAAAATCGTGGATTTTGAAGAAGACGATATCTCCATCGGCAGAGAGGATGGCAATGTCATTCAGCTTTTGACCGGAGGCGTCTCCCGCTATCATGCACAAATCACCCAAAAAGACGGAACCTGGTTCATTTCCGATCTGGACAGCACCAACGGGGTAAAGGTCGATGGAGTCAACATCTCAGGAGACCGGGCGCTCTGCCTCGGCGATGAGATAACCATCGGTGAACAGAAACTGGAAATCGTTGAAATATCTTCCTGCAACCGGATTTTGTTCAAGACCATATCCGATTGTCCGGATACTCTGATGGACACCAAAATCGACATTCCGGTATCTGACACCATGCCGGGAACTTCAACCGCAAAAAAACCGGCACCGCCGACCAAAGCGGATTCCAATTCAGCCGACAAACTGCTCGCTGAACTCAAGTCGGTCAGCGGAAGTCTTTTCAAAGGCAGTTCCAATGACGGCAATGAAAAAAAGCAGGAGCCGAAAAAAGCTGATACCGCAGCGAACACAGGCAAACCCCGCTCCAAAATGCTGTTCAATGTTGTATTCTATGCGGCGCTGGTCATCTGTGTTGTCGGTGTCGGCAAATTCTTTCTCAACAGCAGCAACAGCAAACAGATGATCTCCAATGCGGCACCGGAGGACAACCACGAAAAATCCGTCATTTACTTTGAACGGATCGATTACGATCCGGTCAAGAAAAATGCTTTCCGCATTGAACTCAAGATCGAAAACGGCGACATGCTGTGCAATCTGGATGATATCGCCGGACAGCGGCACTTCTCAAGAGAGATCAAGCTCACCGAAAACTATGACAATGAATTTGAATTGCTCATTCAAAAATTGAAAAAAAGCGGCATCGCCAAACTCAAGCAGAAAAATATTTCGATCACCAATCCGGAACGTGACCGCATTCATCTGCTTTTCATCGACGGCAAAGATTTTTGCAATTATCAGTGTTCCAGTGCAGAAACCGGAGTTGAATTCGATAAATGCTACGAGGCGATCCGGGACTTCCTGAACGGATTCGGACTCATGACCATCGCCCAGAGCCGCGAAGAGGTCGAAGAAGAAGCGAAACAGCACTTGCGCAACGCCATCGAAAAGATGGAAAATTATGCAGGTGAC
Organism: Lentisphaerota bacterium; assembly: GCA_015061805.1. Classification (GTDB taxonomy): domain Bacteria; phylum Verrucomicrobiota; class Lentisphaeria; order Victivallales; family Victivallaceae; genus UBA1784. The sequence goes on along the minus strand of SUVV01000014.1, from coordinate 56,771 downwards.
CTCGCTCTCCTCCGCGAATCCGCCCGGGAATTCGAGGCTGCAATCACCTGCTACGAGCAGTTCACCCCCGCTCCGCCGGAATTGAAAAAAGCCAAAACCGGCTTCGACAGGGTCAACAAACTGCGTAAAGAAAAATTGCAGGAATACACCGCCGAATTTGCCCGCTGTCAGCGCAAACGGGACTACCCCGGCATGGCGGCGGCATGTCAGAATATCATGAAGATCGCCGGAGAAAAATCCAAGATCTATCGGGAAACTGCCAATGTCCTGCTCAATGTCAAACGTCAAATGGACAGCAAAAAGAGGTGATTGAAATGAAACGTATTTTCACCAGTAAAATATTTGCCGTACTGCTTCTTGCCGTTGCAGTCACCGCTCTTGTATCCGGGTGCAACAAAAAGGCTCCTGCCGACAAAATCACCCTCAATTTCTCCGGTCCGGAAGGCATGACCATGAGTTACAATGGCAAAACGTTTCACGGATTGACCCGCAAACTCCGCCCCGGAACTTACATTTTCAAATTCACCGCCCCCGGACATAAAACCCTCTGGAAAGAGATCACCGCCACCCATGCCGACAACGGAAGCACCACCGCAATCAAAATGGAAGCGGAGCGTTCTGCAATCCTCGTCCGCTGTTCGACCGACAATCCGGGGAAGGACGGCAATGTCACCGTTTTATTCAACGATGAAGAAAAAGGCGTCACCCCATGCCTGATCACCGGAATTCCCCAGGGAACTCATACCCTGGAACTTTCCCACCCCGGCTATGCTTCAAAAACACTCCAGGTCAACGTTTCCAATGCCCGCCCGCTCCCGCAGATCCGGGAATCGCTGGTTTCCATCAGCGGAGTACTCCGGGTCAGCGGAACTCCTGCCGGAGCGATGCTTTACATCGACGATAAACTCGCCGGCCCCATCCCCTATCAGGCAAAGTACACCGCCGGAAAATATCTGCTTGAACTCCGGGCGCCCGGTTACACCTCAAAAAAACAGGAGGTTACCCTGCATCCGAATTCCAGCTCCAAAACTCACATCACTCTGGATGCGGAACCGAGTTCCATCACCGTGGAAACCATCCCTTCCAACGCCGTATGCACTCTCCGCGGCGAAAAGCGCGGCACTACTCCGCTCCGCATCGACAATCTGCAGCCGGGTAATTATAAGATCGAACTCAGCCTCGCCGGTTACGACACCATCGAAGAGACCATCGAAGTCAAAGCCGGAAGTCATGAAAAACTTAAAATCACCATGGAAAGCGGTTTCGGATTCGCCCGCTTGAATGTCCGCCCTGCCGGAGTCGATGTCTTTGTCGACGGCAAACTGGTCGGCCGCACCAAAGTTTCAGAGAAAGAACCCGGCGAAACAGAGCCGATCAAAGTTGCGGATCTTTCCCCCGGCCGCCACATTTGCACCATTTCCCATCCCCGGGCAAAACCGAAAACGGTTCAGCGGTTTGAATTCGTTGTGGCAAAGAATAAAACCACCGAATGTCCCGTCGTGGAAATGTGGGTCGCCGATTGCGAACTTACCTACAACAACGGTCTGAAAGAAGAGGTAAAACTGCTCCGCGTAGATAACCGCGAAGTCGAATTTTCACTTCAACCCGGAATCTCCATGAGGGAGAAACGCAGCGATGTTGAAATCAGACGGTTGCCGCTGCGATAAACAGCTCCCGGCATCGCTGATCGCTGAAAACCGGATATCCGGGACGGCGGCGGCTCTGATCGCCGGTCTGTTTTTCGTAATATATTTTGCCGTATGGCTCTGCGGCAGAGAATTGCTCAATCAGGAAGGCTTGTTTGCCGCATGTGCAAATGAATACCACCCCGGATTTCCGGTTACGGCTCACGGGATGGTTCAGCATAACATCCAACCGCTGTTTCCGGCGACGGTCGCACTGCTGGTCAAACTGGGACTCCCGATGGAAAGCGCGTTGCGCTTACCGGCGGCGGTCATGCTTGCGGGATGGAGTATTCTTGCCGGAGCGAGTGCCGCCAGGCGCCGCAATTTCCGTGCCGGGATAGTGACTTTTTTCTGCTGTGCCGGTACGATTTTTGCCATGGGCAAAGGAATATTCGGGCAGCCGGTCACGATGACAGCATTTTTTCTGCTTGCCGGTCAGCTGGTCTTTTTTCACTACGGAAACCGGCTTGCCAACTGGAATAAAGCATGGTTGGGTGCGGCGGTATTGTGGATATTGGCATTTCTTTCCGGCGGGCCGATAATTCTGCCATACATAATCATTCCGATACTGTTTCTGCGGCGGCCGCTTTCGGTGAACAGCAAATTCAACACCCCCGGTTTTCTGTTCTCCTGTATCCTGATGGGAGCAGTGATCGTCTGGCGCATCCTGCAGGCGGGACTGGATTTGCGGATGAATATTCTGCCGGATGAGGTTTCCAGCCGGGAATACATCAAGCATCTCATAACCTATCCGTTGGTATTTCCGATACGGCTTTTTCCGTGGAGCATATTGACCTGGCTGCCATTCTGCATGGCGTTGCAGGCGATCGACCCGACGCCGGTATTCAGCAAATATCTGCGGACGTTATTCACCACATCATTCATATTGAGCTGGCTCATTCCCGATCGTCCGGGAATTGAATTATTCTACGTTGCAGGTCCGCTGGCGATCATGACCGGACTCAATTATGATCTCGGCATCCGCCGTTACTGGAAGTGGTTCCGCAAGGTGCTGATCGCCGGAGAATTACTGATGATCGGGCTGATACTGGCGATCATCGGTATAATTTTCCTGCCGGATGATCTGCTGCAGAAAATGTTCAACATCTCTCCAGTCGTCCTGCATGCCAGATACCGGTTCATCGTGCTTTCAGCGGCACTGCTGCCATTGATTCTGCTGACGGTCTCCTATCATCTGAAAAAGCGCACCATGCCGATCTGGCAATTGATCGCCAAAATCATGATCTGCTGTGCCATCTTCGGCACGGTGGTTCGTTTACCGGTATATCTTGCCAACCGGAGATGGCAGAAACTGGGCAAAGATATCGCTTCGGCACTGCCGGAATCCGGCAAATGTGATACCTTATATAAATTGGATATCAGCGGCATGTACTGCGGCTTGTTCTACGCCGGGATCCCGGTGAAAAAAATCCGTTCTCTGGATGAATTGCCGACTGACCGGACGATCTATCTGATCTCATCCGGTTTTCCCCGTCATTTCGGATGGCGCTGGACCCCGCTGCTGCCGCCGGACTACCGCTTTGAAGGTGAAATAGTTTCGATGTGGTGCGGTGAACCGGTCCCTCCGGAAAACAGCGAGGACGAGGATCTTATTCAATGAAAAAAAACATCTTGCTGGCAATGTCCGGCGGAGTGGATTCCACCGTCGCGGCGCTGCTTTTGAAACAGCAGGGATTTGAAATAACTGCGGTCAATCTGAAACTTCAGCCGGACACCCCGGTGGATGAAAGTTTGCAGCAAAGTTGTGAAATGCTCAAAATTCCGCTGGTCATAAAAGATTGCTGTGAAGCATTCTACCGGCGGGTACTGCTGCCGGGAGCGCAGGAATATGCTTCCGGCAGGACTCCCAATCCCTGTTGTGAATGTAATGAGGTATTGAAATTCCGTGAGATATTCAATACTGCCGATGAGTTGGGCATTACCTTGATCGCGACCGGTCACTATGCCAAACTTGCCGCTGATCCGGACGGCGCATTGAAACTTGTTCCTGCCCGCGACCCCGCCAAAGATCAGAGTTATTTCCTCTACCGTCTCGCCAAAGAATCTTTACAGCGCTGCCGCTTCCCGCTGGGAGATTACCTTAAAAGCGAAGTCCGTGAATTGGCACAGCAGGCAGGATTGGTTTGCGCTTCCCGGCCCGACAGTCAGGATGCCTGCTTTCAGATCCCCGGCGAATGTTGCGGCGATACCTTGAGCCGCCTGTGCCGCATTTGCGGCAAACGGGGCAAATTCATCTATCAGGGAAAATCCGTCGGCAAACATCCGGGCATCCACCGCTACACCATCGGACAGCGGCAGGGGCTTGGAGTGGCGCTGGGAGTTCCGGCATATGTGAAGTCGATCGATCCGGTCAAAGGAAACATTGAATTGTGTACCGACCAGAAAGAGTTGGAAAACAGCCGATTCAAAGTCGACCGTCTGAATTGGCAGTCGGCAAATATTCCTTTTCACGATCTGATGGTAAGGGTACGTTACCGCTCAAAAAGCGTTCCCTGCACCATTTCGGCGCTCACTGAAGATTCCTGTATTGTAACATTGGCAGCGCCCCAACGGGCAGTCACGCCGGGACAAGCGGCGGTTTTTTATGATTCCGAAGGTTCTGTCCTCGGCGGCGGAGTCATTTCCCCGGCACCGGAATCCCGTTTGGAAAATTCACAACCGCAATAATTCTGCCGGTAAAATCCCAACTCCTTTGCCAGTTGAGTCCCCTTGAGATAGCCGTTTTGTTTCTTGAAGTTCAACGGCAGAAACGCATCAAATGCCCCGCCGATCTCAAATAACACCGCACTTGATTTGCGGGGGCTGACCGTGAGTGTTGTCGCAAAATTGCAACTCTTACCACCGGCAGCGGCGGCGGCGCGGGAAAGCGAAAATTCAAAGCACTTGCGGCAGCGGGAACCGCCTTCCGGGCAGGATTCAAATCCCTTGACTGCCTCCAGCCAAGCCCGGTGATCGTAAGGGTCTACTTCGACCGGGATATGATATTTTTCTCCAAGTTGCCGGACACACTCCAAACGGCGTTCAAATTCATCTTGAGTATCAAGGTTGCTGTTGGAAAAATACAATATTGCCGGTTCAGCTTCAAATTCATCCAGCATGGGGTGTTCAATACATCCCCCCGCACAGGGCGCACAGCAGCAATGCAGCAACAATAATTTTTTACTCATAAAATTCTCCTCTTGAAAGATAAAATAATCTTTTTTTGTCATTTTGTCAAAGAAAGTGCCGAAAATAATTTGATTTTTATTGATTCTGACACTATTTTATTTAAGAGAACATAATTATCAGGAGGGTGCGAAAAAGATGGGTGATTTCAACAGCGGGATGTTCCGAAAAGATTTGATTGAGATATGGAAAAATATCCGGGATTTGTGCTCCGCACGGGTTCCGGCTGAACTGGGACGCTATACCGGCAGTCAATTGCGCATGATCAGCCGCATACATGAACTTACCCGCGATAACAGTGAAGGTATTCAACTGAAAACTCTCGCGGCGGAACTTCAAATCACCCCCGCCGCCACCAGTGAAATGGTCGAAACTCTGGTCAGACGCGGCGCTTTGGAACGGAACGTCGCCGCCAATGACCGCCGGGCAATGTCCTTGCGATTGAGCAAAGATCTTGAAAATATCTTCAAAAATGCCGAACAGCATCTGGATTCACTGTTGGAGAAATTCTTTGAACAGATGCCCCCGGAACAACAGGAATCCACCGGAGCAATCATCCGGCAATTGAATAAATATCTTACCGACAGCAATCAACCGGAGGAGTTAAAATGATAGTTTTTTCGGTTTCAGCATTGGAAAAAGCCCCGGTAACATTGCACGGTACGGAGCCCGCTGAATTTTTTGAATTGGATGAGAATGACCCGTTGTGTGTTTCTCAAAATATGGAATATCAACTCACCGGATGCAAAGTTTCCGGCGGCATCCTGATCAAAGGCGAATGTTCCACAGCCGTTTCCGGCATCTGCGGCAGATGCCTTGAAGCCGTAGAAAAACCAGTCAACGCCCAGATCGAACTGTTCTTTGATATCGATGAAACCTCCGAAGAACTGGATATATCCAACGATATCCGCGAAGAGGTACTGCTTTCATTCCCGATGAATCTTCTCTGCTCCGGAGATTGCGCCGGACTCTGCCGCTTCTGCGGCGGCAACCGCAATAAAAACGAATGCCATTGCGGCAAAGATCAAAACAGCGGTGACTTCCGCTGGGGCGCACTCGACTCTCTCAAATTCTGAGCGGTCAGAATTCGGGGGAAGGGAAAAACTTTTTTTCACGAGAAAAAAAGTTTTTCCCTTCCCCCGAACCCCCATCCCTTTTCAAAAAAAGCGGGGTGTTTTGCCGCTCCGTTGTCGCGGCATAACTTACTACTCCAGTGGGAACGCCGTTATTGAAAAAATACCGTCTCCCCAAAAATGGGAATAGAGTATTTCAAAAAAAGCGAGGTATGTTTTGCTCCATACTGTCGCAAAACGGCAAGTATAAACTTATCATGTCCTTACTCACAAAGTGAGCGATTCACGTTTGCCAAAAGCAAACTCTTCACATTGCAAAGCAATACTTCACGACGAATCGTTGCGGCATTATTCGCTATTTTTATCTCTTTCGCGCTTAATAAATTCTTCCTCTTCTTTCCTCGCTCTTTTGAAAATTTCAATAAGTTCCGCCCGGACTTTTGGATCGGTCACTTCGTAACTCGCGGTATAGTGATTAATCAAATATCCTCCGTGATGAGCAGTCACCCAAATTTCACCTTTTTCCGGAATACAGCGTAACGCATAACGCCGCCGATCGGGAGTATACATTCTAACCGGTCTGATTGAAAAAAGATCATCACTGGAAAGGAATTTTACCGGAATATTGATTTTCACCGGGCTTTCTCCGATTTGAACAATTTCCAGATTCTTTACCCGGACATAACCGAAATATTGTACTGTCAAAAAAACAATTTGATTTAACATAATAAATCCGATTATCACCAGTAACGGTCCGACAATAAAGTATTTTAAAAATTTCTTCATTGTGTTTGCTCCTCTAAAGATATAATATAGTCCAATCAGAGAAATAAATCAAATCACTTCTGCGGATAAAAAATCCTTCCTCCCGGACCATCCCGAAGTTGTTTCCACCACGGAACAGGAGAATAAGGATCGAATATCAAGTTGGTGATCGTCCCAAACGGAGAAACAGCACTTGTATATGCTTTGATCCGGCATTGCAGTTTATTTGCCATCTCTTGAACAACTTTTTCCCCTTCCTCAGTTTCAATTCCACCGCACATTCTCAAATCAATCAAAGCATTTGGTGCAAGGTGATGTTTCAAACGCTGTATTTGGCTGTCAGTAAGCTGGTCAAAACTTTCTGCTCTGCTGCCAAGTTCGAATTGCCCTGAGTATTCTGCGTGGTTAATAATAATCAATTCCTTTACCTTTCCCGGTGCGAATCCGGTTTCCAATTTTTCCAAAAATTCTTCCCTGCTTTTGATTGTTTTACCTAAGAATCCAGTTTTAGGTACGGGTACACGAAATTTTGCCGTTGTCAATGTTATATCCAAATTCAGAGTTTTATAATGACATTTACAGTGAGGATGTATCGGAATTTTCGGTTTTGATGGATCTTTTACAGCAAATACCATCTTATCATATTTTTTGCACTCTTCGCAGGTTGTTTTGCTTTTTTCAGAGATAAAGCGTAAATATTTTTTCATTTTATATTCAGTTATTTCAGCCAATCTCTCATTTATAGTTTCTGCATCCATAATTACTCCTTTTTTTATTTTTGATGATTGCCTGACATTCACATATAACATATATCGTCAACAAAAAAAGGAGAACATTGAACAACTGATTATTCATATTGTCACAACAGTTGGTCGCAAAACGGCAAAACAAACGGGCTGCTGCAAAATCTTGCAGCAGCCCGTTCTTTATCTTTCAACAACCATTCGTTACCGTTTGGCTGCCATCACCCGCAGCTCACTGCGTTTGATCTTGCCGCTGGTGGTCTTGGGAAGTTCAGTTACGAACTCAATACGGCGCGGATATTTGTAAGGAGCGGTATGGGTCTTGACGTAGTCCTGAATTTCCTTTTTCATCTCATCAGTACCGACGGTACCGCGGGTAAGGACGATAAAGGCTTCAACGACCTGTCCGCGGATCTCATCGGGAGCGCCGACGACGGCACATTCGAGGACGTAGGGCATTTCCATGATCACGCTTTCGATCTCAAAGGGACCGATGCGGTAGCCGGAAGACTTGATCACATCGTCAGTTCTGCCGACATACCAGAAGTAGCCGTCTTCATCGCGCCACGCCGTATCACCGGTGTGATAAAGTCCATCGTGCCAGGATTCTTCGGTCTTGTCGGGAGCCATGTAGTAACTGCGGAAAAGACCGCAAATCTCATCGGGCTTACACCGGACAACGATCTCGCCGGTTTCTCCGGTCTTGACCGGGTTGCCATCGGGGTCGACCAGTTCGATCGGGAACGCCGGGCTGGGCTTGCCCATGGAACCGGGTTTGGGAGTCATGCCGCGGAAATTGGCGAGCATGACGGTACTTTCGGACTGACCGAAACCTTCCATCACCTTGAGACCGGTGGCATTGTAGAACTGCTGGAAGACCTCGGGGTTGAGGGCTTCACCGGCGATGGTGGCATATTTGATACTGGAAAGATCGTAGTTTTCCAGATGTTCCTTGATAAAGAAACGGTACATGGTCGGCGGCGCGCAGAAAGTAGTGATCTTATTCTGGGAGATCACCGTCATAATGTCGGCGGCATCGAAGCGGTCGAAGTCATAGACAAACACTGCACTCTCATTGAGCCACTGGCCGTAGATCTTACCCCAGGAAGCTTTCGCCCAGCCGGTATCACTGATAGTCATATGCAGACCGTTGGGGTCGGTATTCTGCCACCATTTGGCGGTGATGATGTGACCGATGGGATAGGAGAAGCTGTGTTCAACGATCTTGGGATATCCGGTGGTACCGCTGCTGAAGAACATCAGCATGGTATCAGTAGCCTTGAGTTCGGGGTTGCGGGGGCAACTGTCGGCGAAAGCTCCATATTCTGCGTTGAAATCATTCCAACCTTCACGCTGACCGTTGACGATGATCTTGGTCTGAAGGGTCGGTGAATCCTTTTCTGCAGCATCGACATAATCGGTAACACCGTCATCGGCAGTCGCAACGATTGCCTTGACACCGGCAGAGTTGAAACGGTAGACATAATCCTTGGTCAGCAGCTGATTGCTGGCAGGGATGGCAATGGCGCCGATACGGTGCAGAGCATTGATGATGAACCAGTACTGATAGTGGCGCTTCAGCACCAGCATCACCCGGTCGCCCTTGGCGATTCCGAGAGATTTCAGATAATTGGCAGCGCGGCAGGATTCTCTGGAAATATCAGTAAAGGTAAAATTGGTACGATTGTGCTTTTTATCGACCCATGCCATAGCCAGTTTTTCCGGATTCTTGGCGGCGATGGCATCGACCACATCGTAAGCGAAGTTGAAATTTTCCGGGCATTTGAATTTGGCATCGATCAGATGGCCTTCGGCATCGATGGTTTCATCGACGAAGCGCTGGCAGATGCGTTCATCGGCATCCCGCACGGCGGCGTTATCTTCACCGCCGACCGGCTGGGGAGCGGTAAAATCACGGGCATCGCCCTGGATGACGATCGCGAGGAATTCGCATTCATCGCATTCGTAAGCGACCAGACCATGCGGCTGATTGCTGTCGAAGTAGATACTGTCACCCTCATTGAGGATTTCGGTTTTGCCTTCCATCTGGACTTTGAGTTTTCCGCGCAGAACATAGTCAAACTCCTGACCGGGATGTACGGAAAGGGGGATATCCATACCGGGGCGCTGGGGTTTGGCTTTAACGAAAAGCGGTTCAGTAATACGTTTTTTGAAGTCTGCCGCCAGCTGACGGTAGACGAACTCGTGAGACCGTTCAATGGAAACACCGGAACCGGCACGGGTCAGAGTGTAACTGGAAAGTTTGGCGCTTTCACCGCGAACGATAGCGCTCAAATCAACACCGAATCTCTTGGCGCAATCGTAAAGAAAAGAGATATGGCAATCGACTTCGCCAGCTTCATGCGCGAGATATTCGGCTTCGGTGACGCCGGTCACCTCTGCCATTTCGGCAGTTGTTATTTCCATAATGGTACGGATTTCCCGCAACCGTTTACCGATCATTTTGGTTTGACTGTCCATCAATAGTGTTCCCCCTGATATTTTCAGTTTTTCATTAGTATATATACAAGGGCATAATATACCACAGAACAACGCTTTTTTCAAGTAAAATCCCGATTCTTCCGGTGAAAAATCGGGGAATCTGCCCGGAGGATGTTCAGTACCTGCCGGATCACGGAATGACTTTAGGCGGCACCGCTTTGCGAATTTTCCTGGTATCCGGAGTTGCCACCCGATTTCCCCACGGTCCTTTGCCCAGGGGAGCGACCACCGTTACCGGTTTGGCTTTTTTGACAGCATCTTTTGCCGGAGACCTGTCGGTTCCCGGGAGATATTTCCAACTGCCGTCCGTAACATACCGCTTATTGCCGATGTTGTTGCTGTGCGTATGGATATCGAGGAAAAATCCGGCAGACCCGGCTTTGTCTTCAACGACCGCTTCCAGAAGATATTTCCCCGGACGGTGGATATATTTCAATATATTGGCAACAGAGCAGTTCCGGAAATTACCGAACCGGATCACTTTTCTGCCGTTGATGAAAAGTTCTCCCGGGGCATCTCCTGCCGTGACCAGCAGTGCGCTGCGAAGCGAATGCGTCACCTCGATCTCCTTCAAAAGCCGGATATTGCGGACATTGCGCGGCCCCCATATCCACTTGACCGGTTTGATCATCGCTTCCCATGCCGCAAGAGCCGGCGCAAGAGCAGAGGATTCAAGAGTATCCTGCAACTCCTCCAAAGCGTAAATATGGACATCGAAGGGTTTAAATTCTTCTTTTACCGCGCCATTTTCACCGGCGTTCACGGAACGTTTTTCAAAAAGAACATGAATTTTACTGCCGGAAGCAAATGGAAGTTTTATTTCCGCGCTGAACGGTTTCGTATCGTAATTGCAGACAATGACGAACTTTTTGCCATCGGCCACCTTAACCAATGCCTTCAGCGGAGCGGGAACTGTTATCTTTCCGGTTTCTGCAGAGGTCAGCACTCTGCTCATTGCATTGATCTCCCGGCTCATGGCAAAGAGTGTTGAAACAAACTTCGGATCGCGGAAGTAATTGAATCCGTAATATGCCGCCGCAGTCACTCCGTTCAAAATACTGTCGTAGAACATAAAACGGCTCTCGCTCAAAGTCGGATAAATACAACGCTCCTCTTTGTAGTAGTCATTCTTCCATGAATACGCCTGCAAATAAGCTACTATCGGCTTCAAATGATGCACACTTTCCGCACAAAGAGCCATGGCACTGCCGACACAGTGCAGAAGTTTCGGATTGCCGATACTGCCGTGATTCCACCTGCCGACCGGATAAACATCCATACCGTAAAGGTCACAAGCGGCGGTATAATCCCGCAACCCGGCTGCCGTACCATGGGGTGCTTCATTTATCCAGATCGGCCGGAACGGATCAAGTTCACGGAGTTTCCGGTAAACCCGGACAATGGGAGCAAACGGCTCGCCTTTCACCGCCGGTTCATCCTTGATCGAATAGGCAAAAAGGGCTTCATTTGCGAGATTTTCCGGGGTAAGCACCCGGGCGACATTGGCATTCCACCACGGAAGAAATTCTTCCGGAGCATCCGGCCCGTGATAGACCAGACGCAGCAGCAGTTTATAACCGCCTTTGCGGGCATCTGCCAACTGCTGTGCCAGATCACCGGCACTTTCCGCCCTTGTAAAAAACACATTGAATCCCTGCCGGGCAGTCACCGCCCGCAATTCGCGCCGGACATCCCGGTCGATATTTCCGAAACTGTTGGCAATAAGCGGAAAAAACGGTTTGCCATTCACCCGGAACACCAGATCATCATCGGGAATATGTTCAACTTTGTTTGGAGCGAACTTCCGGATTTTACGGACAATGACCGCTTTACCGCAATCAGCAATCAAAGTATATTCGCCCACCGCAAGATTTTCCGCAGGAAATTCAAACCGGCGGCCTGAACAGCCGGCAATCACCCGGTCTTGAAAAAGCAATTTGAATCCGGCACTCTTCACCCCCGGCGGCAAGGTTACAAAACCGGAGATATTCTTTACCGGAACTGTGGAATAAATATTGTTGCGGAACTTGGGGGAGGTGATAAAAAGTTCATACTTTTCCGGAGCCGGAATCTCTTTTAACTCCAAATTTCGGTAAAATACCATGCGGTCTCCGGTGGTGCGGGCGTGCAACTGCAGTTCCACCGTATCGAATTTGTAATCCGCAGGAACAGTAAAGTCCCAATTACGCCGGAGCCATCCGTTTCCCCGGAGCTGTTCCGAATTGAGATCGAGCCGGGGACGTTTATCCTTGAAAAATATCCGCAAATAGAACGCGTTCCATCTTTTACCGCCGCTTTTCACCTCAAATGAAAGCCGGTAACTCCTGCCGGGAACAACTTTCACCTCCTTGAACGCCGCTCCGGCATAATAATATCCGGCGTGATAAACCTTGATCGCCGGTTTTCCGTCCACCGTCACATAACCGCTCTCTTTGCGGAAGGTGCAGTTTTCATAAAGTACCGTCGCCTGAAGCGCACACGCGGCGGCCACGGAAAAGAATGTCAACAATATCTTTTTCATTTCAACTCCTTGATTGATAGTGTAAAAAACTTATCTGACAGAAATTATTGTTTATCAACCGAGTGCGGTACTCTCTCCCCAAAAGAGAAACAGCACCCGGTTATCCTGATAAGGTACGGCAAATTTTTCGTACAATTCCTCAAAGCATTGAGTCGCCGGCCCGGTGATCCCGAAGCGGCGGTGACTGAACTCCCATTCGTGGCAGTTGAGGAAACAACAGGAATATTTACGGTCAAGAATATCCACAGGTGCTTCTCCGCTGGAATAATATGGCGTAAGCGATGCATAATCGACAGTTTTCCCCCAGGAATCTATCATATCCAAACAGGCACTGAATCCCTCCTGATGGTAGATATCTCCGCGCCAGAAGATGGTTTTTCCATTGCTCAATGTAAATAAATACATCGCACAACGCAACCGCTTCTTTACATCTGTTCCCTGATAATCCACAAAAACGTTAACGTGCGGCGCAGAAAATTCCTCCGCAGGTACAGCCCCGGAAATAAGCCAGCGGCGGATGGCTTCCTGCGGCATTACAATAAGTTTTCCCTTCGCCGCAAGCAGATCGCACAAGTCTGCGCTGATATGATCCCGGTGGGAATGGGTGTTGTAATATTCATCAATGATATCAGACAACGCCTCAAACTGTGCTTCATGCAAAATCATGCGCGTCCGTCCGGAATCAGGTGTGCAGCCGCCATTGATGTCAATGGCTGTAACGCGGCCGCGGTCTTTCAACAGAAAGCCGGAACTGTATAACTTCCAGAGCCGCGGAGCATCTCCGGTATATGCCTTGACCTCCCGGATGATCTGATCGACCCGTTCACGATAAAACCGTCCCAGTTCAAAATCGGTTTCAGAATCAGCCTCACTTAAAAGCTCATCCATTTGCAGCAAAAGCTGCTGCCGCACGGGATCGACCGCGAAGCGGGGCGGCACACTTTGAAATTGACGGAAAACTGCATCAAGGTCAGAATAATTCATGGCAAAAAAACCTTATTTTAAATTGTTAGTGTTGTCCTGTTTTTTGTAAAACATTGAAACTTCCGTTTGCGTCACACCGCCCCCCCCGCATGAACGCAGGATCAATACAACCGCATACCTTTTGATAACTTGAGGTAATTTCAAAAGTCATTCGAAAGATAGCAAAAATGCCATTGGGTAACAGGTGAAAACGCTCCCTGTTGCAGATCGAAGCGAGGGCGTTTTGATAATTTTGAGGAGTTTTTTTAATTGCCTCAACTTACTCCTGTATTTTCACGTTAAGCATCACTTTATCCTTACCATTGATGTAATATACGGTCTGCGCCGTACCGGGCGTTATCGTTTTCAAGGCGGTTTTATGCCGGTAATAAGCCTTTGCCGACTCGTTGATATTCAATGTGGAAACATGACCGTCAATGAATGCGATATTTCCCCGTCTATTGTGCTTCATCCAGAATTTCCCGTACTTATTCCCTTTGGCATTGGGCCGCATTATCCCCATCTGCCGCAATATGCCGCCGTTGTCAGTATCTATACATCCGGAATCCGCAAATATCCAATTCTGCGGCTTCATATTTTTAATGAAAAACCGGCTTGGAGATGTGGCATAAGTATCAGAAGACCAGTTGCTTCTTTCGTTATCATTATCAACATAAGACAACATCCCGTAAGCATCCCACATCGTCGTATTGTCATCTCCGATTTCATAGGGACAACGCACAATATTCTTCTTGGCTCCGGATGTATCATGCGTGGCATTGGGAATATATTTACCGCCGCATTTGTAAAGCCAGGTATACCATACCTGATTGGAGGCGAATGCCACGACCCACATTCCGTCAAAATCATTGGAATATAACGCCACTGCATTGTTGCATTCCCGCAAATTATTCATACAACTGGAGGTGATCCCCCGCCCTCTGGCACTTTGCAGTGCCGGAAGCAAAATCGCTGCCAAAATAGCAATAATCGCAATCACAACCAGCAATTCTATCAAAGTGAAAGGGTTTTTCCCCTCTCCCAAACCCTCTCCCTTTTTCAAGAAAAGCGGGGTGATTTTGCTCCAGTTTGTCGCAAAATGCTTCTGCGGAAAAAACAATGAAACACATTTTTGACAAGTTTTATCTATCTGCATATTATTCCTCATTGTCGCTGGGTAAACAGTTTTTCTTTCTGTGATTTAGTATACTTATAAAACAGGGGATGTGCCTTGACAAAAGTATACAAAACTCGCACAAAATTCCTTTTTTTATCTGCTGTAAAAAAAATGATTTGCAAAACGGTTGAATCCAGTATATATTGTATGGAAAAGAGGGTTTGAGGATCTATGATATACTTTAAACAACTGAATGTGGTAAGCCAGGGAACCGCCGACAAGTTTCCGCTGTTCGTCCGTTATGTAAAAAAGCAGGAGAACTGTGCAGCGCATTATCACGATTTCGTCGAACTCTGTATCATTCTTTCCGGACACGGCAAACATCTGCTCAATGAAAAAAATCCGGCTCCGATCTACCCGGGGGATGTACTGGTCATTCCCCGCAGCACAGTTCACCGCTTTATTGATGTATCTCCGGATCTCTCTCTGACCAACATTCTCTATATCCCGGAAAAATTGCAGCTGCCGCAACTGGACATCACATTTCACCCCGGCTTCAAAAATCTCCTGCAAGGCAACGCCGGCGGAAACAGTACCGTTCCGGCATTTCACATCCCCGGTACATCATGGGAAAACATCATCTTTCTCGAAGAAAAACTCCGCAAAGAATCCCGAGAACACCTTCCGGGATACCGTTTCAATATGCTCGGAACCTTCATGGTACTTCTGGGGGAACTTGCCCGCTGCTATATGCCTTTTTCCCAAACCGTCCGGGAGAGCAACGACAATATTACCAAAGTGACTGAACACATCCGGAACAATTTCAAAAAAAATATACCTTTGAACAAACTGTGCTCACTCTCCGGAATGAGCAAATCTCCGCTGCTCAAGCACTTCAAGGATGCGATCGGGATCACTCCGCTTCAGTATCAGCTTCACTTGCGCATTTCAGAAGCGGCAACACTTTTAAATACTTCGCATGGAAACGTCAGCGAGATCGCGTTCCAATGCGGATTTACGGACAGCAACTACTTCTCCCGGCAATTCAAACGGATTACCGGAATGAGTCCGTCAGAATACCGGAAAAACAATTTGCAAACAGAATATAACCCTCAAAAAAGAAATGAATAATAATGAAAAAACTATCCATCATCTTAGCAATTTTGACTGCGACCGCCCTCTTTGCAGAAACTATCCGCACCGAAGAAAAAAACTTCAGGGGACACCTGCAGGGCATTGCCGCCGACGAGACCGGGATATACTGTTCATTTGCCCATGAGATGATGAAAATCGACTATACCGGCAAAAGAGTCCGCCGTTTCACGACCCATTCCCACGCGGGGGATATGACTACCGACGGCACCAAGGTATACTGCGCAGTCACGCTCTGGTACAAAGAACCGATCGAAAAATATGGTGCTTCAAGCTGCATTTTCATTTACGATAAAGATTTGAATCTGCTTGAAGTCAAACCATTCAAAACGCTTCGCGGCTTCGATGGGATCGCGTATCTCAACGGTAAATTCTACGTCGGATTGAATGATCTCGGCAGCAAACTCCGCAATGAAAACCGCATCGCCATCTTTGATAAAAACTTTACCCTGCTGAAAATCGCCGCCGTCACCATCGGCAAACCGACAAAATTCGGTGCACAAACCATAAACCGTTTCAACGGCAAACTGCTCGCCGGATTTTACGGAGGCGGAGAAAATTCCTTTATTTTCGACCCGGCGGAACTGGAAACTTCCGATACCACCGTCAAGCCAATCGGAACATTACCTGTAAATGTCACCGTCGGTTTTACCGAACTTCCACCCCGGGTTGCCTCCCCCGGAACCTTTATCGAAGCCCGCAATTCCCGCAAAAAAGATCCGGTTTCCGGCAAGAAAAAATACGGAGCAAAATTTTTCATCAAATGCCAGGCGGCAAACGGCAAACTGAAATCGGCATCACTGTTGTTGAATAAAAAAACGACAAATTCGGTTTTTCCGCTTGATTAAAGCGATGATACAGGATATATTAAACTTCAATGGTAATACACGTAACCTTAAAACATAAAGGATCAACAAAATGGTACCAAACGTTTGGAACGCTCAACTTCCGCCTTTCCCCCGCGAAGGTCTGAACCACCTTCTCCCCTCTGATTTCTGTCAGGTCACGATGATGATGCGCAAAGAAGCGGCGAAACTCGCCCGCCTTGCCCAACTCGACCTGCCCAACTGCACAATGGAAGATCTCAAGAAATTCCAGCGCAAACTCCGCGCCAAACTCTGGGAAAAACTGGGCGCAAAATATGACCCGTCCCTCCCCCTCGATGTCACCGAATACGACACCATTGACTGCGGTGATCACACCATTACCAAACTGATTTATCAGAGCCGCCCCGGACTTTATGTCACCGCCTACCTCTACCGTCCCAAATCCGATGCCAAAATTTTCCCCGGCGCCATTCACGTCCACGGACACCACGCCGACGGAAAAATGGCTGAACTGGTTCAGAAGACCGTCATCGCGCTGGTCAAACGCGGCTATGTCTGCTTGAGCATTGACGCTTTCGGTGTTTTTGAACGCGCTTCCAACTACATGCAGAAAGAATATCACGGCGGCTTCCTCGGCTCCTCATTGTTCAACATCGGCGAATCCCTCATGGGAGCCCAGCTGGTCGACAACATGCGCGGTATGGATCTGATGTGTTCTCTGCCCTATGTCGACAAAAAACGTATCGGTGTCACCGGTGCTTCCGGCGGCGGCAACCAGACCATGTGGCTCGCCGCGATGGATACCCGCGTGGCGGCGGCGATGCCGGTGGTCAGCGTCGGTTCCTTTGAATCCTACGTCACCGGTGTCAACTGCGTCTGCGAACAGCTCCCCGACGGCTTGACTTTCACCGAAGAATCCGGCGTGCTCGCCCTGATCGCTCCCCGTCCGCTGCGTATCGGCAACGCCTACTATGATGTCAACCCGACCTTTGGCGTCGAAGAGATGCTCAAGACCTACCGTCAGGTTGAGAAAATCTACCGCGATCTCGGCTATGCCGACAACATTGCCTACACGGTTTCCCCGCACGTCCACGGTTTCCGTCCCGCCATGCGCGAAGCGATGCTCGGCTGGTTCGACTGGCACCTGCGCGGCATCGGCCACGGCGGCACCCTGGATGCTCCGGAATATGCCACGCTCGATTACGAAACCCTGAAAACTTTCGCTGATGGCAACCGTCCTGCCAAAGTCCGCACCACCCAGGAACACTGCAAACTCATCGGCGCCGAACTGCGTAAAAAAATGCTCGAAACCGAAAGTTTCAACGCCGCCGCCAAACGCCGGGAACTGGCGAAAATTCTCCGTCTGCGCACCCTGCCCAACGGCAAACTCGCGACCTTCGCCACGGTGGACGGTTTTGAACGTTATGCTCTGGAAATCGATGATCGTCTGATCCCCTTCGCAGTCAAACGCGGTACGGTCAAAGGAAAATTCCGCCTGCTCCTCCATCCGGAAGGCAAAGCCAACCTCACCGATGCTGAAATTGCCGAAGCCGCTGCCGACGGCGCTACCGTCGTTGCCTGCGACCTCTTCGGCGAAGGCGAAACTGCTCAGCCCAATATCATTCTCGGACTCCGTTCCCAGTTGATGCGCCAGCTGCTCTGGGTCGGCCGTTCCCTCCCCGGCGAATGGATCTTCGATATTATGGCATTGCTCAAAGTCATTAAGAAAGATTTCAAAGCGACCGATATTGACGTAAAAGGTTATCGTGAAGCCGGTGCCTGCGCCGCCTTTGCCGCCGCGATCAAACCGGGCGAATTCACTGTTGAAGCGGTCGATGCTCCGGCTTCAATGCTCTTCAACAGCGAAGGCGTGGAAAGTTTCGCCGGTGTGGCGTTCAAGCCCAAAGCCAGCGGCTGTCTCTACACCCAGATGCTTGCCACCCCGAACTTCCTCAAATGGGGTGACATCTCTCTCGTCGCCGCTCTGGCCGGTAAATCGCTGAAGTTCACCGCTCCGCGAGCCTATGCCGGTGCGCTCCTCGACGACGCCCGGGTTGCCGAATTCAACAATGAAGTCGCTTTCCTGAGCAAAAAACTCAAGTAAGTTCTTCTGAAGAATAACGCAAATACGGCTGCTGTAAACCATATCACGGTTACAGTAGCCGTTTTTATTGTAAAAAAGCAGCACTTTTATCAAAACTTCACTTGAAACAACACAAAAACGGTGATATATTAGGTTGATGTCAGCGTTATGCTGCATGCGTCTCCATCGTCTAGAGGCCTAGGACACCGGGTTTTCATCCCGGCAACACGGGTTCGAATCCCGTTGGAGATGCCATTTTTTTGCCTTTTTTTCCAAGAATCGTGAGTAATCCCTGTAAAAAGCAACTCCTGACTTGCAAATTCTTTTGCAAGTCAGGAGTTTTTCTTTTTACTGGTATTTTTTGCGGGCGCAAAAAATGGGATTACTCACTTTTCTGCGGGTTGCCGTCGCTGCGCTCCGGCTCGTCGGGCATCCGCCCGACGTCAAATCCCGATTTGTAAAAATATAAGCTTCTATTTTCCCGCAGAGGATTTTACCAATTTTTCGATCAAGCCGCGACAACGGAGCGGCGCGACACTATCGCAGCGGCACGTTTGCCGCTTTTTGCATCCGCAAAAAATGGGATTACTCACTTTTCCGCGGGTTGCCGTCGCTGCGCTCCGGCTCGTCGGGCATCCGCCCGACGTCGAATCCCGATTTGTAAAAATATAAGCTCCTATTTTCCCACAGAGGATTTTACCAATTTTTCGATCAAGCCGCGACAACGGAGCGGCGCGACACTATCGCGGCGGCACGTTTTCCGCAACATCTCCACTTTTCCGGCATCTCAAAAATCCCGATCAGATTCCTCATTCAAAAAAAATTCGACTTTTTTTGCTTTTTTTTACAAAAAAAGGTTGACTTTTTCATTTTTCTTGATAAATTAGGTAGATGTAGGGTAGAATAGGTATAAAAAGGAGCAAAACACCTTGAAAATGGCAGAAAATCTTTTTCCCGGCCTTTTTGTCGGAAATTTTGACCATGCGTTGGATACGCAGGGTCGTGTCTGCCTGCCCAGCGACTGGCGAACCAAAGACAGCGAGACCGAACTCGTGATGATCCCAGCCCGAAATAATGCCCTGCTCCTGCTCCCGATTGCTACCTTCATGGAATTCTGCGGTAAAGCCGCCAAAATGGCTATTGCCAACCCTAAAATGCAGATGGCGCTCGCCTATCTCGGTTCAGAATCCCGCCGTTGCCGCTGTGACAAACAGGGGCGCATGGCGCTGGACAAGGATAAACTTGCTTCCATCGGTGTCGACCGCAAACTCAAACTTATCGGTGCGATCACCCACATCCGCATTTGCGCTCCTGAAAACTGGCAGCTTCCGGATTCTCCGGATGACTACCTCAACGAAATCCAGCAAATCAGCGAAAGCGGGGAAGATTTTGCCGGACTGCTCCAGGGGGTGCTGGGAAAATGAATAACCTTGAACCACTTCAATTCCACCATATTCCGGTACTCTCTGCCGGAGTATTGGAGTACCTCACCTTTGCTCCGGACCGCCCTGCCCGCCTGATTGACGGAACCGTCGGCGGCGGAGGTCACAGCAGTATGCTGCTCGAACGCTATCCGAAACTGGAACTTCTGGGAATAGACCGGGATGATCAGGCTCTTGCCGCCGCCGCGAAACGTCTGGATTTTGCTTCTTCGCGGGTGACTCTCGTTCGTGGCAACTACGCGGAACTTGCCGCTATCACTGTTGAACACGGTTGGGACAGTGTCGATGGAATATTGCTTGATATCGGAGTATCTTCTCCGCAATTGGATTGCGCTGACCGGGGATTTTCCTGGCGGCAGGATGGTCCGCTGGATATGCGGATGGATCGCCGCAGTCCGCTGACTGCCGGCCGCTGGCTCAACCGGGCGAGCGAAAATGATCTGATATATGCTTTCCGCAACTACGGTGAGTTGAATTCTGCAAGGCGCCTTGCGGCGGCGGTGATCGAACGGCGGGAACACACTCCGTTTGCACGGACTTCCGATCTGGTCGAAATCGCCGATCAGGTCATGGGACGGGCAAAACCGGGAAAACTCCCGCATCCGACATTGCTGTTTCAGGCAGTTCGAATCGCGGTCAACGATGAACTGCGCCAACTGGAAACCGGTCTTGCTTCGGCAGTAGAACTGCTCAATACCGGCGGCAAAATCGCGGTGATAACTTTTCATTCGCTGGAAGACCGGATCGTGAAGAATTTCTTCCGGGATGCGGCAACCGGATGCATCTGCCCGCCGAAACTTCCGGTGTGCTGCTGCAACCACAAGGCGACACTGAAACTTGTCAACAAAAAAGCGCTCTGTCCAACCGCAGCGGAAGTCAGGGAAAATCCCCGATCTTCCTGCGCCAAACTGCGGGTGGCTGAACATTTATAACGGATAAAAATTTTATTGATATACTGCAAGGAGAAATACACATGAAGGTTTACCGGGGTACCATTGCCAGAGGCAAAACCCGAAAATCCACGATGTCGGCAGCCGCCGCCAGCAGTGGGTTCATACGTTTTATAACAACGGTTTCCATCGCCGGAATGCTGATTGCAGCATTCGGGGGAGGATTTTTCTACTATATGTCACTGATTAAGCAAATCCGCAAAACCGATCGTTTGATCAGCGATACAGAACTGCAAATCGCCGACACCCGCCGGGCACTGCAGATATTGAGTACCGAATATTCCCGATTGACCCGTTATGAGCATATCCGGGATAAAATCCGGGCTTTCCGGCTGCCGCTGACCCTTGCCCATCACAGTCAGATCAAATCAAAGAATCTGGAAATACTGACTCCGCTTCAGGCATCGCAGATCCGTTTCCCGCGCCGTACCCCGGTCGCGGTCGCAGAAAATATGCGCCGTCCCCGGAACTATTCCGACCGCTACTGAACAACTGCGGGGTGAAATATGATACCGCTGTTGAAAAATATCCGGTTCAGGATCATTTTTCTTGCCTGTTTATGGGTACCGATTCTGTGCGGTTTCATCTGGCGTGCATATCATCTGCAAATTACCCGCCATGCTGAACTCAAAGAAAAAGCGCGGATAAAATATTCATCCAAAGTAAAAATAACCGGTAAACGCGGTGAAATTTTCGATGCAGACGGAAATCTGCTGGTCGCCAATTTGCCCCGGATTTCCATTGCTGTATCGCCGTACGCCGCAGTTCACGAAGCCTTTGTCCACTATGAAAAGTCCCGGAATCCCGAACGTCGCGCACAGGCGCCGGCTCTGCGCGAACAGCGCCGACGCAAATTGGCACAGATTTTCTCGCGTTTTTTCAACAAACCATTCATGCATTTCTACCGCCAACTGGAACCGATGAACCGCCGGGTCGCCAAAGACGGGACAGTTTCTTTTACAAAAAATCAATATCTCCTGTTGGAGCGTGAAGCAGAAAAAACCTTTGTCGACCAATTCAAAGCGGCAATGAAAAGCGCAGGGTTAGGGCGAACCCTCGCCACATTCAGTTTCAAAAACATCTATGTACGAAACCATCCAAAGGGACGGCTGGCGGCAGATTTGCTCGGTTATACCGATATTGTAAATGACAAAGAAATTGCCAAAGGAGGACTCGAAAGCTCACTCAACGTGAGTATCCAAAGCGTTGACGGACTTCACTCCTTTGAGCGCGACCGCCGGGGCAGCCCCCTATCCTACGGCAAGCAGAATCTCCACGATGCTACTGACGGCAAAGATGTCTATCTTACGATAAGAGAAAATATTCAGGCTATCCTCGAGGAAGAACTGGACAATGCTGTGGCTGAATGGAATCCAGCCAATATCTATGCCGCTATCGCCGATCCACGTACCGGAGATATTCTTGCCATCGCCCAACGCCCGACTTGGGATCCGACAGATCGGACTACATTCATAAAAAATCAGACCGGTATGCGCTTTGCAATAGAAACCTATGAACCGGGTTCTGTCTTCAAACCGTTTTTTGTAGGAAAAGCATTGGACTGGAATGTAGTGTCACCATCGGATAAAATTGATTGCGAAAACGGCAGCTGGATCTATGCCAGAAAAGTTCTGAGCGATGTCAGCCGCTATGGTCTGCTCACACCGGGCGAGATCCTGAAAAAATCCAGTAATATCGGTGCCGCTAAAATCGGTCTGAAAATGGGCGACCGGAAAATGAATGAAGTTCGCCGTCTGTTCGGGTTCGGTCAGCGCACAGGGTTGCAGATACCACGCGAATCCCGGGGATTACTGGCAAAAATACCCGGAGCAAAAGTTACATCAAGCCGTGTCCCCATCGGTTATGCAACCAGTGTCACGATATTGCAATTACTGCGCGGATATTGCGCCGTCGCCACCGGAAAACTCCCCCGACTCAATATTATCGACCGCTACCGGGATACCGAAACCGGAAAAGATATCATTCAACCGCGCGCCGAACCGGTTCCAGTCTTTGAAAACAGCGAAGCCCACAAACAACTGGTTGAAATGCTGTGTACCGTAACCGCAAAAGACGGCACCGGACGCCGGGGCGCCATTGCCGGATACGAAGTTGCCGGGAAAACCGGTACAGCTCGAAAAGTCATAGGTCGGGGCTATGGCGAAAAAGCATATTTTACCAGCTTTGCCGGATTCGTTCCGGCAAAACACCCGGAACTGGTTATGGTCGTAACCGTAGATCACCCTAAAGGCAAAAACCTCGGCGGCGGTACCGTCGCTGCTCCCATCTTCAAGAAAACCTTGGAACGTGTCCTCCGAACCATGCTAATCCCCCCGGATTTCCCCGAATAAGGGAAATTTGGGGGAAGGGAAAAACTTCTTTTCACGAGAAAAGAAGTTTTTCCCTTCCCCCAAACCCCCATCCCTTTTCAAGAAAAGCGGGATATTGCCGCTCCGCTGTCGCGGCAGTTAAAAATTATCACATCAGAACTCACGAAGTGAACGGCATACGCTTTCTTCGCAATGGATGAAATCCGTTTCTTCACGTTGGTTTGCATCGCAAATCAATACAAAGCGGGGCTGCTGCAATATTTTGCAGCAGCCCCGGAACGATTACTGTTTATCAGTGTTTCTTGTTTACAGTGATACTGTAAGTATTGTTCTTGGCGTAGGGTTGAGTACTGTTGATCGCAAGGTAGTACTCGGAATCAGCCATCAGCGTTGTCGCGGTGGTATATTCACCGTTTTCGCTGTTGAAGTTGAGGCTGACCCAGTTACCGTTGGCATCGACCAGCGAGAGAGTGATCTCCCGTTTGCTGAGCGCTTCGTCAGTAACATCATTGTTACCGCCGAAGACCAACTGTCCGTTGGAATCAGTCATCACCTTGAACACGTCAACAGCATCACCGAATCCAACCCAATCTTCAATATTGGTTCCAGCATCTGCACGGTAGAGGGTCGCGTTGACATTGGCGGCGACCTTCTGCCAGGTATCATCACTGTTATTGACCGGATTCTTATCCACGGTCAATTCGTAATGAGAAGCAGTGGAGTAGGTGTAGTTTTCAACAGCAACGTAGTATTCTCCGGCGCTGAGGTTGGCGGAGAGATTAACCTCTCCGGTTGCCTGTGCAACGTATCCGACCTGCATTGCAGCACCGTAGGAGTTGTACAGCCACACCCGGACGTTGCTGTTGGCATTGTCCAGATGGATGGTATAACTGCCGCCGTTACCGGAAACGCTGAACTTGTAAAAGTCAACCATGTCGCCCTGATACTTGTAGTTCCAGACCGCGCTGGACACTGCATGCTCTTCCCCTAAGGAGATCCGGGTTGCGGCTCCGAGGTTGTTATTGGCAGTAGTAAAGCTACTGCAATCCCAGTTTTCAACCTGCAGAGTGTAATCGCTGTTGACGCCGTAACCATTGACCTCGATCTGGTAGGAATAGGTATCACCGGAGTTGATGCAGATATCGCCGCTGGCAACGCTGCTGTTCCAGGTGTACGCCGCATAAGTACCGAGCGCCTCGATACGGGTTCCGTAGGAGTTGCAGCGCCAGAGCGTCACATAGAGGTTGCCGGTCTCGTCAGCATAAGCATCGGAAGCGTTACCAAGAGTGAGCGTGATGTTGACCGCTCCCTGCAATTCGCCGAGATTGTAAACATCGCTGGTGTTGCAGAAGCCGACCCAGTTGACCGTTTCATACACGCCGTCGTTATTCCAATAAGTTTCATCAACGATGATGGAACTTGCGGTGAGACCGGTGTAATCTCTGGTCCTGGTGACGGAAACGCTGTATTCGCTATCGTAGTAACCGTTACCGGCAAGAGCGCTGACACTCAAGTAGTATTCTTTACCATCGACCAGATTGAGTCCGCTCAAGCTGTTACTGTTATCAGCAGCAGTGACATACTTATTGGCGACGAAAGCAAGTCCATAAGCGGTCTGTTCATACAGTGTGGCGTAAACGCCATTCTGCAGACCGGCGAATCCGATATCGTACTTGCCGGCGACAGTATTGCTGTCGAGTTCAAGTTTGATATAGTCGATAGTATCACCGTTTCCGACCCAGCCTTCGACGGGGACATTTGCCGCTTCATCCAGAATACTGCACGCATTTCCGGCCGTATTATTGTCGGAGTCGATTCCGCGCAGCACCGGAGCAGACATGGTGTATTCGGAGAAGCAGTTGTAACCGCCATCCAGCGATCTTACCACCAGTTTGTAACTGGCATTGGCCTTGAGCGCGCAGGAATAGGTCGTGTCAGTACATCCGTAAGCCGGATAGAAGCTGGCGACAGCCCAACCGGTACTTTCATCGATGACCTGGAAGTAGAGGTTGTTTCCGTTGATGCCGGAGAAGTTGAAGGAGTAGATACCGTCGTTGGCAACGGTAACACCGGTCTTGACATCTTCTGCATCGCCTTTACCGACCCAGTCACGGACACCAAATTCAAATGCAGCATCCTTGTTGGCAATGTAATTGGTGACATCGTAGCCGGAGCATTCGATGTTGACCGTACCGTCTCCGCCGTAAGAAACGACCTCGAACTTGTAGATGCCGGTACTGAAGACATTGGCAGAATCGTCAAGGAAGAGACTTCCGGATTCTGCTTCAGCAATGTAGTTGTTGAGCACCAGCTGACGGACGAAACGCTGGGTTCCGTTGGCGAGCATTTCATAGACATTCATCACCGCAGTACCGGCCTTAATGGTACCGCTGAAGTTGAAGTTGTAAGCACCGCCAGCTTCGGAAACCTGACTGTAGAAGACGGCAGTTCCGCCGGCAAGATTGATTGAAGGCAGCTGCATGGAGTTGATATTGCTGATCTCAATATTTTCAGTGTCAGCGACACTATCCAATTCGATGCTGTAACCGGTATTCATACCGTAAGCGGCATACAGTGCATTGACTTCAATGGAGTATTCGCCGTTGTTTCCGGGGAGCAGGAGGTTTTCGATCACACCGTCTCCGGCGCTGACCACCATCGACTTGACCGCATACTTGTCCTTGTACACGATCACCTGAACCGGGTTGGCAACGCCGCTGATGCGCAGATCGTAAAGTCCGGCATCGGCAGTACCGACAGTGCGGATATCCTTCTGATAACCCAAACCGACCCAGCCGGCGACAGCAATACCGGCATTCAACGCCGCCAGCGCGCCACCGAGATCATCGGCAGCGGAGGCTCCGGCGAGAGTCTGGTTGTCGTTGATCTGAAGTTCATAACCGGAGTTGCCATTGGCGTTGACCTGCAGATAGAAGCCGCCATTCTGTGCAGCAAGATCGGCGTAGTAAGACGGGATCGTCATGGAAAGACTCATCGAATCTGCCTTGTAAGCACCTAACTTCGTGTAAAGGGCAACGAACTGTCCCCAGGTGTTGTAGTAACCCAGACTGGCGTAGATTTCACTGCCGTTGATACCGGTGAGGTTGATGGTGTAACTTTCACCGCTCTCGATACCTTCAACCTTGTAGCAGTCGCGGGCATCAGTGACACCGACCCAACCGGAAACCGGAGTTGCGTTATTCACGTTGACTGTGAGCGCACCTTCTTTATCGTTGTTGGCATTGTCATTGGTTTCAACATCGCGGCTGTTGACATCGAGGCTATAGTGACTGTTCCAGCCATAAGCGGCATAAGGAGCAGAAACTTCGATGTAGTAATTCTTATCGCCGGCGGCTTCGAGGTAGAAGTCTCCGGTAGATTCTGAATTATCACCCTTATAGAGAGTTATACCGCGATACCAGGTGTAACCGCCGTAGCCGTTTTCACGCCAGACAGTGACCGTCACAATGTTGCCGAAATCAGCATATTCGACCGGACGGTTGATGGTGATATTGTAGATACCGCCATTGGCATTTTCCAATTTCCAGTAGTCAATTGCATCACCGCTACCGACCCAGCCGGTGCTGTCGGCAGCAGAATTGACTGCAACCGCCGCGATATTCTGATTGCGTTCATTGTTGCTGTCGTTGACCAGAGCATCGGTAATATCATAACCGGAAGTGGTGATTTGATAGGTACTGTTGTATCCATACGCACCGTTGGGAGCAGTGATCTGGAGATAGCAGGAACGGCTGGAATCTCCGGCGAGATAGAGCGCTCCGGTAGAAACGCTGTTGACACCGGTACCGAGGTACTGATAACCGACCAGCGCCAGCTGACCGTAGCCGTTATCCTGCCAGACATAGGCGACCAGCGGACCTTCAGTGGACTTATGGCTGACGGAGATGTTGATGACCGCACCATGAGTATCATTGACATCGATCCTGTGGTAATCGTTCAAGTCGCCGAAACCGACCCAACAATTGGAAACACCGTTTACGACGGTGATTGAACTGGTAGTTTTTTCAACCGTATCGTCACCAGTGGTGGCATCCTGATAGATTTCAACGGGATTGACCGACACGGTGTATTCGGTACCGGCAGTGTAACCGCCGAGACCATCGACGACTGCCACGAAGTACTGCTTGTTGGCATCGAGGATCAATTCATGAGTCTTGACTCCATCGACGTTCCAAGCCGAAGCACTGACAGCCGCGAGGGTTCTATTCCAAGTACCATTATATTCGTAGACATACATGATTGCCGAAGAAGCAACTCCGCTGAGGCTGAAAGTATACTTACCGGAAGCCACAGGATCGAAGTACATGTAGTCGACCGTATCACCAAAACCGACTCTGCCGACCTTGCCGTTGTTGGCGTCATTGGCTTCGGTCAGAGTATAAGCGTTATTTCCGTTATTGGCGAAGACTTTATCGATGCTGTCATCTTTGTTGTCACAGACATAATCCTTGCGTTCGAAGTGGAGCGAATACTCATAGACCGAGTTGTACGGATTGGTATTGGTCACTTTGACGACGTAGGTTGAATTGGCATCAAACATCTTGTTGCTGAAGACACGGGAAGCATCCCAGACGACATTATTGCTGACCAGAGTCAGAATATCGTTGCCCCAGAAGTCCTGACCGCTGACCTTGTAGATCATCACGTTGAGAGCGGCGTTGTAGCCGTTGTGTTTTTCCAGAGAATCGCAGATGAGATTCACTGCACAGGCATCTCCGCCGGTGGTGAACTTGAAGACGTCATCGAGGTTGTACTCCGTACCGACCACATTGGAAGCAGTCAGAGTCATCTCATCACTCCAATTCAATCGGGTAATGCCGTCGATCTGGTTGATCGAACCGTTGTATTTATCAAACGCCGGAGCAATAACCACGCTTTCATCGGTGGCGACCACTGAACGGTTGCCGTTGACATCGACCGCCACGACTTGGAATTCATATGATTCTGAACCGCTGTAGTTCAAATCCAGTTCGAAGGAGGTGGCAAGACCGACATTTTTCTGAGTCCACTTACCGGGAGCGGCACTGTTGTAAACGCGGTAATTGACTTCGTAGTAGGCGATGCCGCGGTTATCGGAAGACTTGCTCCATTCGATACCGAAGACCGTCTGCGAACGGGATCCGAGGTTCTTCGGCTGCGAATAAGCACGGATGATCTCGACCTGTGCCGGAGCCGTGGTATCAAGTTCAAGTTTCTGACTCTGGCTGTAGACGGTGGTCGCGGTATATCCGTCACCATTGCAGGCGGCGACTTCCAGAGTGTAGGAACCGTCTTCAATAGCGGCAAGACCGAAGAACTTCTTCAAGCTGGCAATGGTCACGGTCAGACCGTCTTCAGAAACGGTCGCACCGGAAAGATCATCGCTTCTCTGATCGTTGTAGTTGGCGAGGGTCGACTTGGCGGCGATCACCTGACCGTACTGATTCTTGAGGGTGATGTTGTAGGCGTAGTAACCGGTGACCACATCCGCATCATTTTTCAGCGTCAGTTTGGCATCGCCGCTCATCAGACCATTGACCAGGATCGGGGTGACGGTGACTTTCGGAGCGGTGATGTTCTGGTAAGTCAGTTTGAAGTCATTTGCTTTATCGATCTTCAATCCATTGTAAGAGAGCAGTGAAGTGTTGTCGAACTTCTGAACTCCGGTACCGAAATTGCTGGCGTTGCCGCTGGCGTCGTATGCTTCGACCATCCAGTAGACCTCATTCATATTGGTCAACAGCGCGAGCGGGCGACCGACCGTATTTCCGCCGAAGACCAGAGAAGTTTCCGTCGTCCAGAACTCATAGGTGGAGTTGCCATTAAGATTGGCAGCATCGGAGACAGTCAGTTTGTAGATGATCTCGGAACCTTCCGGATCTTTCACATTGCTCTTCCAGCTGAGTTCAACAGAGGCTTCGACCAGTTCTGCGCTGACCATTTCAACGGTACAACCGCTGGACTTGGTGATGGAGAAACCGTTTTCATCACGTTTGATCTCAACCGTGACGAGGTTTTCGGAACTGGAAGAACTGGAAGAACCGGAATAAATGTTACGGGATCCGGTCCAGGAGAATGCTCCCTCCGCCGGCAGGTCAACGTATTCAATATCACCGTTAGAGAAGGTGACCCGCATACGTTCTTTGCCGTAGGAAGTATTGACCGCGACCTTGTTGGCGGTGATGGTGCCGGTGGGCTTACCTTTATCCGGTCCGCGGAAGATACCGGTAACATCTGCGCTGGCGTTGCCGAAGTGGTCGTAAGCGACGATCTTGTACTCGTAAACCTTACCGGTTTCCAGACCGGCGGCACCATCGGGCAGAGTATAGGTCAGCTCGTCTCCGTTGAGGATATTCGTCTGCAGTTCCCAGACATCGCTGCCCTGAACACGGAAGTAAAGACTGTAGTATTTAACTCCGTAATTCTGTCCGAGGGAGGAGTTGACCGCCGCATCGGAAGCCTCGTTCCAGGTGATGACCGGATTGAAAGTGTTGGTATTTTCGATCTCGTTGCACTCGACCCTGACATTGGCATTGCTGAAAATGGGAGCAGTAGTATCGGTAATGATCTGATTACCGTAGAGATATCTGCTCACATTGTCTTTGTAGTCTTTGGCACAGATGCGGTAGGTGAACTGCTTATCCCGGATGTCGGAAATGCTGATCGCATAATCGTAACCTTCGGCACCGTTCCGAACCTTGGCATCGACCGTTTTCCACTTGGTGTAGGTGACACCGCCATCGGTACTGATTTCGATTTCGTATGCCTTCACACCGCTGCCGTTAGGACCGTCATCCGCGGCATTCCAGTAGATGTAGCCTTCGATGGCACTCTTCTGATCGATCTGATTGTTGGTAGTAACGCGGGTGACTTCGGCGCGGGTGGAGTTCGCGGCAAAGACCGGAGCATCTTCATCATTGTCACTCGCCGTACCCAGCACGCGGAAGGCCTGACCGTCAATCCAATCGCTGTAAGTGCCGTTGCTGTCAAGAGCACGAACCTGCCAGGTAACATTGCCGTGGCCTGTGAATGTGACATCGTCGGATTTCGACGTTACGGTAACAGTTTCAGTCACGGTTTCACCATTTTCTTCGTTAGTGAAGGTGTAACTGTATTCATATCCGACAATGTTGCGGTCAGAACCGGTGAAGATCTTATCCCAGGAGAGAATCGCGCTGTTTCTCACATATCCGGCGAAGTTTCCGGGATTCACGCCGCCGTCGATCACCGTGGTGACCGCTGCGGTGGTGTCAAACCAGGTGTCGATATCGCCGGTAACGGTCTGTTCCCACTGGAATGTGTAGTCGATGACCGCATCAGAATTGGCGCTGGAAATCACAAAGGTATAGGTCTTACCGGATTCCAGATTATCGTTGGTGTAAATGCTCTGATTGAGTTGAGCAGCACTGATTTCGATCGACTCACCGATCTGAGTGGTTCCGTCATAAACGGTCAGGATGAGATCCGAAGTACTGCCTTCAGCGTGCATACCGTAGACATAAGCACATTTTGTCAGATTTATACTGAATGTGGAAGCATTACCGACCTTGACGGAGAATGCATCGGTACGGTCACTGCGTCCGACCTGATCAGCAAGAGAGCCGCGGGCATCCACTGCGTTGTCGGATGCTTTGACACGGTCACTGATGACCGTTGCAGCATTGATACTGCCGTATTTATCCTGCACGGTGTTGAGGCTGTAGATCGGAGAAGACTGACCGACGTTACCGTAGTAAATTCCGCCATTGAGGACCGTTTCGCCATCGGGCAGATCTTTGCCGTTGGTGAACTGGTTGGTGGGGGTAGACTTGTCGTTCGGATTACCGGTTCCGTCAATTGCAGTGATGTAGTATTCCCAATTGGTGCTGTCATTGGTAACATTGAAGCTGCAAGAGGTAGTTTCGACGAACTTTTCATACCACCGGTTGGAGCCGGCAGGACGGTAACGGAGCACATATCCCCGGATACCGCTGGTACTGTCATTGACCGGATTCCAGTGGAAAATAAGTTCAGTTTCGTTATTACCTGCGGACACCGCAACCGTCTTGATACCCTGATTAAGTTGGTTGATAAAGGAGACCATACCCGGACGCGAGGTGTCAACGCTGAACTGTTCAGAACTGCTGCTGGCATAACGTCCCTGCGCATCGTAGGCAGTGATCGCGATTTCATACCTGCCGTCATTGATGCCGGACAGACCGAAGAGTTTGCGGATGTCAGCAACCCGGAAGGTGCTTCCGGAAACCTCGATTCCGCTCTGGATCATATCGGTCGCCTGATAATCAGAGAGATCAAGCGTATCAGCGGTGGCAATCACCTGACCGGTAGTGACATCCTTGAGGGAGATCACATAGCGGTAAGTACCCAGACCGGCAGCCGTATCGCTCCAGGAGAGCGCGATTTCGTCAGTAAAGACGACTTTGTCGCTGTCCATCTTGGTCGTAGTGACGGAGATATTGGAAGGAGCTCCGGGGCCGGAAGAGGTGATCGGAGCGCCGCTGCCGTCGGTGAAGGTGAACGACGTTCTGCCGGTCGAAAGTTCTGCACGGTTGTAACTTGAATCGTAAGCATCGACCTTCCAGTAGACCGTACTCATTTTTTCGAAGATACTTGCCGGACGTCCGACCGTGGTATTATTGAACGATATACAACGGTAGTTCGCACCGATAGTGGATTGCTCTCCGGTAGTCCAGAATTCGTAGACATTATTGCCTTCAAATCCTTCATTATCGGCGATGATTACGCGGTAATACACCTTCGAACTATTGTCAGACATCGAAGTTTCCCAGTTGAGAGAGACTTCCGGGGAACCATCTGCACGGAAGGATATATTGTGGCGGAGATTGAGGAGCTGACCATAGGGCGATTCCGTATCGGAACTTCCCCAGGAACCTTCGAGCATGCTTTCCTTGCCGAAGTAGTCAACCGCAACGATCTCATAAGTGTAGTTCGCCGCCTTGAAGAATTCGTAACCGTTCTGGAATCCAGATCCGGCGTTTCCATTTCTGGGATCGATGGTGTACTCAAAAGTGAGTCCATCAGCCGAGAGATAGAGTGGGCTGTCGGGTGCGATATTGTCGGTATAGATCAGGGTTTTTCCGCTGTAAACATTGAGAGTGTAGTAACGGACACCCGGATCGCCTTCAAGATCCAGCGCTTTGCTCCACCGGAAGGTGGGAACCAAGCGTTTTTCCACATAAGAGGTACCATTTTCTCCGGCGACATCCACCGTGTAGGAGTTGTTCCAGAGAACTTCATTGACGTAACCGGCGAAAATCGGCGCTCCGCGGTCCGCGATGATCGGCTCTCTGCCGGCGACCTGGATACTGCTCTGACCGGTGTAGTCGACCGCCTTGATCTGATAGGTGTATTCACCACCGGACAGACCGCTGATGGAGTAGACATTCTCAAAGGTCTGAACCGAATAAGCATTTCCATCGAGCGGGGTGGGGTCCGAATCTCCAGCGGCACCGACGATAATAATATCGACCTGACCGCTGCAAACATCATACGAGTCAGAATACCAGACCAGCGACTTGATACCGTTGGAATCCTTGACGAAAGCATCGAGCGTGACGGTCGTTGCATTTTCGCCCTCGCCGACAGTATAGCGAACCTTATATTTGTAGGCGCTGTTGAGTTCACTGCTCTGGTAACTGGCGATCCAGCCGCCGTGCAAAGTCTGCGGATCGATGGTGATGGAGACGGTTTCTTTAGTCTTGACATCGGTGACTTCGATCACATAGGACTTGATGTAAGTACCATATTCACCGGCGCTTTCCTGATCGGGATCAATGGCGTTGTTCCACGCGACCGTAGCGGAGTAAGTGATTTTGGAACTGTATTCGTTTTCGCTGGGCATGCTGTAGCGGGGCAGACCGAAGATCGCCGTATCATCATTGTTGAAGATCGGCAGAGTGTTGTCAACTTCGATCGTACCCGTGACTTCCCAATCCTGACCGGAAGCGAGAGTTTCGTTTCCAAAGTAGTCAACCGCGATGATACGGTACTTGTAAGAGGCGTTGGTAAGTCCTTTTATGGTGTGACTGTAATCGAAGAACTGACCGCTGAGCTCATTGGCATTGAACTCAACAGTTTCCCAGCTTCCGTCAGCCCGTTGTTTCTGGATGGTTAAGGCGGTATTGAGAACTTTATTGCCTTCGCCGTCAAGCGTCCAAACTTTGTCACCGTCAGCATCAAGCGTATACTGGAAGATATGTTCGGCATCAGCGCTCCACTGCAGAGTGAGAACTCCATCTACGTTGCGCAGGAAGGCATCGACCGTCTTAACTTCATTTTCATCGATTTCGATTTCCACCCGATATTTGCAGGAATCATCCAGTCCGTTACTCGGAGCGGTCCAAGTGACCAGTCCCTTGTTGATATCGAGTTCGGAGTTGACCTGACCGACGGTTTGATATTTGCCGTTGATCAAAGCTTCGATACGGTACAACCGAACCTGCGACTGGGAATCAGTCGCGCTGTTCCAGGCGATGCTGGCGGTATAGGTTTTATCTTCCGGAGCGGTCAATTTGTCATTGACGACCGTCACATCGGGGATGGAGTAACCGATAAGGGCGGTAGTTTTGTCGCGGAAAACCGGACGGTTTTCGTCGCGTTCACCAGCCCAGACGCGGAAGGTCTTTCCATCGACCCATTCGCTCTTTGCGCCGTTGGTATCGACGGCACGCACGCGCCAGTAGATATAGGACTGATCCTGCAGTTCGGCGAGAACGGCTTCCGTAGAAGTGACCGTCTTGCTGAAAATAACCGCATCGTCACTGTCATAACCGCCGGCATTATTCAGGATATCGGCAAAGAGACCATCTTCGATACCGTTGACACCGGCGTTGCAGGAGATGTATTCGGAGAGTGAATCAAATCCCATTGCCCTGACCGTGGAATACTTGATATTAGTCGAAAGTGCGACATATTCGATCTCGTATTCGCGGATGGTCTGTTCGGAAGTGAAGGTATTTTCCCACGCGATTTCAGAAACGGCGGTTACCATACCTTCAAATTCAGCGAGGGTGGAGTTGACGTCACGCACCACCGTGTTATTGGTGACGGTGAAATCAGAGATATTTTCGCTCGGTGAATAGAAGCTGTTGTAATCCGTCCAGTTGGTCGTTGCAGTTGCGGAACCGTCATTGATCAAACGGATGCGCCAATCGACCCGGACACCATCCTTGACACCGCCGATGGCGTATTCACGTTCATTGATGTCGAGAGTGACGACGATGGAAGTAGCTTTTTCGCCGTTATCGAACACACCGTTGAGGTTGGCATCGATGTAGCTCAAGGGGGTGACACCATCGGCTTCATAGATGATATATTCCAGTTCGCAATACTTGGCTTCGGTAATATTGCTATCGCTGTAATTGTCCAGACCGTGCCAGCTGATGGTGAGGGCATCGTTTTCCGCGTCGTAATTTTCGAGGAAGCGGTTCTGCGCCTCGTTATTATCGATCACGCCGGAGATCCTCTCCTTGGAAATACCGTGGATGGAAAGATCATATCCGGTGATGACCGCATCTTCGCTCAGCGCATTACCTTCGGCGTCAAACAACCCCTGACTGAGGTCAAAGTTGGTACCGGTGACAAAGTCACTTCCGTCAAAAGCATTTCCGGTGTAAGCGACCCCTTCTACGCCATCCAACGTATAGGTGAAGACCAGTTTGTACGCTTTGATGGAGTTGATAGTAAGTCCGTTGAAGGAGAGTTGATTTGTGGAATTGATCGTCGATTTCCACAACTGATCGGCGAAAGTCCAATCAATGGAAGTGATCACTTCATTTTCATCCCGGTTGACGATAATACCGTTGCCCTCGAATTCGGTTTCGTCGATTTCCAGAGCGATATCGCTGGCGCCCTTGACGGCGACAATATAATGGACATTCGCCGCATTCGCCGGGATATCCCGGTGACTGATTTCGATATTATCCAGAGTACGGGTTTCGATGGTTTCGCCATATTTGAGATAATCGGCGTAAAACTCCAAGTTACCGTTAACGACGTTGCCTTTTTTGTCGAGCATACGACCGTTTTCATCAAAGAAAATATAGGTCACAACAAAGTTCTCAAAGGAACGCAGGGTGATGTTTTGAAGCGCAGGATCATCACCAGCACGCCAGTCATGGTTGCCGACTTCAATATGATTGTCTGCCAACTGGCTGTAGTACCAGTTTTCGTCCTCAAACTCGAGTTCGCAATCTCCGCCGTCACACGCAACACCATTAGTCCAAACCGAAACGGTGGTGCAGTCGGTCATCGGGTCTTCACCGGTGGCGGCTTCAGAATTGACGGAGATGATGACCGAAGCAGGATAGACCACCACGCCGCTTGCCAGATCGACAGTAGTGTCCATATTGCCCTTGCTGTCGTAATGGAGCCAGAAATTTTCGGTTTGAACGGTGGCCTCGCCCTCTCTGGTGTAAGAGTAGGTCACCAGATAGGAACTGATACGATCAAGCTCTTTTCCGCCGATATTGAGAACCTTTTCCGCATCCAGCTTGGTAGTGAGGTAACGGTGAAGGTTGCTGAGGTCGATAACTTTGTTTCCGATGCTCCAGAGATCGCCGTAAACGAGCTGGCTGCCGCGGGCTTCATTATCAGCATCATCAATATTTTCAGTAATAGGATCGAGCTGGTCAACGGTTACACTGACAACATTGCTGTTGTGATCGTAGCGGACCGTAGCATTGGCGATGATGTCATTATTGTTATTGTAAATAACACCGCTGCCGACCGCATCTCCATTGACATCGCGCGTCAGGTAGACGTTATCCGCTTTGAAGCCCTGATAGGTAAACGCGACTTTGCGCGGTTCAGCCGTCCAATACTTATCGGCATCGAATTCGTACTTGATCAGATTATAAGTCTGATCGACTTCCGCGAAGTTCAGGTTGATCGTGAATGTACAGGTAGCCGAGAGGGTCTCATCATCCAGATGCTTGCTGTCACCATTGCTGTCAATATCCGATCTCAAGGTCATGGTCGGAGTATCCATCGCGGCGCCTTCAAGGTCGAAGCGCAGGGCGAGAGTACCGCCGGTAGCATAAACGTTACCGGAGTAACTTGCCTGAGAGTTGACGATCAGACGGTTGGCATCACCCATTTCAGAAGTACCGCCGCCGAGGCCCAACTCAATACGGCCATCAACGCGGGAACCGGCAGCAAGTTCGAGCCGGTCGGCATTGGCAGCCTTGGGGGCGACATTCACCACATAATTGCCGCCGAGGACATCGCCGGAAATACGGAGGTTGAAGGATGAACCACTGTTATAGAACACCTCATCCCACGCCCAGATATGTCCGGCAATATCAAAAGCATCACCGGCAACATCGCTGCCAATGGAGCTGCTGATAGAGATACCGGTTTGACAGGTATTGGGATTATATCCGCCAATGTTACCGGTAAAACCATCGGAAATCAACTTTCCGGCATGGATAGCGCCGCCGGCAAAAATATTGGTGTCGATCACACCGGCGGTGATCATGGTACCGACAGAGAAGCCGTTACCGACGTTACCGACAGTGATGTTACCTGCCAGCAGCGAAGATACTGTAATCGTATTGGCATCCATACCGTGACCGCCATAAGACCAGGTACTGGGGGCAGAGAGATTGACATTAACCGAAATCGTTCCGTCAAATCTGCCGAGTTCGATGGTTTTGGCTTCCAAACCGGCGGCATAAAGTACTCCTGCTGTAGTATTGGGAACATCAGCCGTATTACCGGAGGCATCGACCGTAAAGGTCACATCAGAGGTCACCGTATTGATTTTGATGGTATCGGCATAAATCGCCGCCGCGTGCAGTTTGTTATTTCCGCCGTTGGAAATTTTCGCCGTATTGGAAGCATCAAACAAAACATTATTGAGATTGACCGTAATACCGGCACTCTGCGAACCCTGATCCCAATCATCACCGTAATCGTTGCGATTTCCGTTGATCACTCCGTCGTCACCGTAGAGGTCATCCCGTTTCAGCGAACCCATGGTATCGATTGTCAACGTACCGCCGACATAAACACCGTAAGCAGAGACAGTGTTGTTGGTCATCGTTGTAGTGGTTCCGGAATCGGGCGGGACCCACCAATTGTCGGAGTTGTTGATAAGAGAGATATCGGTGGTGGCAACATTGATCACGCCGGACCAGATGCTGTTATCCCTCATGGTCAGATCGTTGGTGGTGTAGATACCGTAGTTGCTGATATCATTATCCCGCACACCCTCATTGGAAAAGGCGACAATGGTGGTTCCGGCGTATTTGTATTCCTTATATTTGGCGTTGGTTCCCTGTCTCTGTTTTTCGGGAACGCGGTTTGACCCGGCATTACCGCCAGCAGTACCGCCGTCAGTACCGGTATCATCGGCAGAACCGGAGGAACTGCCGCCTTCAACTTTGGGATTCAAAGCAGTGCTGTAAATGAAGTCTTTATTTGTGTAAGTCGTATTATTTTTATAATAATCATTATCTTTGTAAAGCGGGACATAACTCATTGCCTCATCAAAGACCTCTCTGGTATTGGCAACGGTGATCTCCGCCCGGAAGTTTCCATTGAGCAGCAGATCTTTGGCTTTAACACCGTAGGCTTGAGTGGTCACATCTCTGGCATCGTTAACACCAATGACCTCACTGCCAGGTTTGGTCAGATATCCGGTGTGCAGAGAAGCCGCATAGGATTCGATCTGCCCGGCGAGGTCGCTGACCACAGTAAGCGTGTTTTTGGCATGAAGAGCGGTCGAAACCGTCGTGAGAAAAGTCGAATCCGGAATCAGCGGCTTCTCTCCCTTGGAATCAAACAGGAAGTCAACTCCGGCAATGTCAAAGTAGGTATAGATACCATAGACATTGGAACGGATCTTTATCGCATCATCGGTCTTTTTGTAGATCACCCCATCGTTTTCAAAACCTTTGTCCGGAACGATTGCAGTGTGATAAATATCAGCGTTGCCGGCACCGCTCTGGGCACTCAGCACCAGATAGTTGTGATCTCCGGCAAAGAGAACCGCACCGGCGGCTTCAGAACCGTTGTACTGGGTATGATTGATATTGTAAGTGGCATCGACATAGATCCGGTCGGTACCGTTATATCCGGAGTCTTCCGGAGTATAAGAATTCGGAAGCGAGTTGGGAACTTCAAGAGTTTCGGTAGTAAGTTTACCGTCTTCGAGCGAAGGATCCAGAGTTTTGCTATCGTCAATATCTTCCTGAAGCGGCTTGCCGCCCTGATTGACAAAGATACCATTTTCATCGATATAACCGCTCTTGATCGGTGCGCCGGCGTTTTCGTCATACATCTCAACGCCATCCAGAGAGTCATAACGTTTCTTGCCATTTTCGGTGTCATAAGCACGTTTGCCGTTGACAAAATCATACATATCAGCCTTGTTTTGGGCCGACGCATAACAGGTGACATACCACACATCATTAAGCTGTTTGAGACCGGTAGCACCGGAATACCGTTCCTTCAATGCAGTCAACTGTTCATCCCCGGTAAGCGTTAAGATCTCATCACCCTGCTCAATGATCAGATATTCTCCGCCATCACAGACAAAATAAAGTTTGTTGCCGTCATCGTCGGTAACATATTTCGGAGTCAACAAACCGCCGAAAGTACCATCCGACAAAACTTCATAGTAAATTTCCCTTCCCTGGGCATCTGTCTTCCAGGCGATCTGCAATTCAGTGGTTCCCGGTTCGTAAACGAACGTGCCATCCCACTTGTAGTAGATGTCGTTACCGTCGGCATCGCGCATGAATTTCTCAAGCGGTTTTCCGGAAATATAGTTGCCGTACTCATCCTTGGGAGCTTCCACCGGGACACCGTTAACAGTATCATAAGCCCAATATTTGGCATTATCACCGGCAGCATACGTTTTACCGCCGTACTCAGCCACGATCCGTTTGCCGGTTTCATCGGTGAGATAGTAGATATTACCATCCCCGTCTTGTTCGACAACATAGAAAATAGCATTACCATCTCTGTCAGCAATCACTTTGCTGGCAAGCGGAGCACCATTTTCCTTGTCATACTCATAATTGCCGTCAGCTTCACTTGTCCAAACCTGTTTGTTTCCTGCGGCATCAAGGATGAAATTACCGTCCTCATCAGCAATATATTTTGTCTGCTCGACCGGACGTCCATTCGCACCGTGAATAACATAACCGTTGCTATTGGTCTGATAGTAGATCACTTTGCCTTTTTCATCGGCTTTGAAGTAAATAATATCGCCGTTTTCATCGGTGAGATAGTAGATGATAGAACCGCTTTTGCCATCTTCAGGCTTACCGGACAAGTAGTTGCCGTAAGCATCTTTCGACGCTTCGACCTTAACGCCATTGACTCCGTCAGCAAAGATCGGATTGCCCTCGGCATCAAAGCCGTTGACCTCAACCTTGATCATGCCGCCATTGGCATCTTCCACCATCTCCCCGGCGTTGAGATCATACGCCCAGTTGCCATCTGCAGAGGAGCTCCATTCGCGACGGGTTCCAAATTGGGGATCGGTGCTGCGTTCACCGTTGGCATTGTAATAATAGATATTGCCGTTTTCATCTGCGATATAGCGGGTGGTGGTGAGATGGGAGTAATTTCCATCGCCCTCCTGCCATTGCTGGGTGGCACCGTCAGCATAAGCACCGTCCTGATTTTCACCAACGGGCCAACCGGCGCCGTTTGCGGGGGCATTGCCGCCGTACTGAATCGGATTGAATCCGTAATCAAACTGAGTTAAGCGGGCATCGGCGGGGTCATACGCCAGGATCTGGCCGTTGGCAGAACCGGACACCTGCTTATAGAAGTAGTATTCACCCTCCGCAGGTTCGGCGTATGCCCAGAAGCCTTCACTGCCTTCCGTCCATTCTTTGGGCTCACCTTTATCTGGTGTCGTCGGTTTGCCGGCGGCATTGTAATAAATGATATTGCCGTCGGCATCGGCATGATACCTGGTAACGGCGATATAATTGCCATCGGCATCAGTCAGAAGATTTCCGTTCGCATCCGACTTGTAACGGATCAATTTATTGCCTTCACTCTCGAAATAGACAAGTGAACCATCTTCATAAGCACAATACCTCACGAACTCCCCGCCGTCGGTCTCGTACCAAATGATATTGCCGTCGGCATCGGCACGATACTTGGCAACCACCTTGCCCGCTTTGTCGTAGTCCTGCGCATTGATCATGCCATCGATGACGGCATCGCCGGTTTCATGGCGGAGAATAATGCCGGTTGCGCTGTCATCAGTGATCTGATAGAAAGAATTCTCCGTTTCGCTCTCATCGTAGCGCCAGTTGCCATCTGCAGAGGAGCTCCATTCGCGACGGGTTCCAAATTGGGGATCGGTGCTGCGTTCACCATCGTTGTTGTAATAATAGATATTGCCGTTTTCATCTGCAATATAGCGGGTGAGTTCTTTGACCGAGCCGCCGTCGGCAACCACATTGCCGTCGGCATCAAACCGGGTCAAATTACCTTGCGCATCGGAATAATATTTAAGGAGCTGTCCGGTAGCATGGTCATACTCAAAATAGAGCAGTTCGCCGTTTTCATCAGCACAGTATTCAATA
Source organism: Lentisphaerota bacterium (assembly GCA_015061805.1). Classification (GTDB taxonomy): domain Bacteria; phylum Verrucomicrobiota; class Lentisphaeria; order Victivallales; family Victivallaceae; genus UBA1784. The sequence goes on along the minus strand of SUVV01000014.1, from coordinate 15,856 downwards.
AGCGCCTGATTTTCATCCATTTCATAACGGATAACATCGCCATTGGCATCCGCCTTGTAACAGATCAAGTTGCCATTGTCATCCGCCTGGTAAGTGACTACGACACCATTGGTATCAGTCTTAAAATGCATCACATTACCGGCGGCATCCGCTTTGAAGTAAACGAATTCACCGTCTTTGTCGGTAATGTAGTAGACCGCCTGGGAACCCTCATAAGAGATGACCTGATTAGTTTCGGTATCCCGGATGTACACCGGAACCGGCACGCCGCCGCCGGTGGTATTATCGTACGCGCGCAGACCGCTTTTATCGTAATCGTAGGTATAACCGACTATCTGATAATCATCTTCGGTCCGACCTAAGCCGCCACCGCTCATCAACTCATCAAGCTCTTTCTTGGTACGGAGCCTTTGAACACCGGTAGCATTGTCAAGCGTCTCTGCTCTGCCGCCAACCTTTCTGTCACCGTTTTCGTCGATATATACCCAGTAATAAACTATTTGATTGTTTTCCTCTTCGTAGGCAGGAACATAAGTACCTTCTTCAAGTTTGTAGCGGATCTCCCGACCGAACTCATCCTTTTGGAAGAGTTCTTCGTAGCCGGAACCGTCGCTGACCATCAACCTGCCGAAATCTGTTGCATTTACATACTTACCAAGTTCCGGATCAAAATATCTATCCACATACTTACCGAGTCCCGGATCAAAATATCTTTTCATGATGTTGCCGTAAGTATAGGTGTTCCCCGCATCCCGGTGTTCATATTCACAATCGGAACTGTTGTCATGAAAGATCACATGGGAGGTTTCACCGACCTCGGCCCAATCAAAGTAGGTATAGCCCTTGAGCGTCCCGTTTGAATTCAACCGTCCCGGCATGGTCGCAGGTCTGACATTGTAATCGTTATAGGTATCTGTTCCATGATAAACCAGATAATGTTTTTGCTCGTCAGCCATTTCCTTTGTCACATACTCGCCAGCGTCCGGTCCGTTGACATAGATCATAAACTGGATCGCTTTACCATGTTGGTCAACTACAACAACCGCATGAGGTGAAGCGGTGGAATTCTCCTGCACCGCGACCTGAGATCTGATGATCTGACCATTGTTATCAACCCAGACCCGGTTGGCAGAATATGTTATGTTGGCGTTGGTGAGATCACCGTAAACTTTCCGGCAGCTGGTGGCATCGGAACAGTTACTGTCAACTGCCACCGCAGCCTTGAGAGTATCAGTCGGAGCAGCAAGCACAAGACCCTGCAAATCGTACGAGTAGGTGTAACCGTTGGCATCATAGATCTTTTTGCTGTCAAGCGACGTCAAATAAGTGATATCGCCGTTGGCTTCTTCGAACATATATGCGCCGTTGGCATCGGTCTTGAAATACAAAATCTGTCCATTCTCATCATCACAGAGATAACGGAGAAAAACGCCATTTTCATCGGTTTCATATTTCACCGTGCTGCCGTCGGCCCCGGTTTCGTAGTAAATGATATCGCCGTTGGCATCGACCTGATAACTTTTGAAGATGTTGTTGACGGTATCTTTTTCGTAACAGATCGGAGCACCGTACTCATTGGTCCTGACCATAATGACTTTGTCATCATTGGCGATGACTCCGCCATCAATCGCCAACAGCACTTTTTCATTGTTCTCGCGGGGAAGCGTCATATACTGGATGACCAACTGGCCGGTGCTGTCCACCCGGTAACTGTCTCCGTTATCTTTCAAAACCGGCAGACGCTTACCATTCACATCATCATAGACCGGACGGCCGTATTCATCACGGAAATCAGCGCCGTTCTGGTAGAGCGGGACAACTTCAGAAACCAGCCAGGATGAATCAGAACCCTTATTCACCCAGGTCACGTCGTCATACTCAAGACGTATCGTCGGATCACCGCTGAGGTCATTTTCCGCAAAAATGAAATTCCCTTCATTATCAACCAGCACCGACCGGTCTCCATTGTAGATCTGGTAGAGATCATAGAGACCGTAAGCCTCTCCGGTCTCCGGATCGGCAAAAGCGGGGATGTACCAGTTGCCCTGCTCATCCTGAACTGCCAACTGGAAACCGGCAAGCTGCCCGGCGACCATATTTTCCGCGGCGGTAAGCGGCCGCCACAAGACGATCTGATTGTCCAAAAGATCGCTGGTACCGAGAATCCTATCCGGATCGATCGCCAGATAACGTGCAACTTCGCCGCTCGCATTGGTCTCGTAGTAGACATCCTGCTTGAATTCATCCTGCACCCACTTTTTCGCAGGAGAAATAGGATTGTCCTGCAGACTGCTGTCCGCCAGTTCCTGCTTGACCGTATACTGGAAACTGGTGTGACGGTCATAGTTGCCGGCAACCGTCAATTCGCCGTTGCCATCCTGACCGGTAACGACCAGAGCATAACGGCTCGAAAAAACACCGCCGTTCAGCGGCGCCCCGTAAACGGTCAGGACCTGTCCGGCAGAGTTTACACCGGAAGACTCCGGCAGAAAAATCACTGAGTCAGCATTGGCATTGTTAAGCAAACTATGCTCATGGGTGTCGGTAAGATCAACTTTTTGTGAAATAAAAACAGTAGCCATAAATTTACCTCCGAGGGTTTTCCTTTCAAAGATTTGTTAATAATCCCTTCATCATAATATAAATTAGCACGCCACACAACCGTTGTCAAGTATTTTTCGCCCTGCAATCACAAAAATAACCAAAAGAAAATCCGTAAATCATTTAACACGCTCAACGGCGCAACGTCTTATTAATCAATTTCAAAAATTACGATTTTCAAAACATACAAATAAGCCATTGATTTTTTGTATACTTAACAAACCGCCCGGAATCAATCGCCGTAAAAAAAATGAAAAAACAACTTGAAAAATCCTCAAACCAGTGCTATGATAAAGAGAAATTCAGATTTTTATACTCATTCATACAAAGCACATACGGAGGAAAACATGGCTGTCGGATTGAGTCAAATGTTGACAATTACCGGAATGGAGGGGCTGGAAAACATCAACCTCAACGGTAATACAATCACCATCACAAACTACGGAAATTACAACGAAGCCCCGATATCGTTTGACAACGACGCTGTCAATCCGACTATCACAAACGCAGTAATCCAGAGCAGCGGCGAAAATGCCTTTGTCGCAGTTGACAGCGCCACCGGCATCACCATTACCGGCACCGGATTCCTGAACAACCGCAACACCAGCTGGACCGTCGAAGGCGGCGCGCTCTTTGTCGAAACCGGAAACAGCATAGTCGAAGATTGCCACTTTGCCAACAACTTCGCGAACTGGCACGGCGGTGCGATCTGCATTTCCGATGATGACAGCATCGCCGGTATCGACGCATTCGTCACCATTAAAGACACCAAATTCCTGACCAGTTCCGACACCGTTTATTGCGAAGGCGAGATGACTATCGAAGGCGAAGTTTCTTTCGCCGGCAACATCACTCTGGCCCAGGATGGCAAACTGATCAACAACGAAGTTATGATTCTCGACCTCTCAGCCCGCAAAATTTCCGACAGCGCGCTGATCAACAACTGGGGTGCGGTTTCCGGAGACGGAACTTTCCATATCAAAGTCGCCGAAAATCAGGCTTTCGGAAAATATCTGCTGGCTGAACAAGCCGGCAACTTCAATGGCGGTTTCCTCGTTCTCTGCGGAGATGATTCTTTCGACCTCTCCCTCGCCAACCCCAGTTACGAATACAACGGCAAACTCTACAACCTCACCAAAAACAGCTATGGCGAACTCGCAATCAACATCGCCGACCTCAACGCTGCCAAAGACGACTGGACCGACCGTAAAGAAAACGGTGCCAACGGTCTGGTCGATAAATCGATCGGTGTTATCGATGAAAACGATATTGACAAAGAAGGTCAGGGCAAACAAGTTTTCCAAAACGGCTATCTCGGCCCGGATGATCAGGTTGACTATCTGCAGTTTAGCATCAACAGCGCTGCCAAACTCAACATGGAGTTTGAAGCCACCGGCAATGCGTACTTCACCCTTTACACACTCAACAACAATAACGAACTCGTCTACGTTTCCAGCACGGCGGCAGTATACTCGCATGACGATGAATACGAAGGTCTCTTCACCAACCTGATGCTTGATGCCAATACATACTATATTAAGGCAGAAGCCTATTCCGCAGTCAACTACTCCATCGAAGTCGAAGAAGAATCAGTATTTTACCCAGCTGGCGATACCGATAATGACAAACTGGAACGCACGCTGGATAAGGAAACAACCCTCACCCACACCGATTCCAGCCTCTCCATCAACAACTGGGTCGGCTACGGCGATACTAACGACTACTTCAAGTTTGAATTAGGCGAAGCGGCAAAACTCTCTTTCAAGATCAGTGGCAATGCCGCAACCGATACCCTCAACTATCTGACCCTTACCATCTATAAAGAGCATGATCTCGTGCCCGGATATTTCTATGCGGTGCAGAGCACAGCAGTGCTTCCCAATGGAACATTCGATGTAAATACCGCCGGAACCC
>SUVV01000014.1:0-11331 GCA_015061805.1 Lentisphaerota bacterium | reverse complement strand
GATACCCTCAACTATCTGACCCTTACCATCTATAAAGAGCATGATCTCGTGCCCGGATATTTCTATGCGGTGCAGAGCACAGCAGTGCTTCCCAATGGAACATTCGATGTAAATACCGCCGGAACCCTGATGGAAAGCGGAACCTATTATATCGGCGTTTCCAACATCTACGCCCCATACGGCGGAAGTGCAGACTACACCGTTTCGATCAATACAGCAACGTTCTATGAAAAATCCAATGACAAAGCCAACGACAAACTGGAACGCACGCTGGATAAGGAAACAACCCTCACCCACACCGATTCCAACCTCTCCATCAACAACTGGGTCGGCTACGGCGATACTAACGACTACTTCAAGTTTGAATTAGGCGAAGCGGCAAAACTCTCTTTCAAGATCAGTGGCAATGCCGCGACAGATACCCTCAACTATCTGACCCTTACCATCTATAAAGAGCATGATCTCGTGCCCGGATATTTCTATGCGGTGCAGAGCACAGCAGTGCTTCCCAATGGAACATTCGATGTAAATACCGCCGGAACCCTGATGGAAAGCGGAACCTATTATATCGGCGTTTCCAACATCTACGCCCCATACGGCGGAAGTGCAGACTACACCGTTTCGATCAATACAGCAACGTTCTATGAAAAATCCAATGACAAGGACAATGATAACCGGAGCAGTCGCTTGGCTCTGGCTGGTACAATCCAGAAGGACAACAAAATTGAGATCGAAGACGGCTGGGTCGGTTACGGTGACACCATCGACTATCACCGCTTCCGGGTGGATAGCGCAATGCAGGTTGCATTCACGATTACCAACAGCGACTGGGCAACCCTTGCGGTTTATGATGCCAATGGCAACCGTCTGTGGTACGCCTCTTATGGTGCAGGAACCAGTTCAACCAATCCGATTGCGCTTACCGCCGGAAAAGATTATTACGTTGCAGTTTCTTCTCCCACTGCGGCAAGTGGCGCGGATGTCGATTATGATGTAACTATTTCACGTTACATTCCTCACGTCACCTTGAATTGCGGCAATGGCTACTATGGCAACATTAAGGGTGACATCGGCAACGATATCCTCACCTTTGTAGCCAACACCAATTCGGAATTTGCCACGATTGACCTTGGAGACGGCAACGACACCATTAATATCCAGGATTCCTCTTACTACTGGGATGGTGGAGAAATTGAATGTTTCGAAGTCGAAAATGCAGACGGTACTGCCGGAACCATCAATCTCGGTGCCGGAGATGATACGCTCACCATCGGCAAAACACGCGAACTGGAAGCCATGAATATCGACATGGGCAGCGGAGATGATAAGATCATCCTCAAGGCTGAATCAATACTGGAATTGAACATGTCGTATAATGAACACACCAATGCCATTGTCGGCGGCGAGTTGAAGTTCGGCGACGGAGATGACAGCCTGATCATCGAAGACGGTGATGAATGGGATACTGAATTATGTTGCAATACCATTGACTTCGGAGCCGGTGCTGATTACTGTGAAATCGGCGAAAACAACGATATACAGGTTCTTACCTCTTGGAACTTCGGCAGCGGAGATGACGAACTGATAATTGGAGAAGGTTCTATTACCATCATAAATGACTACTGGGGTAATCTGGCGTTCGGAGACGGCAATGATACTCTGGAACTCAACGGTGTTCTCTCTCTCCAGGGCGGAACCATCTCCGACTGTGAAAACATCTCCGGCAGCGGAGAAGTTGTCTTCTTCAACGCAAACCAGATCGACAGCGATCTTGAAGAAAAACTGCTTGATGCCGGTATCAATATCGTTAGTGGACAGGGATTCAGCGGCTGCATGGGTACCGCAAGTGAACTTGCCGACAATAATATCAGATCCAATAATTTCAATCCGCAAGAGTTGGAATATGGCGACGGCATCAACTACTGGTTATGCGGTTCAGATGCAGCCAGTCGGTCCGAATATGGACTCACCGATGAAGTTGACTACATCAAATTTGAGAAAAGCAGTTATTGCGCAACGCTTACAATCCACAACTACCAGAATGAGTCTATTGAAATTCTGGATGCAAACGGCAACAGAACCAATTACACTCTGCAAAAGTATGAATCCGAACAATTCGGATATCATCAGGAAAAATACGAAGCAAACCTCCTCACTTGGGCAAACGGTACATATTACATCAAGATTTCTCTCTCCGATCCCAATGCTTGCTCTAATGGTTCAATATTTTGCTCGATGATCGGAGACCTGAATTATGACGGAGTGAACTGGACACCGGTAGCCGGAGATGTTATCGGCGGTGGCGATGATATCGGCGGTGGCGATGATATCGGCGGCGGCGATGATATCGGCGGTGGCAATGATATCGACGGTATTCAACTGACCTACGGCAATGGTTTTGTCGGAACAATTAACGGCAGTTCCGGAAATGACAAGGTTACATTCCAGAGCAATACCAATTCAGAATTTGCCACGATTGACCTCGGAGACGGCAACGATATCATTACGATTCAAGATTCCGGAACCTACTGGGATTACGAAGATAACGAATTGGATTGCTACGAGGTTGAGTACGCCCATAACACTCCCGGAACTATCAATCTCGGTGCCGGAGATGATAAGATCACCATCGGCAAAACACGCGAACTGGAAGCCATGAATATCAACATGGGCAGCGGCAATGATGAAGTCATCCTCAAAGCTGATTCAATGCTGGAATTGAACATGTCGTATGACAACTACGGAAACGCAACAGAAGGCAATATCCAGTTCGGCGACGGAGATGACAGCCTGATCATCGAAAACGGTGATGAATGGGATACTGAATTATGTTGCAATTCCGTTGACTTCGGAGCCGGTGCTGATTACTGCGAAATCGGCGAAAACAACTATATGCAGGTTCATACCTCTTGGAACTTCGGCAGCGGAGATGACGAACTGATAATTGAAGAAGGTTCTATTACCATCATAAATGACTTCTGTGGTGATCTGGCGTTCGGAGACGGCGATGATACTCTGGAACTCAACGGAGTTCTCTCTCTCCAGGGCGGAACCATCTCCGACTGTGAAAACATCTCCGGCAGCGGAGAAGTTATCTTCTTCAACGCAAACCAGATCGACAGCGATCTTGAAGAAAAACTGCTTGATGCCGGTATCAATATCGTTGATGGACAGGGATTCAGCGGCTGCATGGGTACCGCAAGTGAACTTGCCGACAATGATCCATTTACCGGCGGTGAAATCCAAGATGTTGAATTCGGTGATTACAAAAGTTTCTGGCTCTGCGGTTCCACTGTTGCAGAAAACTCCATCTACGGTCTTGCTGACGAAGTCGACTACTACCTGTTCGAGAAAAACAGTTTTAGTCAATCTCTTATTGTCAACATCAACACAAACAATTCCACCGGTTATGAAATAGAGATTCTGGATGTTTATGGCAACAACACCAACTACTCGCTGATGGCAACAAGTGACTCCTACGAGGCAAATGTCAGCTCATGGCAGAATGGTCAGTATCTGATTAAAATCTCTGTCGACTCTGACACCAAAGGAAATGGCAGTATTTGGCACATGTAAAACGGGAACTGATAAGTTCTGAATCCACACTCCGGCAAAGAGTTCGCTCTCTGCCGGAGTTTTTTGTCTTTGGCGGAGGACGGTTGACATTTTGGGGATGGGAGATTGTGAGAGGCTCTGAGAGGCTTTGAAAGGGGCGGTCTGGTATGCTGACTGCTTTTTGCCGGCGGTGGGGAAACAAGCCGGGGTGATTTTGCAAATGAGTATTGTCTCCAACTCCAAGCGGCTTTGTTCCAAATGGCACTTTGCAGTGCGCCAGTTCTCAAAAACTCTCAAAGTCTCCCAAAGTTTCCCAAGCCCTCTCATCACCCGCCGCAAGGCGGGTAAACAACCGCCGTCAGGCGGAACACACCCGCTACCTCTCGCCGGTTGGGCGTTCAGCCCAACAATCGGCGCAAACTCCAACCGGCTCCGCTCAGGAGCGAGAGCGCTCCGTGTACAAAAAAAACTGCTGTGACCGGGATGGTCACAGCAGTTTGGCTGCTCCGTTCAATACTTACTTGAGATCGAAGGTATTGAACCAGTTTTTGGCGCCCATTTCCAGTTTGACACTGTCGGGGGCTTGGATTGTGATATTTTTTCCATCGCAGCTGACCATATAACTGCGATCAATCGGAGCGATCTTGAAGGTGACCGTTACGGAATCCTTATTGACCGCCCCACTGGTGACCACCTGGTCGATCAGGGTCTTGAAGTAGTTGGCTGCCGCTTTTTCCTCTGCGGTGTTGGCGACGGTTCTGACGCCGCAGTAGGGAGATGCAATAACAAGATCATTCCAGGTAAGGGTGGCAAGTTTAACGCGGTCGCCGAGGGCTGCCGTCATATCTGCCAGCAGATTGAGCAACTCTTCTCTGCCTTTGCGATATTCAGCGGTGGTCATCCGTTCCACGGTGTCACAGACAACGCCCATACGCTTGACCTGAACCATCTTGAAAGCAGAATCTTTGGTGCCGAACAAACGGGCATACCGTGCTTCAAAAGCAAGTTTCTGCTTATCATTATCCGGGAAGAGTTTGATGTAGCGCCGGTAGAGGGCGTTGAACTTGGCGATATCAAGACCATCGCGCAACGCTTCAAACGCCGGAGAGTCATTGGGCAGGCTGTCATTGCCGATCCAGATGATATTGGAGCTGCGATTGCCGCCGCGCATATATTCGTGATTGTGGAAGAGCGGGTGTTCCAGCACCGCAGCCTGAAGCCCCCAGAAAAGCATATGTTCATAACTCTGCCAGAGCGTACCGCTTCCGGTGTAGTGCCCATAGACATCGGTCGGCCGGAGCAGACCTTCTTTGATCCGGTTCTGATAATCAGTTTTGCTGGTGTAACCGCCCTGGAACATCTCGAAAACGCCGCCGAGAGCCTTGAGGGAAGCCGGTTTGCTGAACAAATTAAAGAAGGTGCTGAAGGGGCGGAAACCAGCCTTTTTCAGCCATTTACCGGTTCTGCCCATGTCGGGATATTTTTCCACCGGCTGTTCATCGAGGATCTTGACGAACATATCTTTATTCTGGAATCCCTTACTGCGGACATAGGCGCCGAGTCTTTCCCAGTTTTTCTTTTCAGCGGGGCTGGGATCTTTGATGTTGTAGCGGGCGGCTTTGAAAATCACCAGCCCATGACTCAAGGCATTATCAAGATAGTGATCAAGCCGGGCATTGGTGAAGAATTTTCCGCCCATACGTCCGACAAACTGGAAATAGTCGATACCGTGTTCACGCATATCGGTATACCAGCAGTTAAGGATTTTGGCATCCTGAGAACCGGGGAAGAGCGTGGGATAGCCTTCTGCTTCAAGGTTGACCGCGTTACGATTGGGCAGTGTGACATCCAGAACTTTGATTTCGACGGGGATGGTCAGCTGACGGCCATTACTGCCGGAAATTTTGACTGCGAGATTGTAGATTCCCGGTTTCACGCCTTTGAGCGAACCGGCAGTAAGCCAGATATCGTTGGATTCTTCCAATTCAAAATTCTTATCACTGTAAAGCACCTTGTTGAGAACAGGACGGGCTCCGCCGCCTTTGACCGTATGGATACGTTCGACCCGGAGTTTGGCAGGGAAGTTGCCGGGATTGACCAGTTCAAGGTTGATGTTGCCGAGATATCCGAGGGAGTAAACGGTGAATTCCTGGGATTCGAATTCATTACGTCCCAACACCATGGAAATGCTCTTGCATTTGGAGAAGAAGTTTTTGTCAAGTTCATTGAAAAGAGTGAATCCGCGCGCTTTATCAGCAGGAGTAACTTCCATTTTTGGCAACTGCGGCGCCTCCCATCCGGGGATGGCAGCACTTTCAGTGATCTTGCGGTACTTGATTTTGCAAACCGGCAGCGTGTTGAATTTACCAAAAGTGACCGCTTCGGTCCATTCTGCAACAACGCGGCGTCCGGAAACAAGTTTCTGATCGACCATATAGAGTCCGTTGGAGGGGACTTTCAAATCAGCGGTTAACGTGGAATTTTTCATCACTTCGATACCATTGACCGCGCGGGTGATCGGTTTGGAATTCCATTTCCAGTTGACGGCGCGGCAGCTGACGATCCATTGAAGTTTTTTGGGCGCCGGTTTGAGAAACTTCAAATCGGTGGTAACTTTGATCTGGTGTTTGACCGGCTTTTCCAATTTAACTCCGGCGAGCAGTTCCGGACTGGCGAAGGCAACGCTGTCCATATCGTTGACCTGAATGATGTTGAATTCAGTATCATGACGGTGACCGGCATGCAGAATACGGTAGGTCCATTCGAGAGTTGGATACTTGATGCCGCCTTTCCAGACGTGATAGCCGGCATAGAAGTCATCCTCGTAACTGAACGCAATACCTGAACGTTTTTTCAGATTGATAAAAGAGTGATAGGGGGCGCCCAGCTGGGTATCAAGTTTGGCAGCCATATCGGGCATATCTTCGCCGGATTCATCCTGGAGGGAATAACCGATCAGGCGGCGCAGGGTGTGGGTGGTCGGGAAGAAGTAACGGTCATCCGCGCTGACTCCGTCACCGGAGGGGTAGAAAAGATTGCGGATACCGAGCGCAAATCCGGCAATGTTTGCTTTTGAATGGTTTTCGTAGCGGTAGCGGACATTGATGACCGGACTTTTATCGAAAAAGGTAAGTTTCTTACGCACCACGACCTGAGTTGAGGGAGAAGTTCCGGTCAGAGTGATGCTGACACGTCCGGGGTTATCGGAGTTGATCGCACAGTTGTAATTCGCCATGACCAGATCGCTGCGGTCATCGAGCATACCGACATGTCCGATCGGCTGATCCGGCCGGGTGGGTAACGCGTTGAGTTTGATCAACTGGGTCTGGCTGATTTTGTCAAAATACTGCAGGATCCTGCCGCCGATCTGCGGGGTGATCACGATGGAATAGTAACTGTTTTCCACTTTGACACAATTGACTGAGCCGCTTTTGAACTCAGAGACCTTGACTTGCGCGCTGAGTACAACCCCCAGACAGCATGTCAGAAAAAGAAGTTTTTGTTTCATGTTTTTCCTCTTATTGTTAAATAAAACAAAGTTTATCTTGCGACAAAACGGGTGCGGAAACCGATGGTTCCCGGAGAGAGAGCCAGCGGTTCTTCCAATGCCATACGCTGAATGAATTTGCGGTATTCTTTCTGCAGCGCGCGGTAAGTTTTATTGTCACCGCCGGTTTTGGCATTGAAAAGTTTGGTGGAGAAGCGTCCGGCTTCCAGACCGAGTTTCAGGAAATCCACCCGCGCTTTCACCACCGGGTCATCTGCAGTATTGGCGGCTTCATCAAGAATTTTCTCCAATTCAGCGATTTTCTCAAGGGTAAGCGCTTTGCTGTAATCGATCTCTTTGGAAGCGGCTTCATCAAAGACCTTTTCAAGTTCAGTGAAATATTTCTTCACCACTTCCGCCGATTTACCGAATCCGGCACGGCAGTAGTCATCGACGATATCGTCATAACTCAAGCGGTCAGGATTCCACATCGCCTTGCACAGCGCGTAGTAAACCAGTCCTTTGCAAACCCAGAAACCTTCATTGCAGTCAAAATCCATACCGCGGGTATTATTGGCTTTGAGCAGTTCGACATCTTCAAACATTCTGCGGGCATAGTTCTGGGGGGCAACCACCGAACCGAAGCCGCGCAGAGCATTGGGGCGCCAGAAAAGTTCATTGCCGAAACTGCTTAAAGAAGCAAGAGTTTTCAGATTGTTCAAATGTCTTTTGTCGGTAGTGTAGTCCATTGCCGTTGAAAACAGAACCAAACTCGGAGACGGTTTGACTGAAACCGGCGGAGCGGAGTAACAACTGTAAACATAGACCGTCACCTTTTTGCCGGGAATAACCTTATTGACTTCGGCGGCAATACGGTTGCTGAAAGTGAAAACACGGTCGGTCAGGAAAACATAATTCACCGTAATCGGAACGCCCTTGACATTGAATGACATTTTCGCAGGAACTGCATTGACCGGGTCAAGTTTGCGGCATTCTTCGCACATACAGAAACGCGCTCTGCCACCGTCATTGAGGCAGACAGACAATGCCTGCCGTGAAGGATTTTTCTTGAACTTTGCAATAAGTTCGTTGGCAATATGCTTGACCAGTTTGGGATTGCTCATGCACAAGCGGGGACGGTCGGGTGATGCCGCCTGACTGCGGGTGCCGTCAGGCTGAAGCGCAAAGAAATCCGGATTGGTTTTGCCGAAACTTTTATAATAGTGTCCGAAAGTGTGTCCCCAACTATAGGGAGGACGGCCGCCGTTGCCGTGCCAGGTAAAGAACGATGAGTTTCCGGCGGCATCATAAGATGCCTTGCGCCGGGCGGAAATCACCGCTTTGAAATCGGTGATCCCGCAACGGGTCATGCCCAGTTTACCCCGGTCGGAAATTGCACCGCCGCCGCCGCGGATATGGCGCATGAGAAGTTTCGGTTCAATATCCATCTGGATATCCGGCATCCAGAGGGTCGGATTTTTGGGAATGATTTTGCCGAGTTTGCCCGGCCAGAGATAACGGCAGCCGAGTTTTTCCAACACATAAAAGAGAGCGAGATCACTATTTCCGCTCAAAACGACATTATCTTTTCCGGTACGGATGATCACATGGGAAGGCTTTTCGCCTGTTTCAAAAATGATTGCCGGAGTATTCGGGGTACGTTTGGCAACAATTTTGAATTTTGCTCCGGTAATAGCGTTGAGATGGTATACCAATTCAGCGGCTTTGTAACGGAATTTGCGATCGGAAATAACCACCTGGGCAAGAGCCTTGCCATTTTCGGCAAGTTTGAATGCCGGTTTCAGTTCCGGAGCCTTGCGGTAGACCGGTTTATTTTTGAAAGTTCCGTCATATTTGATGTTGCCTGCTTTGCCGAGGGGGACGGTTCCCCAGGATGATTTTTTCACCTCTTCAGAAGCAAGATCAGCCGCCCGCTTGAATATCGCAAGATACAGAGCCTTGAGGGATTCAATATTTTTTCCGGATTCGGTCAGAATAAATCTGCCTTCTTCATCAGCGAATCCGGTATTTTTCTGGTTGCGGACAAAGCGGAAGTACATGGGATTGATCCACCACACCTCTCCTTTGCCGAGTTTATTCACCAGCAAAGCAGGATAGGCTTTTTTACCGGAACGGGCGTTCGCGAGAACTTTTGCCGATTTGATTTTGGATGGATAGGCGTTGTAGCCGTCCCCCCAGGTGATAGTTTTTCCGGCGAACTTCAGAGCGGCACTTTCGGGAGAATCGTTGAATACTACACTCTCAACTTTAACTTTTCCCATGTTGCCGATGTAAGCGAAGCCGAGAAAATCTTTCGCCGCAGAAAGATCCCGTGATTTTCCGGTAAATCCGATCGGCGCGCTGCCGGTAAAAATAACGATGCCGCCATTTTTGACATATTCGGTGAAAGCCGGAGAAAAAGTCACACCGCCGTTGCGTTCGCCGAAGTAGATCACGGCATACTTGCTCATCTCCGCCGGAGCAAGCCATTTTTTGGGAATTTCAAATTTGATTCCGGCGGGTTTCAACACCGCTTTGGTAAACGTACTCACATCGCTGGGATGTCCGAAAACCGCCGCCGGTTTTCCGGCAAAGAGTGTTGCTGAAATTGCCATCAACAAAAACAAACAAAATTTTTTCATATTTAAATCAACTCCCTCACGGAACATATTTTGTTAACGGATGATACCATCTCGACTGGACTTTACTGCCAAGTTTTGTGGTGTTGCCGGCAGTGATCGCGGCCGGTTCAAAATATGGGAAAACCATTGGTCTGCTTTCAACATGAGCATCCCAAAAAACCAAATTCATGGATTTATTGTGCCCGAAGGCGTGCCGTTTACTGTCATAACGCATTCCGTTATTACTGGTTTTTTTGGAATAACTCTCCTCCAGCCACATGATTTTTTCTCCCGGAGTGATGATATTGACGACTTTATGTATCGGTACAGTTGAAGTTGTCGATGTAAACACATAATAAACATCCTTCGTTATATTGGTGTCTGCCATACATAAGGGATTTGCATACTGCCCCGGACACCAGTATGCATCAGTTATAGTGCGATCGTAATAGGGAGTTTTACCGGTGGTAGATTTTCCGGAACGTTTGCGACTTACATATCGTAAAAGCACGCCGTACTGTTTGGTATCAGCAGTTCTCGGCCACACAGGTCTCCAATCATCATTATCTCCGGCATAAGCCATCATTACTTTTCCCAGCTGACCAATATTGTTTGTACAATTAGCGGAGATTCCACGCTGACGCGCCTGCTGCAAAGCCGGGAGCAGGATCGCGGCAAGAATAGCAATGATGGCAATGACAACGAGAAGTTCTATAAGGGTAAAGGAGTTCTCCTTTACCCTCCGTACGGAGGGAGCGAAACATTTTTGCATAACAGAGTCCTTTCATTATATATTGCAAAAGAAGGCAGTCTTTCATACTATAACACAAGGTTTGCAATTATGCAAGTTTTTGGCAATAATAGTTGGTAAAAAAGATTCCGAACCGGGTTGGCTGTTGGGCTAAGAATACTGGGAATTTTAAGTGGGCGAGAGTCGGTATGCAGTGCGCCCGGTGCCGACAAAAAACAGAGCGGGGTTGCTCCCAAAATCTCCCAATGCTTCTCAAAAATTCCCCAAACCTCTCACGAGCATCGTTTGTTTGAACCTTGGGCACTGCATATGCGGCAGCACTCTGCAAAGCATGGCCGCCGCCCGTAACAACCGCCGTCTGGCAGAACTGACACTACCTCTCGCCGGTCGGGCGTCCAGCCCGACAGATCGGCGCAACTCCAAGCAACCTCATGGGGCGGATGGAGCGTGCGGCAAGGTCGACGGTAAGTCAAGGCGGCGGTGAGGGAGTGGACTTGCGTCCTCGACCGAACCGACGACCGCTGACTTACCAAGAGATTGCCCGCGAACCGCCGCCCGTAACAACCGCCGTCTGGCAGAACTGACACGACCTCTCGCCGGTCGGGCGTTCAGCCCGACAGATCGGCGCAACTCCAAGCAACCTCATGGGGCGGATGGAGCGTGCGGCAAGGTCGACGGTAAGTCAAGGCGGCGGTGAGGGAGTGGACTTGTGTCCTCGACCGAACCGACGACCGCTGACTTACCAAGAGATTGCCCGCGAACCGCCGCCCGTAACAACCGCCGTCTGGCGGAACTGACACTACCTCTCGCCGGTCGGGCGTCCAGCCCGACAGATCGGCGCAACTCCAAGCAACCTCATGGGGCGGATGGAGCGTGCGGCAAGGTCGACGGTAAGTCAAGGCGGCGGTGAGGGAGTG
>SUVV01000013.1:72633-73700 GCA_015061805.1 Lentisphaerota bacterium | reverse complement strand
ATTTCCGGTGTCTATAGCGGAGCAGAAACACACGTTCCCTTCCCGAACACGGTAGTTAAGGGCTCCAGCGGCGATGGTACTGTAAATTTGACTATGGGAGAGTAGCACGATGCCGGGAATTTTTTTAAGACTCAAATCAATTCGCACTGATTTGAGTTTTTTTTTGCCTTTTTTTAGGGCTCCAGCGGCGTTCGCGATAAAGGGAGATTGGCTTTGCGGGGAAGGGGAAAGACCTCTTTTCACGGGAAAAGAGGTCTTTCCCCTCCCCACACCCCACCCCTTTTCGAGAAAAGCGAGGTATTTTTCCGCTCCACTGGTCACGCCATGGCTTGCAGAGTGACGGCGGATTGTTTGTCATGATATGAAAAAATCATGGCTTTTTTACAAATTCTAAAGAGTATTTATTCTTTTGCTCAGAGATTCCGTTTTAGAAAAAAAGTTGGAATTGCTTTTATCGGCAGCGATAAAAGCAATTCCGCTGAAAGTTTTTGTAAGATGGGGTGCGGGGAAGAAGACCTTTTTTCAAAAAGGTGTCTTCCCCGCAAAGCCATTTATCAGCAGTATTTCCCACCCCCCTTTTCGAGAAAAGCGAGGTATGTTTTGCTCACTTTGTTCGCAAAACGATCGCGGATTGCAGTTGCAACTGACAAACAGCGCGGCTTTTATTGCCGCCAGAGGGAGCGTTGCGCGTAATTTCGCGTTCTCCCAAAACCTCTCAAGATCTCCCAATCCTCCCACCTCGAGGCGCCAAGTCAGCAAGCCCACTCTGTTTGCAAACTTCAAGGTAACGTTGCTCCAACTGCTCGCGGAGGGGACACTGCATAACAACTCCCCTGTCTGTACTTATCCGCACCTATCCGTACTCCTTTGCAGCCTGGAGGGCAAGTCGGCAAGTCCACGTTGTTTGCAAATTTTAAGCCAACGTTGCTTTTTTCATATTGCTCTGAAATCGAACTGTTTTTGGGGAGATGAAAGCCTTGAAAATGAAAAAAAAGCCTATATTCAGATAAAAAAATGAAAAAATCGCTTTTGATTACATTTTTTCACTTGATTTTTTCTGAATATAG
>SUVV01000013.1:0-72623 GCA_015061805.1 Lentisphaerota bacterium | reverse complement strand
TTTTTCTTTTTTTTTTTTTTTTTTCAGAATTATATTAAAAAAGTTTTGATTATTATGGCATTATAAAAAGGTGCATGTGTGTTATTTTTGACGCTAAAAGGAGAGATTATGTCTGATTGTTTTGAAAAGATTGCGGGATGTTTTTTCGTAGCAGTGGTATTGCTGTCTGCGGCAGAACTTGGTGCAGCCGATAATAAAAAGCAAACTGTTGTCCGCAGTCAAGTTGAGATCGAGGCGGAAATTCTCCGTAATAAAGAAGCTGAAATTTGGAAGCAACTGCAAAAGAATGTTGTGAAAACTGAAGATGCTGTCATCAAGGAAGCCGAACTCATAAAAAGCCGTAATAATAAAATTTGGAATTCGAAAAAAACTGAAGTTAAAAAAGCCAGGCTCCAGGCCAACAACGAGATGGTTCTCGCTGTCGAAAAGGCCAAAGCCGCTGCCGCTGCCGAAAAGGTGAAAGCCAATGCTGCGGAAGTTTCAAAAAAGTCTTTGGAACAGGAACTTGCTAAGGTCAAGGCCGCTGCCGCTGCCGAAAAGGCGAAAGCCGCTGCTGCCGAACAGGAACTTGCTAAATTCAAAGAGTTAGCTGAAAATGAAAAAATTGAGCAGAAATCGGCGAATATCGAAACTGCTGAGGCAAAAGCTGCTTCTGTGACAAGTACCGAAACCGATGATGGCGAAAATATTTTTTGCAAAATCGGCAGTAATATTCTCTGGTATATCCCGCAGCGTCTTTCGGATCTTATGGATATTGTTACCGTAGAAGCGGGGGTTGGCGAGATCGGTGCTGAATTCCTGCTGACTCGTTACGCTGCATTCGGTGCAGGTATCGGTCAGGGGTACATGCTGGGGTGGAGTGTTAACGATCAGCATGGTGTTTATTGGCAGAGAGGCTGGTATGGCAGTTTCCTGAATCACCGTTCATTTGATATTTTCCGTAAAACAGTTTGCGGTCGGTATGTCGATTTGTACGGTGATGGTTCCGGCAAGATCGATGCCAAACGGATGAAAATCGAAAAAGCGGAAGACCCCTATGCGATCGGTGTTAAGGTCGGATGCTATTTCAGTTTGAATTTTCAGTTCCATCCCACAGAACTGGTTGATTTCCTGAGCGGAATTTTCTGTCTGGATATCAAGGATGATGACAAGACAGATTTTCATTGGGTTTTCTAATGGGGCAGCGGATATAATTCCGTTTATATAGTCAATAGCAGGAGTGAGTTACTCCTCAAAAAAACAATTCAAAAGGAGAATGTTATGAAGAAGTTTTTGTCCATGGGTGCGGCAGTTGTCGCTGCGTTCGCAATGACCGGTTGTCAGTGGTGCAGCGATAATCTTGCCAATGATGCAAGTTGTATCGAACTTACTCACAAAATCACCAATGAGAATCGCCCGGATGCTGCCAGTTTTGTCAGCCCCAACGTCCGTGTCGGCCGTCAGGTTTTCCGTCCGTCTTTCCGCGTCGGTCCCGGTCGTTTGACTGTTACCGGTGTCGGCGATACTCAGGATAGTGCAACTTATGATGCGATCCGTCAGTTCCTTGCCAAAGCCAACTGTGATTACATTATTTCTGTTTCCAAAGTTTCTGACAAAAAGAAACACCCGACCTGGCGTTTCTGGAAGCGTTCTCTCAGTTGGAGCGTGACCATTTCCGGTATTCCGCTTTATCTCGAAAAACTCGATGTTGAAGCTCTCGATAATGAATCCCTCAAGTGGTATGATTGCAATACCGGCGTTTACAAACCCGCCCGTGAATACAATAAATTCCCCGATCAGAGTACTCGTCCCTACATTCTGCCCAAAGAGGATGCTGCAAAGTAATTTTACTGTCGGGTAAATGAAATTTCCACCGATTTTGTCTGAATGATTGAAATCGGTGGATTTTTTCTGATTATGCGAAAATTATTATTACAAATTTTGCTGTTTGCAGTAATCTTATTCTTTATGAGTGGATGTGTCTCCGGGGATGAAGAGGAAATACGATATCTGAATATCAGTTTTGAGGTGTGGGATTGCCGTAAAGATCCGCCTACAAATGTGATCCCGGAGAATGATCCGTTATTTCCGGTCATTCCCAAGGTCGACTTGGAGAAATATGCAGAAAGCAAAAAGTGATAAAGTGAATATGTTACGCTGCTATTCGCAGATGCCGAATTCTACTTTATCTCCATCGGCAAAGAGAGAGTAAAGATCGTTTTCTTTGCGTACGCTGAAACAGTTGCCCTTTTCATCCAGCCACTTGCCTTCCGGCAGAGGAATTCGCGTTACCAGCAGAGGGGATTGGTTTTCGGCAGGAATAATTGCAATTGGAGCGTGCTGCCGCATTGTATTGATGGCGGCGCTTTCCAATTCCGGCGCGGCACCTGCGGCATCGGCACCGAGTTCATGCACCAATGCCGCTGATCTGGAATTATATACCGGCAGGGGAAATCTTGTCATGATCGTGATATCGCTGTAATCTTTCAGCAATTCAAATCCGTGCCAGTGTTCGATGCTGAAACTGCGGACTCCGCGAGCATAAGCTGTTTCGATCTGTTGGTGCCAGCTGGAAAGTTCGTTCTCCGGAATAAAGCCGGGAATCACCAGACCGGGGATTTCCGGAACTTGACGCGGAGCGGATTGTGCAGAAGTTGTTTCCCGGAAAAATTCTTCCATCTTTTGGCTGTGATGGCTGAATTTTTCTTCAACGGTCAACGTGAACTGCTGCCAGAATTCGCGGCGGATCTTCTTTAATTCTGCCGCCGGGACGAAAAAATTTCCTTCAATTTTAACCTCGATCCTGCCGGCGCACCAAGGCTCGGGAAGGGCTTCGGAAAAGCATTTTTCCACGGCTTCACGTTGAAGCGGATGTTTTTCTGCCGGAGCGAAGTCGCAGGAGAAGAAAAATTTTTTCCCATTGACCGCAACACTGATATTTTTTGCGTTGAAATCGATCTTCATGTCCAACGGGAAGCGAATTTCCGGTAAATTGCCTGCCAGCCGGGAGAAATCAAAGCCGTTTTCACCGATTTTCAACAGTTGATATCCTGGCGCGGCGGTGAATTTGCCCGGAATGAAAATACGTTTTTTGGCGTGAACCTTCAGCGCTTTTTGTCCGGGGGGTGTTTCCATGGCGATGAGTGAAAAGGTGACTCCCTCACCGCCGCCGGGCGGAATCAACCGCAGACGGTCGCCCAAGTGCAATGAAGATACGGTATTGACCAGAATACCCCGGCGGGTGACTTTGTCTACCGTCGCCGCAGGATTGCCGAAAATTCCGGAGGTTGAATGGTCGATCAGCGGTGTCCGGGCAGGAAAATCGTAGAATCCCAAAGTTTTTCTTCTGGAAAGCGCTGAATTAAGCAGTTTTTCCGCTTCAAAAACCGCTTCTGTCCGGTTCTCAGGCGTGGAATCCAGCAGCAGACGGTACGCGCGGGCTGTTTTCCAGACATAATCAGGAGAACGCAAGCGCCCTTCGATTTTCAGTGAAGCAATTCCAATGCGGCGCAGTTCATCCAGTATGGATGTTCCGCAAAGGTCGCCTGGAGAGAGAAAGTATCCTGTTCCGTCCGGAGTTTGCCAGCGGCGGCGGCAGGGCTGTTTGCAGCGTCCGCGGTTGCCGCTTTGCCCATAGAGAAAACCGGAAAGCAGACACCTGCCGGAGAGTGAACAGCACAACGACCCGTGGATGAATACCTCAAGTTCGATATTGGAATCGTTGGCGATTTTCTGCAATTCATCCATGGTGATCTGGCGTTCGAGGATGACCCGGTCAAGTCCGAGTTTTTCCATGCACCTGACTCCGGCAGAATTGTGGATGCCCATTTGCGTTGAGCCATGCAGTTTCAGTGCCGGAAAATATTTTTTTACCGTATGGATCACTCCGGCATCCTGCACGATCACCGCGTGGGGACGAAGTTTGTCCAATTCGCACAAAACTTCAAACATGGAGCCGAGTTCATTTTCTTTGATGAGCGTATTCAAGGTCAGATAGACCCGTTTGCCGTGGGTGTCGGAATAGCGGATAAGTTTTCCCAGAGAGTCAAAAGTGAAGTTCTCCGCCCGCATCCGGGCATTGAATGCTCCGGCAACGCCGCAGTAGACCGCATCTGCCCCGCCGTCAAATGCGGCGAGTGCAAGTTCAAGGTTTCCGGCTGGCGATAAAAGTTCCATTTCAGCGTGATCCGCTATTGAGTTTTCCGCGGCGGCGCGGCAATTTGCGAAGCGAGGAATCCTTGTCCACGCCGTTGGCAAAACAGACTGCACTGTTGGCGGCAGTTCCGATATTAAGCGCAAAACCGTTGCGCTGCTGTGGAGAAACGTTGTCCTGAAGTGCCGCTTCCCGGATCAAATGGAAGCGGGGGGAGGCGCTGTCGATACCGACGATTCCCCACGGTTCGGGAATGAGTTCAGCTTTGACCGCTTCGGTGGGAATGGCGAGATAGCATTTATCGGCAACTCCTGCCTGGCGGATGCGTTCAAGTTTACTGCCCTTATTCAATATCTGCAGTTCTTTTTCGATAATGCGGCAGAGGCGGTGATAATCGGTATTGGCGGATGCTGAATAGTCCCAACTGCGGAATTCCGAAAAGAGATCATCCGCCGCCGCCAGATGGGGTTCGTTGCGGCGGATATCTTTTTCCATTGCGGATTTCTGCTGCTGCATGGAGTTGATGCGCTTCAACCGGGCTTCGCGGTTTTCGCAGTCGGAAAAACAACAGTTGATATCATCGTACATCATCACCAGTGCCGTTTGGGTGACGATTGCCCCTTTGCTCCGGGCATGTTTCCAGAATCCGGCGGCAGTTGCGCGGTATTTGGCGTTGCGGGTCGGGACATTGCGGGCTACGGCATCCGGTTTCAACGAAACGAGAAATGCCAGTGCCGCCTGTTCCATGGCGTTGCGCGGCAGCAGTTTCAGAGAAGTTTCCGGAGCGGTGGTGTTTTCATTGTCAGAGGCGCTTTTCTGCGAAACCATCGCGGCAAATTCAAAAAGGTCCATATCCTGATTGGTGTTATCCATCGTTATGTCCTTTCAAAAATAGCTGCCGTTGTGTGTGCCGAAGACTGCATCGCGGCGGGATTGCCGGGATTTTTTATCCTGTTCCCGGATGCGGCGGACATCGGGATCGTCATTGATGCTCCGGGGAAGTTCGTTGAAACCGCCTTCGACCAGAGCCTTTTCCTGTTCGGAAAGTGCTGAACTGGTAAGGTGTTTCGGCTTATCCTTGTCCCGGCGGAATATGGTGTCAAAAAGTTGATCATCGGAACTTCCGCGCTTGTGTACGGCTTTGGGTTTTTTTGCCGGCGGCGGCGTGCGGCGCATCGATTCCGGGGTACGGCTGAACGTTCTGCGAAAAGCGGCACAGCCGCCGGTAAATACCGTAATACCAAGGCAAGCAAGCAAAGTCAGGAACAGCAGTTTTTTCATGTTTCACCTGTCAGGTTAAGATTTTTTCATCCGGGATATCCGCAATTGACCGCAGGCGGCAGATTCTTTGGTACCGCGTTCCACCCGGCGGGTGACTCTGGCTCCGGCGGCTTTGATCTCATTTTCAAATGCTTCGATAACGGAACGTTCCGGACGGCGGAACATCCCATCGGTGGAGTTGTAGGGGATAAGATTGATTTTGGCATGATGATTGATGGCGATATCTGCCAGTTTCCGTGCTGAATCCACTCCGTCATTGATCCCGGCGATCATGGTGTATTCGATGGTGTACTGCCGGTTGTTGGCATCCCGGCACAAATCGGCGGCCTTGAGAATTTCCGCGATGCTGTACCGGACTTTGGCGGGGATGAGTTTGGCGCGGATCTCATCGGTGACGGCGTGAAGACTGACGGCGAGATTGTATTCGCGTTTAAGTTGGGCGAATTTCTGCATGCCGGGGACAAAGCCGCTGGTGGAAACCGTGATCCGCCGGGGGGACATATTGAAAAACTCCGGATGAGTGAGAATATTCAGTGCTTTGGCGAGTTCTTCAAAGTTGAGCAATCCTTCGCCGATGCCCATGAATACGATATTGTCCGGAAATCCGGCACGTTTTACGCCGAGCATGAACTCTTCAATGATCTCTCCGGCGCTCAAGTTGCGGGTGAAGCCGTTTTTGCCGGAGGCGCAGAAGTAGCATCCTACCGGGCAGCCGACTTGGGTACTCAAACAGAAGGTCAACCGGTCATCGGCGGGGATGACCACCATTTCGATCGTTTCGCCGTCGTGCAGTTTGATCAGGAGTTTTTCCACGCCGTCGCTGGTGGAGGCGATATCGGAAATTTCCGAACCGGGGGCATGAAAATCGTTTTTCAGCGCCTCTCTCATATTGGCAGGCAGATTGAGCATGGCATCGGGGGAGAACTCGTTTTGAGTGTAGAGCCAATTCAAAAGCTGCTTGCTCCGGAATTTCGGAAATTTATTTTTTTCGCACCAGAAAGTGAGTTCATCTGTGCCGCATCCGGCTAAAAAAGGTTTATTCATTTTTCAAGTATCTCCTGCAGTTCTGCGGCGCGCGCGGCATTGAATTCGTAATTGTTTTCTTTTGAACACTTTAAGGCGCGGTCAAGCAGCCACGCAGCCCGTTTTTTGTCTTTGGCCGCGGCAAGTTCGATTTCGGCGGCGTGAAGATAAATCGGCGCACAGGATTCTCCGGGATCGATCTCCTGCATTGCCCGGATGATAAAGTTACGGGCGGCGGTATATTGCTTTTGCCGGTAGAGGATATAGGCATAGGTGTCAAGGGTTGCACTGTTCGGATGCCGGTTCATTGCCGAATGGCTGAGCTTTTCGGCTTTTGCCAAGTCGACATTGAGTACGGCGGCGGTATAAGCAATGGAGTTAGCCTGGTGATAAGCAAGCAGTTTTTGTGGATCTTTTTCTGCGAATTGCCAGATTTGGCGGAGCAAGTTGCGGTCTTGAGTATTCCAGACGATGTCGACCATGTGATTTATGATCTCCGGATGGGATACTTTGCCGGAAGCGATGATTTTTCCGGCAGCCTTGGCGGCTCCGGAATAATCTTTGAGTACCGTTTTTTTCACAAGATCGAATTCATCTGCCGGCAGCAGTTGTTTCAACGGCTCAAAACGATGGAAATGATGGGCGTAATGCATGGCACTCAGGATAGCGAAGGGAGTTCCCTTTTTGAGTTGCGGCAGATAATGGTCAAACAGTTCCGGGGTTTTGGCAACGGTTGCCGCCGCCAGGATCATGCCGGTCAACTGCAGATGCCTGGTGCCGACCAATTTGGCGGCATAACGACCGGCGTGTGACGGCTGGTGATGGATGTAAATTTCGAGCTGGAGCAGGGAGTAGGGGAATTCGAGATCTGCTTCCAATTTCAGGAATTCATTGAAATAAAAGTGGTAACGCTCTTTGGCGCCGCGCATCGGGAGATTTTTCCATGCGGCAAAGGTCGGGGCAACACAGTCGCTCTCCCACAGTGCCTGCCGGTAAAAGTCCAGAGCATTCAGGAGCAGATACCATTTGAATTTTGCGGTTGATTCTGCCTGATTCATCCGTTGGTAAAAGCGGTCGAAAAATTCCAGTTCTTTGTGGCATGTGCCCTGTAATTGATGGTAGCGGTACAGTTTTGAACTCAACTCTATAATCGCATTTTCGGTAAAATCTGACAATGGAGAGAGCGGGCAGTTCAAGAGCAAACGTTTTATCTCCGGGAACTCGGTCGGATTAAAGGGGAATAACTGCCGGAGGGTGAAATTCAGCGAATAATTTTCCGGATATTTTTTCCGGAGCGCTTCAACTTTTCGGGTGTATTCCTGCGTGAAAGTAAAATTGTTGATACTGTCGGTAAAAAATGGATAAAGTTCTTCGGCACGCTCCGGGTATTTGTCCAGCATATCCAGAAGTTTATTCACCCGGAGTTCCGGTTTTTCCATCTTGAGCGCAGCGGCATAATCGGTGTAAAAGCCCATATCCCCGGCGGAGATGTTCAGCGGCATCAACGCCAGCAGGAGGGCAAAAAGTGATAAATAACTGAACTTCATCGGCTCAATTCTCCAATGAAAAAGTTGATCGCTTCATCGTATTGAGCGGTACAGATGACTTTGCCCTGACGGAAGATCACCAACTGACCGTTGCGGCTTCCGGAAATTCCGATGTCGGCATCCCGCGCTTCGCCGGGACCGTTGACGGGGCATCCCATGACGGCGATTTTACGCAAATTGGGCATTTCCCCCTTGGCTTTGAAGTCATCGACAATATTTTCCACGAGAGTTGCCAGTTTGATCAGGTCGATTTCAGTTCTGCCGCAGGTGGGACAGGAAACGATTTCCGGCATGGTTTCCCGGATGCCGCAGGCTTCGAGGATCTGCCGGGCAGCATCGATTTCGGCAAGCGGCGAAGCGGTCAGGCTGATCCGGATGGTGTCGCCGATACCGTCGGTCAGCAGCGCGCTCAGCGCGGCGGTTGATTTGAGGATGCCCCGGCGCGGTGTTCCGGCTTCGGTAAGTCCGAGGTGCAGCGGGTAATCGGTCATGGCGGCAAAGCGGCGGCAGGCGCTTATCGATACCGGTACGCTGGAACACTTTAATGCAACTTTGATGTTGTAAACGGATAACTTTTCCAACTCCTGACATTGGGACAGCGCGGCATCGCACAATGCATCGGTAATGGCTTCATCGTGGTTCATCCCGGCGTTCATGCGGCGCTGGATCTCATGAGGCGGCAGACTTCCGGCATTGACTCCGACCCGGACGACCGCGTCGGTTTCCCGGAGTTTGGCGGCAATGGGCTGCAGCAGAAGCTTGTCCCGGACGATACCGGGATTGATCCGGATGGCGGCGCATCCGGCATCCAGCGCTTTGACCGCCATTCCGGAAGCGAACTGAATGTCTGCAACCACCGGTATCGGCGAAGCCGGAATAATATCCCTGAGTGCTTCAATATCCTGCGGCGTATCTACCGAAACCCGGATGATATCGCATCCGGCAGTTGCCAGTTCGCGGATCTGGGCAAGTGTGGCATCGGCATCGGCAGTCGGTGTGTTGCACATCGACTGGATGGTTACGGGATGATCGGAACCGACTCCGGTGTTGCCAAGTCGGAAATTACGGGTTTTGCGTCGCATCTTTCACCTGTTCAGCGGGGGGATTTTTATCTGGAATGATTTTATTCACTGCGCGGCGGATATCGAAGAAGGTGACGAAAACCATCAGCGATATAAGCAGAGTCACAAAGATATAGGACAGAACTTTTATCAGTTTCTGCGGCACCGGGCGACGGAAGATTATTTCCAGAAGTCCGAAGAATATGTGTCCGCCATCGAGTACCGGCAGCGGCAGCAGATTGAAGATCGCCAGAGCGAAACTGATCACCGCCATCATGTAAATTCCGACCGCCGGAGAGGTGCGGATGGAGGTGAAAAGCACCATCCCGATTCCCAGCGGACCCGACATATGACTCGGTTTGAGGGTGCTGGTATTTTCGGTAAGTCCGAGTTTGTTGCCGAGTCCGGTGGCAATGCCCTTGAGCGCTTTCCAACTCATATTGAGCGTGTCGCAGAACTGCTGCCACGGATTGGGATGATCGTATACCGCTATGGATACACCGATATCAGAAGGAGTGACCAACAGCGGAATCATCTGTACTTCCAGAGTTTTTCCGTCGCGCAAAAGGGTGATTCTGACCGGCTGATTTGCACTGTTTTTGACCGTTTCGGAAACTGTGGCGGGTTCAGTTATCTCTTTGCCGTTGATCGTGAGCAGTTTGTCATTAAGTACCATGCCGCCCAGCGCCGCCGGGAAGTTTTTGTAGAGGTTGGTGACGATGACATCTTTGCCGCGCTGTTCCATGGAACAGCCGATCATCAGCCGGGAGTGTTTGCCGAGGGATTTGATCGGTTCCGGAGTGACCTGAACATCGAAACTCTTGCCGTTGCGCTCAATTGTGAGTGTGATCGGGCGCGCCCCGGAAAGATCCATACACAACTGGAATTGCAGATAATCCATGAGTTGTTCTCCATTGACCGCGAGGACGATGTCACCGGCCAGAAGTCCGGCTTTTTCGGCGGGAGTTCCCGGTTTCGGGAAGATCTGGAGCGGGACTTTCGGCTTGAAAAATGGATAACCCACTCCCTCTTTCCGGATGGAACCGGGGGCATCGGGGTTGTCGATGGGGGTGTAGCGGACGATTTGATTTTTACCGTTGCGGCGGATTTCCAGTTCGACTTCGCCGGTGGTGTAGAGGATCTGCTCAACGAACTTTGCCCAGGAGAGGAAGAAGGGTTTTTTATTGAGTTTGACAATGACATCGCCTTCGCGGAGACCGGCGCGGTATTCCGGACTGTTTTCAGCAATCGACAATACGGTGATCTCCCGCATTTTAGGAGTATCCTGCGGCATGCCCCAAATCCAGATCACGCATCCGATGAGCAATCCGGAAATGATGTTGAACAGCGGGCCGGCGGCAGCGGTAATGATACGTTCTTTGGCAGTTCCGGGGCGCAGTTCGGTACCGTCGGCGGCTTTGGGGATATCTTCACTGGTGTCGATTTGCGGGATTTCGACGTAACCGCCGAAAGGCAGGTAGCCGATGCGGTATTCCACCCCATTGTATTTTTTGCGCCAGAACGGGCGGAATCCCAGTGAAAATGCGTCGATATGCAGCCCCAGCATTTTCGCTGCCAAAAAGTGTCCGAGTTCGTGGAAAAGTATACAAAAACCGAGTGCGGCAAACACAAAAACAACTGCTCCGGCAGTTCCCAGATAATCCAAAATCGCTTCCATAAAAATCCTGTTCTGAAAAGGTTGTTTCAACAAAAATAAATGCTACTGCTATAAAATAACATTTCACCGCACTTTTTCAAGTGATTCAGTCTTGTTTTACACCCTGACCGGGGTTATATTTTAACAAAGTCATTTTATTAAACCAATTTTGAAAGGATAGAACCATGTCTGCTGTTCTGATAGACGGAAAATCTGTTGCCGCCAAACTTAATTCTGAAACCGCCGCCAAGGTCGCGGAACTTGCCGCCAAAGGCAAACAGACCACCCTCGCGGTGGTGCTGGTCGGCGAAGATCCCGCAAGTCAGGTCTATGTCCGCAACAAGATCCGTACCTGCGGCGAAGTCGGTATCATCTCCCGCGAAGTCCGTATGTCTGCCGACAGTACCACCGAAGAGGTTCTGGCGGCGGTGCGCGCACTCAATGAAGACCCCGAAGTTGACGGTATTCTGGTTCAGTCTCCTCCGCCTCCGCAGGTCGATGAAGAAAAGGTCATCGAAGCCATTGACCCGGACAAAGATGTGGATTGTTTCGCTGAACGCAATGTCGGCCGTCTGCTCATCGGTCAGAAAGAGGGGTTCCGTCCCTGCACTCCGTGGGGCGTTATCGAATTGCTCAAACATTACAATATCGATCCCGCCGGTAAACACGCGGTGGTCATCGGCCGCAGTAATATCGTCGGCAAGCCAATGGCGGCATTGCTGATGCAGAAAGCCGCTTGCGCCAATGCCACAGTGACGGTCGTCCATTCCCGGACTCCGGATATTGCCCGTTACACCCGGGATGCGGATATTCTGGTCGCTGCCATTGGTAAAGCCGGATTTGTCCGCGGCGATATGGTCAAGGATGGGGCGATCGTGATCGACGTCGGTATCAACCGTATTTTTGACGAAAAACTGGGCAAAAACCGGTTGACCGGCGATGTGAATTTTGAAGAGTGCGTGGATAAAGCCGCCATGATCACCCCGGTTCCCGGCGGTGTCGGTCCCATGACGATCGCGGTGCTGATGCAGAATGCTTACACCGCAGCCAAACTCCGGTTTGAAAAGGCTGAAAATTGAAAAAACTTCATTTCGGGCGTTATGATTACGCCGCGTTTCTGGCATTTATTGCCTATGCCGCAGGTTCAGTGATCTTTCCGGTGGTCATCCCTGATCTGGCGGAGGCACTGAATTTCCCATTGGAATCCGGCGGCATGGGTGCCGCCGGAGCGCTTCACGCTGTCCGTTGCGGGGCGATGGTGCTGTCGATGGCGTGTGCCGGATTTATGGCGGGGCGTTTCGGCTTGCGATCTTCGATCATTCCCGGTCTGGTGCTGATGAGCGGAGCGGTCGGAATTACTGTCCTGGTGCCGTCATACCGTTTCCTGCTGTTGATAATGTTCTTTGCCGGAGCGGGCGAGGGAATGCTTGAAGCGCTTGCTACGCCATTTGTTCAGGAACTGCACCGCGACGAAGAACCGGGACGCTATGTGAATTTTGCCCACGGCTTCTGGTCGGCTGGCGTGGCGCTGGCGACGGTCGGTGCCGGAATTCTGCTCAATAATGACTTCCAATGGCAGAGTGCATTGCTGACTGTGGCATTGTGCGGAGTGCCGGGAATAATCTTGCTCCTGCTGCCTTCTCCGGCAGAGCAGGTGAAATTGAACGCATCCGGCAGTAAATCCGGTAAAGAGGTGCTGAGTTCTGCCGGAAAAATTTTCCGATGCGGCAGATTCTGGCTCTTTTTTGCGGCGATTTTCTTTGCCGGGGGCGGTGAATGGTGTCTGACATTCTGGATACCGACATTTGTCCGGATGGTGCATCAGGCATCGGTGTTTGTTTCCGGCGTGGCGATGGCGCTGTTTGCCTTCGGGATGGTGCTGGGCAGAATGCTGTCCGGGCTGTGGGTGCCGCAGAAGCATCTGCCCGGATTGCTGATCGGTTCCGGGATATTCAGTTGTCTGATCGGAATCCTGATCCCGTCTGCGCCGGGGGTGGTCAGCGTTTGCATACTGGTAACACTTGCCGGAATCGGGATCGGACCATTCTGGCCGACTATTCAGAGTGTCTGCGTGGATAAACTGCAGTTGGATTCCACGTTGATCTACATTATTCTCTCCTGTGCAGGAATCCCCGGACGCGGGGTGTTCAGCTGGCTTCAGGGGATGGTTGGAGATATCGCTTTTATCGGCTTACGCAACAGTTTTTTTCTGATGCCGCTTTCGATATTGATAATGACGGTGATCCTGCTCTTTGCCTGCCGGAAAAAACGCGCATGATCCAACGCCCGTGAGGGCGTGCCGTTATTTGCAATTTACACTGTTACAGCAGTTTGAGTTGGATCATGTCGTCATTCTCGGTTTCCTGATTGCGCCGGTTGCGTACGGTGCGGCGCGGCAGAGCGGCGATCGCTTCCCGCGGGGCCTCCGCGCTCTTTTCCAGAAGTTCGAGAATAGTTTTGGCGCGTTCAAGCACCGGCTGGGGAATACCGGCAAGACGCGCAACATGAATACCATAACTGCGGTCAGCGGCTCCCGGAACGATCTGCCGGAGAAAGATGACATCGTCACCGTATTCGCGCACTGCCACATTGAAGTTGCGGATACCGCGCCGGGTCTGTGCCAATTCGGTAAGTTCATGGTAGTGCGTGGCGAATTGGGTACGGCACCGGGGTTCATCGTGGAGGAATTCGGCAACCGACCAGGCGATGGAAAGCCCGTCAAAGGTGCTGGTTCCTCTGCCGACTTCATCGAGGATGACCAGACTGCCGGGCGTCGCGTGGCGGAGAATATTGGCAGTTTCCACCATCTCAACCATAAAGGTACTCTGACCGCGCGAAAGGTCATCGGCGGCTCCGATACGGGTGAAAACTTTGTCAACGATACCGATTTCTGCGCTTTCCGCCGGGACAAAAGAACCGGCTTGAGCCATGATGGTAATCAGTGCCGTCTGACGGATATAGGTCGATTTACCAGCCATATTAGGGCCGGTGATCAGCATCATGCGTTTAAGGTCGCCATCCAGATCGGTGCTGTTGGGGACGAATTTTCCGGTACCGAGAGCGGCATCCAGAACCGGGTGCCGTCCGTTGACGATGACCAGCCGGTCATCATCGAAAATTTTTGGACGGACATAGTTGCGCTGTCTGGCGCATTCGGCAAAGGCGGCAATGGCATCGATTCCGGCGAGGGCTTCGGCGGCGCGTTGAATATCGGCGGTACGTCGGGTGGCACGGTCGCGGAGTTCGGAAAACAGTTTCTGTTCAAGAGCGAGGGATTTTTCTTCAGCGCCGAGAATGCGGCTTTCGAGTTCCTTGAGTTCCGGCGTAATGAAACGTTCGGCATTGACCAGCGTCTGCTTGCGGATATAGTCTTCCGGGATGAGGTCGAGGTTGGATTTGCTGACTTCGATGTAGTAGCCGAAAACCGAATTGTATTTGACTTTAAGTGATTTGATACCGGTTCGTTCGATTTCCCGGAGCTGGATTTTGCTCAACCACTTTTTGCCGTCGCCGGCGGCGGAACGCAGTTCGTCAAGTTCGGGCGAATAACCGGTACGGATGACTCCTCCATCGGAGATCGAAGCCGGAAGTTCATCTGCCAGAGCCGCCGAGATCGCGGCAGTGAGTTCAGAAAAGTCGGAAAGATCGGCGGCACACTGTTCCAGAAGCGGCGCGGTGAAGCACTCAAGAAGCGTTTTGATCCCGGGCAGGACTTCCAGTGAACTGCCGAGATTCTGCAAGTCGCGCGGAGTTGCGATACCGACATTGAGTCTGCCGACGATGCGTTCCAAGTCCCGGATTACCCGCAGACATTCGCGCAGTTCGGCAAGTCCCATGGCATCCAGAACGAAGTTTTCAACCGCATCCAGGCGCCGGACGATTTGAGCGTGGTCGCGGAGCGGGCGCACCAGATAACTCCGGAGTTTTCTGCCGCCCATTGGAGTCGTGGTGAAGTCCAGCACGCCGAGCAGAGAACCCTGACGGTTATTGCCGAAAAGGGAGGCGCTGATCTCCAGATTACGCAGACTGATCTGGTCGAGTTCCATGAATTCGTCCAGTGAACGGTAGGAAAGTAGCGTTACGTGTCCGGCTTCCTGCCGGAGATTTTCGCAGGCGTAGCGCAGTACCGCCGCGGCGGCGGCAACTGCCGCCGGCCGGTTGCGGCATCCGAAACCATCCAGAGTGGTGGTTTTGAAGTGAGTACAAAGATAATTGAATGCTTCGGTGTGGTCAAAGCGCCATTCATCGAGTTCGGTCAGCATTATTTTGAGATTTTCACCGGGGAATGCGGGAGTCATTTCCGCGAGAGTTCCGGCGAGTTTTCCGGAGATCAGGCACTCTTTGGCGCCGAGTTTGAGCAATTCGGAGTTGAGTTTCGTCACATCGCCCGGAGTGCAGATGAAAAACTCTCCGGTGCTGACATCCAGCGCGGCAAGATTGAGCGAACCGTCCCGGTCGGCGGCAACTGCGGTAAGATAGTTGTTGCTGTCCGAGTTGAGCAGTGAATTATCGATCACAGTACCGGGGGTGATGATCCGGGTGATTTCCCGGCGGACGATACCTTTGGTCACCAGTTTGGGGTCTTCAACCTGTTCGGCGATGGCGACTTTCAATCCGGCGGCGACCAGTTTGGGCAGATAGTTGTCCAGCGCATGATAGGGAAATCCGCACATCGGCATCCCCTGACGTTTGGTCAAAGTAAGTTCAAGTACGGAACTCACGGTTTCGGCATCTTCAAAAAATTCTTCGTAAAAATCTCCCAGACGGAAAAGCAGTACCGCATCCGGAGGAATACTTTTTTTTGCCTCCAGATACTGTGTCATCATCGGGGTGAGTTTTTTGCCGTCACTTTGACTCATTGGATCATCCCCTCTGAAGTGAATCCGGCTTCAATGGCGACCGATTTGCCGTAGGATGCCGCCGCCGGTTTGTCAATGCGGACCCGGCAGGAGATGACCTCCGGGTGGGCAACGATCACCATGCCGACGGCATTGATGAGTGCTTCGAGCAATTGGAAAGAGGATTTTTCAACCGTTTCGACCACTTCGCGCTCCACTGCCGAATAATCCAGTGCATCGGTCAAATCATCGGAAAGCGCCGCTTTTTTCATCGGCACAGTAATTTCGATATCCAGCGTGAGCCGTTGCGGAAAAGTCCGTTCATGCGGCAAGGTTCCGATGATGGTACATACACTTATCTGGTTTAAAAAAATCTTTCCCATTTCCTTTTCCCCGGAAATTAAATTTGCTGCAACCGCTGTTTCAAACGGATCAGCGGCAGTCCGATAACATTTTCGATTTCGCCGTCGATGTGGTCAACGATCAAATCGCCGTGTTCCTGAATTGCATAAGCCCCGGCTTTGTCCAGCGTATAAACCTGCTGTATATACTGCCGGATGGTATCGTCGCTCAACTCTTTGAAGTGAACATGCGTGATTTCGCTCCACACTTCGCGGATGTTGCGCGATCTGTCGATCAATGCGACCCCGGTTATCACCTGATGGGTTTTCCCGGAAAGCGATTGAAGCATCCGGAAACTCTCATTTTCATCCGCCGGTTTCCCGTAGGCGGTTCCATCGCAGATGACCATGGTATCTGCGCCCAGAACCAGTTCCTGCGGGAATTTTTCTGCGGCACATCCGGCTTTGAGTTCGGCATTGGCAGCCGGAAGTTCTTCCACCGGTATCCCGCTTCCCGCAGTCAATTCTCCCACTGCGGCGTCATAAATACAAAACTCCACACCGCAACGGGTCAGCAACTCTTTGCGGCGCGGAGAACGTGATGCCAGAATCATTTCATCGCAATATCCGGCAGTTCCGGAGAATCGGGGATCTCATTTTCGGTGAACTCTTCAAAATTTTCGGAGTGTTCGACCTTGAGTGTGATCTGCTCCAGCGCGGTCAAACCGAAAATGTCCTCCATGCGGAGTTTCACCAGCGGTTCGATCAGCGAATGAAGTTCCGGCAGTCCCCGGTTCGGCGTTGATTTCACCAAATCGCAGCGGATCTCCATGGAATAGATACCCCGTTTGCGAAACAGCACTATCCGGTGGATATCCAATTCCTTGAATTGCTTCAATTCAGAACGGATGGCGGCACTGACGGCACTGGCAGAGATCACGATTTCGCCGTGTTCTCTTTTTATGGTCACCGTTGAACAGCGCCGTTTACCGAATTTGCAGAAGAAAATGATCTTCAGTATCCAGTAAACGAGCAAAACTGCAAAAAATGTTCCAGTTGTGAGCAAGACCCCCCGGTAAAATTCCTTTTGCCACACCTCGTTGAATATTTCCAGAAATCTGTCCATCATCAACAATCCTCAACTTTCATTTTTTGCGGAAACTTATTCCAGTTCGCCGTTTTCCTCGTCTTCATCGAAATATTCGTCATCGATATCCTGAATGAGGACGTGGACGGTCTTAACGCTCATGCCGGTGACGTTTTCGACATCGCTGATAACGGCTTTCTGAACATTTTCAGCGACTTCGGGAATCGTGTATCCGATCTTGAGGTTAAGTTTGATTTCGATGGAGATCTGGTTGTTTTCGTTGACAGTGATATTGATGGCACGGCTCTGCATCCGGCGGCTGCCGACGATTTCAGCGAGGTTGTCGACAAGGGCATTGCCGGCAAGACGGGAAACGCCCTCGACATTGAGCGCGGCCCGGCGGGTAAGCGTGGCAATTACACCGTCGTGGATTTTGACATCACCAAGTTCGGAATCTCCGAGCATCATTGTTTCATTGGTTTTGACATTGGCATTTTTGGGATCATTGGCGGCATCTGGTGGGTTCTTCATCTGACATTCCCTCTCTGTGTTAAGTGATTATTTCTCCTGAAGGATGCGTTCGACAAAACCGGTATCGTACTTACCTTCGATAAAATTCTTATGGGTGAGAAGTTTCTGCTGGAACGGGATAGTGGTCTTGACACCATCTACCACCACTTCACTTACAGCACGGTTGCAAACAGCCAACGCTTCAGCGCGGTCATGTCCCCAGACGATCAGTTTACCGATCAAACTGTCGTAATACGGCGGGATGGAGTAACCGGTATAGGCGTGGGTATCCATACGGACATTAGGACCTCCAGCGGGGACGAACAGTTTGAGTTTTCCGGGACACGGGGCGAAATTGCGTTCGGGGTCTTCGGCGTTGATACGGCATTCGATCGCGTGTCCGCAGAACTGGACATCTTTCTGACGGATATTCAGTTTTTCGCCGGCGGCGATGGCGATTTGAGCCTTGACCAGGTCGATGCCGGTGAGCATTTCGGTTACGGGATGTTCGACCTGAATACGGGTATTCATCTCCATAAAGTAGAAATTGTCATTGGCATCGAGCAGAAATTCGATAGTTCCGGCGCTGGTGTATTTGGCAGCTTTTGCGGCCTTGACGGCGGCAGAACCGAGTTTTTCCCGGAGTTTCTGGGAAACTGCGGGGCTGGGAGTTTCTTCCAGAAGTTTCTGGTTGCGGCGCTGAACACTGCAGTCGCGTTCGCCGAGGTGGATGACATTGCCGTAGTTGTCGGCAAGGATCTGCACTTCGATATGGCGGGGATTGACCAGGAATTTCTCCATATACAAGTCACCGTTGCCGAACGCTTTTTCGGCTTCGGCGCGGGCGGAGTGGAAGCCCTGGATGACCTCTTCATCATTGCGGCAGATGCGCATACCGCGACCGCCGCCTCCGGCGACCGCTTTGATGATGACGGGGTATTCGAGTTTGTACGCCATGGCAAGCGCCTGTTTTTCATTGACGATGAGTCCGTCGCTGCCGGGCGTGATCGGTACACCGGCGGCTTTCATGGTATCGCGGGCGACCGCCTTGTCTCCGAGCGCTTTCATTGCTTCGGAGGTGGGGCCGATGAAAGCGATGCCGTGACGGCGGCAGGCTTCGGCGAAGTAGGGGTTTTCGGACAGGAAGCCGTAACCGGGGTGAATGGCATCAACTTCGCAGAGATCAGCGGCGGTGAGCAGCCGTTCGATAAGCAGATAACTTTCGGACGGTGACGGAGCGCCGATGCAGATTGCTTCATCGGCGAGTTTTACCGCCATACTGTCGGTGTCGGCAGTTGAATAGACTACCACAGTACGGATATTGAGTTCGCGGCATGCCCGGATGATCCGGACGGCGATTTCGCCGCGATTGGCGATCATTACTTTATTAAACATAATTTCTCCGGCAAAAGCGTGGGGAATACTTACTCGATCACGAAGATCGGCTGACCGTATTCGACAGCCTGAGCGTTTTCGACGAGGATCTCTTTTATCACGCCGGATTTTTCGGCTTTGACTTCATTCATGACCTTCATCGCTTCGATGATGCAGATGGTGGTGTCGGGGTTGACCCGGTCGCCGACCTGAACGAAGGGCTGGGCATCCGGTCCGGGAGCGCGGTAGAGAGTTCCGACCAGCGGGGAATCGATGGTGATTCGGGCAGCTTCAACCGCCGGAGCAGCCGGGGCGGGAGCAGCCTGAACTGCCGGAGCCGCGGGAGCTGCGGCAACCGTCTGAATGGCGACTGGCGCGACGGGAACTTCGGTCGCGCAATTGCGGCGCAGGCAGATATTGCAGCCATCATCTTCGATTTTGATTTCGCTGAGATTGTATTCTCCCATCATGCTCACAAGACTGCGGATTTCTTCGATTTCAATTTTCATTTTTTACCTCGAAATAATAAATTTTTTTCTAACCATAGAATCAGATTTTTTCAGCAACTCCGAGTTTATTGGCTAATGCCCGGAGTGCCATCTGATACGAAAACGCCCCGAATCCGGCAACTACACCGATACAAACCGGTGCGGTGAGTGATTCGTGACGGAATGCCTCTCTTGAATTGATATTGCTCAAATGAACTTCAACTGCCGGCAGAGCGGCGGCGGCGATCGCGTCGCGGATAGCGACCGAAGTGTGGGTGTATGCCGCCGGGTTTATGATAATGCCGGAGAATCCATTGCGGGGAGCATCACCGATAATGGTGACCAGATCACCTTCGGAGTTGGATTGAAATGCTTCAACATCAAGATCGAATTTTTTTCCGAGTCCGATCACATCGGCAACGATGGATGCCAATGTGGTTTTGCCGTATATATCCGGTTCCCGGCTGCCGAGCAGCTGGAGGTTCGGACCGTTAAGAAGCAGAATTTTCATATTTACGATGCTCTATTTTTGCTCAGTTATCAACAATTCGTGACGATGAAGCATTTACCAATAAGCACAATGCCTCTTACTAAAGATAACATCAAAACCTCATTTTTTCAAGGGTAGACGGATATTTTTTTATTCTTACAGTTTCCGGTTCCCCGATCAAACTGCGCGTTCTGCGATGTTGCTCAAGTGGCGGGAAACCGCGACCAATTCACCGAGAAGTTCCACATAAACGATACCGGTCTGTGCGGTACATTTGGCATTTTTCATACGTTTGATATGGGCTTCTTCGGAATCAGACGCCAGTTTACCGATCAATTTTTCAGCTTTGACCGCCCGTTCTTTCCACTCTTCCTCAGAAAATTCCAACGCGTTGAGGGCGAAGGCGGTCTGCTTGGACAATTCAGCAAAGATTCTTTCCAGTTCTTCCAGTGCGGCGCGGCTGATGGTCAGCTTTTCCGCTTCAAGGCGTCGGGTTAGGGTAATGATATTTTCGGCGCGGTCGGCGATACGTTCAGCGTCGTTGGTGCAGTGCATCAATGCCGGGATAAGTTCAGCCTGCTTGGGGGAAATCTTGCGGCGCATGATTTGGGAAAGATATTCCATGATCTCGGTTTGATAGCGGTCGACCCGCTCTTCACGGTTCTGGAATTTTTCCATGCGGTTTTCATTGACCTTGCCCTGCATAAAGTTGCCGACCACCGCAGAATCGACCATTTTCCATGATTTTTTGAGCATTTTGCCGATGGCGGTCACGCTCTGGCGAAGCGCCAGCGCCGGGGAATCCAGCAGGTGGGGTTCGAGGTATTGAAAGTGGATCTTGGCTTGAGTTGCCGGCATCAGTTTTTCGCACAATCCCGCCAGCACTCCGCCCAGCGGCAGCAGGATAAGCGCGGTCGCCAGATTGAATACCGTGTGAGCATTGGCAATGTGGCGCGCCATGTTTTCCGGAATGGGCGCAAAGGCGTTGCCTTCAGTGATGGCATTGACAAAGTAGAAGAATACCGGGATCCCGGTACTGCGCCAGGGGATCCAGAAACTTCCGAAGATCATCAGTACTCCGATCAGGTTGAACAATGTGTGCGCCAATGCCGCCTGACGTGCCGGACGGTTGGCGGGGATCGCTGCCAGCTGCGCGGTGATGGTGGTTCCGATATTGGCTCCGAGAATGAGCGCCACGGCTGTATACAAATTGATCAATCCGCCGGCGCCGAGTACGACGGCGACACCGGTCGTTGCCGAGGAACTCTGGACGATCAAGGTGGCAATCACGCCGATCATGATCGTACCCAGTACGTTGCCGACCGGCATGACCCCGTTGACCGGAGCGCAGTCGAAGAGTTGGAAAAATTTCAGGAATGAGGGGAATCCGGAGAGTGCTTTCAACTCCGCACTCATCAAATTCATTCCAAAGAAAAGCAATCCGAATCCGAGTATGGTCAAGCCGATGTCAGCAATCTTGCCCCGCTTGACAAAACGCATCGCCAATCCGATAATGATCGCCGGCATCGCCAGCGCGCCAATGTTGAAAGCAATGATCTGTGCCGTGATAGTCGTACCGATATTGGCACCGAAAATCACTCCGATCGACTGGGCGAGAGTCATCAGACCTGCGTTGACGAAACCGATGATCATGACTGTAGTTGCACTTGAGGACTGAATGACTGCCGTGATCACAGTTCCGGCGATCAGGGCAATGAAGCGGTTGCTGGTGCAGTAACCGAGGATATTTTTCATTTTTTCCCCGGCGATATTGGCAAGACCGTCACTCATCATCGTCATACCGAGCATAAAGAGCGCCAGACCGCCCAGAACGCTGATGACTATGTTCCATATATTATATGACATGACATTGAGGTTGATGGTACGGAATTTTTCGCCGGCTGCGGGTTCGATTTCGAGATCAAGCGAGGAAACACCGGATTTTTCCGGAAGCGACACCGTCGTTGCCGCGATACCGCGCCGGTCGGTGATAAGTGAACTGTCAGCAGTGGTCAATCCTTTGGAACTGCTGATATAAACTTTCACTCCGGGACGCGGTTTGCCGGCGGCATCGACCAGCTGAACTCCTGCCGGAGCGGGCAGCGGTTTGCCGGAGGGGCCTTCCTGATCGGCTCCGAGCAGTTTGACGCCGTTGACAAAGCGCATGGAAATTGCTTCGGAATTACTGGCATCGTTCTTGAAACTGATGTAATTGTCTCCGGTCTGATTGCCGGAAACGACTTCAAACCGGATGATACCGCCGCTGTCAGTACGGCCTTCAGAGGGGGTCACGGTACAGTTGCCGGGAGCGGAAAATACCGGGATCACCCGGCAGTTTTTCAGAGGAGAGCCTTCGGTATCCAACGCGCGCAATGTGACGGTGAATTTTTCTCCCGGCAGTACGCAACTGGCATCTCCGGAAACGAGTTCCAGTTTACCGAATTCCGGAGCGGCATCCGATGATTTAAACGATCTCCAGACGAAAAGTGCGGCGATGGCACAGGCGAGGACTATCAGCAAAACAGTAATTCTGGCGATCGCTGAAGATTTTTGTGAATTTTCTTTTTTCATTATCGATACCTCTTGTCAGTCATATATAAACTGTCAGTATAATTGACAGTACTCATTTCATTGTCGTACTTGCGGCTGCATCCGGTAATATTGTCCGCCGAGTTTACGCATGGCGAATTCCGCAATTTCCCGCGGGTCAAAAAATCCGGTGGTGAATACGTCCAGATAGATTCCGGAACGGTCGGGGCAGGCGAAGCCGCTCAAGTGTCCCCGATCAAAAGAACAGGCAAATTCAATTTCGTCATTGTTTTCCGAACAGCCCCATTCATACTGCCCGGCAGAATTTTCAGCGAGAAGTTCAACCACTTCTCCAGTGAATTTTTTCAGTTCCGCTTCATCGGAAAGATCGATGGCGGAACATCCGTAAATGTCGATACAACTGGACATCGCCCGGGCGCCGGTGTGTTCATACCGGCTTTTCCAGGAGAGCTGCAGTCCCCGGCTGTTTTCATTTTCAACTACGGGAACCAGTCGTTCCACTCCGGTGTCACCGAGGATCCCCCGGTTGACCAGACTGGATATTATCCAATAACCTGACTGCATACCCTCTGCCAGAGCCTTTACTGCCAGATCGAAATCCACCCCCGCGCCGCAGGTGAAGAGATCGACTGCCGCGTAGTCGTGTTCCGGCCAGGCGTGAACGGCAAAGTGGGATTCGGAGATCACCACCACTCCGCTTACCCCCTGGGGATCGAAGGAGTGGAATACCGAATCGACCACATGTGCGCCGGAAACCTGCGCGGCATGCAGAAAGACTCTTTCCAGTTCAGCGGCATTGGTCAGCGTGGCAGATTTGCAGTCGTAAAATTCGACGGTCATCTGCCTGCCCAGCGCAATGCCGCTTCCGGTGTCGGCAGCAGAAAGGTTCATATCAGTTGCCCTGAGTACGGTCTTCGATTTCGTAGCGGCAGTTGCGGTCGAGATGGACCATGAATTCCATCTGGAGCTGCTGTGCTTTCTGTTCCATGATACCCTGCTTGATCATTTCGCGGTTTTCGGCGAGTTTTTCCATGACGGCGGGATAGCGTTTGACCATTTCAACGAGCATGGCGCCGTCGGCGGTGTTGATGACCGGGGAGAAATCGCCGGTTTTCATGGTGCCGAGGAAGGGACTGGCATCGCGGACGATGCTCATGTGCAGTTCATTCTTTTCGGGGGCGCTGATCATGGAGAAGACGATGTTTTCCATCTTGCCGAGTTTGGCGAATGCTGCAGAGCGTTTCGCCGGGGCAAGTTTGATGACTCCGCTCCACAGATTTTTGGCGTGGATGCGGGCAAGTTTGACGCTTTCGGCTTTGCGGTAGTCCGCAGTAAGTTTGGCTTTGGCTTCTTCAAAACTCATCTGGCGGGGCGCGGTACGCTTGATCAGCATCGCCACCGCCACACCTTTGCCGGAACGGCGGGGACGGGTGAGCGGAGAGATGGTGTCGGAGATCGGCATACTGCGCAGTTCGGCGATCAGTTCCGGGGCTTCGACCTTGTCGATCATCTGGGAATTGAATTCAACATTTTTGGCTTCGACGACCGTCAGTTTGCTGTTGGCGGCGGCATTGCGGAAGGCTTCGACCTTGGCATTGAAGTCTTTGGCTTCTTCGATTGCGGCATTGGCGGTGCGGTAGAAAGCATTCATCCGGGCGGCGGCAAGTTCAGTCGCTTTCTGATTGACCAGCAGCGGACGGATGGTTTTGACATCGACACCTTCAAGTCCACGGTTCTTGATCAAATCGGCGACGAATTGGTCGGTGACGCTCTTTTCGGCAGCCGCTTTGTAGGGTTCGCTGGAAAGTTCGATCACGAGAGTATCCAGTTTGCCGGGGATGACATAGTCCGCTTTGTTGGCGGCCATGTACTTTTTAAGGGCGGCATCATCGATCTTGACCTTGTCGGAGAACAGGGAATCTTTGACCTGGAACGCGCGGATGGCAACCCGCGGAAAGTTGCTCTTGTAGACCGTTTCGATTTCCTGATCGGTCACGGTGATATCCCGGCGGAAGAATCCTGGGATCTGCTGGATGACCAGCGCATTGCGGACCGATTTGATCAAGTCGGCAGAACTGAGCTGGTTGTTTTTGAGGAACTCATCATATTTGGCGCGGGAGAATTTGCCGTTATCCATGAAAACCGGCAGAACCCGGAGCATTTCGGCGACCTGCTTGTCGCTGAAAGTGAAACCGAGCTGTTCCGCGCGTTTGAGCATGCAGTAGTTGAAAAAGAGCATCCGCAGTTCGTGCTGGCTTCTGGCTCCGGTGAGGGATTCAAAGACCTGGAGGTCGCGGTCAATATCCATCAGATCTCCATAGGTGACCTTTTCACCGAAAGCAGTACCGACCTGCTGATCTTCGGGTTCTCCGGAAAAGGCACATCCGCCGCGACCCGGGGTCAGGAAATCCATAAAGGCGATGATGATGATCGCCGCAAAAATGCCGAACAGCCAGCGGCTGTGCTTATGGAACATTGAATTGAGTTTTTTGATTGCCATTTTTGTTTTCTCCTTGTTTACAGATCTATGTTTGTTGTAAAATTACTGTTTTTTTATTGTTTTATTGATATTATCCGGTTGGACGGTGACGGAAACCACCGCCGGATGGATTTCGATTTCTCTGATTCGCCCGGCGCTGAATGAACGCATGGTTTCCGGGCAGTACAAACGGACATTGATGCGTTCGGAATGTTTGGACAGCATTTCAGCGGAGAGGTCGGCGACCACATAGAGTTTTTCCGGTTCGATCTCTTCAAAGAGCGCCGGAGGAGCAGTGATGATCACGCTGACCCGGGAGACCGACGGCAGAATGGTGAAGCGGTTCTCCAGAACTCCGGACGATGAAAGCGTATGGGGGAAAAGGTAACGTACCGGAATATTTTCAAATACCTTGCGCTGATTGAGTACCGGGGAAATATCAACTTTGACGATCGTTTCATTGGCACTGCACACGATATTGGGCAATTGGGGATGGATGAGTTTGAGTTTTTGAGTGAAGTTACGGTCGAAGTCAAGTTTAAGCGGTTCCGTTTCGATGTATTCAATGGCGTTGACCTCATTTTCCGGACCGCCGATACGGATGGTTGCGGGGTCGCAGGAGAGTGCTTTCAATTCAAAACCGTCCAGTACTTTGCCGGAGGTCTTGGGGGTGACTTTGACATCACGCTGAATATACATCTGCACCGGCAGCTCCACGAATTCCGGTTCGATCCGGGTGATCTCCACATCTTTGCGGTGTTCAAAATTACGCTCGTCCAGGCGGAGCCGGAATTTACCATTCATCCGGTCGTTGCGGTCAACTTTGATATTACCTTTTATTTTAAGGTTGTTCAATGCCCGTTCGGTGCCTTTGGCCATTACGCGGACATCGAGTTTATAATCTTCCGGCAGGAACAATCCGGCGGCGACCTCCAGCTCCATCGGGACGGAAACCGGTTTGCTGACTTTTTCGCGGTCGCTCAAGTTCCAGTAGAGCAGGCAAGCCAGCATCAGCGCCAGCAGTTTGCGCCAGACATCTTTACGGAAAAAATTGATTATACGTTTCATTTATTTTCCTCCGCATCGATCTTTTCAGCCAGAGTTTCACTTTCTTCCTGGGCGCTGACCAGCTGGAGCGTTTCATCCAGTTCGCGGGAATCCTTGCCGACTACCAGCGTTTCCAGCATCCGGTTGAGTCCGAATTCGGAGAGGTCGCGGTGCAATTCGCCGTCATAGGCGATACAGACCGCACCGGACTCTTCGGAAATCAGGATCGTTACTGCGTCGCTCTCTTCGGAAATACCCTGCGCCGCCCGGTGGCGGGTCCCCAGATGCGGCGATATCTCTTTGGAACGGGTCAGCGGCAGGATCGCCCGTGCGGCAACGATACGGTCGCCCCGGATGATCACTGCGCCGTCATGGAGCGGTGAATTCGGAAAAAATATGGATTCCAGCAACTGGGAATTGACCTGTGCATCAAGTTGGATGGCATCATCGATCAACGGTTGGAGTTGTTCTTTGCCTTCGATGACGATCAGGGCGCCGATCTTATTGCCTGCCATATTGACAACGGCATCTTCGATTTCGCTGATGACCTCTTTCCGGTGGCGTTTTTCCATGACCAGCCCCAACTGGGTAAGTCCGCGGCGGACTTCCGGCTGGAAAATTATCAGCAAGGCGATGATGGTTGAGCCGTAGAACTCTTCGAAAAGCATGGTGATGACCGGCAGTTCCATGATACGCGCCACCACCCAGACACTGAGCAGCAGCACCACCAGCACCAGCATCATCCGGGCGCCGTGAGTTTTGCGGGAATAGTACAGCACCACATAGATCGCGGCAAACAGAATGATGATTTCCAGCGGCTGACGCCAGTTCAAAATGATCTCCCAGAATTGTGTCATTTTTCTTTCAACCTCCTGAAGTAAGTTGCAACACTCAACGCGTTGTGAAGTTCACGCACGGCATGGGTACGGATGATCGCGGTTTTGGCAGAAGCAAGTTCCAGTTCAATTGCGAGAGATTCTCCAAGCCGTTTTGCCGGCTCTTTTTCGCCGGAAACCCAACCGAGAAAACTTTTCCGGGAAATTCCGACTGCAAGTGCCGGCAGCGGTGCGACCGTTGCGAGGTCGCGCAGCAGTTCCCAGCACTGTCCGGCAGTTTTGGAAAAACCGATACCCGGATCGAGCAGAATATTGTTCTCAAGTACCCCGGCGGCAAGTGCAGATTTTTTGGCAGCGGCAAGTTCTGCTGCGACAGTCACGGCTACGCCATCGGGATAATTGCAGTATTCCCTGTTTTGCATGATTTCCGGCGCGGCGCGGAAGTGACCGATGATCAGCGCCGCCTGATAACGGGCGATGACCGCCGCCATTTCCGGGTCGCTGAGCATGGAGACATCGTTGATTATCTGTGCTCCGGCTTCGAGCGCGGCGGCGGCGACTGCAGCATGGCGGGTGTCGATGCTGAACGCCATTTGCGGCAGGCGTTTTTTCAGTTCTTTCAAAACCGGGATGGCTCTGGAAATTTCCGTTTCTGCAGAGATTTCTCCGGCGCCGGGGCGGGTGGATTCGCCGCCGATGTCCAGGATATCGGCTCCGGCTTCAGCCAGAGCGCACCCCCGGTCAACGGCAGACTCCGGCGCAGAATCAGCATTTTCGCTGAAACTGTCGCCGGTGGCGTTGACGATCCCCATGATCGCCGTCCGTCCGAGCTGACGGAGAAAATCTTGCATTACCAACATTTCCGGTTATTCCTCCGGAGTTTCATTCCCCGAATTTTCCGCAACCGGGTTTCCCATGGGCGCGTTTTCATCAGCAGGGGTGATATCGACAGCATTTTCAGTGTTGCCGGAATCATTTTCGTCTTCGATCCTGATGATGCGGGCGACACCGGTCAAGCGGTCTCCGGCATTGAGATTCATGATCCGGACGCCGAGAGAAGCACGGCCGACCCGGCGGATTTCGTGAGCCGGGATGCGGGTCAACTGACCGCGTTCGGTGGTGAGCAGGATCTCGTCATCTCCGGAGATCTGAATGACGGACAGGACATGTTCGCCTTCGCGGAGTTTGATGTTGACCACACCGCGGGCGCCGCGGTTGGTCTTGCGGTAGGTGGAAACGTAGGAGCGTTTGCCCATACCGCCGTCGGTGACGACCAGAACTTCCGGACCGGCGCCGAAGGCATCGATACCGGAAGCATCTTCTTCCAGT
Source organism: Lentisphaerota bacterium (assembly GCA_015061805.1). Lineage (GTDB taxonomy): Bacteria > Verrucomicrobiota > Lentisphaeria > Victivallales > Victivallaceae > UBA1784. Next base: position 44,553 of record SUVV01000013.1, on the reverse strand, counting down.
GCGACTTCGGTTTCGGTGATATTGGCATCTTCATTTTCGTTTTCGACTTCGATTTCGGCTTCGTCGTAGGTGGGTTCGGAAACGATTTCCATGCTGACGACTTCATCGCCCTCGAGTTTGAATCTCATTCCGGTCACGCCGCGGGCGGTACGGCCCATCGGACGGATCTGGTCATCGGTCTGATCGAAGCGGCACGCCATACCAAGACGGCTGGAGAGCAGGATCTCGTCGCCGTTTCCGCTGATGCCGGCGCCGATAAGGTCGTCATCATCTTCGATGACGAGCGCGCGCAGTCCGGTGCGGCGGAGATTCTTGAAGAGAGCCAATTCGGTCTTTTTGATGATACCGTTTTTGGTCGCCATGACGATATAGCGGTCGGAACGTTCCAGTTCCTCTCTGGTGACAGTGAGCATGGCGCAGATCTTTTCGCCGGGCTGAACTTTGATCAGGTTGATGATCGCCTTGCCCTTGCCGGTGCGCAGACCTTCGGGAATTTCATAGACGTTGAGCCAGTACATGAAGCCGCGGTCGGTGAAGAAGAAGATGATATCGTGACTGTGGGCGCTGAAAAGATGCTCCACATGGTCTTCTTCTTTGGTTTCCATGCCGATAATGCCTTTGCCGCCGCGATGATAGGTGCGGTAGGTGTCGACCGGGACACGTTTGATGTAGCCGGTGTTGGAAACGGTGATCACGCAGCTGTGGCGGGGGATGAGGTCGGCGATGTTGAGATCGGAATCATCCATAGTGATCTCGGTGCGGCGTTCATCGGCATATTTTTCTTTGACTTCGAGCAGTTCATCTTTGACCACGCTGATACGGAGGTCGCGGCTTTCGATAAGGCTCTTGAGGTATTCGATGCGGGCGGTGAGTTCGGCGAATTCATCCTGCAGTTTGGCAATAGCAAGACCGGTAAGCTGGTGCAGACGCATATCCACGATGGCGGTCGCCTGGATCTCCGAGAAATCGAAGCGCTCCATCAGGCGTGTGCGGGCATTGTCGCGGTCGCTGGAACCTTTGATGATCTCAACGACTTCGTCGATATTTTCGACTGCCTTGATCAATCCGGAAACGATGTGCATTCGGGCTTCCGCTTCTTTGAGGCGGAAAATACTGCGGCGCAGGATGACCTCCAGACGGTGGTCGATGTACGCCTGAAGCACCTGAACCAGATTCATGGTGCGGGGACGGTTGCGGTCGACGACCAGCATGGTGCAGCCGATGGTGGTGTCGAACATGGTGGAGTTGAAGATGTGATTCAGCACCACCTGACCCATAGCACCGCGTTTGACATCGATCACCACGCGGGTTCCGGCACGGTCACTGGATTCGTCGCGGATATCGTCGATACCGGTGATCTTTTTGTCAGCCATCAGCTGGGCGATACGGGCGATCTGTTCAGCCTTGTTGACTCCGAAAGGAACTTCGCTGATGATGATCTGCTCTTTGCCGTCATGTTCGATGATGTCGGCTCTGGCGCGGACATGGACACTGCCGCGGCCGGTCTGGTAGAACTGGCGCAGAGAATGGCGGCCGCGGATGATCGCACCGCCGGGGAAGTCCGGGCCGGGCAGATACTGCATGAGGTCATCCACCGAAGCATCGGGATTTTCCAGAAGTGCGACCGTGGCATCGATGACTTCCCCGAGGTTATGGGTGGGAATATTGGTTGCCATACCGACACCGATACCGGTGGTGCCGTTGACCAGAAGCTGCGGGAACTTGGCGGGAAGCACCGAGGGTTCAACATCGGATTCGTCGAAGGTCGGAACCATATCGACGGTATCTTCATTGATATCCTGAAGCATTTCTTCGGCAAGGCGTTCCATGCGGCACTCGGTGTAACGGCTGGCGGCGGCGGGGTCGCCGTCGGCGGTACCGAAGTTACCCTGACCTTCGACCAGCGGGGCGCGCATGTTGAATTTCTGCGCCAGACGCACCATGGCATCGTAGATCGCGGAATCGCCGTGGGGGTGGAAGTTACCCATGACTTCACCGACCACTTTGGCGCTTTTCACGGTTTGATGACCTTTGCCGATACCCATGCGCTTCATGGCGTAGAGGATTCGGCGGGTGACCGGTTTCAGTCCGTCGCGGACATCGGGAATGGCGCGTCCGACGTTGACACTGAGGGAATACTGAAGATATGCGGTATGCATGATATCTTCGATATTCACCTGTATATCGCGGGAATTGACATCACTCATTTTTTGTTGTTTCCGAATTGTTTTATGTTAAATTTACACAATACCACTATACTACAATTTAATTATAATAATATAGCATATATTGTGCAAATTAACAAGTCTTTTCCACTTCGGGAACGGGATTTTTTTCGGAATTATTTTGCGATGGAGAATTCAATATTCCACCCGGCACTGTTTTGGGTGCAATTTGCCAGACGGATTTCCCATAAAGCCCCCCAAAGCCCGGTCAGTTTCTCATCAAGTTTGTCCGATTTTTCGGCATGAATGATCTCAATGCCGCTGCAGTTGAGTTCAACATCTCCGATCCGGAGGCAATTTGCGGATATCGTTTCCGGTGCGATGGGAGTGTAAAAGTTGATGGAAAAGTTTTTTGTGCCTTCAAATTCGGCTTGTTCGGATATGATGATTTTATTTTCTTCCCACCGGGCATCGATTTCGCGCACATAGCGCTTGATGCCGTTATCTTCTTCAAAAACTTGAGTGAGATCACATTTTATTGTGTTGCCGGACGGAGTCAAAACGGTTTTGTATTCTGCTCCTGATCCCTGATCGCGACCGTCGAAAACTGCGGCGTTATGCCCGGAGGCGTTCAGATTCCACAACGTGTAACGCTTGTCGGAAAAACAGATTTTGTTGTAGGTGCTGCGTCCCACATCGACGATTACCGGAGCATTATTGTACCAAAGTGAAAAGTGTCCCAGATCTTTGTGGTTGTGGGATTGTTTGTTATGGCCGCCTTTCAGGGTGCAAATCATGCCTTTTTCGGCATTTTCCGGGTTCTGGCGGGCGATCCAGATCTGAAGATCTTCCCAGAAATCAATGGCATTATGTTTCAAACTGCCGCGGGGTGAAAAATCGGCAGTAAGTGTGGAGAGGGTTTCCTGAAGTCCGCCCAGATTGCGGTTGCCGGCGGCGGAAGTGGTGCTTCCCGGGAGTTCCAACGCCAGCTGCGCCGCCGCTGTACTATCGACCATTGCCGCGTATTTGAGAAACAAACCACGCGGGAATTTCGGGAAAAATGATTCGGCATCCGAAAAACCCATAAACCATTTGCCGCAGAGATTTACGCGCGGAATGAATTCGACCATTTTTTTCAGTTTAGGTTCGGCGAGCCAAGTTTCAAAACCTCCCAGATGGAATTGGAGCAGGTCAAGACCGTTCAACAGCATACCGACTGCGACCATCCAGTAGGACGCACCTTCATCACAGCCTCCGTCAGCAGGATAATTGTCATAGAAATTTTTCATGGGAATGATATGTTTGACAAGGAATTCTGCCAGCCGTTCCGGTTCTTCTTTCCACAGGGTCAATGCTGCAGAATTTACTGAATAACTGCACCATACCGTCCAGTTGTTGAGTCCGTTATGCCACCAGAAAGTCCGTTTTTCGCATACTTCCAGCACCCGGTGGTTGACTTCGTACTTTATCCGGTTTACCAGCGGCTGAAATCCGGGTTCCAGTTCCGGCTGTAAAAATTGGAGAACTTCGGTCAGTATCCGGCCGGTTTCTGCACTGAAAAGATCCACCTTCCACTCTTCGGGGCCGGGTAGCGGATAATCGGTCAAGCCCTGATGCGCCGGGAGTGTCCAGACCGGTTCAGAAAGAATTTGCCATATCACTTCAGCAATATCATCTATGAAGCGTCCTTTGTATTCGGCACATTCGGCGAGTACGAGTGCGATGAGCAGCTGGCGGCGTTTGAAGAACGGAGTTTCATAGGAGATTCGGTCGCCGTCACGGAAGTATTTCATATAATCTTTCAGCGAAAGCTGCGGTATCGCTTGAGTTTGAGCTTCTTCGCCTTGAGCAATGAGTTTTGTTTTTTGTTCATCGGGGATATTGTCCCAGAAATCCCGTTGACCTGCTCCCGGATAAAGATATTTATTACCGCTGGATTTCAACCGGTTCAAAATCTCTTCATAAGACATCATTTCCGGCATAAATATTCTCCTCTTTATTTGTTTGACAATTCAGCGAATGACAGCGGTTTGAACTGCCGCAGCAGTTTTTGTTGCAATTTTTCATTGATATTGAGATATTTCCAACGAACAAAACTGAAGTCGCAGGGAAGATAATTCTCCAGATAGCCGTGACAGAGTATGCTGCTCACCGGGAAACCTTCACATATCCAGGCGCATTTGCTGATCGCCAGAGCCGACATCTGTTTGTAGAGTTCTGTGCGTTCCGGAGAATCCGGCATGGTCAGCGATTTTTCAAACAGGGCATCAAATTTTTCATCGGAAAATCCGGTGCGGTTGCAGGAGCCGGTATTGCCGGAGTAAAACAGTTGCAGGAAATTTTCCGCATCCGGATAATCCCCGACCCAGGACAACCGGAATAACTGAAACCGTTTCTGCCGGAGTTTTTCAAAAAAACGGGGTTTGGAATTCAGCACCGGGATCACATTTATTCCCAGTTTGCGCCAATCATCTGCCGCCAGTTCCCCCATTTGACGGTGCGCGGTGTCATTGCCGCTCTGGTCAAAGGTGAGGGTCAGCGGTTTCCCGGTACGGGGGTCGATGCCTCCGGGAAATCCGGCTTCGGCAAGCAGTTTTTTGGCTTTATCGAGGTTACAGCTGATGAATTCATTGCGGAAATCCGGGTCATGCCCTGCCACGTTGGGCGGGATCACCGAATGTGCCGCGATCAACTGTCCTCCGGCATGATCTATTCTCCGGTTGATGTTGTAGGAAAGCGCCAGCGCCTGGCGGAGTTTGAGATTGTTCCGGAGCAGCGGGTCATCAAAATTGAATCCGACATAACGGATTTCAAACTCCGGATTACTCATTAATCTGACCTGCCGCTGTTTCAGCGCCGGGATAAGATCATTGGCGGAAAGCAGAGTTCCCATGTTGTCCTTGTCCAGAGCGTTGTAGTCCAGTTTGCCTCGCAGAAACATCATCCATGCAGTCATCGGCTGGCGTATCTGATAGACGGTGATGCCGGAAAGCAGAGGAAGAGGACGTTTGCGGTCAACCGGATTCCGGGCGTGCCGGAAATATTCCTGACGGAATTCCGGATTACGGACAAATTCCAGTTTCAGATTATGTATCCAGCGCTTGAGGATGAAGGGCCCGGAACCTACCGGGGTGTGCGAAAAACGCGCTCCGTAACAGCGGACGGCGCGGCGGGAAACGATCCCGGCATTGGGGATGGCAAGCATGTAGAGAAAACGGGGGTCGCTCTGCTTTAACGTTATACGCAGTTTCCGGTCGGACAATACCTGTATGCCCGGGATTTCCATATCGTATACGCGCCAGTCATCCTGCGCGGCATTCAATGTCGCCTGCCGGAACTTATCCAATCCGCTGATTTTGTTGCGGAACATCCAGTAGACCGGGCTGTGCACTCTTACATCCGCAAATCTCAGCAACGAAAAACGGACATCGTGAGCCGTGACCCGGCGGGATTCTTTATCGCTGAAACAGGATGCCGGATGAAAGTAGAGGTCGTCACGCAGTTCAAATTCGTAACAGCGGAAATCCGGAGATACTTCCGGCATGCCCGTCAGCATCGACGGAATCAGTTTGTATGGGCGTGCCGTGTAGTCATACTGCAGCAATGTATCATAGACCGCCGCCGCCAGATCGCGGCTGGCAAGGTCATCTGCCCGAACCGGGTCGAGGGTCTTGACCTGACCGCCGGCACCGGTACGCAAAACTGCTGCGGCGGCGGGGAAAAGGTACGCCGCGGTCAGCAGAAGCAGTACTATGGAAAACCGTTGCAACTCTGCTTACTCCGCTATTTTCCGGAAACGTTCAAATGCCTGCGCGTAAACGGCGGCATCGGCGGTGTCCGGTTCAAAGGTTTCCAGTGAGAAAGAGTTTCGGACGATCTCTCTTGCGGCGCTGATATCGGCGATCTCTCCTGCGGCAATGCCCTGCGCGAGGATATTTCCGGCAGCGGTTGCTTCCACCGGACCGGTGATGACCTTGCGGTTGAGGGCGCTTGCGGCAAGCTGCATGAGGAAGCGGTCTTTGGTTCCGCCGCCGACGATATTGAGGTACTGATATTTCACATTGAGTTGAGATTCGATCAATTCAAGTTTGCTTCTGAAACAGAGGGCAAGACTGTCATAAACGGTGCGGGCGACTTCGGCATCGCTGATGGAATCGCTTTGGCAGCTTCGCGCGCAGAAGTTGCGGATATTCTGCGGCATATCGCCCGGAGAGGCGAATTCGGCACTGTTGGGATTGATGAAGAATTTGCACATTTCCTGTGAACGCGCCATCTGTTCGATGTCGTTGAAAGACAAATTTTTTCCGGCTTCATTCCAGACCCGGCGCAACTCCTGAAAGAGCCATGAACCCATGATGTTGGTGAGGAAACGGATCTTGCCGCCGACACCGCCTTCGTTGGTGATATTGGCTTTTTCGGATTCACTTGTCAGCACCGGAGCATCTGTTTCCGCTCCGAGCAGGGCCCAGGTTCCGGCACTGAGATATGCCCATTCACCCTGCGGGGGCGCGGGAACTGCCAGTACGGCGCTTGCGGTATCGTGAGAACCGCATTTGAAAAGCGGTATCGGATCGACATTGAATCGTTTGCACAACTCCGGTTTCAGCATGCCGTTCCCGGATGCCGGCGGCACGATTCGGGGGAAGATCGAACGGGGCAGACCTGTGCGGTCGATCAATTCCCAATGCCAGTTTCTGCTTTGGGGGTCGAGCAGATTGAAGGTCGAACAATGGGTGTATTCTGCGGTGAAATCCCCGCCGAAAATCAGCGCCAGCGCATCCGGTATCGGCAGGAAGATGCTGTTTTCAAAATCTTCCGGATGATCCTGCTGATGGGCGAGGAGCTGATATATGGTGTTCAAGGTCATGCATTGGATACCGGTTTCCCGGTAAAGTTCGGCAGGCGGGATGGTTTCCCAGAGTTTTTTTGAGGAACGGAGAGTCCGGCTGTCGCGGTAATTGTAGGGACGGCGGCGCATTTTCCGGGTCGTCCGGTCAAAGAAAACATAGTCAACGCCCCAGGTGTCGATGGAAATACCGTCCAGTTTGATTCCGGAGGCAAGGGCTTTTTCCAATCCGGAGATAAGTTCGTTTTCCAGAGATTCATAATCCCAGAAAAGTTCTCCATTCTGCTCCTGCGGGCCGTTGCCGAAACGATGTATTTCCTGCAGTGAAAGTCTGCCATTGTGCAAACTTCCGATAATGGCGCGCCCGCTGGAAGCTCCCAGATCAAATGCCAGATAGTTTCCCATATTTCAATCCTTTATTTATGTTTTGATGCGTTGTGGCGGCTGACGACTTCCGCATAAGGCAGTTTGCCGCCGAAGATATCCAGCGCAGAACCGATGGTGTAGTGGATGCGTCCTTCGCCGGCGCTTTCGATGGCGGCGATATCGTCAAAGTTGGAAATACCGCCTGCGTAGACACAGGGAACTTCGGAAGAGTTCGCCAGAATGCCCAGCAGTTCGGTGTCGATCCCGGACTGTTTCCCCTCCACATCGACTGCGTGAATGAGGAATTCAGAACAGTATTTTGCAAACATATCCAGCGTTGCCGGCGATACCTCCAGTTCCGTGAATTTGCGCCAGCGATCGGTAACAACAAAATATTTCCCCTCCGCAGTGCGGCGGCAGGAGAGGTCGAGCACCAGCCGTTCTCTGCCGGTTATTTTGAGCAGTTTTTCCAGCCGTTCTTTTTTGAACATCCCATCGGAAAAAACAAAACTGGTAACAATGACTTTGTCTGCTCCGGCATCCAGATAGAATTTTGCATTTTCATCGTTCACTCCGCCGCCGAGCTGCAATCCGCCCTGCCACGCGCCAAGAGCAGCCAGCGCTGCTTCCTGATTGCCGCTGCCGAGCTGGATGACATGTCCGCCGGTAAGGTTGTCCCGGCGGTACAGTCCGGCATAGTATTCCGGAGATTTTTCCGAAACAAAATTGGTTTGCAAAGCATTCTGCTCCGGCAGATCAAGAGTGCTGCCTACTATCTGCTTGACTTTGCCGTCATGCAGATCGATACAAGGACGGAATTCGGCGCTCAATCCCACTTCTCCACGCTGATTTTTTGAGTCATGACAGTCATTTCACCGGGCTGAACAGTCCGGGTATCTTCAAAAACGTTGGCACATTCGACACAGAGCATCCGGTGATATTCGTTATCTCCGAAGTCCGGCATCGCCTGCGATTTGGCGATCCACGGATTCCAGACCACGGTGGAACGTGAACCGCATTTTTCCACTCTGATACTGCGGCGGAATACCGGGTCGGAGATGGTTACGCCGCCCGGAGCCGGACAGAAGACCCGGTCGATCTCCCGGTCGATTTCAAGGTCGCCATTCTGGATCGCCTGATTTCCGGCGAATCCGGGAGCCTTGTCGGTGTAATGGAGTTTATCCAGACCGTGGATGGAAATTTTTTCCGCTTCGCTGACATCGAAGTAAGTGTGCAGGGCCGCCTGATATTTTTCGGTGCTCTTTCCGGTGTTGACTGCCCGGAGTTCCAGTTCAAGGATCTTGCCGACGGTGACGGAAAGTTCCAGGTGGAATTTTATGGTGCAAAGCGCCGGGTCACATTGACTGTCATCGAGCGAAAGGACGATCTGGGTCGCATCTCCGGCAAGTTTACGGGCAGTTGAAAATTCCCACATCGCAGTCCGGGCAAAGCCGTGAGCGGGCAGTCCCGGCTGAGCTGCCGGGCCGAACCACGGCCAGCAGACCGGGACACCGCCCCGGATCGCTTTGCCGATCTCATAACGGGACTTGCTGCTCATCCAGAGCACCGGGCGTTCGCCTGCCGGAGCGTAGGTTAAAACGTGACCGCCGTAGAGGGATATCCGGGCGGAACCGGCGCTGTTTTTGACATTCAGCACCGGGAAGGGACAGGAATCGCGATCGACGGTGATTCCGAAAGATTTCAAAAGTTTTTCATCCATGTTTTATTCCTCCTCAAAAACGGTGATCGGTGATCCGAGATTTTTCATGGTGACGGAGTTCCCGTAGAGCGTGGACGTGCTGTTCATCAGCAGCCGGGAGCCGCGTTTGGCAAGTTCCCGGTTTGCCCAGAGATAGTCAGCGGCGGCGGCACCGAGGTCGCTGTGTTCGACCGGATGTTTTGCCGGGCGCTCCAAGTGAGCCGGATTGTCGCACCGAATGGGAAATTCGCCCTGCATGACCAGAGTTTTGTCCGGTGCGGCGGCGCGGACGACTCTGCGCAGTTCCCGGTGGGCGCCGGATGAAGCAAAGCATCCGGGGATGGTGAATTTTTCCACTTCAGCCGGGAGCGCCGCATCGGCGGTGCCGCTCCAGGCGAAGATCGATTTGAATTTCCACGGGCGTTTCTCCATGACGACCTCTTCCGGAGTGACCAGGATTTTGCGGGTGAGCGTGACGCCGTTTTCATCGGCAGAAATGCGGTACTCAGCCGAAGCGCCTTCGATTTTCTCCGCTGCCCGGTGGCGCCAGAGGTCATCGCCGCAGATGTATTCCGCCTGAACGCCGCAGGCGTCAGTTACGCGCAGCATCAGGACGGTTGCATTGCCGGAGTAGAGTTCTCCTGAAACATTCTGCACACAGCGCAGCTCTTTTTCGCCGTAGAGGAGAAATTCGATCTTTTCCGATTTGAGGAGAATGGTCAGCGGTTCCAGTTCCAGATCGCGGACGACTCCGCCGTTGTCGGCGGCAATATCACAGTTGAGCAATGCGATGTTGTTGAATAGCGTCCAGTGGCGCTTTACCAGATATTCGCAACCGAACGGGATGACATTCCCGCTGTCGAATTCGGCACACAGATTGTCGTGAGTGCGGTGGCAGCGGAGTTTTTCCGGGAGCGCCAGCGCGCCGGAAAATCCGGCGGCACTTATTCTGCCGATCTGTATGAAAGTTTTACCCCGGCAGGCAACTTCGGCACAATATTCACCGTCTGCCATGGCGGAAAAGGTGATTCCGGAAGCGGAAACAGTAAGTTTATCAGCAATTTTCATGATTTTCGATCTCTTCCTGGTAGTCTTTATTCAATTCATCTTCGTCGATGAAGCGCCGGAGGATTATCTGCCAGCGCAATTCGGTTTGAGCCAGCGTTTCCGCCCATAACCGGAACTCATCCGGACGGTCGCGGAAAGCGGCAAGTTGTTTTAATTCGTTCAGCGTGGCGCGGAAAAGAATCGCTTCCACCTGATTGACTTTACAGCTGATGAGCGCTTTTCGCGCTTTGCTGACGATCCTCCGCGAAAGTGCGTTGCGGATAAGCAGAAATGCCGGATAGATCAATGCGATCAGCCAGAAGGGCCACACCGGAAGCGCCGGATATACCAGCGCCCGGAGCAGTTCTGCCGCCGGGAGAAGCATCATCGGGATCACAAAGAGCAGCGCATCGATATCCCGGATGAAACAATTGCCCAGATAGCGGCGCACCGGACTTGCGGAGGTCTGATAGGCGAAATACTCTTCGAGCGAGATCTCATTCAAACTCTGCCGGACGGAGTGGCACAATTCATGAGCGAGCAGTTCGTCCCGGGTGTAGTTGAGAAACCGGCGGTTCTTTTTGAAAGCATTCCGCAGAAGCATGACGGAAAAATATTCATCCCGGTCGCCCAGCATACAGCCGCCCCAGAGCAGTCCGACTGCGCGGCTCAAATAGAAGCCGGGGACGTGAAAGACTTCAAATCCGTAGAGTTTACCGGTCGTTTCAGCGACCTCTCTGATAAGTTCGGCTTCAATGCGTTCGTCCGGGGTGACGGTCACCACGCCGAAAATATCCGCGTTTCCGGCCGTGCATAAATTTTCATCGAACTGCCGATGGGTTTCCAATATCTTTTCTGCGTTGCCGACAAACTCATCCCGGCTCATGCCGGGTGCCGGAATGAAACCGGCGCGGTCAAGCCGGAGCAGTTCAAGCATTTCGCTGTTTGTCGCCGTTGTGTCCATTGCCATTTTTGCCGGAATGTTTTTTATGATGTTCACCATTGTTCTTTTCCGGGTGTTCATTGCCGGAGTTGCGGCGGTTTTCGCCGCCTTTGCGATCGATGGTGATTTCGCTTACCGGGAAAGTGCGGGCAACGCCGTTTTCAAAAGTTACCACCACGTTTCTGGTCAGCAGATTGCGGTCGGTGATCCTGCCTTTACCGGCGGGGGTATCGCACATTTCGCCTTTGCGCGGCATCTCTTTTGCCAGTTCAAGATAGCCGTCATGTTCATATTTGAGACAGCACTTCAATCTGCCGCAGACGCCGGAGATGGTACTGGGGGTGAGGGCGAGATCCTGTTCTTTTGCCATCTTGACGTTGATGGAACTGAATTCTTTGAGGAAACTGCTGCAGCAGAGCGGGCGGCCGCAGACGGCGATGCCGCCGCAGATACCGGTTTCATCGCGCACTCCGATCTGGCGCAGTTCGATCCGGGTTGAAAGCGCCCGGGAAAGTTCCTTGACCAGTTCCCGGAAGTCAACTCTGCCATCGGCGCAGAACTGAACGGTCAGCAGTTTGCAGTCCAGAGAGTAGTGGGCGTTGACCGGAACCATCTGCAGATTGAGCCGGTCGATCCATTGCTGGATAGTCGGCATTGCATTGCGTGCCTTGCGGCAGTTTTCGTTGGCAGTCGCCAGTTCCTGGGTTCCGGCTTTGCGGATGACCTGCGGGAGTTCTCCGACGCGGCTGGTCATACTCGGGCTTTCCAGATTACGGATGATCTCGCCCAGTTCTTCGTAGAAATCCCGGTTGAATACACAAATATCTTTGACGGCGAGCTCCAATGCTTCATCGGCGCGGACCTCGAGAGTTGCGCCGTTTTCCAGTTTAATGAGCCATATTTTTTCCATAAGGGACAGATTCTCCATTTATAATATAAAATATACGCTACTCAATATAGCAGTAATTTACTGTTTTTACAAGAGAGAAGCGCAGATATTCCGGGAAAATAAAAAACTGTGGTGCAACCGGCAGAAATATCAGCGGTCGAGGAAAACCCGTTCGATCGACGTTCCGGTGCGTTCGGTGGTGCGGTCGGCGACCAGTCCGAAAAACGGCTCCTGCCGTTCGATGAATTCGGTGCGGATGGAAACTGTCTCCGGATTCTGATAAGGCTTCATTGCGCCGCTTTTGAGTTTTTCGATGGCTTCAATGGTCTTGGCGCGAAGCAGTACGGCGGAATCTTCCGGAGCAAGCAGAATGGCGCTCTGGCAGCTGATCGAACGCTTTACCTGACAGGTTATTACTCCGGGCAGAAAGGCTTTGGCTTCCGCGCAGAGTTTATCACATCCGCTGGTCATGATGACCGGGATATTGTGTTCACCGGCGATGGCGGTGTCAATGGCGAATTCTCCGGCGCGGACACCATTCATCCAGATATTTTGGATACCTTTGGAGGAGTAGGTGTGTTCCAGCAGCGCCCGCTGGGTTCCAGCCATAGCGTGATAGCCGAGCAGGATCATGCCGTCGCTGCCGTCGCAGTTGCAGAATCTTTCGCCGGGGGTCTGTCCCTGAATCAACTCCACTCCGGGGATGAGTTCACTCCAGATGATACTGGTTCCGGCTCCGTGTCCGTCGCGGATGATGACTTCGTCGGCACCGGCATCGAAACAGGCTTTGGCACATACATTGACGTCTCTGGTGAGATATTTGCACCCGGTTTGATAGTTTTTCTGATCGGCAAGTACAAAGGAGGAGTTGGAGATGCCGCTGATGCCTTCCATATCGGCGAAGATGTAGATTTTCATAGTAGACGCTCCCTGCATGATTGTATTTTGGCACTAATATAGTGCCTGAAAACAAAAAATCAAGTTTTCTGCACCTTTTTCCCGGTCGGCGGTGATTGACAATTTGACCTTGTAATGCTATATTGTCATGTGTAGGATTTTGTGTTTACGAAATAATAACATTTCAGGAGATGTATATGAGCAGTTGTTTTGATAAGGCCAAAGCATTTTATGCTGATCTTGGGGTTGATGTTGAAGCGGCATTCCGCCGGTTGGATCAAATTCCGGTGAGTCTGCATTGCTGGCAGGGCGACGATGTCAACGGATTTGAAAATGACGGCGCGCTGGACGGCGGTATCGCAGTTACCGGCAACTATCCCGGCAGAGCGCGCAATATTGGCGAATTGCGTGATGATATTCAGAAAGTTCTTTCTCTGCTTCCCGGTAAAAAACGGCTCAATCTTCACGCGATCTACGCCGACACCAACGGCAAAAAGGTGGAACGCAACGAACTTGATGCAACTCATTTTGCTTCGTGGATAGACTTTGCCAAAGCAGAAAATATCGGATTGGATTTCAATCCCACGTTTTTCTCTCATCCGCTGGCTTCCAATGGAACTCTTTCCAGTGCCGACCCCGGAATCCGGCAGTTCTGGATCGAACATGCCATCTGCTGCCGCCGCATCGGCGCCGAGATGGGAAAACAACTCGGCAATACCTGCGTGACCAATGTCTGGATCCCGGACGGTTTCAAAGACACTCCCTACGACCGCCTTGCTCCGCGCAAACGTCTGGAAGAGTCGCTGGATGCAATTTTTGCCGAAAATATCGACAGAAAATACAATCTGGATGCTGTTGAATGCAAACTTTTCGGCATCGGCGCCGAAAGCTGCACTATCGGTTCCCACGAATTCTACATGGGGTATGCGGTTTCCCGCAACAAACTCTGCTGTCTGGATGCCGGACACTTCCATCCGACGGAAGTTATTTCTGACAAGATCTCCAGCTGTCTGCTTTTCCTCGATGAGATTTTGCTCCACGTCAGCCGCGGTGTCCGCTGGGACAGTGACCATGTGGTCTGCTGGGATAATGAACTTCAGCAAATCGCTTCAGAAATCATCCGTAATAACTTCGATCAGCGCGTGCATATCGGCTTGGACTACTTTGATGCCTCCATCAACCGTATTGCCGCCTGGGCGATCGGCGCGCGGAATATGTACAAAGCGTTGCTTTTTGCTCTGCTTGAACCTGCGGAAATGCTGAAAAATGCCGAAAACAGCGGCGATTATGCCGTCCGTCTCGGCATCTTTGAGGAACTCAAAAGCATGCCGTTTGCCGCCGTCTGGAATGAATACTGCGCCCGTCATAATGTTCCCGGAGGCATGGATTTCCTCAAGGCGGTGAAGGATTACGAAATCAACGTCACTTCAAAGCGCAATTGATCGCGGAGGAAATTATTATGATAAAAACCATTCTTTTTCAGGGAGATTCCATCACTGATACACGCCGGGACCGGGAAGCTGCCGCCGGCAGCGGTATGGAGATGGGGTACGGCTATGTCGCGCTTACTGCCGGAAAACTTCTGAAGGCAAATCTGGGGCGGGAATTCTGCTGTATCAACCGCGGCAACGGCGGCAACAAGGTCGTTGATCTCTATGCCAGATGGAAAATTGATGCGCTCAATCTCAAACCGGATCTGATCAGTATTCTGGTCGGTGTCAATGATTCTCTGCATGAAGTAAACCGCAAAAACGGGGTCGAACTGCCGCGTTATGAACAGATTTACCGGATGCTTCTGGAGTGGACAAAACAGGAGTTGCCGGATGTGAAACTGGTTCTCTGTGAACCGTTTTCGCTGGAGTCGGAATGCGTTTCCAGAGAGTCTTACGAAGATATCCTTGCCCGGGGTGAGATCGTGAAGCAACTTGCCGCTGATTTTGATGCGACCTTTGTTCCGCTGCAGGATGCGCTGAACGAAGCGGCGGCTCTTGCCAAAGACAATCTTAAAATATTGCGTGACGGAGTTCATCCGACGCTTGCCGGAGCGCAGATAATCTCCGACCAGTGGCTCAAATATGTGGAATTATAATTATGGATTTTCAGAAAAATATTCGTGAAATTATCGTCGATCTTGGCGAAGATCCGGAGCGTGAAGGTCTTCTCAAAACTCCCGAACGGGTCGAACGCAGTCTGCGTTTCCTCACCCGCGGTTATCATCAGAACCTTGAAGATGTAGTCAACGGCGCTCTCTTTGAAGCCGAATCCGACGATATGATCATCGTCCGCGATATCGAGTTTTTCAGTATGTGTGAACACCACATGCTGCCGTTTTTCGGCAAGTGCCATGTCGGTTATATCCCCAATAAGAAGATCATCGGACTCAGCAAAGTTGCCCGTATCGTCGATATGTTTTCCCGCCGTTTGCAGGTGCAGGAACGCCTGACCAAAGATATCTCCCATGCGCTGATGGATATCCTTGATGCTGAAGGTGTCGGTGTGGTGATGGATGCCCAGCACCTCTGCATGCAGATGCGCGGTGTCGAAAAGCAGAATTCGATCACGACCACCAGTTCCATGCTGGGCAGTTTCCGGCGTGAACTTGCCACCCGTAACGAATTTACCCGGCTTATCCGATGAAAGCGCTGATTCAACGGGTCAAGTGCGGCCGGGTCACGGTCGGCACCAGAGAAACCGGCGCCATCGGGCAGGGGCTGGTCATCTTTCTGGGCGTGATGCCAGAGGATGATGAACGTATCGCAGATTACCTCGCCGACCGTTGCGCCGGATTGCGGATATTTGAAGATGAACAGGGCAAGATGAACCGTTCGCTTACCGATATCAAAGGCGCGGCTCTGGTTGTTTCACAATTTACGTTGTGTGCCGATGTTTCTGCCGGGCGCCGTCCCTCATTTTCCGGGGCGGCTCATCCGGAAAAGGCGGATCAGCTGTATGAGTATTTCAAATCGGCACTGCAGAAATCGGGCGTGCCGGTGGCATCCGGAGAGTTCGGCGCCGATATGCTCGTCCATATCGAAAACGACGGCCCGGTGACCATGATGCTTGAAACCGTCATCAATGCTTCCGGAAAACCGGCATTGAAATAAACAGGTCTGTTACCGATGAATTGCAAGGATAATCTCCCGCAGGAAGATTTTGAAAAAACTGTTATCATCAACGCTGATGATAATATTACGATCAAACTTCCGCAGGAAGCCGGCTCACCCGGCAGTAAAAGTGCGGCCGGGAGCAGGAGTGCCGCTCCCGGAAAACTCCGCAATGCCGACCGGGAGATCAAACTTTCCATCGCCGGAGAAGTGCCGATCCCGGAGATTTTTCCCGAAGCGGAATCTGCTGCTGAACTCTGTCCGGTCGATTCCATCTATACTCTCGGCGAAGAACTCGGCAGCGGCGGGCAGGGGGTCGTCCGTTCCGGGCATGACGGCGCTCTGTTGCGGGATGTCGCGGTCAAAACCTTGCGTAAAGAGTTGAACTCTTCTGCTGAATCCCGCCGGGAATTCATCAATGAAGCGCGTTTGACCGCTGTTCTCGATCACCCGGCAGTGATCCCGATCTACAATCTCTGCTCTGATGCCGATGGGAATCTCCATCTGGCAATGAAAAAGTTGCGGGGTATTTCTCTCAAAGAGTATCTCGCTTCCACCCGTGAGCGTTATGACAACGCCAAGATCGGCAATTTCGACGAAGATGCCGCCATGGCGCGGCGGATAAGTCTTTTCATTAAAGTCTGCGAAGCGATGAGTTATGTCCACTCCCGCAAGATCATTCACTGTGATTTGAAGCCGGAGAATATCATGCTCGGACAATACGGTGAAGTCTATATCGTGGACTGGGGCATCGCCCGGCGTTTCGGTGAAAACTCCGGATCCTCTGCCAAAATCATGGGAACTCCGCGTTACACTTCCCCGGAAAATTTGCTGGGTATCCCCTGCGACAACCGTTCTGATATCTATTCGCTCGGTGTTATCCTTTTTGAGATCGTTACGTTGAATCCCGCATTTACCGCTTCAAGCGCTTCGGAAATCATCGGTAAGGTCAAACAGGGTATGCTTGACCCGGTGCGTCACCGCTATGGATTGCCGATCTCCCGCGACCTTGCAGCGGTGATCGCCAAGGCGACGGCGCTCGACCCGGAGAAGCGTTACCAGTCGGCAGATGCCCTGACCGCCGATCTGCAGGCATTCCGGCGCGGCGCGGAGGTTTCTGCCAATCCGGATAATTTCTGGGAAAAGATCATCCGCTGGGCGAACCGGAACCGGCGTAAAGCCGCCGCAGCCGCCGCCGGATTGCTGGCGCTGCTGATTGCCGGCGGCATTGTGCTGATGTTTGCTGCCGGTATGCGCAATGCCGAAGCTGAACGCCTCCGGGAGAATGTTATCGATAATTCTCTGGCATCGGCGGTTCAGACTGCTGTCGGAATCGACCGGACACTCACTCATATTTCTGCGATGCTGGGCGTACTCAATGCGGATCTTGCCATGCTGCTTGATCTTGACCGTCCTGCGGAAACCCCCGGAAATCCGGAGATCGTGCCGGGTGACCGTACCTCTCAGCAGTGCCGGGGCGCGGTCTGTTTTATTCCGGATGCGGATAACGACACCCATTTCACTCCGGGAAAATTGCTTGATCTTTCCCGTGCCAGTTATATCCACTCCGGGAGCAATGCTCCGGAACGCTTTGAACACATTCTCGGTTGTCTGCGTCCGGCGGTTTCCCGGATGCGGCGGACGGTGCTGCGCAGTCGGCCCGGAACCGGCAATGTCCCGTTTGTCAAACTGCAGGATGCGTACCGTAAATTGCAGTTGCCGGTATCATTTTGTTACTTTACTCTTGACAATGGGCTTCACGTTGTCTATCCGGGCAATGATGATATCCGCAACGGCTATGACGGCAGGAAGCGGCTGTGGTATACGCTGGCGGTTGGCAAAGGAGCGATTCCGGTCTGGAGCGTACCTTACCGGACAGTTCTTGAAGAGAATTCCAATGTGGTCAGTTGTTCGATGGAGATCATCGGTGCCGGAGATAAATTTTACGGAGTTGCCGGGGTCGATGTCCCGTTGAAAGTGATTGAAAAAATGGTTGTGAATTCTCCTGATAACGCGGCGTATACCCTCGAACGTCTGCTGATAACGCAGGATGGCAGGATGGTGCTGCGTTGTATCGGAGATGTGAATGGATTCAAGGTTCGGGAGCCGGATGAGAATTCCGGAGTTTTCAGCAGCCGGATACTGGCGGATATGCGTACTCACCGTTACGGCAGACTGGTACGCGATGAAAACGGTAAAGAGATACTGTGGATATTTTCCCTTATTCCCTCTGCCAAGTGGATATATGTTGAGAAGATCGACCTTTCCCGGCTGATACTTTTCAATCGGACTGCGCTGCAATAAACTGCCGGAACCGTTCACTCTCTTTGCCCCAGAGCATCCGGGCAAGTTCGATCATGCCGCCGTGGGGAACTCCGCACGCATCGGCTTCCCGGAAAAACAGTTCTCTGCCCTCTGCTTTGCCGGGAACTCCGGGATCATGAAAGCGGCGCAACAGCCAGGGGTCACTTATCCAGGGCCGGGCGATCATTACTCCGTCTGCCCCGGAAAGAGTCATGCTTCTTTCGCCGTCTTCCACAGAATCTATATCGCCGTTGATGATGAGCGGGGTATGGTTTGCAAGTTCAACCGCCCGTTTGAATCGCTTCTGCCGTACCTCGTCGGGGAGTTCAAAATAGAGTTCTTTCACGGTACGGTAGTGGAAAAATATCTTATCAACTGCCGGGCAGAGGGCAAACATCGGCAGCAGTTTTTCCATCTCTTCCGGATCTGCCCAGCCGGAGCGGATTTTTACACTCAACGGCAGCTCCGGCGGCAGAAAAGATTTGACCGTCCGGCAGAAGTCTGCCAATCCATCCGGGCGGCGCAAAGCACCGCCGCCTGCTCCGGAGGAGATCACCCGCGAACTCGGACAGCCGAAGTTCAGATTTATTGAAGCAATATCCATATCGGCAAAAATCTTGCCGGCTTTGCCCAGCAGCACCGGGTCAGTTCCCATCAACTGCACACACACCGGGACACGGCTCTGCTGAAAAGGTTCCAGAAAACTTTTCAATTTGTTGAGCCGGGGCAGATTCTGGGAAACCCGGAAAAACGGGGTCATCCATTGCGTGACCAGTCCAAGGCGGTTGACGGCGGTGATGAAACCGCCTTTACCGACGCCTTCCATCGGGCCGGGCCAGATCTCAAAGTTTTTCATAGTTCTCCGTAGCGTTGATTGGTGTACGCAATATAAAATAGCCTCTCCCGGAGCATATTGCCAGTTTATCCGGTTGAATTTTTGGTGTTGCGGTGATATATTATGGAGATGTTTTGTTGTAACCTATTGTCAACCCCGGAGATTTGCAATGGTCAGTATAAATAAATCTTCTGATTCCGAATTGCGGATGGTCAAGTTTGAATTTACCGCCGGAAGCGGACACAAAGTTGCTCTTGCCGGTTCATTCAATGACTGGGAGCAGGAGGTTATTATGATGGAATATTCGGAAACAACCGGAAGATATTTCTGCGAAATCGCTCTGCCGTGTGGTACTTATGAGTATAAATTAGTGATCGACGGAGAGTGGGAGACTGACCCGGATAATCAAAATTTCGCTGCCAACGATTTCGGTACGTTGAACAGCGTTGTCATTGTGGGATAAGATAAAATGGCACGAAATACCGCTTACACGGAGGGACCTATCGGTTCTGTGATGCTGAAAACAGCATTGTCCATGCTGCCGGGGACTCTGGCGATTTCCGGGTACAATATTGTTGATACTTACTTTGTTTCCAAACTCGGTACTCTGCCGATGGCGGCAATGGGGTTCACCTTTCCGGTGGTCATGCTGGTCGGCTGTCTTTTCCGCGGATTGGACAACGGGATCATGACTCCGACCGCCCAGCTGCTCGGCGGCGGCAGAATTCCCCGTGCCGCCAGATTGATCTCTTCCGGAGCGATACTTCTCATCATCGTTTCTCTGACAGTCGGTATCCTCGGCAGTCTGTCCATCGAACCGGTATTCCGCGGTTTGCTCAAGGCGGATGATTCGGTTATGGGTGATATCCGCAGTTACATGGTCATCTGGTATATGGGCAGCGTTACGGCGTCGTTGAGTATGGCGACCAATGCTCTGCTGGTGACCTCCGGAGAATCCCGGCTGGCGGGTATTTTTATGCTTGCCGGTCTGTTGTTGAATGTTCTGCTTGATCCGATATTTATTTTCGGCTGGTGGATTTTCCCGAAAATGGGAGTCGCCGGTGCCGCGTTGGCAACCGTTATTGCCCAGTTGGCCGGTTTGGCGGCGACTGCGAGTGTACTTCACTTCAAACTGCACATCATCGCTCCGTTCAACATGCCTTTGAGCATTATTACCGGACACTGGAAAGTTATTTTGCGTTACGGTATTCCGGCAACCTGCGCTATGCTTCTGATCCCGCTCGGCTCCATGGCGGTCACCCGTGCCGTTGCTGAAGTCGGCGGTAAGATCGCAGTTGCGGCAACCGCCGCCGCCGGACGGATCGAAGTCGTGGCATTCGTTTTCCCGATGTCGCTGGGTATGGCTCTGCTGCCGATGATCGGTCAGAATTACGGTGCCAGAGCATGGGACCGGATCAATCAGTGCCGGAGATTTTCCATGCGTTTTGCCGGGGCGATTCTGCTGGTGATGGCGACGGTATTCACCATTTTTGCGCCGCAGATATCCCGGATCTTCTCGGATGACCCGGAAGTTTTGAAACTCATGGTGCGCTATCTGCGCATTGTTTCATGGGGATTGGCCGGGGTTGAAGTCCACCGTTTCGGCGGATTTTTCCTTACCGGATGCGCGCATCCGACCGGGGCGGCATTTCTCAATGGTTCGCGTGTGGCGGTGTTTCTGGTGCCGCTGACCTTTCTTGCGATGTATTTCAACTCTCTGGACGGCATCTTTTATGCCAGACTGGTATCGGATATCTGTTCCGGCATCATCGGTTTGATCTGTGCCAGATGGGTGACCCGCTCGTTGAGCAAATAATCGCCGGCACTTATCCTTTTACCCGCATTATCTGATCGCTGCGGATCGGGATGAAGGGTTGTTCGTGTCCGAATTTCAGACCGTAAAAGACCGGGACATCGACCTTGCCGGTGAAGTCTTCCAGGACTTTCATGATTTCCGGATCGGAACCGCAGGCAGTGAAGTAACCGAAAACCACTCCGGCACATTTGCGGAAGGCTCTGCACATCAGCAGTTGATTGAGCATACGGTCGATACGGTACGGGGCTTCCCGTACTTCCTCCAGTACAAGAATTCTGCCGGTGGTGTCCGGGAAGTATGGGGTGCCGCACAAACTGGTTGCGACCGTCAGATTGCCGGGAAGCGGCAGGCCGCTGATTACTCCTGAGCGCAATGCGGGCAGAGTGAAACATTGTTCTTCTTTTTTGAAAATGCGATCGAGGTTTTTCAGAGTTGCTTCATTGGGATCCTGCAGAAACGAGAACATCGGCAATGCCATGACAGTGCCGCAATTTTTCGCTGTCATCGCCCAGTGCAGCGAGGTGATGTCGCTGAAACCTGCCACCGGAATATTCCGCTGTGCAAGTTTTTCCCAGTTGACCATTTCCAGAAAACGGGCGCAGCCGTAGCCGCCCCGGATCGCCCAGATCATATCGATTTCCGGGTCGAGCCAGGCGCTTTCCAGATCGGCGGCGCGGCCGGCGTCTTCGGCGGCGAGGTAGGGCAAAGTCCGGTGACCTTGCCGGATGTGCGGATAAAGTTTGACTTCCGCGCCCAGAGATCGCAACGCGGCAACTCCGGCGGAAATGGTCTCTTCTTTGACCTTACCTGCCGGAGCGATGGCACCGATGGTGAAACCTTCCGGGAAAACTTTCATAACAGATGCCCCATGCGCTCTTTTTTGGTGGAGAGGTAGCAGGCGTTATCAGCACAGGGTTCGATCACCAGCGGGACCCGTTCGGTGATTTTGAGGCCGTAGCCGGAAATCCCGATAAGTTTTTTCGGGTTGTTGGTCAGCAGCCGGACGGATTTCACTCCCAGATCGAGGAGAATCTGAACACCGATGCCGTATTCGCGCAGGTCTTCCGGAAAGCCCAGTTGCAAATTGGCATCGACGGTGTCCAGCCCTTCATCCTGAAGTTTGTAGGCGTGGATCTTGTTGAAAATACCGATGCCGCGGCCTTCCTGGCGCATGTAGACCAGTACTCCTGAACCGTTGGCGGCGATCATCCGCAGGGCATTCTGCAGTTGAGGGCCGCAGTCACAGCGCATGGAACCGAAAACATCTCCGGTGAGACATTCGCTGTGGACCCGGACGAGGACATTTTCTTTATCTTTGATATCGCCGCAACTGACGGCGAGGTATTCCAGATCGTCGATTTTGGTGCGGTAGGCGGTGATGGTGAAATCGCCGAAGCAGGTCGGCAGTTTGGCGCTTTCGCCGCGGATGATCAGTTGTTCGTGACTGCGGCGATAGGCGACGAGTTCTTCGATGGAGATGAGTTTGAGACCATGTTTCTTTTTGTATTCCATCAAATCGGGCAGGCGCGCCATGGTACCGTCATCTTTGGTGATCTCACAGATGACACCAGCCGGAGCAAGACCGGCGAGTTTCGCCAGATCGACAGCGGCTTCGGTGTGACCGGTGCGCTGGAGGACACCGCCGGGACGGGCGGCGATCGGGAAAATGTGACCGGGAATGCCGAAATCATTTTTGGTACATCCGGGGTCGATCAGTGATTTGACGGTATTGGCGCGGTCGGCGGCGCTGATGCCGGTGGTTCCGGTAAGGGCGTCGACACTTTCCGTAAACGCGGTTTTGAAGTGGTCGGTCGAAGGCATCCGGTAGATGCCGAGTTCTTTGGCGCGTTCTTCGGTGATGGGGGCGCAGACCAGACCGCGGGCGTTGGTGATCATGAAGTTGATGCCTTCCGGAGTGATCTTTTCTGCGGCGCAGACCAGATCGCCTTCATTTTCGCGGTTTTCATCGTCGACCACGATGATCATTTTGCCGTTTCTGATATCCTCGATGGCACCTTCCACGCTGTCGAATTTTATTTCCATAATATTTTCCTCTTTTCTGTACCGGTAAATCAGGGGGGACAGGACGGAGAAAATATTACAGCATAACGGCAAAAACACTCTGCCGCTGTTTTTCTTCTGCCATCCAGACTTTACTGTCGGTTATGGAATTTCACCATATCTGCGCCGGAAAATTTCCGTTTCCTGCGCTCGCGGACTTTACCGCCGGTCAAGGATTTCACCTTGAGGTGTCACCTTACCCTGAAGAAAACCGGTTTTTTTATTCAATTACCAGTTCTTTAATATATACCGTCTGCGCTGAAAAATCAAATCTTCTTCAGTTTGTTGAAAAATATTATATGAATATGACTTGACGAAGCACCTTTTTTGTGATATATTACATCCCGGTCTTTGCAAGTTGATCTACTAAACATTTCTAAATATAAAGAGGTTTTTATGGCACAGCGGACGGATATTAAAAAGATCCTTATCATCGGTTCCGGTCCGATCATCATCGGACAGGCGTGCGAGTTTGACTACTCCGGCACTCAGGCATGCAAAGCATTGCGTGCCGCCGGTTATGAAGTGGTGCTCGCCAACTCCAACCCGGCTACTATCATGACCGACCCCGGCATGGCAGACCACACCTACATCGAACCGCTGACCGTGGACAGCCTCGAAAAGATCATCGAAAAAGAGCGTCCCGAGGCTCTGCTGCCCAACCTCGGCGGACAGACCGCACTCAATCTGGCGATCTCTCTGCAGAAAGAGGGTATTCTTGACAAGTACGGCGTTGAAGTTATCGGCGTCGACCTGGATGCCATTGAACGCGGCGAAGACCGTATCGAATTCAAGAACACCATGAATAAGATCGGCATTCCGATGGCGGCATCCGAACCCTGCTACTCGGTCGAAGAAGCCGAAAAGATCGCTTCTCAGCTGGGTTATCCGGTCGTTCTGCGTCCCGCTTACACCATGGGCGGAACCGGCGGCGGTATCGTTTACAATGTTGAAGAACTCCGCGAAGTCGTTTCCCGCGGTCTGGCGGCAAGTCTGATCCATCAGGTTCTGGTCGAAGAGTGCGTCCTCGGCTGGGAAGAACTTGAACTCGAAGTCATCCGCGATGCCAAAGGCAATAAGATCACCGTCTGCTTCATCGAAAACGTCGACCCGGTCGGTGTCCATACCGGCGACAGTTTCTGCGTTGCTCCGATGCTCACCATCTCCAAAGAGGTTCAGGACGAACTGCAGGATTACAGTTACCGCATTATCGATGCCATCGGCGTTACCGGCGGCTGCAACGTCCAGTTCGCCCGCAACCGGGAAAACGGCCGGGTCATCGTTATCGAAATCAACCCCCGTACCAGCCGTTCCAGTGCGCTTGCCAGTAAAGCAACCGGTTTCCCGATCGCGCATGTTTCCACCAAACTTGCCACCGGCGTGACTTTGGATGAACTTCCCTACTATCGTGACGGATCTCTGGATAAGTACACCCCCTCCGGCGACTATGTGGTCGCCAAGTTTGCCCGCTGGGCTTTTGAAAAGTTCCCGCAGGCGGTTGACCGTCTGGGAACCCAGATGAAAGCGGTCGGCGAAGTCATGAGCATCGGTAAGGACTTCAAAGAAGCCTTCCAGAAAGCCATCCGCGGTTTGGAAATCGGCCGCAGCGGCCCCGGTCTTGACCGCAAGATCGAAGCGATCCCCTACGATGAACTGCTGCAGAAAGTGGCAAGCCCCTCCAGCGAAAGATTCTTCCATCTTTACGAAGCGTTCAAAAAAGGTTTGAGCGTCGATGAAGCGTTCAAACTCACCAGTATCGCCAAATTCTTCCTCGCCGAAATCCGGGAACTCGCCATCTTTGAACTGGAGCTTGCCAAATTCAACTGGATGAGCCTGCCGGATGATATGCTGATCAAAGCCAAAAAGTTCGCTT
Organism: Lentisphaerota bacterium; assembly: GCA_015061805.1. Classification (GTDB taxonomy): domain Bacteria; phylum Verrucomicrobiota; class Lentisphaeria; order Victivallales; family Victivallaceae; genus UBA1784. The sequence goes on along the minus strand of SUVV01000013.1, from coordinate 19,708 downwards.
TCTCGGATAAATATCTGGCTAAACTTTTCAGCATTGAAGAGCGCGCCGTCCGCAAACGCCGCATGGATCTCAACTGCACCGCCACCTACTGCCGCGTGCCGGTCAGCGGTGTCGAAGGCAATGAAGATTACTACTACTCCACTTACAGCGGTGCCGCTGATGAGGTTCCGGTTTCCGACAGGAAAAAGATCATGATCCTCGGCGGCGGTCCCAACCGTATCGGTCAGGGTATCGAATTTGACTACACCTGCGTCCATGCCGCTTTCGCTCTGCGCGATGCCGGTTATGAATCGGTGCTGGTCAACTGCAACCCGGAAACGGTTTCCACCGACTACGACACCAGCGATAAACTCTACTTTGAACCGCTTACCACCGAAGATGTGCTGGCTATCCACGCCAAGGAACGTCCCGATGGTGTCATCGTTCAGTTCGGCGGACAGACCCCGCTCAACATCGCTCAGGAACTCAAAGATGCCGGTGTTAAAATCATCGGTACCCAGCCCGAAGGTATCCGTCTGGCTGAAGACCGCGAATATTTCCGTGAACGGATGATCGCTCTCGATGTCAATCAGCCCGAAAGCGGTACCGCCCGTTCGCTCGATGAAGCGGTCGCGCTCGGACGCCGCATCGGTTATCCGGTCATGGTTCGTCCCAGTTTCGTTCTCGGCGGACGCGGTATGATGGTCATCTACGAAGAAGAGATGCTCAAACGCTACGCTGTCGAAGCCATTCAGGTCAGCCCTGAATATCCCATGCTGATCGACCGCTTCCTCGATCGCGCCATCGAATGTGAAGTCGATGCCATCAGCGACGGTGAAGAGGTCTACATGCCCGCCGTTATGGAACATATCGAACTTGCCGGTATCCACTCCGGTGACTCCGGCTGTTCCATCCCGCCGGTGACCTTGTCCAGGGAGATCCTCCAGGTCATCGAAGAGAAAGCCGCGGCTATCGCCCGTGACTTCCGCGTGGTCGGTATCCTCAACGTGCAGTTCGCCGTTTGCGAAGACAAAGTCTGGATCATCGAAGCCAACCCCCGCGCTTCCCGTACCGTCCCGGTGGTTTCCAAAGTCACCGGCGCTCCGCTGGCGCGCATTGCCACCAACTTGATGCTGGGACGCAAACTTTCCGAATTCCGTGAATTGCTCCGTAAGCCCCCCACCGATTACTACGGTGTCAAAGAAGCGGTCTTCCCCTTCAATATGTTCCCCGAAGTCGACCCGATCCTCGGACCGGAAATGCGCGCTACCGGAGAAGTCATGGGTCTGGCATCCACTTTCGGTATGGCGTACTACAAGGCACAGCAGGCTGCCGGTTCCAAACTTCCGCTCTCCGGCAAGGTGCTGGTGAGTGTCCGTGAAAGAGAACGCGCCGAACTGCTCCCCATCGTTCAGACTCTCTCTGAACTCGGTTTTGAACTCGTCGCCACCGAAGGCACCGGCAAATTCCTCGATGCCAACGGTATCAAACACTCCCTCGTGCATAAACTCAATGAGGGTCGTCCCAACGTTGCCGATCTCATCCGCAACCGGGAAGTTGCTCTCATCATCAATACTCCGATGGGACGTTTGAGTAAGATCGATGACAGTTGCATCCGCATGATGGCTATCCAGTATAAGATCCCTTATATGACCACCATCGCGGCGGCGCAGGCCACTGCCACCGGTATCAAAGAAGCGATCAACGGCAGTACTCCGCTGAAGTCGCTTCAGGAATACCTCAAAAAGTAAGCCGGTATCCGGCAAATTCAGGAGAATGCAATAAGTGGTTGCGGCATTGATAATCGTTTCACTGCTGCTGATAATAGCAATTGCGGTTGCGGTGATCAGTTTCCGGCGCATGTCGGAACTGCGGATGGATCTTACCTCCGCAGTACTCAGCCGTACCGAAATTGCGAACTTTCTCTCCCGGTTTGCCACCGGTATCAACTGCGACGACGGAGTGGATGGCGCCATGCACTCCGCCGCCCGCTATGTTTGCGAGCAGATCGAAGCCAGCGCAGTCGCGATTTACGGACTTAACGGCAAATCGCTGGTTCCGCTCGGCGTTTACGGCGATTATCCTCTGGTGAAAACCCGTTTGCAGCGGGGGCAGAAACTGCTCGATCTGATGAAAGAAGAGGAGCCGATCGCTTCCGGAGTGGGATTCCTCGGCGGAGTGCTGGAGTCCAGACAGTCTGAATTGGTTCAGCTTGCAGCAATGGATGAACGCTTCAATGTCTATCCGGACCACAGCCACTTCGGCAGTGTTATGGCAACGCTGATGATGCGCGACGGCATTCCGGTCGGCGTGCTGTGTGCGGTCAATAACCGGATGATGGCGGGACGGCCCTTTTCGGAAGCGCAGTTTTCCCGGTTCAAGTCTCTTGCCAATCAGGTGTTGATGGTTCATCAGCTGGTTCAGGTCTACGGAGAGATCAGCCGCCGCGAACGGATCGATCAGGAGTTGGATTTCGTCCGGCAGTTCCAGTTGTCGCTTCTGCCGTCAAATAATCTTGAACTCGGCAATTTCAGTGTCAGTGCCCGTACCGCCAGTGCCAAAGAGGTCAACGGCGACTTCTACGATATGGTGCATATTGACAATGACCGGATATTGGTTATGGTCGGAGATGCCAGCGGTAAGGGGATGCCTGCGTGCATGATGGCGGCGATGACCCGCAGTTTTGCCCGCAGTATTTGTTCAAATTTCACCACGCTGAGCGCGTTTTTGCGGGATATCAACAGCAATCTTTTCCGTGATTCGGATATCGACCGTTTTATTACTCTCGGCTGCTGTCTGATCGACCGCCGGGGCGGTTTGATCGAATTCGGCAGAGCCGGTCATACCGATATGATCATGCATGTCCACGGTCACTTGCGCCGCCTTTCTCCGGATGGAACTGCCCTCGGCATGCTTCCGGATGAGGATGCCGCCTTTGAAACCATCTGTCTGGCGCTGGACAGCGGTACCAGTCTGATGCTTTACTCCGACGGATTGAATGAAGCACTCAACCATGATAAAGAAGAATTCGGTATCGACCGGCTTTCCAATGTGTTCAGTGTCGCCTGCCGGCACCATGAAACTGCCAGCGCGATCATCGCCGAAGTGATGGGCGCTGTCCACGAATTTGAATATGAACAGAATGACGATCAGACTATGGTTCTGATCCGTTACAATTGACGGGACAGTTCATATCATGGCAGATATCCCGGTTTGGAGCGCCGAAAATCTTAATTTGTCCATCGGCAGACAGATCATCTTTGACAACGCATCGGTTGCGGTGATGGAGGGGGAACGGCTGGCGCTGGTCGGCCGCAACGGTTCCGGCAAATCAACTTTGCTCAAGATCATTGCCGGGATGGAAAAACCGGCATCCGGAGATATTCACATCCGCAACGGTCTGCGCATTGCTTTCATGAATCAGGATGTGGATTTTGTCACCACCAAAAATATCCGGGAGGTGCTTCGGGAGGGATTGGAATACTTTGCCGGACTGCTGGATGATTACGGCAAAGTTTCCCAGAATTCGCCGGAACACTCGGCGATTGAACATATTTTGAACTCATGCAATGCGTGGAACCTGGAAAACAAACTGGATGCCGCTTTGGACAAACTCGATCTTAAGCGGTTGGAGAATACCCCTTTTGCCAAACTTTCCGGCGGTGAAAAGCGCCGCGTTGTTCTCGGCAGGGCGATCATCAGCGAACCCGATCTGCTGCTGCTTGATGAACCGACCAACCATCTGGACGTGGCAACGATCGGATATATTGAAGATTATCTGAAAAACTTTCGCGGTGCCTGTTTGCTGGTGACTCACGACCGCTTTTTCCTCGATCGCATCGCCGACCGCATCATCGAATTGGAAAACGGAAAATTTTTCTCATGTGTCGGCAGTTATGCCGATTTCCTCGCAGCCAAAGCCGAAGCCAGACGCGCTGAAGATCTGGAAACCAGCCGCCGGGAAAAGTTTCTGCGCCGGGAGATCGAATGGGTACGCCGTTCACCCAAAGCCCGGTTGAAACGCAACATGGGGCGCATCAAGCGGTTTGACGAATTGTCCGCGATCCAGGCCCCGGTGCGGCAGGGGGATTCGGAACTGGTCATACCGGAACCGGAACGGTTGGGCAACAAGGTGGTTGATGTGAAAAATCTTTCGCTCGCTTTCGGAGAAAGAAAGATTTTTGACAACTTCAATTTTGAATTCAACTCCACCCACAAGATCGGTATCATCGGTGCCAACGGCGTTGGTAAAACCACTTTGCTTAAAATGTTGACCGGAGAATTGCAGCCGGATTCCGGAAATATCAAAATCGCCGAAACGGTACGCTTCAATTATATCGATCAGCGCCGGTTGGAACTCGATGAGGATAAGAGTGTCTATGATGAAGTCGCTGGCGGGGTGGATGTCATCCCGCTCGGCAGGGAACAGATTTCGGTCCGCGCCTATTTGAAGCGTTTCCTCTTTGAAGATGAGCGGATAAACGGCAAGGTCAAGTATCTCTCCGGCGGCGAAAAGGCGCGGCTGCTTCTGGCAAAAGTTCTGAAACGCGGCGGAAATTTTCTGATCCTCGATGAACCGACCAACGATTTGGATCTGCCCACGTTGCGGGTGCTGGAGGAGGCGCTTGCCGAATACAATTCAACCTTGATCGTGGTCAGTCATGACCGTTACTTTTTGAACCGGGTCTGCAATCATATCATCGCTTTTGAGGAAGTTGTTCCCGGAGTGACGGTTCCGCTTTCGACCCCGGGGGATTATGATTACTTTTTGAGCGTCCGTCAGCGGTTGATCGATGCCGCCCGGGGAAACGTTCCGGAAGAGAGTAAGCGCGTCAAAGCGGCACCGGTTGAAAAAAAGAGTGTTCCGGCAAAGAGCCCGGTTCGGAAACTTTCCTATCGTGAACAGCAGGAATTGCTCAATATGGAGCAGAATATCGCTGATGCCGAAGCCGCTCTCGAAGCCATCGAAGCCCGTTTCAGCGAGCCGGATTTCTTCGTGAAAAATGCGAAATCGATGCCGCAGTTTGAAGCTGAACTGGCTGCCGCCCGGACCAAGGTCGACCAACTCTATGCCCGCTGGGAAGAGTTGGAAGCGATAATATCGGCTCAATAAAATGAAACATTTTTTCATTTCCGTTTTGATAAAATTTCTGTAACGCTTTTATTGAACAGATTTTTCGTTAAAAAAAACAGTTCGTTGACTTGCAAATCATTTGACGGTGTGCTATTTTACCTCAAGACGAGATTTCAGAAACTGATTATTTCAGCAGTACAGAATTTTTTGTATGGAGGGGTGGCAATTGTTTCTGTTGAAAAAAATTGTTTTCGCGATATTGATCATCGGTATTTCGCGGGTCGCAGTTGCAAATGACACAATAGTGGTGTCTTATGATGAATTGGAGTCTGCAGGCGAAAATGTTAAAACCGCCGAAATAAAATCCTCCGGAAACTCTGCCGCTGCCTCCTGGCAGGATGATTCGTTTGATGAAATTGTGATCGGTGAGGATGAGATTTCTCACGCCAGCAATGTTCAACGGGGTGAACAGCCGGAGACAGTTATCCGTCGCCGCTTCTGGCTGCCGACCGGAGTAAATTTGCCTTCACTGAATTTTTCTCCCAAAATAGATATTGATCTGCCGGATGTAAAGATCAAATTTCCATCCTACTCCCATAAAACGGTCTATTCTTCCACGACCTATGTTAATCGCAGATATGTTCCGGGATGGCATTATTACCGTGGAGTGCCGCGCCACCGTTTGCACCCGCACCACCGTTTTCACCCGCGCCGTCCGGTGCCGCCGCGTTTCGGACCGTTGCGTCCGCATTTGAAACATCCGCTCCCCGGCAAAAGCAAATTCAAAATGCCCGGGAAGCCAGGTCCCCGTCCATCCAAAGTTGTTCCACCAAAACATAAAAGTAAATTCAATAGTTCTAAGAAAGGGAAAACAACATGAAACGTCTTTTACTTCTTTGCATGGCTCTGCTGCTCTGTTCCACTTTGAGCGCTAAAAAGGTCAAACTTGCCCCCGGAGCCAGTTGTTACGCTTGGAGCGTCAACACCAAGAATAAGCCGGATTCAGTTCCCAATGGCGGTTTTGTTGATGAAGCCACCGCATTCCGCGGAATGAATATTCATGTGTGCGATGAGTTGAAAAACATCCACCACAAAAGCTTTATTATGTGGGAGGGGTATTTGCAGATCCCCAAAGCCGGTGAATACCGTTTCACGTTGAATATGTTCAACAGCTGGGGCGGAAATGATGCAAATATCAAAATTTTTATTGACAAAAAAGTGTTGTTTACCCGTAATGCGAAAGAATCCAAGACCATGACCGCCAAAGCAACTCTTAAGCGCGGATTTGTTAAAATACGGATTTACTTCAATGCAACCGCGTGGTTCGATACGGCCGGTTTTACGCTTAAATATGCTCCGCTGAATGCAATGAAAATGAAAGATATAACCCCTGCGAAACTTTATCACACGGTAAGTGAAGAGGAATAAATCATGTTTATTCGAACCGGTTCCCTGTCAATCCTGACCGCTGTCGTCGTGATGTTGACGGCGGTGCCGTGGTATAGTGCCGCCGATGACGATGTGGAGTTCGAAATCGTATCCGGCAACTCCGGCAGTTCAAAAAGCCGGAGCCGGAATCTGACCGTTTCCGATGATAACAGTGCTGAATTTGAAGTTGTCGCGTCCCCGGAAAAATCCGCCGGCAAAAAATCTTCCCGCAAATCCCAACGTTACGGCAGAAATCCCGCCGATGAAATCATGGTTGATGATGATGAGATCATAACTGATGATCCGGATTTTGAAGTGGTGCGCCGCCGCCTGACCTCCAGTGAAGTCAATGCGGTTGAGGAAAAGCACGATGCTGAAATGGAGGCATATCGGGAGCGCTACCGGGAAGCCGACCGGATCCGGGATTATTTCTTTTTCAAGTATCATCCGCTCCACAATAAGATCAATGGTTTGGATGCCCGGCTTTTTATCATCCTTTTTGTATTTTCGTTGATCTCTGCTGTGATCATGATGGTTATCATCATTCGCGAACTCGGCATGCGGCCGCCGGTTTACAGTCTGGAGCAGATGATACAGCTGCGCGCCGAAGGCTATGCTTCGGTCAGTGAAAATGATGCCAAAAGTCTGGTGATGAATCTCTGGTACAACGCTGTCGGCGGCAAGCCGCTGCATGACGGCGCCGTGGAGATCGGTTCACGCAGTGAATTGGATATTCTGGAAAACGAGATTGCGGACGTGGCATCCACATTACCCACTGATCCGGAGGCGGTCGATCGGCTCAATGCGCTTGCTGATTCGGTTTGTTATTGGCGCCGCCGTTATATGATCGCGCCGTGGCTTTCGGTCGATTCCGGATTGGTCAAACGGATTTTTATGGGTATTTTTTATGTTATTCTGCTCTGTATCTACCCGGCGCATCCGATGTATCTTCTGGTGATTCTTTCTCCGATAGCATTCTGGACCCCGGCTTATCTGGTTCCGGTACGCGAAGGCTCGCTGGTTTACCGGATGCTGGGCGGTTCACTGAAAATTTTCGGTAAGATGACCGGTTCGGCATTGAACGGTGCCGCCAGTATGGAAGGGGCAAGTGTTACCGTTTACAGCGATGGTTACGGCAATAAATATGTCGAACACAATTACTGGGGTGTACTGATCGTCTTTGCCATAAAGATCGCGGCGGCGCTGTTGTTCCTGTATCTGGTGTATGTGTTGGCGCCGTTTATGATTTTCTATGCAATCGTGCGCAATTACATTCTGGCGAAGTGAGGAGGAGCATATGGCGATTATTGATGTTGTAAAATGGAACGCTTCTCCGGATGAACTTGTCTGGAAGTTCCCGTCTGATGATTTATCTACCGCGACCCGGTTGATCGTTTCAACCGCACAGGAAGCTTTTGTGGTGTTGGGCGGCGAGGTTTCAGATGCCTATGGTCCGGGGACTCACATTCTTGATACTGACAATGTGCCGCTGCTGCGTAATCTGGTCAAGATTCCTTTCGGCGGTCAGACCCCGTATTCGGCAGAGGTGTGGTTTGTGCAGAAGACCATGCCGCTCAATTTGCTCTGGGGAACACAAGACCCTATTCAGATACTTGATCCTGCCTACAAAATCCCGGTACCGGTTCGCTGTTACGGTCAGTTTGGTATTCAGATCCAGAACGCACAGCTTTTTCTCAAAACTCTGGTCGGAACCTACAATGAATTTGATACCGCAAGATTGTGTGACTACTTTAAGGCGATGGTTCAGACCAAGGTAAAAACCTTGATTGCCGGATGTTTCAAAAACAGCGGATGTTCAGTATTTGAGATCAACACTCATCTGGATGCATTGTCAACATTGTTAAGCAAAGAGTTGGCGATCGGATTTGCTGATTTCGGAGTCGGACTGATCAATTTTTATGTGCAGTCGGTGAATTTCCCGCAGGATGACCCGGCGATCACCGCAATCCGCAGCAGTTTGGCCAAGCGTGCCGATATGGAAATACTGGGTTATAACTACACTCAGGAGCGCTCTTTTGATGTCCTTCAGGGGGCGGCTGAAAACGAAGGTTCCGCCGGAGCCATTGCCGGAGCCGGTATCGGACTCGGCATCGGCGCCGCAGTCGGCGGTGCCATCGGACCAGCTGTCAATCAGAGTACTGCCGGAATTTTGAATGTGTCGGCTCCTGTTGCCACCGGCTGCGTGAACTGTAATGCGGCGCTGCAGTCCGGTTCCCGTTTTTGTCATATTTGCGGTGCGGAACAGGTGATCGTCTGTTGTGGCAAGCAGGTTCCGGATGGAGCCAGATTCTGCCCGCAGTGCGGAAAAGTATTGAAAAAATAACCGGAGACACAAAATATGAAAAAAATGGTTATCCGGATTCTGATGTTGTCAGCAATGATCATTGCCACGGTCGGCGCAGTATTGATTTGGAGCAATGCGATGACAGTTTCCGGGTGGATCGCATTCGGTTCACTGCTTGCTGCTGAAATTTTGCTGTTTGTTCCATGTCCCGGAGGCAGCAGCCGGAATTTCCCATTGCTTTTGCCGTTGTATTTGTTTGTGCTGCCCGGTTATCTTATTGCCTCGCTGGTGCTGTTGGTGTGTTCTGCCCGGCTCTCCTGGCAGATCATGGCTGGTGCTCAGCTCGGAATAGTATTGTTTGTGATGCTGTGCTGGGGAATTGCTTTATTGATTTCACGGCCGGAAGGAGGAAATAAATAATGGCGTTTCAGAATGTCGTAATGGAGTGTACCGGTTGCGGTGCATCAATAACTGTCGATCCGACGTTGAGATTCGGCAACTGTCCTTATTGCGGCAGGTGCAATTCTCTGGTGCAGTCGGCAAAGGCGGCTGAACAGCCGGTAGTGGAAGATATTTTCCCGGCAAATTTTTCGGAACAGGCGTTCCGCAGTGCGGTTCGGGCGTTTCTCTGTTCCAAGAGTGATGTGCCGGATTCGCTGTATGAAAATATGCTTGAACAGGAATTGACACTCAATTTCTGGCCGTTTTACCGCCAGGAAGTTCAATGGGATGCCACCTGGACCGCTGATATCGGATATGAAAATGAAAATGCCAAAAACGGTGTCGCCTGGCAGGGCAGCAGTGGTCAGGTAATGGGATCTACGGTGATCTATACTCCGGCTTCATCAGTCATCCACAACCGGGGATTGGGAGGCGACAGTTGTCGTCTGGCACTTGCCTGTGACGAAATGCCGCTGCCATTTCATCCTGAACATTGCCGGGGAATTTCATATCTGAATTGTGACACTGCCGCCGGAGACGGAGAAAAAGCTTACGTGGTTCCGGCACTTGATGAGTCGGTCACTGATCAGTGCATTGAGCAGTTGCCAGGTGAATATCAGCGCAACTTGCATACCACCCGGCGGATCATTGAACGTAAAACCACTTTGCAGATGATCCCTTTCTGGCTCTTTGTCTATGAATGGGAAGGTTGCAGTTATTACGTTATGCAGAATGCCGCCAGTGGTGCAGTCGCCGGTACGGTTCCGACTACCAGCCGTCGCAAATGGATTGCCGCAGGTCTCACTGCAGGCGGTATTGCCGCAGTTGGTATCGGTGCGGGGATATTGGCAGCATTTCAGAGTAAAGTTGATGCAGTTATGTTCATTGTTCTGACTCTGCCGCTGGTTTGTGCCGGAATTGTTTATCGTGAGCAGATCGCCATCCGCAAGTCTAAAATAAAACTGGCTCCGGTCGGTGAGATCGGTAAGCATCTTGCCAAATTGAAAGAGTTTGAACAGCGCTTTACAACCTATTCCGGATTGGTTATGGCGGGATGGGCTATCGTTGCGTTTATAGTGACGGCACTTATGCCAATTGTGATGCCCAACTTATGGTACGATGCTGCCGAAGACCGGCGTTATGAACCGCCAGTCGATAAAGTTGAACAGCTTGCAAACAGTCAGAAACGCAAAACTTATATCAAGTTGCGCCTTAAGAAAATAGATGGTATTTCCGAAGAGATCGAAGATGATTCCGGAAATGCATTTGTTATCGAGAAATGAGAGGGATGATGTTATGACCAAGATGGTTTGTCCATGCTGCGGAGAAATTTATGCCGTCGGGATTGATGTCCAGGTCGGTCGTAAGGTTTCGTGCGGCAAATGTCAGCAAAAGCATATCTACTATAATTATGCTTTGGTTCCCTTCGCAATCGAACTTGCTCCCAAAGGTAATGACCGCCGCATTGCCTGTCCTCATTGCCGTCAGCATTTTTATATCGACAAATCCAATTTGGGAGAATACTCCTGTTCCAATTGCAAAGCATTGTTTTACGTATCGGAAAAGCCGGAGGTTTTTGCTCCCGGAGTTCAGGCGGATTTGAATATTCCGGTTATTCCGGCGGCAACTCCAGATCCAATAAAACTGCCGTCAGAGGCTTTCGTCGGATGTTCCACCAAGCCGTTGTTTGAGTCGCCGCTGAATCTGCCAGACGATATTCTTCCGGGTGGAGATGTTATCAGTATGCCGGCTGCAACCAAAGCGGTGACCGCATGTATCAATGATCCAGTGCCGCCGCCGGTTTCGGAACCGGTGCAAAGCGCAAAAACGGTGTGCATCAATGATCCGGTACCGCCGCCGGTTTCGGAACCGGTGCAAAGCGCAAAAACGGTGTGCTTCAATGATCAGGTGCCGCCGCCGGTTTCAGAACCGGTGCAAAGCGCAGAAACGGTGTGCATCAATGATCCGGTACCGCCGCCGGTTTCAGAGCCGTCACCATCTGCCGGAAATGATGTGATAAGATTCAAGGCGGACGTGCCGGAGGTGTCGGTTTCAGAACAGGCACGGCAGATCGTCAAGCTTGGATTGCGCCGGGAACGTTCCGGTTTTTCCGGCATGTTGATAAATCTGGCTGAAAAAATCTGCGGAAAGTAAAAAATCATTCCAAAAATTGACTCCGGGTATGGCAATATCGGCTGCCTGATGCTATATTATTCCCGGATGAATGTAATTTTCAAATCAATGAAAGGGATGAAATATGTTTTCCAGAATTCAAATGCTTTTTTCAGCCGTATTTGCGACGGTAGTGCTGGTTTCCGGCTGTGCTGATCCAGTGGTCTTTTCTGAAGTTTTCCAGTTGCAGAAAGGTCAGGAGATCCGCACCCGCTACAATATCTGGTACGATGATCCGCAGAATATCAGCTGTTTGAATATCCAGCAGGGCGGATTCATCCCCGCCGGTACCGTGATCGAACCGCTTGCCACCGACAGTTTCCCGGAGAAGATCCACTTCAAGGTAAAAAAAACCGGCAAAACTTTTGCGATCCGTTTCAAGGAAGCCTACCGTCTCTGCACCATGCGGGACTATATTGCATCGACTTTCACCACCGAAGACCCGTTGAAAAATATTCCGGAAAAGAGTGAGCGGGATAAAAAGGTCAAACAGCGCATCGTGCGCGGCGAGGTCGTTCCGGGAATGACCCGCAATGAGGTTGAACTTGCCTATGGCCCGCCCCCGGCGGTGCGTACCCCCGATAAACGCAACGAAACCTGGATATACTGGCGCACTCCTGATTCTCAGATCCGGGTGATTTTCCGGGACGATGTGGTTCGCAACATACTTGTTTTCAGTGATAATCTGTGATCCGGAGTTGCAAGGTGGACGGCGCAGTATTCAGTGCGGCGGAATTTGCCAGCGGCACTTCCGGCAGTTGGCGCGGTGACTTGAGTGCATTTCCGGAAACAGCCGGAATATCCACCGACACGCGCAGTGATGGAAAAGACAAGGTGTTCTTTGCCCTTTCCGGAGAGAATTTTGATGCTCACAATTTTTTGGATGCCGCTGCGGCATCCGGCTGTTGTGCGCTTTGCATCCGGCGATCTTTTGCCGGTAAAGTCCCGCCGCTTCCGGTGCTGGAGGTCGATGATGTTTTGACGGCGTATCAGCAAATGTCCGCGTTGCACCGCCGCCGTTTTCCGGAATTGACCCTTGCCGGTATCACCGGAAGCGTAGGTAAGACCAGTACCAAAGAGATGATCCGGGCGATCTTTACCCGTTACGCCGGGGATCCGGATGCGGTACTCTACACCATCGGCAACACCAATAATCACATCGGGGTGCCGCAGAATCTGTTGCGTTTGACTTCCAGACACCGTTTCGCCGTGATCGAAATGGGAACCAGTTCTCCCGGTGAAATTCTGCCGTTGTCGCTGATCTCTGCTCCCACTGCCGCCGCGGTGAATACCGTCGCTGCCTGCCATTTGGAAAAACTGCTCTCTCTCGACGGTGTTGCACAGGAAAAATCTGCCGTTTTCGCCGGAGTTCCGGACAACGGCTGTGTCGCCATCAGATGCGGTGTCCATGGGGAAGCGATTTTGCGGCAGGCCGCCGGGACGCGCCGGATCCTGACTTTCGGCAACGATCCGGGATCTTGCGATGTGGCGGCTCATTTTGAGCAGGGGACATTGGATTCCGGAACGTTTACCATGACCTTTTTCAATGAACGCTCCTACCGGGTCGAATGGCGTCTTGCCGGAGAATATCAGGCGCTCAATGCCGCGTGTGCGGCGGCGGTGGCGCTTGCCTGCAATATTCCGGAAGCGGATATCGTTGCCGGATTGGTCGATACTGAACTCCCCGGAATGCGGATGAAACGCACCACGGTTGAGGGAGTCAATTATATCAATGATGCTTACAACGCCAATCCTGCCAGTATGCGGGCATTGATCATGCTGTTGAAATCCGGTGCCAAACCGGAGGAGTTGATCCTCTGTCTGGGCGGCATGCGGGAACTCGGCGACAATTGCCGGGCAGAGCATGAAATATTGCTGGCTCTGGTTCACCGGGAGTTACCCGGTGTCAGGATAATTACTGTCGGCAAAGAGTTTGCCGGTATTCCCGGAAACGGCAACTGCTTCCCGGAAAGTGCCGGTGCTGCAGAATTTCTCCGGAAACTTGCCCGGCCGGGCGATACGGTTGTGGTCAAAGGGTCGCGCGGAAATTGTATGGAACTGATTTTGCCGGAGGAGGCACGATGAATGATGAAAGAAAATCTCTGCTTGCTGAAGCTGCTGATGTGATCCGCCGTTTCCCCGGACGTCCGGTGACGATAGATTCCCGCAATGTTGCAGAAAACGGGATTTTTATTGCAGTTTCCGGCTTTAACTTTGAAGGAAAAGAGTTCATCGGAGATGCGGTCGAACGGGGGGCGAAAGTGGTGGTCTTTTCCGGAGAGTTGGCTGAACGGATTCCCGGAATTGATTACGTTCAGGTCAGCAATACCCGCAAGATCGTTTCCTACTTCTACAAAGTGCTTCAGGATTATCCCGACGAGGCGATGAAGCTTTATACCGTGACCGGAACCAACGGCAAGACCACCAGTGCATTTCTGATACGCAGTATTCTCTCTTTTGCCGGAGTCAGTTGCGGATTGTTTTCCACTGTGAGTTACCATGACGGCAAAAAGGAACTGCCCTCTTCCCGGACAACTCCGGATGCCATCGAATTCTTTGAACTTCTGGCGGCAATGAGAGCCAACGGAATTCAGGCGGTCGCGATGGAAAGTTCCAGTCATTCGCTCGAACAGCACCGCATCGATGCCGCCGGTATCTCCGGCGCGATCTTCACCAATCTCACCGGAGATCACCTGGACTATCACAAGACTATGGCTAATTACTTCGCCGCCAAAGTGAGGTTGTTTAACGAACTTTTGGAACAGAACGGGACGGCCGCGATCAATCTGGATGACCCCTATGGCAGAAAATTGGCTGAAATTCTGGGCGGTGCCGATAAGATTTCCGGATTCGGAAGTGCCGACGATGCGGCGTTCCGGATCGCCCATCCGGCAGTTAAACTTGACGGCGTGGAGTTTGAACTTATCCATGGCGGAGAGAAAATAAAAGTTGCTTCTCCGCTTGCCGGAAGTTACAATATCCACAATCTGGCAGGTGTCCTTACTCTGCTTTGGAGCGAAGGTTTCGCGCCGGAATTGTTGGAAAAAGCCGTCAATCATCCATTTCAGGTGCCGGGGCGTCTGGAAATGGTCGAAACTGTTTCTCCTGCCCGGTTCTTCGTTGACTTTGCCCACACCGATGATGCGCTGCAGAATGTCCTTGCGACTGTGAAACCCTTTGTCAAAGGCAGATTATGGCTGGTTTTCGGTGCCGGCGGCGACCGGGACAAGAGCAAACGGAGCAGGATGGGAGAGGTCGCGGCAAAGTATGCTGACGAGATCATCGTCACCAGTGACAATCCCCGTTCAGAAAATCCGGAAGAAATCATTTCCGCAATCGCCTCCGGATTCCCGGCAGAGTGCAAGTGGACAAGGATCATCGACCGCCGGGAGGCGCTGCAGTTCGCGGTACTCAATGCCGGGTGCGGTGATGTGGTGATCGTCGCCGGTAAAGGCCATGAAGATTATCAGGAGATCGCCGGAGTCAAATATCCTTTTGATGACCGGAAAATCCTGCGGGAGATCGGCCGCTGATGAGCGAATTGTACGATTTTATCCGGCAGTTTTATGATCCGTCGGAGTTCCCCGCATTGGCAAAGCAGGCGGAACGCTGGCAGTTGACCCGTCCTTTGGCAGGTCGGCGTATCTATGATGCAACTCCGGTATTCCGCAATACACTTGTGAAGTATTACGCTTTGCAATGTGCCGGAGCGGAGGTGACTGCCGCCGTCGGAGAGAATCTTCCCTGTGATAAAGATATCTGCCGGATGCTGAAAAATTTCAATATCCGGCTGGCGGATACTGCTGCAAATTCAGAAAAATATGATGTCGTCGCCGATTGTGCCGGCACTTCCCGGCATGTCGTCAGCACCTGCGGCTATGTGGAGCTGACCCGTTCCGGGCTGGATTATTATGAAAACTGGCACCAGCCGGTTTTTTCTGCGGATTCCGGGGTGTTGAAAAAATTGGAAACTGTCCTCGGTACCGGAGAAGGTTTTCTGCGGGCGATGCGGCAATCGGGATATAACGATTTCTGCAACCGGAATATTGTGATCTTCGGAGGCGGCAAAGTCGGGCGCGGAGTTGCTCACTATGCCCAACGTGCCGGAGCAAAGGTGACGGTCATCGATCTGCAGGAAGTGAATCTGCCGGAAAATATCAGTTTTGTCAATGGTAATGATCCGGCGGCAGTTCTGCAAAAGATCGCCGATGCCTGGTGTGTCGTTTCGGTGACCGGGCGTGCCGGAGCGCTTGCTCCGTGGAGCCGGGCGCTGAATGATTCTCCGGCACTTATTGCCAATATGGGCGTGGAAGATGAGTTCGGCAGTTTACTTCCGGAATCCCGGGTGCTCAACCGGAAACAGCCGTTGAATTTCATTCTCGAAGAACCGACCATGCTTAAATATATCGACGCCACGATGGCGCTCAACAATTACGGTATTGTCAAACTGCTTTCCGGGACTCTGGCGCCGGGGATAAATTTCCCGGAAGCGGCGCTGGAACGCAGTATCGTCGCCGATATCCGGAAAAGCGGCGCTATCGCCGGTGAAATGGAATTTATAACTTCTGAACTTTTTGAATGATACGGTAATGGGAGAAAATTCTTATGTATGATCTGCTGATAAAAAATTGTCAACTTGACGGCAAAAATGCCGATATCGCCATCGGGAACGGTAAAATCGCCGCAATCGGCACTATCGCTGATGCGGCAAAGGAAACTTTTGATGCTTCCGGGATGGCGGTCATCCCGCCCTTTTACAATACCCACACCCATGCCGCGATGACATTGCTTCGCAGTTATGCCGAAGATATGGAACTCTTTGACTGGCTGAGCAACCACATCTGGCCCATCGAAGCCAAACTCACCGAAGAGGATATCTATGTCGGAAGCCGTCTGGCAACCGTTGAAATGATCCGTTCCGGTACGGTTTATTTCAATGATTCCTACTGGATGCCGCGCGCCGCGTTGCGTGCCGTCCGGGAATCCGGAATGCGGGCTACGCTCGGACTGCTCTATTTGTGCAACCCCTCCGGGGATGTACCCGATGCCGCTGCCGCCGCCAATCGTGAACTGCTTGAAGCCTGCGGCGAAGACGATCCGCTGATCACCGTCGCGCACTCTCCCCACGCCATTTACACCGTTTCGACGGAGGTTTTGAAAGATATCTCCTGCCAGATGGAAAACGACGGTTTTCGGGTGCATATCCACGTTGCGGAAACCGCTAAAGAGGTCGAAGACTGCCGTAAAACTCACAATGGCATGACCCCGGTCGAATATCTCGATTCACTCGGCATAATCAATGACCGTGCCATGCTTGCCCATTGTGTTCATCTGACCGATCATGACCGGGAGATCATCGCTCAGCGCGGGGCTTATATTGCTCATAATCCGGTTTCCAATTTGAAGTTGTGCAGTGGAATTTTCGATTTTGAACGCGCCCGTGCCGCCGGATGCCGGGTGACGCTCGGAACCGATGGGACTTCCAGTAACAACAGTCTGTCCATGCTTGATGAGATGAAGTTTGCCGCATTGTCGGCGAAATTCACCGGAAATTCCCCCAAAGCAGGTCGGGTCGGAGATATTTTCAATATTGCAACTGCCGCCGGATGTGCTTTCGCGGGGGTCGATGCCGGAAGTATTGCGGTTGGTAAGGCGGCAGATATTTTGCTGATAAATTTGAAACATCCGGCGTTGAGTGCCGGTTATGATCTTATTTCCGATCTGGTCTACGCCGGAGAACCGGAGATGATCGACAGCGTGATCTGCAACGGAAAATTCCTGATGAAAAACCGCTTGATCCCCGGCGAAACTGAAATCGTTGACGCCGCCCGTGAAGTCTGCGCTAAATTGAAACGGGCGATTTGAAGTCACCTCTTTTTACGCAGACTGCCCGGGGTGCATTTGAAACTGCTCCGGAATAGACAATTCAGGTGGTTTGAGTCGTAAAATCCACACTCTGAAGCGATTTCACTCAAAGATAGAGTGGTGTTTTTCAACAACTCTTCGGCGGCGGCAAGCCGTCGTTTTTTTATGTACTGCCACGGCGAGTCTCCGGTCAGATCCCGGAACTTCCGGAAAAAATTCCTTCGGGACATGTTGGAATTCCGTGCCAGCTGGTCGATATTCAACGGTTCCCGGTAGTTGTTGTTGATGAAACGCAATGCACTTGATACCGGATTGGCATGATCTTGGGGGTTGGATATGCCGCCGCCTGCCTGACAGATAAAGGTCAGCAGATCGATGAAAATGGCAAAGGAACGCAAATTTTTTCCCGGTGCGTTGCCGGAGAGTTCATGTTCCAGAGCATCGGCGAGAGATTCGGCATGGATGAGTTGGGCTTCCGAAAGGTGCAGTATCGGTTTTTCCGGCGGGCGCGTTTTGTCCGGATCGTGCGAACTTGTGACCGGAGTGAATAACCGCATGGAACTGCCATCCAACCGCGGCAGTGGAAGTTTGTCCGCTTCATAAAGCAGATTAAAGAGTTCCAGTTTTTCTGCGTGTTCGTATGCGTGAAGTTTTCCGGGATGCATGAGGATCACGTCACCTCTGGTCAACCGGCAACTGCTTCCCTCCGCCCAGTGGATGGTTTCGGAGGAGTGCTGGATCAATGTCAATTCTGAAAAGCGGTGATCGTGAAAGTTCATTTCCCGGTGTTCTCCGCTCCGAATCCGCTTTACTCCGAGTTGTACCCGTTCCAAATGAGGCATTTCGCCCAAACTGTAATTTATCATATTCTCTCCGGTCTAAAATATGTTTGGCACAAATATAATATTTTTTGGCGCATTTGTCAAGGCGAAAACTGTTTTTTTTGACTATATTATGTGCTATATTAAGGGATGTACAAAAATAACCCTTAATACAGGAGAGATTATATTATGGAAAAGGTTAGAGTCGGTTTGTGGGGTGTCGGTCGTGCCGGATGGACTATGCACCGCAAGGAAGTTGCGCGTTTCTCGGATATCCTGGAAATCGCCGGCTGCTGTGATATCATCCCGGAACGTATGGAAAAGTTCTGCGAGGAAGTCCCCGGATGCAAAGCCTATCCGAATATCGACGATATGCTGGCGGCTGAAGATATCGATGTGATCTCCATCGCCACCCGTTCCCCCGATCACGTTGCCCACGCCATCAAGGCTTTGGAAAGCGGCAAATATGTTTTCGCCGAAAAACCCATCGGCATCAACTATGCCGAAGTTCTCAAACTCAAGGCCGCTGCGGATGCTCATCCGGGCAAGCTGATGTGCCGTCAGAACCGCCGTTTTGAAGCGGCTTTCCAGCACATTTCTGAAATCATCGCCTCCGGCAAACTGGGTGAAGTCTACTTTATCAAGTTGAACCGTCACAGTTTCCAGCGCCGTTTTGACTGGCAGTCTCTCCGCAGTTTCGGCGGCGGCCAGCTCAATAACTGGGGACCGCACCTCATCGACCACGCGTTGCAGTTCATTAAATCCCCGCTGAAATCGGTCTGGGCTGATTTGCGTACGGTCAATGCTTCCGGTGATGCCGAAGACCACGTCAAGGCGATCCTCACCGGTGAAAACGGTATGGTCGTCGATATTGAAATCTCCGGCGGTACTGCGCTTCCCTGTCCGGTCTACGCCGTTTACGGCAACAAAGGTGCGTTGATCGCCCAGACTGAAAAAGAGTTCAAACTCAAATATATGGATGTGGAAAAATGCACTCCGAAACCGGAAGCTTCTGCTGAAACCCCCGCCTGGGATGCCGGTTTTTCCAGTGTCAAAGGCATGGAGTGGATCGAAGAGACCATCGCCTGCAGTCCTGCTTCCGGTTTGACGATAAATGATATTTATAAGTTTGTTTACAGCACGGTGCGTGAAGGCAAAGAGTTCCCGATCAAGAATGAGGAAGCCTTTGAAGTCGCCCGCGTGACCGAACTTATCCGCAAGGCCGCCGGTCAGGAATAATAGCGGTTTTCCGCTCCGGGAGCAGTATATTGTTCCCGGATATTTCTGCCCTGCTGTATTGTTGCAAAAAGTTTAAGAAACTTAATATAAAACAGAAAGGGCAGAAATATGTCTATTATTGGGCGTGAAACCGGTTCCGGTGTCATCGTAAACACCCCGTCCTCTCCGAAAAAGAAGGGCAATTTATTCACCTTGATTGAATTGCTGGTGGATACTGTTATCTCATCTCTGCGTTTTTTCAAGCGCGGCGACAAACTGGAGGTGCAAAATACTCCGCTTTTTTTGAGCGGCAAACGTGCCGCTTCGGAGGTGTCGCGCCCATCCCGTTGGTCGGGCTTGATCGAATCTCTTAAAAATACCCCGCTTTTCTTGAAAAGGGGAGAG
>SUVV01000012.1 GCA_015061805.1 Lentisphaerota bacterium | reverse complement strand
GGTCGACGGTAAGTCAAGGCGGCGGTGAGGGAGTGGACTTGTGTCCTCGACCGAACCGACGACCGCTGACTTACCAAGAGATTGCCCGCGAACCGCCGCCCTCACAAATAAGCGGAGGCATCGATGGGACGGAGTTTGACATCTTTCCAGATGCCGCCTGCGCCCTTTTCATTGTTGATCTTGACCACAAGCACATTGTCTTTTCCCGGACGGATATCTTCGGCTTTGACCTTGATGATAAATGGCTCATCCCACAGCACACCGATATCAACTTTTTCAGAATCGACCGAATGGGCGCCTACCGGTTTGCCGTTGAAGTATACCCACGCCTGTTCGTCAACGCCCATGAACAGAATATCCAGCGAACGAGCCGCCCAGTCAGCAGGGACTTTGAACTTGACAGCGTAGTACCCGGTGCCGAGATAAGGACCGACCGCAGTAGCTTCCAGACGGGCGGGAACCGCGACCGGAGTCCAGCGTTTCGGTTTGAAAGTTTCCGGCATCATATCCGCCTTGGGAATACCCTTTTCATTGACATCCTTACGGAAGCCCCAACGTCCCTTGATATCGTACCACTTGCCGCTGGTATCGACCTTGGGACGGGCGACCTGTTCTTCGGGATTTTCAAGAGCGTAATTCACCCGGAAACCGATCAGCGACATCGGAGCAGGCTTGGAAAGGTTGCTGTCGGTACGTTCTGCATCAAAACGCAGATAGAAAACTTTTTTCCCTTTGACCAGTTTGGTAAGATTGATGGTCTTTTTGGCGACATTTTCAGCAACTACGGTGTAGTTTTTGTCATCGAAAGAGATCGAAACCTTGTTGGTCTGCTTGCTCAATTTTGTATAGATCATCAGGAATGCTTCGACAAAACTGTTGTTATTTCCGGCAGAATATTTGCGAACCATGTAACCGGATTTTTTACCTTTGTTGATATTCATCGACCATTTGGAAGGACGCATGGCAAGTTTGTGGAAACTCTTGCGGTCAGCCTTTTTGGTGGTAAGTTTCGGATCATCGACGTGATAGAATTTACCCTGAATAAAGTTGACCAGAGTCTTGTAACCGCTGCCTTCGGTCGAGGTCAGACCATTCAATCCGGCGAATCCGGTTTTGCCGTATTCGCGGCGGAAAGCGATGATCTCATCCAGTTTTTTTCTGGCGGCAGAGAATTTGTTTGCCTTGAAAAGATGGCTGAATTCAACACAGAGTTTACCGTGACGCAGACCGAGCCGGATGAATTTCACGCGTTCGGCATGGAGTTTGTCGGAGGATTTTTCAGCAACCTTGAGCGCTTCCTCCAGAATCCGGGCAGGTTCGTCGAATACTTCCGGAGTGTAGTATTCCGCAGCAGTATGCGCCGCCTGAAAACCGACACCGCCGCCCAAAGCGTGTTTGGCAGTATAATCGATCCAGTAGTTGAAGTATTTTTCAACCAGTTCAGCCGCCGGTCCGAAGGCGCTGTAATACTCTTTCATGATCGCTTCCACGCTCATATCGGGATCGGTTCCCAAACGCATGTGCATATAAAGCATGGGGCCTTTGGTCGCCCAGTTGCCGCGCAGAGAATCGTAGTCAAATCCCTTCATGCCGTTGGCAGCAGCGTGGCGAAGCATCTCTCCGGTCTGACGGATGTCAAGAGCGGGAATGGCGTAACCGGTCAGAAGATAATTGGGACGATAGTTGAGCATAATGCCGGTTTTGCCCCAATCGTTCCAGATACGCATAAGCAGTTTATGATCTTTTTCTTTCATCGGATAGTTTCCGGAAACACCGGAACCGTAGGGAACAAACTTACCATACATCCAGGAAAGATCTTTTTCAACCGTCGGAGGCATGACATAATCCATATACATCAAAATGGCGATCTTGACGTTGGGATTGCGCTTGAGCGCTTTGGCACGAACCCGCTTGGCGAATTCAATATAGCGGTTGGTGGTGGAGTAGCCGCCGAAGCCTTTCGGCTGGGGGGCATCAAGTTTCATACAATCCGGACAGCGGCAGAAGCCGCGGGTGTCGCCTTCGCCGATACCGAGCCATTCGCCGCCTTTCCAGTTGTCAAGATAGAATTTCTCAACTTTGGGCGAGGAAATACACCAGCGCAGACGCCTCTGACCATAGAAATAGTCGCGCTTGCCGTCATCCCGCATGGCGAACATATCCGGGTGCTTTTTGAAAAGTTTGGCAGACAAACCATCAATATGAGCTGCCGGAGCAGGAGTGGGACAGGAATCACCTTCCTGCTGGATAAGCAGATACTTGCGCAGATTGAGATAATAACTTTTCATGGCATCCGGCGTAAAGGAGAGTATCGACAGAGCCTTATTGTAGCGCGGCTTCATGCGGAGATAGGCGTTGATGTCGCCGCCGAAACGGTATTTACGCCAGAGGAAAGCAGGTTTTCCGGCGAGAGAAAATTTTTCAGAAACGGTGATCGTTGCCTTCCTGGGAGCAACTGTACCCAAATCACCGGGCCACAGCCAGCGGACACCCAGTTCCCGGTCGAGGAATTTCACCACAGCATAGATGGTACCGCGGCGGCGGAGGCGGTAGACACCATTGTTGTACCAGGCATCATGAGTTTGTTTGAAACTCAGATGCGGACGCTGTTCGTAGAAAATGGGACCGGCATCTTCGCCGCCGGCAAAATAGAGATCACCTTTGAGCGCTTTGACCTGCCAGGCTTCCTGAATGAACTTTTCGACACCGAGACCGGCTTTGGCGGCGGCATTGGTGGCACCGACATAGATTTTGGTTCCGGCAGGAGCGGCAGATTCTTTAACGATGGGCAGATCAGCTCCGGAAATCTTTTTAAGATGTTCCGCCAGCAGCGAAGCCGCGAACTTCGCCACTTCACTGGCATTGTCAGCAATGACGATGGAACTGACAGCTTTACCGTTTTTGACCAGAGTCAGCGGCTTGGCACAAACCGTGAAGACTGCGGCAGAAATCAACAACATGAAGATTCTTTTTACCATTGTATTACTCCCTTGTTTTATTACAGGCTAAATTTATGTATCCACCTATAATATAATCCCGTTTGAGAGTTGATACAATGGCAAAATGTATGATATCTGCTCAAAGATGTACGATATTTTGTCAGACCTCCCCTCACCCCGATCGGAAAATCACCAATTTTCCGGGTTTATTTCAAAATACGCCATGCTGTGGGCACATGCCGGACAACTGCCGGGGGCTTCGGTTCCGGTATGGAGATATCCGCAGTTTCGACAGCGCCAGACGACCGGCTGACTTCGTTTGAATACAGTATTGTTTTCAACATGTTTCAAGAGTTCGCGGTAACGTTTTTCGTGCTGGCGCTCGGAAACACAGACCGCATCAAAGACTTCGGCAATGGCGGTGAAGCCCTCCTCTCTGGCAATGGTGGCGAAACCGGGATAAAGCCGGTGCCATTCGTCATATTCGCCTTCAGCAGCGGCGGCGAGATTAACCGAAGTGTGTCCGATGATCCCGGCGGGAAATCCGGCATTAACCTCCAGCATACCGCCTTCAAGGAATTTGAAAAAACGTTCTGCGTGTTCTTTTTCCTGATCGGCGGTTTCGGCGAATATGGCGGCGATCTGCATAAAGCCGTCCTTACGCGCCTGCGAAGCGAAGTAGGTATAGCGGTTGCGCGCCTGAGATTCTCCGGCGAAACTCTGTAAAAGATTGCGTTCAGTACAACTGCCTCTCAAAGATTGCATGATACTATTCTCCTGAAAAATTCATTTGGTGCCGTCCGGCAATGCTGCAGTACATAAAAACAGTGCCGGGCGGCACCGTTATCGGGGATCACTTCTGCGCATCAGCACCGGTATTGCCGGAGTTATGCTGAGTTCCGGAATCGTTGCAGGCAGTGGCGTTGACATCAAGTTCGTGAGACTTGCCATCCTTTTTGTCTTCCTGACACTTATCTCCCTGACAGGAGGCGGTCGGCCGGCACTGCTTGACATCCTTGCACTTTTTGTTGTGTTTGTGCATGGTCTTGCATTTGTGCTTCTGCGAACAGAGCGGACAGTCGACGGTTTCAACAGCTTCGACCATCACCCAATCGTCTTCGCCGCAGTTGCAGCTTTTTCCGCACCAGTTGGAACATCCGGTGACACTTCCGGCAACGAATACTGCCATTGCCGACAACATGAGAGTTTTTTTCATAATTACTCCTCCTCTTATGATGACGGCACCATGCCGCCACTCACTTCTCCGAAGTACAATTATACACGATTTTGAAAAAAACTCAATGGTAAAACTGCGGAAGTTGATAACTTGGTATATCAAAGGATACGGACAGTTAGAACAGAGCGGCTTGATGGTTTGCCAATAGCGCAACTTGCTGACTTGGCACGTTGGAGTGGGAGTGTTGGGAGTGATTGGGAAGTTTTGGGAGATTTGAGAGGAACGTTAAATTACGCGCAACGCGCCCGTTGCCGACAAAAAAAGCAACGCGAACTTGGGAGTATGCAAACCACGTTACTTGTAAGCGGCCGCGAAACGCGCTCCGTGTACAAAAAAAAGGGGCTGTTGCACTTCAACAGCCCCCTTTTTTTACTTTTTACGGAAAACGATCCGCCCTTTGGTCAAGTCGTAGGGGGACATTTCCAAGGTGACATTGTCACCGGGGAGGATACGGATGAAGTTCATCCGCATTTTTCCGGAAATGTGGGCATTCACCACATGACCGGTTTGGATTTCCACACGAAACATGGTGTTGGGCAACAATTCTTTGACCACACCTTCCACTCTGATTACATCGTCTTTTGCCACGTTAATATCTCCGGCTCTTTATCAGTTATCAAAATCATATGTTCATAGTGTGCGCTCCACTTGCCGTCGCGGGTGCGGACGGTCCATTTGTCGGAACGGTCGACTTTTACACTTTCGCTGCCCAGCGTGAGCATCGGTTCAACACAAAGCACCATGCCCGGTTCGAGGCGGGCGCCCCGTCCGGAACCGGTATAGTTCGGCACTTGCGGCGGTTCATGAAGCTGGATGCCGCAGCCGTGTCCGACATATTCGCGAACGATGCCAAGTTTATGCCGTTTGGCGCACTTTTCAACAGCGGCGCTTATGTCGTGGACGAATGCACCGCACCGGGCGGCAGCAATACCTTCCATAAGAGCCTCTCTGGTGCCCTGCAACAGGCGTTTGACATCATCCGGCTGTTCAACGAAACTGAATGTCAGCGCTGTATCTCCGATAGCGTTGTCGAATTTCACACCGATATCAATACTGACGATATCCTGTTCTTTGATGACGACGTCATCTCTGCCGATACCGTGAATAACTTCATCGTTGAGCGATATGCAGAGGTTTCCGGGGAAACCGTAATAATTTTTGAATGCACTGGTACCGCCGGTACGGGCGATAAGTTCGCCCGCGAGGCGGTCGAGTTCGAAAGTAGTCATGCCGGGACGGGCGAGTGCCGCCAGATCATCCCGCACTGAAGCGGTGATGAGAGCGGCACGGCGGATCCGGGCAATCTCTTCCGGAGAGTGGATTATCCTGGCCGGGGCCATGACTGATTACTCCAGGATCCCGGCAAGTTCACTGACAATATCATCTTTGTCAGTGCTTTTGCAGGTATAGAGCAGACCACGCTGTTCGTAGTAGTCGATCAGGGGCTGGGTCTGCTGATGGAAGACCGCCAGACGGGACTTGGCAGTTTCCAGAGAGTCATCGGCGCGCTGGAAAAGTTCAGAACCGCACTTGTCGCAGATGCCTTCGGTTTTGGGCGGCATAAAAATCTTGTTGTAGATGGCGTCGCAGCCGCGGCAGTTGAGGCGGGCGGTCAGGCGCTGAAGCAGGATTTCATCTTCGACCTTGAGGTAGATGGCGTAATCGATCTTCTTGCCGAGTTCAGCCAGAACCGCATCCAGACGGTCAGCCTGGGGGATGGTACGGGGGAAGCCGTCGAGGATGAAGCCGTTTTCGCAATCGGGTTCGGCGAGACGGTTTTTGACCATGGAGCAGACCAGTTCATCGGGAACGAGTTTACCGGCTTTCATGATGACTTCGGCTTCTTTACCGGCGGGGGTGCCTTTGGCGACTTCACCGCGGAGGATGTCACCGGTGGAGATATGGGCGACACCGTATTTGGCGATGATAACATTGGAGATGGTTCCTTTACCGGCGCCGGGGGCTCCGAGGAAGATGAGATTTTTTTTCTTCAGCATTTTTTGATCCTTTCAAAAATTAAATTGCGTTTACAATATGATCGAACAATTCATTTTCACTGACTTCAATCTGGCTGCCGTCCGCCATATTCTTGACCGTGGCGATTCCGGAAGCAAGTTCATTGTCACCGCGCAGGACAGCGAACTTTGCCTGCGAACGGTTGGCACTGCGCATCTGGGCTTTGAAAGAACGCTCTTCCAGTTCCATTTCGACCCGGATACCGGCGTTGCGCAAGCGGGCGGCAAGCCCCATATTGGCAAGACGGGCAGCGGCGCCCAGACCGATGAGATAGACGGCGGTCTGCGGGGATTCCGGCGGCGGAAGTTTGAGGGCTTCCCGGACGAGCAGGAGCCGCTCGCATCCGGTAGCGAAACCGACACCGGGGAGCGGACGTTTTTCGCCGGGGAGGAAGAGTTCATAGCGGCCGCCGCCGGCGATGGCGATCTGTTCGCCGAGTCCGGAATGGGTCACTTCAAAAACGGTATGCACATAGTAATCAAGTCCGCGCACCAGACGGCTGTTGACCTTGTAAGGTACTCCCAGCAGATCGAGGGCGGCTCTGACTTCGGCAAAATAGGCTTTGGAACTTTCGGAGAAACACTCCACATAATCCGGAGCATCCGCTATAATCTTGCCGCATTCAGGTTGTTTGCAGTCGAGGATACGCCAGATATTGCGTTCAAAGCGGGTGCGGCAGTCGGGGCACATCTTGTCGAGGTGCTGCGCGAAGTACTCCCGGAGAACTTTTTCCGCCGGGATACGATCTTCGGCAACGCCGCGGGTATTGATGGTGAATTCGGCATCAGTGATGCCGATGGCGCAGAGATAATTGTGAAGCATGGCGATACATTCAGCATCGATAAGCGGAGCACATCTGCCCACATTTTCCACACCGATCTGGTGGAACTGGCGCCGTCTGCCGGCGGAGGGGCGTTCGCCGCGGAACATCGGACCGTAGTAGAATACCCGCTGTTCGGTCCCGTTAGCCACATCAGTATTGCTCAATGCGCGCATGACACCGGCAGTACCTTCCGGGCGGAGGGTCAAACTGCGTCCGCCGCGATCATTGAAGGTGTACATTTCCTTTTGCACCACTTCGGTTTCACCGCCGAGTCCCCGCTGGAAAACTTCGGTGTATTCGAAGATGGGAGTCCGTAATTCGCCGTAGCCGTAACTGGAAAAGACCCGGGCGGCGGTCGATTCGAGAAAACGCCAGGAACGCGCTTCGTTTTCAAAAATGTCGGCGGTGCCGGGCGGCGGAGTGAAAGCTGCCATTTGTGAAGATCTCCTGCTGTTGTCTGCTAAAATTTCGATTCAATATCAAAACACAACGCCCGACGAAGGTTTTCCGTCAGGCGTATCATTTATTTCCGGGGTCCGCAACTCCGTCAACTCAGCGGAAATCGGCGGGATTGAGTTTTTCAACCGCCTCTTTGAGTTCTTTACCGGCGCGGAATTTGACCACGGCACGTTCCGGGATGATGACTTCATTACGGGTGTCGCGGGGATTGCGGCCTTTGCGGCTCTTGCGGATTTTGATTTCAAAAACACCGAAGTTGCGCAATTCGATATCACGGCCTTCAACAAGTTCCTGGGCGATATTGTCCAGAGTCATCTGGACGATGGCGGCAACGTCGCTCTGAATAATTCCGGTTTCTTTGGCAATTTTGACAACAAGGTCACGTTTAGTCATTTTCTAAAAAATCCTTCTGTTTGGTAAGTAAATATCAAATTAAAACAAACATGAATATAATATGCCACCAAAACTGCCTTTTGTCAATGGTGTAAGTAGATAATTTTACGGTGAATTTATTTTTTTTCGCGGTTCATTATTAAAAATCCCGGAAAGCGGAGATTCCCCCTGACGGTATACCGGATCATCGGATGGAGAGTTTTTGCATACAAAAAAATCTTTTCCGCCTTGCCATATGACAAATTCAAGTATATATTACTGATGATGCAAAAAAATTCACCGGAGGAAACAAAAAAATGATCCAAAACCGCAAACCGGATAAAGATGCCATGCTTCTCGGCATGGGGTTTGATAATGCCGACGGTCAGAAGCGGATTACCAAAGGTGACAACTTCTGTCTGGTCGGCGGTAGCGAGGAAACTCATGAACGTATGACCGAAACTACGATCAAGTTCAATGAAAAGCTTGCCCGTAAAGGCAAGCATCTTTCAGAACTGTCCCGCGAAGAGTTTCAGGACATGATGCGCGAAGCATCCGGCAAATAAGCGCTTCAGAGTTTGAATGCCGTAATTACGGTCAGCACCGCACTGACGATCAGGATCACTGCGATAAGCCAGGTCGCCGCCAGCAGACCGCCGAATGGCACAAACAGAAAAAACAATCCGGCAAGAACAGACAGTATTCCGGTCACCAGAGTAAAGAAGGTGTGCCGGGAACGTTTACGCAAAAACAGATACTGCAGTCCGGACAGCAGCTGCCAGATGCCGAGCAGCATCACCCAGACCATATCCATCATCAGCGGGGCAAACAATGAAAATATGCCGAGCATGATCAATAATGCGGAATTCACCAGCATCACGCCGCGCAGTTCATCCTGACTCTGCAGAGATGCCGACAAAATCATTATACCGTCGATCAGGACGATCGCCCCGATACAAATGGTCATCCACCACAAGGTCTGCAGCGGTTCAAAGATCATACATATTCCGATGAGCAGCATTACCGCTGACCGGAAAATTATCATGCCTTTGCTCATGCGCAAGATGCTGTTCAACTGATTCTGGATCGTGTTCATAAGATCTTTTCTCCTGTTTTGATTGAAAGTTCTCTATTGAACACTATAAACGCTTCCGGCAAAAAAGAAACAGCGTTCTCCGATTTTCAGAAGAGTTTTCAGTCCAGCCGTTCAATTTTCACATAGTCAAAACGGACTTTGCCGGGATCACCCTCGCGGATGAGCAGATAATATTTGTAGGCTTCATCCCGTTTGATGAAATCGATCACATAACGGCGCACTCCGAGATCTCCGCTTTGGGTGTAAAGTCTTGCTCTGGCATTTACGACCGGTTCCGGGTTACGCAGGACAAGAGTCCATTTTTCCTCGCCGGTCTGGATGGTGTGCATGTCAATGGTGAAGCGGAAGCGGGAACCGGCTTTGCCCTCCCATACATTATCCGGAAAAATGAGCCGGGCATCTTCGACATTGTGATCGTAAAAACCATCTTTGATCTCAAGTTCTCTGCCGTCGGCAAGACCTTCGCGGAATTTCAGAACTTCCATCGGATTTTTACACTCAAAGAGCGTCGTCCACGCCGCCTTGTCCGCCGCTTTGAATCCGGTCTGGATCGGTTTGCCGCGTTTGCCGAAAAAGTTGAATGGAACGATTTTTATGATGTACTCTCTGCCGGATTCAAAATATCCGGAACTCATGGAATGTTTGACCGACTTCACCGGCTTTTCATGGTAGAAATCTCCGAAAATCTCCTGCCGGTTAAGGATTTTGCCGCTCGTCTTGTCCAGAATGAATATCTCATATTTGAAAACATTTTTCTGCGGCAGAGCCGGTGTGAAATAGAGTCTCAATTCGTTGAAGGCTTTGGAATCCCGCCGGATGAGGATTTTGCTTCCGGCAGGAAATTCCGGCGCCACCGAAGCTTTTTTACGTTTCTCAAAGGCAAGCGGCGGGTTATCCGGATTGTGGGGCAGCGGGAATTGCCACGGTTCGCCGACGATCTCTTTCGTCAGGCAGTCCATCCGTTCAAAGATCACCTTGTCCGGATAGACCTCCATGATCAGCACTCCGGCAGTTGCCTTCCCGAAGGGGATCGTTCCCTCAAGATCGCCGCCCCATGAACTGATACATCCGGCATCGACATTGGTAAAACGTCCCTGCCAGATGCAAAGTTCATTGCGGATCTCGTTATGGACATGCCCATTGATCAGGATCACCTGCGGAAATTTTTCCAGAATTTTTTCTTTACCGGGTTGCGCCCAGACCAGCGAATTGAAGACGGTCTTGTAAGCCGGGCGGTGATCGAGGACGAACACCGGTTTTCCCGGAAATTTCCGGACGGCATCGGTAAGATGCTGTTCATAGATTTCCAAAGAATTCAACCGTTCCGGGAATATGACAAACGGGATGCCGTTGATAACTTGCAAATCCAGCGGCTCGTGCTGGATCTCCAGGGCTTTTTTTACCATATCCCAGGATATCGGCGAAGGGAGTTCTTTCACGCCGGAATTCTGATCGTGCCCGGCGTAGACGGTGAATTCCCGGATCCCCTGCGGATAAACCTCTTTGACCGTATTTCGGTAATGTTTGTAGGCTTCAGGATGGTATTTGTCGGCAACATCGCCGAGATTTATCACCACATCGACATTTTTGCTTTTGAACAGTTTCAAAGCTGCGCGCAGTTTTTCGACACTGCGGGGATTCGGGGTGACATGGGTGTCGGAGATAAGTCCGGCACGAACCAGCGGTTTTTCTGCAGCAGAGAGAGTAATTCCAATCATAATAACCAATACAAGTGCAATATTTTTCACAGCACATCCTCATTTAAGGTGAATAATATGCCGTAATATACCACATTCGCTTTATTTTTTCAATCTGGCAAGCGTGATATTGTCAAAATATCCGGCATCGGAAAGATTGCTTACATGAAGATAAAATGCAACCTCTTTCACCCCTTCCGGAACGGTGAACTTGCCTTTTTTCCGCACCCAGTGCGGTCCCTTTGCCGAAGTGGCGATATTGGCAATGGTTTTGCCCCCGGCAACCACCCGGATCCGGAAATTACCGCCGTTGACGGCTTTCACATCGTAAGCGACCTCGTATTCCGCTCCGGGAGTGACCGCGATACGCGGACGGTAAAGAGCGATGTCAGACTTCTTTGCAGTTTTGATCTCAAGGCTGTAACGGTCGAAACTTGCCTCTTTCATGGAGATTTCCCGGAAAGCCCCCCGCGCCCGCCAGCCCTGAAGCGACGGTTCATCGAAACTGTTGCGCCAACCGGCGGCAAGATCAGTAAGCTGTGCACCGTCATTGCCTCCGGATTGACGGAAAGGTTGATACATATTCCAGTAGCGCTTTTCGGTGCGGCGGACGATTGCCGGATAGTGTTCCGGGAATTTTCCGACAGTTGCCGCCCGGAAAT
This sequence comes from Lentisphaerota bacterium, assembly GCA_015061805.1. GTDB lineage: Bacteria > Verrucomicrobiota > Lentisphaeria > Victivallales > Victivallaceae > UBA1784. The sequence goes on along the minus strand of SUVV01000012.1, from coordinate 64,282 downwards.
CCCACAGTGCTTTGGCGGCGGAGTTGAAATCATTTTTCTTTCCGGCAAGCGCCAGATCGCCCTCCCGGAAAAATCTATTGACCAGAATATTATGTTTAACCGAAAAGATCAATCTGGCAAAACGTTTTTTTACAGTTCCAGAGAGTCTGTTTTGCGGGAATGACTCCAATTTTTTCAATCCGTCACGCAACACCTGATCATAATTTCTGTCATTTTCGGTAGTGATATCCGAGTCATCCAGCACCATCTTATTGCGTTTGGAAGCGGCGCTCTTGAGATACATCGCCTTTCCGGCGGGGCGCAAAACGGAGTAGAACTCTTTCACCGCTCCGGCGGCTTCTCCGTAGGCAGAGTAGAATTCTTCAGCCAATTCATCGAAACTTTTCTCCGGAGCGCAGACCATGCGTTCAACGATATAGTGTTCCAAATCGCGGGACTTCACGCCGAGCGTACTGTCATAATCGATGCCATAAAGTTGGAAACTTTTCCGGGCAGACTGATATTTATCAAAAATGTGTTCTTCCAAACCTCTTATCTGGGCGGATGCCGGATGGGTATCGTTGGGACGGAGGAAGCAGTTTTTCATACCGACAGCTTTCCACGCTTCAAAAAGCGCTCCGGAATCCTCATTTACAGCCGGAACCAGACCGCAGAGCATATTGTCCGGATATTCGATCTTTTCCCGGCGGGGCGGGAAGCGGTAATAACTGTAGACATAGGTCGTCACGATCACATCCGGACGGATGGCTTTTGCCCGTTTCACCACCCGGTTCCAGAAGTTGAGATAGCGGTCAGTCAGATGCGAATAAAAGGATTCTCCCGGTTTGCGGGTATCCAGCGCCATGCACTTTGAACAAAGACAATATCCGGCAGTTCCGTCATTGGGGGAGATATTAAGGTACTGCCGGGTACCGGAAGATTTCCAGTCAGCAATGATTTGATCGATCACCGCCGGATTGGACAAACAAAGTTTTGCAGACTTGCGCAAGGGAGGGATCTGCGGTTTGCCGTAAGGGCCGATGCCGAAATAGTCCGGATGGCTCTTTTCAAACCGGTCGGGCCACTTGGTGAATGCATGGGCATAACGGATGACCAATATCCTGCCGTTGCGGTGGCGCAACCGGAAAAGCTCGTTGTCAGCGATGAGCTGCTTTTGCTGTTTTTCCGGAATTCTCCACTCGGTCGGGATGGAACTCTTTACCGGTCCATATCCGTGCCAAAGTCCGTGGCGGACATACGCCCAGAGATACGGGGGGATTCTCTTGTATGATTCGTTTTCTTCAAATTTCACACTCCGGTGTCCGGGGACAAAAATTCCGTCGTCGCCGGGGAATATCCAGCGGACACCCAGTTTTTCTTCGAGGAAGCCGTACACGGCAGCAAGGGTTCCGGAAAAATCTTTCTTTTCATTGCCCCAGAAATAGAGTTTGCCCTCCTTGTAGAGCCAGCGGGCCTCACCGGGTTGAAATTTATCTGTCACCCCGGGATTTCTGCCGATAAAAATTTCCAATGCTCCGCTGCCGGGGGCAAGTTTACCTCCGGCAAGTTCCAGATGTTTTTTCAACTCCTCTGAAGCGAACTGAAACTTTTTGCCGGCATGGATCCTGATATTACTCAATTTATATTCAGCGGCATTCAAAACCACCGACAGGACAACAAAAAACGCAACGACAGTCGGTTTCATATTTTCTCCACATCAGGGTTTGTCATGATAATAGTATCTGGAACCGGACGGAATGTCATTATTCACCATCTTAAGCAAATCCGCATGTCCGTCAAGATAAAGCATGGTTCCGGCTTTTTTATTGTTGTGCCACGGATAAAATCCCCGTCTGGAACCGGAGGCGGGATTTATATCTTTGGAAATACGGTTATCCAAATCTCCATGAAAATATACTCCGTTGATACTGTCGGTGATGACAAATTTTATGGACGGATTGCGCGCCTGATCGATTTTAATGCGGCTCAAACGGTAGTTGTACTGGATCGATGCTCCGGCGGTTCGCGTCGCTTCACCGAATGCCGGCATGCTGTCAGAGATAGCGTTGGGACAGCCGTAGTACTGGTCAAGACGGTTCCACTTGGTGATCTTACCCTGATACATGGCACTGTACCAGCGTTCAGTAGCTCCGCCGCCGCCCCACGTTACAGGCATCATCCTGCCGTCAAAAACATCGGTATAGTTGAATACCCACATGCCGACCTGCTTACGCATGGAAATACAGTTGGCAGTCTTTCCCCGTTCCCGGGCACTCTGCAGAGCCGGCAGCAGCATTGCCGCAAGGATCGCGATGATGGCAATCACAACCAGCAATTCTATTAAAGTGAAAGGCTTTATGGGAGAGGGGAAAAACTTCTTTTCACGGGAAAAGAGGTTTTTCCCCTCTCCCAACCCCTCACCCCTTTTCAAGAAAAGCGGGGTATTTTTAAGAGATTCGATCAAGCCCGACCAACGGGATGGGCGCGACACCTCCGAAGCGGCACGTTTGCCGCTCAAAAAAAGCGGAGTATTTTGCACCTCCAGTTTGTCGCCGCGCTTGAAAAAACGCAGAGATGAGATAACAGTATCCACCAGAAGTTCGATAAGTGTGAAGCGGAAACACCTGTGCTGAAAACGATCACCCCTCATAATGATTTCTCCTTTCTTGAAAAATATCATTGATATCGTGTTATATTACAGTATACCGACAAACTCTTCAAAAAGCAATACCCGTTTTAACTTTTTTCCATTTTTTATCCCCATGAACTTTGAATCGCACATTTTTTCATGCACCGCCTTGATTTGTAACAAACCAGAATGTATATTATTTGACAGAATTGGAAAATAACTTTACAAAGTGGAGTAAATTTGCTATGAAAAAAGTCGTATTGGTCGGAGCCAGTATGCGGGCAACCGCGTTTCTCAACACGTTGCGCAACAAATATGCTGATGAATACACCATCATCGGCCTCATGGACTGCGATCCCGGAAAAATGAAAGGCTTTTCAGAAGTATACAAACTGGATGTCCCCCACTACACCGATTTCGACAGGATGTGTGATGAACTTGCTCCCGATATGGTGATCGTGACCACCGTCGATGCCACTCACCGGGAATATATCGTCAAGGCGCTTGACCGCAAGATCGCCTGCGTTTCCGAAAAACCGCTTTGCATCTCCCCTGAACAGTGCCGCGATATCCTCGCTGCCCAGGCGCGCAACCCGGAAGTCTACGCCGTGACCAGCCACAACGCCCGTTATCTGCCTATGACCGTCAAGATGAAAGAATTGATCGAGCAGGGTGTCATCGGCAGAGTCATGCGTATGGAATATGCCGAAATGCTCGACCGTAAACACGGAACCAGTTATTTCCGCCGCTGGAACTCCCGCCGCAAAAATTCCAACGGTCTGCAGCTTCACAAAAGTTGTCACCACTTCGACAAGATGAACTATCTTTTGAATTCTCACGCCGTCGAAGTCATGGCGGACGGCTGTCTGACCGCTTACGGCAGCAAAGCACCGCACCAATACGAAGGTGTCAACTGCCGCACCTGCGAACACGCCAAAGTCTGTCCCGATTACAGCGACTACAACCGCAAGATTTTCCAGTCTGAAATCTACACTCCGGATTTGTGCATCTACTCTCCGGAAATCGATATCGAAGATAATTATACCGCCTCCATAAAGTTTGCCAACGGCATCATGTGCAGTTATTCGCTGTGCGCCCATGCCCAGTACGAAGGTGAAATCATCATCGTCGAAGGCGAAAAAGGTCGCCTGGAATCCCGCCACACCTATGTCCGGGAAGTGATCGTCAATGATAATGATGTACACGATGACAATCTGGTTTACACCTCCACGCTGCGTCTTTTCCGCTTCCGTCAACCCGGATTTGAAGAGATCGAATTCGCCGAAGGTAAAGGCGGTCACGGCGGCGCGGATTCAGCGGTATTCAGCGACATTTTCAGCAATCCGCCCTCCCCTAAAGCCCCGACTCTGATGGATGGTGTCCAAGCCGTCCTGACCGGATGCGCCGTCGTCGAAAGCATGAAAACCGGCAAGAAATGTAAAGTTCAGGAACTGCTCTGAAAAAAGTGAGATGCATTGTGGGGGAAGGGAAAAACTTTTTTTCTCGTGAAAAAAAGTTTTTCCCTTCCCCCACACCCCCATCTCTTTTCAAAAAAAGCGGGGTATGTTTTGCTCGCGTTGCTCGCAAAACGGAAAATATAAAATTATCATGTCCTTACTCACGAAGTGAGTGCTTCACGTTGGTTTGCATCGCGAACCAACACTTCAAGCGGGGTATGTTGCCGCTCCGCTGTCGCGGCATAGCCTTTGGCGACGGCGGATGGTCGCAAAACTATAACAGATTCTGTTCCAAAAATCAAGGGTTGTTGCGATTTGCAACAACCCTTTTCTATTTTGTTTGCTTTTTAATTCAAAGCATTATTTTTTCTTTGCCCAGGAATCTTTCAACGTGACAGTGCGGTTGAAAACCTTGCGTTCAGCAGTGGAATCCTGATCGCAGGCGAAGTAACCGACACGTTCAAACTGAACGACATCGCCAACGTTGATATTTTCCAGAGAACGTTCCATCACCGCATTGACCACCTTGATCGAATCAGGATTGAGCTGGGTAAGGAAGTCGATTCCGTCAGTACCGGGCTGCTCGACAGTGAAAAGACGGTCGTAAAGCCGGACTTCGGCTTCGATGCAGTCTTCGGCGCTGACCCAGTGAATGGTTCCTTTGACCTTGCGCCCGTCGGGAGCATTGCCGCCCCGGGTTTCGGGATCGAAGGTACATTTGACTTCGATGACCTCACCGTTGCCATCCTTGACCACATCGACACAACGGATAAAGTAACCGTAGCGCAACCGGACTTCGGCGCCGGGAGCCAGACGGAAATATCCTTTGGGCGGCTCCAGCATGAAGTCAGCCTTGTCGATCCAGAGAGTTTTGCCGAAGGAGATCTTGCGGCTTCCGGCTTCGGGATCTTCCGGATTGTTGACCGCATCCAGCGGTTCGACACCGGCTTCCGGATAGTTGATGATGGTAACTTTGAGCGGGTCCAGTACCGCCATATAGCGGGAAGCGGAGGAGTTCAACTCTTCGCGGATGCAGTGTTCCAGCAGCGCAGCAGAGGTGATACCGTCAAACTTGGTGACACCGACCGCCTTGCACATCTTGCGGATGGCGGCGGCAGGCACGCCGCGGCGGCGCATACCGCAAATCGTGGGCATCCGGGGGTCATCCCAGCCGGAAACATGATTTTCCTTGACCAGCTGCAGCAGTTTGCGCTTGCTCATCACAGTATTGGTGAGGTTGAGGCGGGAGAATTCGATCTGGCGGGGGCGATGGGGATAATCCAGCGCTTCCAGAACCCAATCATACAGCGGCCGGTGGATTTCAAATTCAAGGGTACAGAAACTGTGGGTAACACCTTCAAAAGCATCTTCCAGCGGGTGGGCGAAGTCATACATCGGATAGATGCAGTACTTGTTGCCGTGACGGAAGTGTTCGATCCGGCGGATACGGTAGATGACCGGGTCGCGCATATTGATATTGGGACTTGCCATATCGATCTTGGCACGGAGAACCATGGCACCGTCTTCAAACTCACCGGCTTTCATCCGGGTAAAGAGGTCGAGGTTCTCTTCGATGGAGCGCTGACGGCCGGGGGATTCCTTGCCGGGCTTGCTCAAATCGCCGCGGTATTCATCCCACTCTTCGTTGGAAAGCGTACAGATATAGGCTTTGCCGCGCTTGATAAGTTCGACCGCGCAATCGTACATCTTATCGAAGTAGTCGCTGGCGTAGTAGAGCGCCGCCGGTTCAAATCCCAACCAGCGGACATCGTTGACGATGGAATCGACATATTCGGTATCCTCTTTGGTGGGGTTGGTATCATCCATGCGAAGATTGCAGATACCGCCGTATTCAGCGGCAACCCCGAAGTCCAGACAGATCGCCTTGGCGTGACCGATATGGAGATAGCCGTTGGGTTCGGGCGGGAAGCGGGTGACGATCTTGCCGTCATTCTTGTTATTACGCAAATCTTCGGTAACGATTTCGCGGATAAAATCCAGCGGTTCGTTTTTGACATCGACATCAGTAGCCATGATGGTCTTCCTTGAAAATTTTATTCTTGTAAAGATTTATTCCAAAATGATAGTTTCTTCGTCAGTATCTCCGGCCGGCGGCAGGAGTTCCGTTTCGGCGGACGCGGATTGCTTCTGAAGTTTTTCCAATTCCAGCTCTTTGCGTCTGGCATAGACCAGTTCGCGAATTTCTGCGGCGAGATCGCCGGTTTCACCGATCCCGACGGAAACCGGAATGATCTTGCGGGGATCTCCGGCAAGGCGTTTCTGCAATTCAGCGAGATTGGCCTCTGCATCCGGCAGATCCATCTTGTTGGCAACGATCAGCGAAGGACGCTTGGAGAGACCTTCAAGATAGAGTTCCAGTTCCTGTTCCAGACTGGCGAGGTCATCCCACGGAGTACGTCCGTCCACACCGCCCATATCCAACACATAAAGCAGTACGCTGGTGCGTTCAATGTGGCGCAAAAAGGCGTGTCCGAGTCCGACGTTGCGGTGAGCTCCATCGATCAATCCGGGAATATCCGCGAGAGTTAAACGCTGATAGTCGGGATACTCCACCACGCCGACCACCGGGTGCAAAGTGGTAAAGGGATAGGGGGCGACTTTGGGGCGGGCATCGCTCAAATTGGAAATCAGAGTGGACTTTCCGGCATTGGGATATCCGACCAGACCGGCATCGGCGATCATTTTAAGTTCGAGTTCAAGGTGGCGTTCTTCGCCTTCGCGTCCGGTTTCAAACTTGCGGGGAGCGCGGTTGGTGCTGGTGGCGAAGTGGATATTTCCTCTGCCGCCTCTGCCGCCGCGGGCAACGACCGCCTGTGAACCGTTGGCATCCAGATCGGCGATAAGTTCTCCGGAATCGATATCCCGGACTACTGTGCCGACCGGAACTTTGAGGATGATATCATCGCCCTTGCGGCCATAGAGACCTTTTCCGGCGCCGTTGGTTCCGTTTTTGGCGCGGTAACTGCGCTTGTAAACAAGAGAAACCAGACTGGATTCGCTGGTGGAAGCCTCGAGGATGACATTACCACCGGCACCGCCATCGCCGCCATCGGGGCCGCCTTTGGGGATATATTTTTCCCGGCGGAAACTGCATGAACCACTGCCGCCGTCACCGGCACGGACATTGATTCTGGTTTTATCTACAAACATTGTATTTCTCCGGTAAAATGAGATTTTGTACCGTGACAAACAGTACTTTTCCAAAGAAAAACCCTGACCGGGCTTTCCGCCCCGCCAGGGTTTAACAAATCACGCGTCTCTCGTGCAGATTACTCGGCGGCCGGAATCACGTTGACCTTACGTTGGGTCTTGATGAACTGAACGGTGCCGTCGCAAAGAGCGAAGAGGGTGAAGTCACGTCCGCAACCGACGTTTTTGCCCGGACGGAAACGGGTACCGCGCTGACGGACGATGATGGAACCGGCGGAAACAAATTCGCTGCTGTAAGCCTTGATACCGAGGAACTTCGGCTGGCTGTCACGACCGTTACGACTGCTGGACTGTCCTTTTTTATGTGCCATGATTAAATTCTCCTGTATTTCAAATATTCAAATAATTATCAAACTGTCATTTGTATAAAATACCCCAATTTTTCAAAAATACAAGTCCTCAACTTGATTTTTCCTGAAAATATTTGCAGATATCTTACAAAACGCCTGCCGTATGCTCCTCCGGAATACCGTCAGGCGAAACAAACACACCATCCCGCCTGCCGGGCGAACACTCCGGCGATTGGCGCTCCTGACATCGCCGTCAGGCGAAACAAACACACCATCCCGCCTGCCGGGCGAACAGCCCGGCGATTGGCGCTCCTGACATCGCCCCGTCAGGCGAAACAAACACTACCTCACGCCTGCCGGGCGAACAGCCCGGCGATTGGCGCTCCCAACATCGCCGTCAGGCGAAAAAAACGCTACCTCACGCCTGCCGGGCGAACAGCCCGGCGATTGGCGCTCCCAACATCGCCGTCAGGCGAAACAAACACTTCATCCCGCCTGCCGGGCGAACAGCCCGGCGATTGGCGCCATAATCATCGCCGTCAGGCGAAACAAACACTTCATCCCGCCTGCCGGGCGAACAGCCCGGCGATTGGCGCCATAATCATCGCCGTCAGGCGAAAAAAACACTACCTCACGCCTGCCGGGCGAACAGCCCGGCGATTGGCGCAAACCAAGCCGCCCGGAATCAGGAGCGATATCGCACAGCCGGGCGCGTTTTGCAAGAAAGAGCCGACAGGAGCGTACTGGCGTACGTGACTGGAGGATCGAGCGCCGCAAGGCGCGCTCCGGCAAAGCGAGATCGCTCCGTGATCAGAAGTTGTGGGAGACAAGACCGTCGCGGAGTTTGGGTTCGAACCAGGTTGATTTGGGCGGCATGATCTCTCCGGCATCAGCGATCGCCATCAACTGGTCGAGAGTCACCGCGTGAAGAGAGAAGGTCACCGCATGAGAGCCCTGATTGACCAGTTTTTCCAGTTCGGCAGTACCGCGGATACCGCCGATAAAGTCGATACCGGTACTGGTGCGGGGATCATCGATACCGAGGATGGGAGCGAGGATTTTTTCCTGGAGCCAGCTGGCATCGAGCTGTCCGATGACATCAAACTTGGAGATATCGAATTTCGGTTTGGCATGGCGCCAGACTTTGTTCATATAGAATTTGAATTCGCCATTGGCGGCAACGACACCGTCGGCACATTCTGTGATGATGAATTCTTTTTCCAGAGCAGCGAGGAAAGCGGCTTCATCCAAACCGTTGAGAGTTTTAACGGCGCGGTTGTAGGGCATGATCGCCAGCTGGCTGTCGGGGAATGCGACGGCGAGGAAATAGTTGTAATCTTCGTTGCCGGTGTGATTGGGGTTGGCGGGAGCGCATTCGGCCTGAGTACGGGCTGCGGCGGCGCTGCGGTGGTGACCATCGGCGATGTAGAAAACGGGAACCTTGGCTTCAAAGAGAGCGGCAAGGGTCTTGCTCTGCGCTTCATCGATGCGCCACAAGGTGTGCTGGATACCGTCACAGCTGACGAAGTCAAAAAGCGGAGCGGCTTTCATTTCAGCGGCGATGAGTTCGCTGATTTCCGCAACGTCGCGGTAGGTAAAGAAGGCAGGACCGGTATGAGAACGCAGAGTCATAACGTGACGGGTACGGTCATCTTCTTTATCTTTACGGGTTTTCTCATGCTTTTTGATAATACCGGAATTGTATTCATCGGCGCTGGCGGCACCGATGATGCCGGTCTGGGCGCGGCCGTTCATGATCAGACGGTAGATGTAGAGATGTTCACCGGCATCGAGAGTGAGCGGGGCTTCGGCACAGAGGCGGTCGAAAGCGGCTTTTGCCTGGGCGTAAACACGATCATCGTGAAGGTCGATTCCCGGCTCCATATCGATTTCAGGGCGGGAAACGTGGAGGAAGGAAAGCGGATTGCCTTCGGCAAGCACAGCGGCTTCCTCGGAATTCACCACATCGTAGGGGACTGCAGAAACTTCGGCTGCACGCTCCGGAAGCGGAAGCAAGCCATGAAACGGGGTCAATTTTGCCATAATAAATTCTCCTTTTTTATAGAATCAAATTTCAAAATCTGCTATGATCGGCAGGTGGTCTGAAGCCTGCATCAGTAAACCACCGATGCCGAGTTTGGCACTCACCGGCTTGACATCGCCATAAAAAACAATATGGTCGATATGGGTTTTATTGAACCGCGGTTTCCGTTCAACCGGGTGGATAGTGCTGGAAAGTTTTGCATTTTCAGTAATTTCAGCATTTTGCACAGCATCTTTGAATCCGGACAATTTCAACAGTTTCGTGAACTCCTCCGAATCGCGGGTACTGTTGTAATCTCCGGTACAGAAAAATGGTATCCCGGGGAAACGTTTCTGCAATTTCTTCAAAGATGCCGCCATTATTTCGGCATCTTTCAACCGGCGCACCGGTTTGAGTTCCCAATGGGTATTGGTGATGACGAATTTTTTACCGTTTTTGATATCTTCAAACAACCCCCAGCGCAAACAGCGGATAGCACGATTTTTGGTGACATACGGGAATATATCGCCGTCAAGTTGACGATATTTGCGGCTGTCATAAATTACAGCGCACATATTTTTATCATAAGGATTTTCGGCGAATTTCCACGGTTTTATCGCATCGGCAAGAAGTTTATACCATATGGGATCAAGTTCCTGCAGTCCGGCAAAATCCGGGGCCAGTTGATGAATGATCTTTGCAACATCCGGTGCCCGCTCTCCGATTTTGCGCGCACCATTCTGATGTTCCCATTTTTTTGCCAGGATATTGTATGAAACCACCCGCAGATTGCTGCCCGGCGCACGGGAAACCGAATCAGGATAATTAAATACAGCGTCTGCTCCTGATGCAGACAAAAATGCCATGACACAAACAAAACTGAATATAAGTTTTTCCAACATGCCACCATCACTCCTGCAAAATTATTTCAATTCCCATAATATAGCAGATAAAAGCGCTTTTTTCAAGCATTTTTCCCTGCCATTTTACCGGCAAGAAAACCGGATGCCAGCGCCCACGAAATATTATATCCGCCGCAGGGGCCATCCACATCCAGCACCTCGCCTGCGAAAAACAATCCTTTGACGATGCGGCTTTCCATCGTGCGGCTGTCGATATCATCCAAAGCAACGCCGCCCCGGGTCACCATCGCTTTCTGCCAGCCGTCAGTAGAAGTTATATTGAGTTTCAACGCAGTTAATTTTTCTGCAAGTTTTCTCCGGGCAACGGTGGAAAAACCGGCAACTTTCAACTCCGGGTCACCAACCAGAAAGGCGGCGAGTTTTTTCGGCATCTCCTGCGAAAGCAGTTTCACCACCGTTTTCGCGGCAGAATCCTTCTGCCACCGGGCAAAAACCGCCATCCAATCTTCAAAATTGCGTCCGGCAAAAAGATTTATTTCAAGAGGGACTGCAGGCATTTGAGCAAGAAGTTCACTCACTCTGCCGGAAATATCCAGAATCGCAAATGCCGAAACTCCGGTATGGGTAAAGAGCAATTCTCCGCGGCAGCGGAATTTCTCTCCGGGAAGCGCGATCCGGCTTTCTGCATCCGGCAGCGCGATCCCGGAACACTCATGCACCCACGCCTCGGCGCATTGCAATCCGACCATCGCCGGAAATGTTTCAGTGATCTTGTGCCCGGCTTGCCGAGCCAGGCAATACCCCCCTCCGGTACCCCCCAGAACCGGATAAGATCTGCCGCCGCAAGCGATGATAACCCTGCGGCATTGGAAGATCGAATCCCCTGCCCGGACTCCGGAAATACGGCCGTCAGAGATCACAAGTTCTCCGGCACGGCAACCGGGTGCCATTTCAGCGCCCATGCTGCCGGCATATTCCCACAGCGCATCCAGAATATCTTTGGCTTTTCCGGAACGGGGGAACCAGTGAAAACCGTCGGTCAATTCCATTTCCACCCCGCGCGATTCCAGAAACCGGCACAATTTTTCATTGGGATAAAAGTACAACGCATGGCGGACAAAACGGCAGGCATTACCAAAAGAATTTGCCATATCGCGGGGAGAAAGAATATTGGTGACATTGCACCTGCCGCCGCCGGATGCAAGCAGTTTGCGCCCCGGGGAACTCAACTGTTCAAGCACGATGACCCGTTCGCCCGCTTCAGCAGCAGCGACTGCGGCGGCAAGTCCGGCAGGGCCGGAGCCGATAACAATGGTATCGCAGTTGAATTTCATAATGTTTTGTCAGAAAAAAAACGCCCGGACACAACCGGGCGAAAAATTTTTATCGGCAATTCAAATCACTGAGCATCAGCGGCACTCTGCTTTTCCGCAAGAGAAATGACCACCTTTTTCATGGCGCCTTCACCGATGGATTCAGTGGTAACTTCCGGATCATCTTTCAAAGTGACATGGATGATGCGGCGGTCATGGGCATTCATTTCCGGAAGTTTGACCGGTTCGCCCCAGCGCTTGACTTCGATCGCGGCATCCCGCGCCTGCTGTTCAAGCTGCTCGTTGCTCACATGGGAAGCACCGCCATGTTCGCGGCGGGGACGGCGGTTGAATTCCCGGCGTCCGCCATCTTCTCCGGCAGGACGGTGTTCACGTTCGCCGTTGGCATAGCCGTCGATATCGAGCATGACGTGGGGGCAGTTTTCATCCTGTTTGAACAAGATACGGTTGAGAATCAGCTGCAGACTGTCCAGAGTCTGACCTTTTCTGCCGATGATGCGTCCGGCATCTTCGCTGGCGATTTTAACGCCGATTTTCTGACCGCGTTCTTCAATAGTCAAGGTTCCTTCCAGAGAGAGGAAGTCAAACATGGTATTAAGGATCCGGCTGATCTGTTCCTTATACTCGTTGAATTTGGGATTTTCGGACATTTTTTAATTTCCTTGATTTTGGGGCTTGGCAGAACCGGTCTGCTGACCGCGCCGCTTCTGGAGCCACAGTTGTAAGATACTGAAAAGATTGCTGATCGTCCAATAGAGCGTCAACCCCGACGGCAGATCGTAGAGGAAGAACAACATGACAACCGGCATAAGAGCCATCATTTTTTTCTGCGCCGGATCCATACTCATCGGAGTCATCCGCTGCTGGATGACCATCAGCGCAGTCATCGCCAACACCAGCGGATTGACCGGGATGCTCCAGTTTTTAATGAAAAGCGGAATGGTGAAAATGGTATCCGCAGCCGCCAGGTTTTTGCACCAGAGGAAAGAAACATGGCGCAGGTCGATCGCATTGTCCAACATGGCGTACAGCGCAAAGAAAATCGGAATCTGAAGCAGGATCGGCAAACATCCGGCAAAGGGATTGATGCCTTCCGCACGATAAAGTTCGGTCATCTTCTGATTGAGCAGCTGGGGGTTGTCTTTGTATTTTTCCCGGAGTTCTTTGAACATCGGCTGAACCCGCTGCATTTTTTTCATTGACTCATTACCTTTGGCAGTAATGGGGTAGAATACCGCACGCACCAGGATCGTCAACAGGATAATGCTGACCCCCCAACTGTTGCACAGCGAGTGGAACAACCCCAGAATCCACAGCAGCAGACGGGCGAGGTAATTCAACGGTCCCCACGCCAAGTGCATGACACCGGCACCGCCTTCGGCAAAATCGCCGAGAGCGTCAATATTTTTGGGTCCGTCATAAACAGCAAAATCGAATTTTGCTTCTTTACCCGGAGCGATTTTCACCGGGGGCAGAACTGCACCGACCGCGATGATCGGTTCATCTTTGGTGATAAAGCGGCGATCCTGCCAGATCTGGAAACCGTGGCGGTTATCCAGCTGCTTGAAAACAGAACAGAAATATTTGTTGCTCACAGCCGCCCAGAGGACAGCCGGCGGGCGGGCGAAGTAGAAGTCTTCATCATCTTCGCTGCTGCTGATGTCATCGTTTTCACCGTAGTTGGTGCGGTAATCCATGCGATGGGAAACAGCACGCTTCTTATCTCCGGAAACGGTGTGCCACGGAGCGATTTCAGGACCGTAGACCACCAGATCGGTCAGCACCACCTCATTTTTGGCTCCGGGAACGGAGACGAGGTAACTGCAGTTGACTTCGCAGCCTTTTTCTTTGAGAGAGAAGGTCTGGACGATCTTCAACACACCCTGCGGAGCATTGATGGCCCGGGTGATGGTACAGCTGAGCCCGTCAGTTTTGACCACCGGCTCACCGTTGAGGCTCCAGTTGTTGGCGAGCAGCTGGAATTCACCGCGGTCGCCGTAGACGGTTTCGACCTTGCTTTTGCCATTGGCGTAATAGTGATTGAGATAGGTAACTTTGACGATCGCGGCGGAATCTGGATTGATTTCCAGAGCCAGATCGGCGTTCGCCAATCGAATCGTTTTGACCGGAGTTGCCGCAGCAGCGGGGGCTTTGGCAGATTCGACAGCAGTTTCAGTCGGGACGGCAGCGGGGGCTTCCTGCCGGACAGTTTCTACACTCCCGCTTTTAGCATCGCTCTTGTTGAACAACCTGGCGACAAAGGGCCACGCGATCAGGATGACCACGCACACGATCAAAGCGATCAGAGTTTCCTTATCAAATTTCATTTTTCCTCGTTCACATTGGTTGCGGATCCGGAGGAGGAAACAGCACTGCCTTTTTCCGGTACCGGATCATAACCTCCCCGGCAAAATGGATTACAGCGCAACAGCCGCCAGACGGTCAGCACGCTTCCCATCCAGAATCCCCGTTTTCGTAACGCCTCGATGGCATAAGCAGAACAACTCGGAGTAAACCGGCAACACGGCGGAAAACATGGTGATATGAATTTTTGATAGAACCGTATCGGCTGGATCAACAACCACGCGGCGATGCCGCTGCTTCCGGCGACAGGACACCGGCTTGCGCCAACAGTCCCGCGAGTTCCCTTGTTGTCTGAATCCGGTTGTATTTTTTCATTCTTTTGCGGGGTATCAGCAGAATCCGGCAAACCGGAAGATCGGGTTTCAGCATCCGGAAACTCTCCCAGAGCAACCGGCGAGCCCGGTTTCTTACAACCGACAATACGCTGTATTTCCTGCTGCATATAACCCCGCACTCCAAACGCCCGGAGGGCGACGGAGCGACCACTGCCACCACTCCCGGAGAGAGGTACTTGGTTCCATCCTGACGAATCTGATCGAACTGGCTTTTCAAGTGGATCTTATCCTGCTTACGCAAGCGCAAGCGAACCGCAGACTCCCCTGAAGGCGGCAACGTGGTCAAAGCAAAACCTCCTGAAAAGATCAGGCGGTAAGACGGGCGCGTCCCTTCTGACGGCGGCGCTTGATGATGTTGCGTCCGGCGGCGGTGGCCATGCGGGCAAAAAATCCGAGCCGGCGTTTACGGCGGCGGTTGGAGGGCTGGAAAGTTCTCTTCATTTTTCTGTTCGTCCTGTTTTTTCTTGTTTTACACTGTATTTTTACGTCTTACCGCCATCCCGGCGGCAGACATTTTGCGACATTATATGTGCCGATTTCTTAAAATAACTCCACTTTGCTGATTTTTCAAGCAACTTTGCAACAATATTGTCATAAAATAACCGTTTTCAGCAAATTGCTCCTCTTTTGAAACGGATGATCCGGAAAATCAGTTGCTTTCCCGGATCAGTTTTACCGATTTGAAATTTCCACGGCTCAAACTGGTGCGGAGCAGACGCACACCTTCCGGAACGGTAAACTGAAAACTTTTGGTTTCAAATTCAGCACTCTTGAATGCCAATGCCTCCTTGGAAGCTTTGCCTTTGAACTTGCTTTTGGGATCAAGAAAAAGTATCCGCGCCGAACCGTGACTTTTGGCAGAGCGGGATCCGGTCACTGTCAAAGTGAACTTTTCTCCGGGAACGACCGGCACCGGATCACCCATCACCCAGGATCCATTGCACTTCAAAAGCACTGAACCGTTTTCCTCGACGATGCGCCACAGCTGACCGCCGTAGGTGTAGCCGGAACAATTATACGCACCCGGCGCAAAATCCGGATTCACGTTACGGATATTTCCGTCTATTTTTTCCAGAGTGAACTTGTAAAACTTCACCAGATTGGTCAAATTACCATAGTTGTGACACTTGACAATGATCGCCTTTGCCGCTTCCGGAGTGTAGAATAAATGCACATAATCAAATTTACCTTTGCGGCAGAAACTGCTCCATGTCGGCATCAGCGAAGCATAATGACGGTCTTTATCATTGATATACATAATGATCCAGCCGGGGAGCGGTTTACCGGCTTTTTTCTTATTGCTTACCCGCAGGACATCGATGACCGCCGGATCATTTTCAATGGTATCCGGGCCTTCGACTTCAGCGGTGATCACCAGTTTATACAGAGTATTCGGCTCAACTGGAACCTGCTGGAGATTGAAACCGAAATCCGCTCCGGCAGTCTTGGGAGTCTTGCCCATTTGAATAAATTTCTGACCATCTTTTTCGCCGAGTGAAATCCGGGTGCGCCATTTTACGGAGTCATTCAGATTTCCGCTTTCAAAGACCTTGTTCCACGGAGTGGACACCTCAGCGGCGCCCAGAGACAGCACCGAAAACATTGCAGCAAAAAACAAACGTTTCATTTCAGGATCTCCTTGAAAAACTTATAATTCCGGGCGCATGTTCCAACTGTCACAGCGCCATTTACCATTTTCAAAAACATAAACACCGTAGGCTCCGGTGGCAAGTTTCAAATTGCCGCCCAGCGAAGCACCGCCGTCTTCGAGCAGCACTTTGGAGAAGCGGGCGATACCGTTGCTGGTAACAGCAACCACCGTTTTCCCGGCAAATTCGGACTTGACTTTTTCTCCGAACACCGCCCAATCTTTCTCCAACTGGGAAGCCCGTGCAGCGAGATGACCCCATGCCAGAGGCAAGACCGCTTCGCTGTCCCACTTTTTCAATGCGGCTTTTCCGGCGGCGCGCAGTTCATCCAAAGAGGTTTCCGGAGTGATCCTGCCATTGGATTCCACGATCCCCAGCCGGAGAACGATATCATCTTCCGGCTGGCCGTCATCCATACCGTAGTTCAATTCGGTCAGAAACTCCGCCGTCTGCACCGGCAGATTTCCATAATGAGAGGCAATCTCCTGCGCACTGCGAACCGTCCGCAAAAGCGGCGCGGAAAAAATCACATCCACCGGAATTCCGGCGGCGGCAAGGTCGCGCCCGACTGCATTGCCCTGCATCACGCCCTTTTCTGTAAGCGGAATATCCGTGGCACTGCCGACCCGCAGAATGACATCTCCGGAATTAAAAGTATTACCGTGACGGACAACAATCAAACGGGTAACTTCACTCATTTCAACAATTCTCCTGCTGAAGCAATCAATTTTTCGGCACGCGCCAGATCTTCCGGACTGTCAACGCCGCTGGTGGAAGCATCATAGCCGGCGGGATATTCAACATCGACCATCCGCACCGGAATACCGTTTTCAATAAAACGCAACTGCTCAAGCTGTTCAAATCCCTCATAATATCCGAGCGGAGCGTGAGAGAAAAATGCCAGCGCGGCAAATTTGTACGCATAAAGTCCGACGTGACGTTTGACCGGACTGAAAGCCATCTTTTCCCGGAGATCTTTCTCTTTGCGGATGCCGGGAATAATGTTTTTCGAGAACCACAACGCGTTGCCGTTACTGCCGGTGATCACCGTCGTCCCGGAAAACGGCGAACTCTTTTTGGCTTCGCGCAATTCATCCAGAGCCTGCCAGCTCAAACGGACACAAGGGGTGGCGACCTGCGTTTCGGGATGTTCTTCAAAAGCATCGAGCAACGCGGAAATAAACTGCGGCGGACACAGCGGGTTATCGCCCTGTAAATTGAGCAATACGTCCGGGCGTTCATTTTCCGGGAGCGCCGACGCGACCGCCCAGACCCGGTCACTGCCGCTGCGGCAGCTGTCCGGAGTAATGGCGACCGGGATCCCCTTTTTTTCACAGAAATCAATTATTCTGGCACTGCCTTCGCCGGGAGCAGACGGAGTTTCGGTCGCAACGATCGCGGAACAATCCGGACGGGATGCCGCCACGCTGGAAGCGATCTCCCACACGCGCTGAAGGATCTTTTTACCGGCAAGTTCAGCCAGCGGCTTGCCGGGGAAACGGCTGGAACCGTAACGGGCAGGAATAACGATCAAACTTTTCATATTTTTCACCTTTCGCAGTTTATGCGGTTAATATATCACCGGAGTGCGGTTTCTTCAAGCGGCGGCAGTGGAGCATCTTTCAACATTTCCAACTCATCTGCAGTAAGTTCGCGGCACTGACCGGGTTGCAGTTTTCCGTCCAGGGTCAGCCCGCCGATGGCACAACGCTTGAGATAAATCACATTTTTGCCGACTTTGGCACACATTCGCTTCACCTGGTGGAATTTTCCTTCTGTTATCTCCACAAAGACCTCTTCCGGAATTCCGGTTACGATCAAATGCCCCGGTGCGGCAATAAAATCCCCCAGATCCATTCCATGAGTGAAAATTTCCGCATCTCCTGCCGATGCCGATGCATCCAATCGGGCGAAATAACGCTTCCACACCTGTTTGCGCGGCGAAGTTATCTGATGCGCGAACTGCCCGTCATTGGTCAAAATCAGCAGACCTTCGGTATCTTTGTCCAGACGGCCGGCGGGAAAAACGCCGAAATGACGATATTCTTCAGGGAGCAGTTCCGTCACCACCGGAGCATTGCCGTCCTCGGTGGCGCTGATGAACCCGGCAGGCTTATTCATCATAAGATAGACGAACTTGCGATAGCAGACCGCCTCGCCTTTCAAGGTGACTTGCGAATCACTTTCGACCTGATATTCCGGAGATTTGATCACCTTGCCGCCGACGTGCACCTGCCCGCTGCGGATAAGCGACTTCAATTCGCGGCGGCTGAATGCGGTTGCATCCGAAAGATATTTATCCAACCGCATCAACGTCACCACAACAATCGCACAGCGGCAACGACAACCAGGAGCTGAATGACCGCTTCAAATATTTTCTGCGGCAATTTACGCAAGAGCAGTATTCCAAGCGCACCGCCGGCGATCAGGAACGGTATCATCAGCAGATCAAGCTGAAACGAACTCCAGGTAATACGTCCCTCGGCAATAAAAATCGGCAGTTTTATCCAGTTCAAAATCAGAAAAAACCATGCACAACAACCCAAATATTTATCTTTCGGAAGTTTCATCGCCAGCAGGTAGATCGATGAAACCGGCCCTGCCGCATTGGCAAGCTGCGTGGTACTGCCCATGAGAATACCGAAAAATGCGGCAAATCCCTTGCCGGACGGTATCTGGTCAGGCTTCAATCTTTTGTGAACAAAACTTATCACCACCAGCGCCAGCACAATGGAACCGATCACCCGGCGCATCACATTGCCCCCCGGCGGAATGACAAAATTCAACAACAGCGAACCGATGACCAAACCCGCCAGCGCCCAGGGCAGCAGACGCAGAACGATCTTCCAATCCGCATGGCGGCGGTAATAACTGACAGCAATGATATCTGCCATAGCCAGCATACCCAATTGCAATCCGGTGGACATCTGAGTTTCAAAAGTCATCGCCAACATCACCACCGGCAGTACGCCGAGTCCGGGGATCGCGGTTTTATTGATACCGATGAGAACCGCACCGATTATCAGCGCCGTCATCTGCAGCGGTTCCAACGCCATAAATATATCAAACATGAACTGCTCCTGAAACCAAAGGTTTTGTTGAAAAATTACTTTGCAGGTAAGATTTCTTTTTGAAAAAAGGCATCTTACCCGCGCCCCTCTGCCAAAAACTTTCTGTGTAATTTCTTTTATCGTTGCCGACAAAAGAAATTTCACTTTTTCCGACTTTATTCAAACGCAATGTTTGAACAACGAGGCAACGAGCCTTGAAAACCTGCACAACAAGCACAATTTTCCGATCATGACTTATTGCCCGCACAATAGAAAAAGGCTGTTGCTTTCCTTTTTTGAGGTTTTGCAACAGCCTTTCAGAAACTATTTCAAAGATCAGAGATCTTTGCCGGTCAACATCCGGTACGCATCCAGATATTTGCCGGCGGTCTTATCAACCACGCTTGCCGGGAGTTCCGGAGCGGGCGGATTTTTGTCCCAATCGAGGGATTCAAGATAGTCCCGGACAAACTGCTTGTCCAAACTCACCGGGCTGGTACCTTCAACGTACTGATCCATCGGCCAGAAGCGGCTTGAATCAGGAGTCAGCACTTCGTCGACCAGAATGATCTTACCGTCGATCTCGCCGAACTCGAATTTGGTATCCGCAACGATGATACCCTTTTCAGCGGCATAATCGCGGGCGGCGGTATAGATCTTGAGCGAAAGTTCTTTGATCGCATTAGCCTTTTCAAGACCGATGCGTTCGGCAACGCCTTCAAAACTGATCGCTTCGTCATGTTCGCCCTGCTCTGCTTTGGTGGAGGGGGTGAACAGCGGCTCATCCAGCTTGGAAGCCTGTTTGTAACCTTCGCGCAATTTGATACCGGAAACCATGCCGGTTTTGCAGTAATCTTTCCAACCGCTTCCAACGAGATAACCGCGGACGATGCATTCAATGGGAAGCACTTTCGCTTTGCGGACGATCAAAGCACGTCCCTGCAGATCCTTGGCATAGGGAGCCAGTTCCGGACGGGTGGTAACATCCGCCGAAAGCAGGTGGTTGGGAACATCTTTAAGCAGATCGAACCAGAAAAGCGAGATCTGAGTAAGAACTTCGCCTTTACGCGGAATACCGGTGGTCATCACCACATCGAACGCACTCAGGCGGTCGGTAGCGACAAAAAGCAGGGCATCGCCCAAATCGTAGACATCGCGGACTTTACCGCGGTTCACCAGTTTAATACCCGGAAGTTCAGTTCCGAGCAACGCTCCGTTGGCACCATACTGCATTTATCACATCTCCTCAGGCAATAGCGGTGATCTCGATGCGGTTGAGATCCTGACGATGACCGTGGGTGCGGCGATAGCTCTTGCGGCGTTTCATCTTGAAAACGACGATTTTCTTGGCGCGGAAGAGATCCTTGACGGTACCGGTGACCTTGGCACCTTCGACGACGGGAGTTCCGACATTGAGTTTGCCGTCATCGCCGGCGACAGCGAGAACCTGATCAAAAACGACTTCGTTACCCGGTTCAACACCGACTTTTTCGACCTCGATGATGTCACCGACCTGAACTTTGTACTGTTTGCCACCAGTCTGAATGATCGCGTACATTTCTTTTTCTCCTGTTATTCACGTTATGCAAAGTCTATTACAATCAATAATTTTTATAATATATACCCTGCATTCTCTTTTTGCAAGCAGCATACCGAAAAATTTTCAGTAAAACCGCAAATATATCCTTTGCAAAACTTCTTTTACAAAGAAAGCGCTGACTGGAAATCTCCAATCAGCGCAAATCTCATGCACTATACTCCGACAGTCAATTACTTGACCAGCTGGAGCAGGCACATCTCGGCAGCGTCACCGCGGCGGAAGCCGAGTTTGTAGATGCGGGTGTAACCGCCATTGCGTTCGGCATAGGCCGGAGCAACCACATCAAAGAGGTGCTTGACAGCTTCTTTGTTGCGGAGTCTGGAGAAAGCCAGACGACGGTTGTGCACATCACCTTTTTTACCGACAGTGATCATACGTTCGGCAAAACGGCGCGCTTCTTTTGCTTTGACCAGAGTGGTTTCGATCTCACCGTTGATCAGAAGACTGTTGACCATGTTGGCCAGCATCGCCCGGCGGTGAGCACCGGAACGACCGATCTTGAAAGTAGCAACTTTATGACGCATGATTAATTACTCTCCTCTGCATCGGCACGGACGCGGACGGCTTCCGCCTCAAGGGCGGAGAGCAGGCGGTCGCTGAGGGTCATACCCAATTCCAGACCGAGCTTTTCGATTTTTTCTTTGATTTCATCCAGTGATTTTTTACCAAAGTTCCGGTATTTGAGCATCCGGCTCTCGGTTTTATTGCACAATTCGAAAACCAACTTGATATTGGCGCTGTTCAAGCAGTTCATAGCGCGGACGGAAAGGTCAAGGACCTCGACATCCTGGGCGAGAAGTTTGAACAGTTTTTCTTCTTCGTCATTGAGCACGACATTCTTTTCCGGCACCTGGGAATCCATAAAGGGCTGCAGGTGGTCACGGAGAATACGGGCGGCCTCTTCCAGCGCGTTGCGCGGAGTGATGCGGCCGTCGGTCCAGATCTCCAGTTCAAGGCTGTCCATTTCAGTTTCTTCACCGACACGGGCGGCTCCGACCTGATAATTGACATGGGTCACCGGGCTGAAGATGCAGTCGACCGGGATGGTTCCGATCGTGCGCGGAGCATTGCTCTCTTCGGCGGGCAGGTAACCGCGGCCGGTGATAACTTCGATAACCGCGTGGAATTTTTTATCCTTATCCAGAGTGCAGATGATCTGTTCCGGATTCAGCACTTCGACGGTGCTGTCGCAGACAATATCTCCAGCGGTCACCGGACCGGCTTTGTCCTTGGTGATTTCCAGAGTCTTGGGACCGGCAGAGTAAAGATTCAACTTGACGCACTTCAAATTAAGCACGATCTCGGTGACATCCTCAACCACGTTCTCAAGTGAATCGAATTCATGTTTCGCGTCATCGATCCGGACGGAGCAGATAGCAGTTCCATCAAGACTTGACAGCAGCACCCGGCGAAGGGCATTTCCCAAAGTATGCCCGAAACCGCGCTGAAACGGCTGTGCGGTAAACTTCGCATAAGTCGGGGTCTCGGTAGCTTCATCGACAACGATCGACTTGGGCATCGGGAAACCGATTGATGAATTCATAATTCTTTCCTCCAAACTTGCTGTGTTCATAAAATTGAACACGTTTTCAACTCATTGGCATCCAACTGCCGCAGTCACCCTTGACTGCGGCAGGAAACATCCGTACTGCGTCAGACGCGGCGGCGTTTCGGGGGGCGGCAACCGTTATGGGGAACCGGAGTGATATCTTTGATCACGCTGATTTCCATACCGGCGGCAGCGATTCCGCGAACGGCGGATTCACGACCGGCGCCGGGTCCTTTGATCCGGACTTCGACCTCTTTCATGCCGAGGAGTTGAGCTTTTTTGGCGGCGTCGCCGGCAATCAGCTGAGCAGCATAAGCGGTGCTCTTACGGGATCCTTTGAAACCGTTCTTACCGCCGGTGGACCAGCTGATCACATTTCCGTGAAGGTCGGTAATGGTGACCTTGGTGTTGTTAAAAGTGGCAAGCACATAAGCGATACCGCTGGGGATATAGCGACCGCTTTTGCCGCGCTGTTTGACCGCGGGAGCAGCCGCTTCAGCCGCGGTATCCGCGATTTTCAATTCTTCATCAGCCATATTGAAATCTCTTTCTGTAAATGGTTATTTCTCAATCAAACTTTTTCACGCAGCATTACTTGCTGGCCAAGCGGCGCTGAGTTTTGTCACGGATAGCACCGATCGTAACTTTCTTACCCTTGCGGGTACGGGCATTGGTTTTGGTGCGCTGTCCGCGAACCGGCAGATTGCGGCGGTGACGGATACCGCGATAGCAGTTGATCTGCTGCAGACGGCGGATGTCAGCGGCGACGGTACGGCGGAGGTCACCTTCGACGAGCAGGTCGTCCTGCAGGATCTTGGTGATCTGGGCGATCTGCTCCGGAGAAAGATCGCGGGCCATGAGGTTGCGGTCGATACCGACTTTGGCGATGATTTCCAGCGCCTTGGCAGGTCCGATACCGTAGAGATAGCGCAAGGAGTATTCAATGCGCTTGTTTCCAGGAATGTCAACACCGATGATTCGAGGCATGATTTAATTTGTCCTGTTTTTATGGTTATTGTTTAGAAAAAACTTGTTTACGATTTACTGTACTGCCATCAGCCCTGGCACTGTTTGTGACGTGCATCACGCGAACAGATGACCCGGATCTTGCCGTGACGTTTGATGATCTGACAGAATTCACATCTGCGCTTCACCGACGCTCTAACTTTCATTTTCAAACTCCCGTAAAATTTTACTTGTTTTGTTAAGTTTCATTCATCCATCACCTGTACCGCGCCAGTTGCGGACCGGTTCATTTTTCACCGGCACCGTTTCTGAAAACGACACAAGAAACGTACACCTATCCCTTTCCGGAAATTTTCATCACCGGAAGCGATGTGTGACGCCATCCAAACTAAGCTTGATGCTCTACACTGCCCTGCGCGATTTTTCGGGTTCACGCAGCGCCCACCGGAAAGACCCCGACAGCGCGGGCGGTGGAATTATTTGACCGCAACTGCCAAAGCATTTCCTGATGCTTTCCATATAAGATAACTCCATTTGCCGCTTTTTTCAAGCCGGAAATGCTTTTTTTATCAAAAATATTTCTGCGCCCTTGAAAAAAACGCTTTTGCATATTAATTTAAGCGCTGACAAAAGGTTTTTCAACTACAAAAGAGGTTTTTTATGGGCGGTTTTTTCGGAGTTGCATCCAAATCGGATTGCGTAAGTGACATTTATTTCGGTACTGATTATCATTCTCACCTCGGTACAAAACGCGGCGGCATCGCCGTAACCAATCCTGCCGGCAAGATCGATCGCCGCATCCACGATATCAGCAACGCCCAGTTCCGTTCCAAATTCGATTCCGAAATCGGTTCATTCTCCGGAAACACCGGCATGGGGGTCATCAGCGATACCGAAGATCAGCCGCTGATCATCTCCAGTCAGCTCGGAACCTTTGCCATCATCACCGTCGGCAAAATCAACAACGTTGATGAGATCCTTGATCTGGCATTCGCCTCCGGCTGCTCTCACCTTGCCGAATCCGCCGACGGCGAACCCAACCCCACCGAAGTCGTGGCAATGCTCATCTCCCGCAGCAACTCCATGGTCGCCGGCATCGAATATGCCCAGCGGGTGATCGATGGCTCCTGTTCCATTTTGATCCTCAGCGGCAACAAACTATATGCCGCCCGCGACCGCTATGGCAGAACCCCGGTCATCCTCGGCAGAAAGCCCGGTTCTTATGCGGTCACCATGGAAACCACCGCCTTCCCGACCCTCGATTATGAAATGTTCCGCGAACTCGGCCCCGGCGAAGTCGTTGAGATCACCGCCGACGGCGTTTCCCAGCTCCGGACTCCGGGACGGACGATGAAAATGTGCAGTTTCTTCTGGGTCTACTACGGTTATCCCTCCAGCTGCTACGAAGGAGTAAACACCGAAAGCGCCCGCTATCGCAACGGCGAAAACATGGCGGAACAGGACAAGGATATCCTGCCCGATATCGATACGGTAAGCGGCATTCCGGATTCCGGTATCGCCCACGCCGTCGGCTACGCTCATGCCGCCGGCAAGCCCTACCGCCGCGCCTTTGTCAAGTACACTCCCACCTGGCCGCGCAGTTTCACTCCGCCCAACCAGAAACTCCGCGAACAGGTCGCCCGGATGAAACTCATCCCGGTTCTGGAACAGATCCAGGGCAAACGCCTGCTGTTCTGCGACGACTCCATCGTGCGCGGTACTCAGTTGCGCGATACGGTTGGACGGCTCTACCGCCGGGGCGCCAAGGAGATCCATATGCGTTCCAGCTGCCCTCCGCTGCTTTTCGGATGCCGCTTTTTGAACTTCTCCCGTTCCCGTAGCGAACTCGATCTCGCCGCCCGCCGCGCCATCGCCCGCCTGGAAAACGGCAACACTTCCGACGAAGTCATCAAGCAGTATCTCGAACACGGTTCACCAAAATACAACGCCATGGTCGATGAGATCCGCAAGGAACTCAACCTCACCAGCCTCAAATTCCAGAAACTGGAATCCCTGATCAGTTCCATGGGACTGCAGCCGGACAAGGTCTGCACCT
This sequence comes from Lentisphaerota bacterium, assembly GCA_015061805.1. Taxonomy (GTDB): domain Bacteria; phylum Verrucomicrobiota; class Lentisphaeria; order Victivallales; family Victivallaceae; genus UBA1784. The sequence goes on along the minus strand of SUVV01000012.1, from coordinate 38,907 downwards.
ACTGCTGGAACGGCCGCGACGTCAACGATGAAATTCCGGACTTTGACTGATCATGACACATCTGCTGCAAGGAAACTGGGCGATCGAAGCCGGAACCGGCTACGGTCAATGTATCAAATTCAAAGAAAAACTCTTTGAAAAGCAAACCCCTTTTCAGAAAATAGAGATCTTTGAAACCTGCGAACTCGGAAAACTGCTGATGCTCGACGGCATCATCCAGCTGACCAGTTACGACGAATTCGCCTATCAGGAAATGATGGCACACCTGCCCTACTACGCCCACGGCAATCCGGAAAAAGTCCTGGTCATCGGCGGCGGCGACGGCGGCGTACTGCGCGAACTCGCCCGCCACCCCGGAATAAAAACTCTCGATATCTGCGAAATCGATGCCGATGTCATCGATGCCGCAAAAAAATTCCTGCCGGAACTCTCCTGCGGTTACAATGACCCCAGAGTCAATATAAATATCGCCGACGGCAGTTGCTTCATTCAAAAAAAACCGGAATACTACGACCTCATCATCGTCGATTCCACTGACCCCGGCGGCCCCGGCGCTCCCCTCTTTACCGCCGATTTCTACGCAAATTTGAAGCGCGCCCTGCGCCCCGGCGGCGTCGCCGCAACTCAGGCCGAATCCCCATGGCTCCTGCCCGATGTCGTAAAACAACTGCTTGACGCCTCCCGAAGCAACTTCAACTTCGCCGATTACGGCGCTATCAGTGTCCCGACCTACCCCACCGGAATGATCGGCGTCTGTATCGCTTCCGACACTAAAGATGTCCGCACCCCGGCACGCGAAGTCGAACCGGAAATCGCCTCACAATTGCGCTACTACAACAGCGCCATCCACCGCGCCGCGTTCGCCCACCCCAACTTCGTGCAGCGTCTGCTGCAGAAGTGATTGGCTTGCGGGGGAAGGGAAAAACTTTTTTTCTCGTGAAAAAAAGTTTTTCCCTTCCCCCGCGCCCCCATCCCTTTTCAAAAAAAGCGGGATATGTTTGCTCCCGTTGGTCGCAAACAGGAGATATAAAATCATCATATCCTTACTCGCGTAAGCGAGCGCTTCATGTTTGCCACAGGCAAACGCTTCACATTGCGAAGCAATGCTTCACGCAGGATTTATCCTGCGCTTCACGTTGGTTTGCTGCGCAAACCAACACAAATGCCACTCCGTTGTCGCGGCAGTTGTGATTCAAGAACGCTGCTAATCGGCGCAGGAGCAAGGCGCGAGATTGCCCGCGATGCACCGCCGCACGCCGGGGATCCAATAACGTTGCTGTAATCGGCGGATGCAGGGTGCGGCAAGGTCGGGTTTTGCGACGAGTACAATGCAGGAGTGGACTTGCGTCCTCGACTGCATCGGCGCAGGAGCAAGGCGCGAGATTGCCCGCGATGCACCGCCGCACACAGTCATCGGCCATACCGTATGGAATAACCGGAAACTGTTCCGTCAAAATCATTGATCTTTGCCGGGAAGTGATTCTTTTTATCCAGTTGAACAAATTTACATTCGACCTCTTTCCCGTCAATTCCCAGCGTCTGGTCATTAAAATCATAATACCACTCCAGTCTCATCTTCTTTCCCGGAGTCAATGTCAAACCGCTGTCACAGCGCCAAAAGTGTTTATTCCCCGGCTTCCTGACGATCAACACGATTTTGCCATTATCGCTCAAAATCAGAAACACGCCTTTGCACTCTGCGATCTTCTGCACGCCGGCAGAGTTGCGTTGAAGCACATCCGCCTGAAAAGTGAACGCCGTCAATCCGGAGACCGTATTTTTTGCAAAATCCAAACTTCCGAAAGCCGCTTGCCGTTTGAACGGCAAAGTTCTCAAACGGCTCCCGGAACACATCACCCATACCGGACGTCCTGTCTTTTCATGCCAGACCCGCACCCGGCGGATATCCCGGGTCATGGGAAACGGAAACATGCGGCTGCACCAGGTTTTACCGTCAGCAAGGGTAACTTTGAAATTGCGTACCGGAAAGGTTAATTCCGGCGGAACTTCAAATGAAAACTGTTTGCGCCCGTTTCCCGGCATGGTCAGCACAGCCTGACCGTTACACACCCCCTCCACTTTGAGTATGGGAGATTGCGCGGCAACCGAAATGTTCATTTTGCCGTTTTCATCAAAATTGCGTTTCAAAGTCGCTTTGCCGATCAGACTGGTTGCCTGCCTGAACATGCCCGGATTATAATTTACGGCGACCTCAACTTGAATCGGCAAAAGTCCGTCATACCGGGTAATTCTGCCATTTTGCCGGATTTCCAGCTCACAGTTCAAATGGTCGGTGTACGCCCACGGCAGTGTATCGCACCAGAAATAAGCTCCATGCTGTTCTTTCCCGAAAAAACTGCTCCAGGGGGAAGTGAACACCGTTTCTCCCGCGGCATCTTTCAAAATGAACCGGGCATCGAATTTTTCTGCATTACCCGACACATTGACGAGTGAAAACTTTACATATTCTCCGGCATTGACCATCCGGCGGTAAGTGATCTGAACATCCGGAGTGTTATACCCGGCAAAAATCATCAGCGGCAAAACAAACAGCAGTGAAATCAAAATTTTCATCTGTAACCGACCTTTCCTGTTGAAGTACGCAACTATAATATAACATTGCAACAACTGAAATCAAAGAAAAAACTGTAAATATTTTCAAAGCAAACCTTGCTTTAACCATATTGGTGATGTATGTTATTTGCGTATATTTATGATATTGTATTACCGAAAGGATTTTCTATGTTTGAACTTGATTTCAGCAAAGGCGACGGACTGCTCCCGGCAATCGCGCAGGACTGGCAGACCAACGAGGTGCTGATGCTCGCCTACATCACCAAAGAGTCGTGGGAGGAAACTCTGAAAAGCGGTTATGCCACCTACTTCTCCCGGAGCCGCCGGAAACTCTGGAAAAAGGGCGAAAGCAGCGGCAATCTGCAAAAGGTTCATCAGATACTGGTTGACTGTGACCGGGATACGGTCATTTTCAAAATCGAACAGATCGGCGGCGCTGCCTGTCATACCGGACACCGCAGCTGCTTTTACACCGAAACGGACGGAAAATCTTCAAAAGAACTCTCCGCTCCTCTGTTTGACCCGGATAAAGTTTACAAAGGATAAATTTCATCATGCTTGAACAAATTCTGAAAAAACAGTTTCCCGATTTGCGCATATACACTGACCGCACCTACTCCGAACTCACCAGTTTCGGGGTTGGAAGCGCGCCGGTACCCCTGCTTGCCGAACCGGAAACTCCCGGAGAATTGAGTGAACTTCTCGCCTTTCTTCACAAAAAAAAGATCAAAACTTTCTTCCTGGGCGCCGGAACCAATATCGTCGGTTCCGACACCCCCTTCCCCGGCGTGATGATCCGCGCCACCGGAAGTTACTTTGCCCACATTTCCACCGATGGCAATCAGATCAATTGCGGTGCTTACACCAAGTTGCCGATGCTCTGTTCGGCGGCAGCGAAAGCCGGACTCTGCGGCATGGCGCCGCTTTCCGGAATTCCCGGCAGTATCGGCGGCGCGATCCGGATGAATGCCGGAGCCAACGGCGTTGAAATCTCAAAGTTCATCCGCAAAATCTACGGTTTCCGTCAGGATGGTTCGCAGTGGAACGCCGAGGCCAGTGAGATCGAATGGTTTTACCGCACGACCTCCATCCCTGCCGACGTTTTCATCACCGAAGCGGTCTTTGAATTCACCCCCGGCGACAGCGCCGCAGAGGAAAAAGCCATCGCCGAAGAACGGGAAAAACGCCATTTGAGAGAACCGGCAGGACGTTCTGCCGGATGTGCTTTCCGCAACATCTCTCCGCTTGAACCCGCCGGTATGCTGATCGACCGCTGCGGTCTGCGCGGTTTGCGTATCGGCAATCTGGAAGTCAGCAGCAAACATGCCAATTATCTGCTCAACCACGGCAACTCCACGGAAGCAGATTACATTTCACTCATCCGTATTCTCCGGAGAGCCGTCAGCGAAAAATACGGTTTCTACCTCACCAATGAGATCGTCCCGGTCAACAGCAGCACCAAAGAAGCGATCGAACATGACACCCCCACCCCGGTCGTCAACGTCCTCTACGGAGGCGTCAGCAGTGAACGCGACATCTCTCTGCAAAGCGGCGCCTGTGTAGCGCGGGCGCTCCGCAATGCCGGATTCAAGGTGGAATTGACCGACATCCGCAAATGTGCCGTGACCCCGACCATGATCAACAGCGATGTGGTCTATCCGGTGCTTCACGGCGGTTTCGGCGAAGATGGCAAACTGCAGAATGAACTGGAAAAAGCCAAAATCCGTTTTGTCGGTTCCGGTTCGGTTGCCAGCGCTCTGGTCATGGATAAAGTCGCCTCAAAACGGCTGCTGGATGATATCCAACTGCCGACGGCTCCCTGGGCGGTAATTTCCAGAAACAACCGTGATTTCCCGGAAAAACTGCACTTCCCGGTGATGGTTAAAGCCCCCTGCGAAGGTTCGACGGTAGGTATCGTCAAAGTCAGTTCCATTGCCGAATGGGATGATGCGCTGGATATGATCTTCAAATATTCCGATGAACTTCTGGTCGAAGAGTTCATCTCCGGCGTGGAGATCTCCATCCCCATTCTCAATGCGACCGTCCTTTCACCGATCGAAATCATCTCTCCCAGCGGCTTCTACGACTGGGATGCCAAATATGTCTACGCCAACGGTCAGACCCAGTATCTCTGCCCGCCGAAGTCACTTTCGCAGGAGGTGATCAAGACCGCACAGGAATACGCATTGAAATATTATCATGCCGCCCGGTGCCGGGACATCTTGCGCGTGGATTTCATCGTGGCCCCGGATGGCACGCCCTACATCCTCGAAGGCAACAATCTTCCCGGAAACACCGAACACAGTCTGGTTCCGATGGCGGCAAAGGAGTCAGGTATTTCGCTTGAAAAGATGACCTCCACGCTGGTTTATGCTGCGATGAAACGCTCCGGCGAACCGGAATCCGGCGGCGGAACCGGAAATTCCGGAGAGATGTTCAACAAGATCATGATCAACCTTGCCCGCTGGCTTTTCCGCTTTGCGTTGTTTATGAGTGCATTGCTGTTGTTCAAAGGCGGTGTTGCCTCCGGAGTGAGCAATCCGGTAAGTTGGCCGCTGCTCACCGGCGGAACGTTTCTGATCATTGCGGAAGTCATCTTTGTATGGTTCAAACATCTGGAGAAAAAATGAAAAAAATATTGACTTTACTGGTGATTTCCACGATTATCGTTTCAAAACTTGCGGCGGCAGTCGCAACGACCGGAGATATGGCGCCCAACATTCCCTCGCCGATCTGGATGGACGGAAAAGTTTACCGCATCGCCGAATACAAGGGTAAAAAATTTGTGGTAGTTTTCCTCTGGGCTCCCGATCAGCGGGCGTTGGCAGAATTCCAGCAGATGAACCGGATCGCCAGGATGCCTGCCAATGCCGACACCGCATTTCTGAGTGTCGCCAACTGTGATCTGGAAACTCTGAAAAAATTCCCCGGAGCCGCCAAATTAACATTCCCGGTTTGCGCCGATCACAACCGGGCGACTGCCAAACTTTACATGCGCAGTTTCGACCGCCTGCCGCTGGCGGTGGTCATCGGCAAAGAGGGCAGGATCTACTGGCGCGGCAGTATCCGTCAGGTTCCGGCGGTACTCAAGCTGATCCGGGAAAACAAATTCGATCTGCCGGAACGCATCCGCACGGAAAAATTCACTCTCGATGTGAGCAATGCCATAAAAAACAAGCAATTTGACAAGGCCAATAAACTCATCTATGCCGAGTGGGAAAGATTCCCCGCCAATCTCGAACTGCTTTCGATGTACCTGCTGATCTCCGGACGTCACCTCAAACGTTTTGATGACGGTTTCAAAGTGATCGCCGAAGCCGGCAAAAAACTTCCGGGCAACCCGGAGGTCGGGGTTCTGGAATTTCAGCACATCTGCAGTGCCGGTTTATTCAACCGTCTGGATGAATTCAGCAAGCGGATGATCGCTGTCCACGGAAGCAATCCCGACACCATGACCAAATTTGCTTCATTGTTCATAAAACTTCCGGCAAAAGAGCTGCAGCCCAGACAGATCAACGCCTTTTTGAGTGCCGGATGGCGCAACGGCAAATTCAAAAATGATGCTGAAAAAGCCAACTATGCCATCAACTATGCCAAACTGATGCACTCTTTCGGCAGAACTGATATCGCCTGCAAACTGGCGATCTTCGCTGAACAGAAACTCAACGGCAAAGCCAAGGCCTCTGCTGCAGAAGCGGTGACCTACTACAAGAAAATAATTGCAGAATCTTCAAAACTGGCGTTGTAAAAATGAAAAAAGCGATCATTATCGGCGGCGGAGTTTCCGGTCTTGCGGCAAAGAAATTAGCGGAAAAGCAGGGATTTTCCGCAGAGATAATCTGCGATGACACCCATTCCGTTTTGCCGGATGCCGATTTGATCATCGCCAGCCCCGGAGTACCGCCATTGGTTTCCAAACTGTATCAGCAGGCGTTGGCATCCGGTGTGGAATTTATCGGTGAACTGGAATTCGGGTTCCGCTTCTGGAAACGACCGGTACTGGCGATCACCGGAACCAACGGCAAGACCACTACCACCGCACTGCTGACCCATTTACTTCAGCAATGCGGAATTCGTGCTGAAAGTGCCGGAAATATCGGGCTTCCGCTCTCTGATCTTGCGGTTGATTCCGATGCTGAAATCGCAGTGGTTGAAGTGAGCAATTTCCAATTGGAACTGGCTCCGGATTTTGCTCCGCTGGCAGCGGTACTGCTGAATATACAATCCGATCATATTGACCGTTACCCCGATGGATTCGCCGGTTACTGCCGGATCAAAGAGAGCATTTTCAAAAATGTCACACCGGGAAATTGCATCCGGGGGCTGAATTTCGCTGAATTTGATCCGCATCGCCGTGTCACCGTTGAAGCGGAAACGCTTTTTATCGACGGCAAACCGGTTCTGAATCAGCGCGACACCGATCTCCCCGGTATTCCCAATGCCGAAAATCTTGCCGCCGCAGTTGAATTGATGCTCCGCTATGATGAGAAGTTGATACTGGATGACCTTGAACGCTTCTGCAATGCGGTCAAGAGTTTCAAACGGGCGGCGCACCGCATCGAAAATGCCGGTTCCGGTAAAGGTATCACCTTTGTCAACGATTCCAAAGGAACCAATCCGGCGGCAGTCGCGGCGGCGCTGGATGCTATGACCACTCCGGTAATATTGATGCTCGGCGGTCTTGCCAAAGGGATGGACTTTTCCATCCTCCGTGAAAAGTGTCAGAAGGTACGGCACGGGGTGCTTTTCGGTCAAGACCGGGCAGAGATCGCTCAAGCTCTTGACGGAGTATTCCCGATGAGCGATACCGGAATGGATTTTGAAGCGGCATTCAACTGCGCGATCCGGGCGGCGCACCCGGGAGATACCGTACTGCTCTCTCCCGGCTGTGCCAGTATGGATATGTTCAAAAACTACAAGGAACGCGGAGAGAGATTCCGGGAACTTGCAACGGAATTCATCAATTCCTGAGCCCGGATGCCGGACGCTTCAACAGAAGCGCTCCGAGCAATGCTGTAAACGGAGCAACCAGCACCAGACTGAAACTGCCGACCAGAGTTTTCGCCAACTCTGATGCAACATGAGGATTGGTCACAATATCAACGAAACCGGTTCCCTGTGCGGCAAACATCATCAGCAATGTAAGATACCCCCCGGAATATGCCAACAGCAATGTGGTGGTCATGGTACCGACCACGCTTCTGCCGATACGGATACCGGACCGGAACAACTCTTTCCGGGGCAATTCCGGGCGTTTCAGCACCAGTTCCTCCATCCCGGAGGCGATATCCATCGCCAGATCCATCACCGCTCCGGAAGATGACAGAAAGACCGCTCCGACATAGATATCGGATAAATTCAGCGCTTCGTATCCGGAATTCAGCAAGGCTTGCGCGTACGGCATCACCGCCCCGTTTATCCGGAGCCATGCTGTAAAAAGCCAGCCGGTCAGGGCACAGCACAAGATTCCGAGCATGGAACCGGAAAATGCAACGATGCCCTTGCGATTCAATCCGGCAACAAGAAAGATGATAACAAAGGTAAGCAGTGCCACCGCCGCGAGTGAAATTCCGATCGCATTGTAATTACGCAGCGCAAGCGGTATCACCAACTGCCAGATGACCATGCAGCTGAATACAAACGAAAGCAGCGCATTGAATCCGGTAATACCGCCAAAGATCAACAGCAGCACCGCAAATATGCCGAACAGCCAGAGCGCCGGCTGCAAACGGTAAAAATCCTGTGCAGTGATCAGAGAAACTTCCGGTTCGGCATCATTCAATATCCCGACCAGCACCTTGTCCCCCGGCACAAAGAGTTTGTCCAGATCCATCTGGGAACGCAATTCGTTGGCGGCATCAAACTCCCTGCCCCGGAAACGCCCGGAAAGCACCTTGACCCGAAGCAGCTGAGTTCCCCGCTGAACCAGACCGAAACTTTGCAAATTACTGTTGTCGACCGACAGCACGACCGCTTTTTCCTTGCTCCCCGGCTCTTTGTCCATCTCCGGAAGCAGACGGAACATACCCAATACGGCACATCCCAACAGCATCAGGCACATCATCACCGCATCGCGGCGCGATATTCGCAACAGAAATCTTACCATTGCCACCAGTTTTTACTGACAGGAACCACAGCATGTTTAAGTTTTTTGGCGATATCAGTATTGTCGATGACACCGCTGAATTTATCGGCTCCGACACCGATGGCAGAGGTATTCACCGGGAGCGCGGTATGAGCGCCGGTAGACCAGGCAAGACCGGCCTTATTGTTGATCAACCGGACAATGGAACGGACAAAAGCCGCTCCGGCTTTCGCATTGAGTTTGCCTTTGGGGTAGGCTTTGCGCCACTCTTTTTCCAACGCCCTTTCCTCTTTGACCGAGAGCCGCCGGGGATCTTTGGCCCCCGGTGTACCGTCATTGAAGATCAGACCGGATACGGAGGTGATAAATTCACGCATTTTCAGCCATGAGGTGCAAGTTTTCGGCATAACTTCGTTAAGTTTGACCACCGAATACTTCTGACCGGCGAGGACTTCATAGTAGGATTTGTACTTAGTCCCGGCAAAACCGAGGGTGAGACCGCCGGTTTCGTGGTCGCCGGTGATGACAATCAGGGTATCATCCGGATGCTTCTGATAGAAATCACAGGCAACTTGCACCGCATCATCGAATTCCAGAACCTCGTTGAATGTACCGGCGGCATCGTTGGCGTGGCAGAGCCAGTCGATCGCGCCGCCTTCACACATCATAAAGAAGCCATTGGGGTTGTCACAATGGCTTATCGCCTGACGGACAAAATCAGCAAGACGCAGATCGTTTTTCTGCTTATCCAGCGCATAGGGCAGTGCGCCGGGGGCGCCGATGGCGATAACTTTGCCTTTGCCCGGGGTGAATGCCCGCACTTCATCGGGATTCCGACACACTTTATACCCGGCTCTGGCGGCAAGCGCGTAGACATCGGGCTGTTTTTTGTTGCGTCCGGTATTCTGGGAGATGCCGCCGCCACCGAAGTAATCAAATCCGGAAGCAATCAGATCAAGCCCCAGTTCATACCCCATATTACGTTTGAGCTGATGACCGTAAAAGGACGCAGGAGTCGCATGGTTGAGCGTAACGGAAGTGATGATCGCAACTTTTCTGCCATTCTTTTTGGCAACTTCGGCGACCGATTCCAAACGGCGCTTGCCGGAAACATCCAATCCGATCCGGCCGACAGCAGTTTTTTCACCGCAGGCGATTGCAGTACCGCTGGCGGCAGAGTCGGTGATAAACTGATCGGCAGCGCGGGTGGTGGTCGCGGACTGGACCGGCAGTTTATTGATCAGGAGTTCCCGTTTGGCAGTCAGACGGAAATATTCCTGCGCCGCCATACGCTGAGGGAAAGAAAGTCCGTCACCGATGAATAAAAACACATATTTCGGTACTTTTGCTTCAACACTGAAGCCGATGAACAGCGCAAATACCGTGATAAAAAGTGCAAATAATTTTTTCATGATTCGCCTTACTTTTCAGGGAAAATAACTTTTGCCGCAGCATCGACCCGCGCCTGAAGAGCAGTCAGTTTTTCGATCGGGACAATACCGCATCCGGCGAAATCAGCCAACAGAGTACCGGGATCTTCCACCGGAGCGGAAGCGGGCGCGGATTTACCGAAGTTGCCCATCATGGCATTCTGCAGTTCCATCGCCAGAGAAATCGCCTCATCTTCGGCTTTATCCGGATTATTTCCGGCAAGTTTTTCCAGTTTGGCACAAATACTTTCCCGTTCCGACAGGGCGGCGGCGGACTGTTTTGCCAACTTTTCAGCGGCTTTGGCATCTCCGGAAACGGCATTGGCAAGCAGAGAAGCAAAGTTCTGCAGTTTGGCAAATCCGGCATAAGAGTTTTCCTCCGGCATGACGACCGCTTCACCGGCGAGGAATTTGCTGTACAACGAGGCAAGTTCGACGGCGGCATCACCGGAAGCGGCGATCCGGCGGCGGCGTTCCTCTTCTCTGACTTTGGCGAGAGCGGCTTCAAACTTCTGCCATGCCTTCTGTTCATCGAAGCGGGTTTCCCGGCAGCTGATGGAACGGAGTTCTTCTTTGATTTCCCGACTGCGCACGAGAGCATCCTGCGGATTGGCGCAGAGTTTTTCCACTTCGGCGATCAACTCTCTGGCCCGGTTTTCTTTGGCGCTGATCTCTTCCCGGCGGCCGGAGAAGAATTTATCCATTGCGGCATTGAATTCTTTATAGAGTTCCGATTCCTTGCGACCGGCGGAACCGCTGTTGCGGTACTCTTCGCGCAGCTGTTTGGCGCGGCGGACATCGGTCAAAGTCTGTGCTTCGGCGATCAACTCTTTTTTACGGGCGACGGCGGCTTTGGTGATCCGGTCACGTTCGTCAAAGGCGGCTTTTCTGGCACCGAAGAATTTGTCGGCACTGGCACGGAAACGGGCAAAGAGGGCAGACTCCTGTGCTCCGGCACGTTCCAGAGTCTTCCACTGCTCCTGAAGAGCGCGGAAACGGGCGGCGACGCTGTTCCAATCGGTGGAATCGGCCATGGCTTCGCACTCTTCGCAGATTTTCTGCTTTTCGGTGACGGCAATTTTCTGAAGCTGCCGTTTGTGAGCGAAGTGTTCATCGATACGGTGTTGGAGTTTGCGGGTCAAATCCAGATAGCGTGGATTGATCTCTTCATTTTTCTCTTTGGGGACACTGCCCAGATTTTTCCATTTTTCCCGGAGTTCGTTGAGTTTTTTGGAAGCGTTGCCCAATTCGTTGGCAGGAACTTCCATAAGTTTTTCCAACTCCTGACAGATATCGAGTTTGAGGGTGTAACTTTCCCAGCGTGCAAGATCAAGGGTTTCATAATGCTGGGCGAGGCGCACTGCGGCTTTGCGGAGCGCTTCCTGATAGCGGGCGACCGCAGAACGGGGAGGCTTGACAATAGCGGCAAACTCTTTTTCGATTTCCGGCTTGCGGTCATGCAGCGGAGCGACCTCCTCCAGAGCGGTGAGGGAGGCCAACTCTCCGGCAAGTTTGAGAACGGCATCACCTGCCGCCTTTTCGGCATCGGCTTCAGATTGCAAACGTTCTTTGAGCGGAGCGATCGCAGCGATAAGCGCGGCATCGCCCTGCAGATCGATGATCTTTTTTTCCAGTTCGCAGACCTCTTTCAGAGTGACGAGATCTCCGGCGGCAAACAACGCATCAACGGCACTGGCAAGTTCATTCAACTCATTGCGGCGGGATTCAAAGCGTTCCGCGCCTTTTTTGGCGATTTCCAACGCTTCGGAAAACTTTTTATCCAGCACTTCAGTATATTCCGGCGGAATCACCGGACTTGCGGCATATTCGGCACAGATCGCGGCAATGGCACCGGCATAATCTTCGACACCGGCACGTTCCGGCAATGCGGCAAGATCTTCACACAACTTCTCTCTGGCATGCAGATTTGCACGCAACGCTTCGCAAACATCACTCATAGTTTCATCTTTCTCCAAAAAGGATTTTTCTGTAAAAATTTCAAACATCGTTTTACTATACCCCGACAACGTTGAAAATTCAAATTCTGAAACCGCTGTGAACTTGATTTTTTTATGAAAGGCGCTATATTTTATAGAATTATCAGTAAAACAACCGACGGGAATATTCCCGTCATGCATCAATGGAGAAACACAAAATGTCAGAAGTACGTGAATTCAAAACAGAAGTTCAACAGCTGCTGCAGCTGATGATCCACTCCCTTTATTCCAACCGCGATATCTTTTTGCGGGAACTGGTCGCCAACGCTGCCGACGCCATCGACAAAGCGCGCTTTGAAAGCCTCACCCGCACCGAACTTGCCAGAGAGTGGCAGATCCGCCTCGCCGTTGATAAAGAAGCCAAAACCCTCACCATCACCGATAACGGTATCGGCATGACCGCCGATGAAGTCGCCGCCAATATCGGTACTATCGCCAAGAGCGGAACCAAAGAATTTATCAACGCACTCGCGGAAAAAGGCGACAATACCGACATGCCGGAACTTATCGGACAGTTCGGTGTAGGTTTCTATTCGGCATTCATGGTCGCATCCAAAGTCGAACTCCACACCAAAAAATCAGGTTCCGATGCCCCGGCAGTCTGCTGGCGCAGTACCGGTGAGGGCAGTTACGAACTGGACGATTCGCCCCGCACCGAAGCCGGTACCGAAATCAAACTCTTTCTCAAAGATGATGCGGATATCTACCTTGAAAACTGGAAACTTTCGGAAATCGTCCGCAAGTACTCCGACTTCATCGCCTATCCGGTGATCCTGCCGCAGGTCAAGGTCAATGAAGATAAAAGCGAAACTGTCGAAGACCGCGTCCTCAACTCCCAGAAAGCGATCTGGCTGCGCAAACCGTCGGAAATCACCGATGATGAATACAAAAGTTTCTACTCTCACCTCTCCAACTACGGCGGTACCGAATACCTCAAGGCGATCCATATGACAGCGGAAGGTTCCAGCGAATTCAAAGCGTTGCTCTTTCTGCCCAAGCAGGCACCGTTCAATCTGCTGATGCCGGACATCCAGAAAAAAGGTCTGCAGCTCTACATCAAACGGATGTTCATCACCGATGAATGCAAAGAACTGCTGCCGGATTATCTGCGTTTCGTCTGCGGTGTGGTCGATTCCAGCGATCTGCCGCTGAATGTTTCCCGCGAGATCCTCCAGCAGAATCCGCTTCTGGGCAAAATCCAGACCGCGGTCACCGGCAAAGTTATTTCCGAAATGAAAAAACTGCTGGAAAACAGCCGCGAAAATTATGAGAAGTTCTTCTCTGAATTCGGCAAAATCGTCAAGGAAGGTCTTCACACCGACCGCGTCAACTGCGAAAAGATCAAGGATATCGTCCTTTACGAATCCATGAACACCCCGGAAGGCAAATACATCACCCTCAAAGAGTATGTCGATGCCATGCCCGAAAGTCAGCAGGATATCTACTACATCACCGGCGATAAGCGTTCCTCGGTCGCCTCCTCCCCGGTGCTGGAATACTTCCGCGCCAAAGGCTACGATGTGCTGTTCATGACCGACCCCATCGACGAATGGGTGATGCAGTCCATGTTCCAGTACCTCAAAAAGAGTTTCAAGCCGGTCACCAAAGGCGAATTTGAAGAAAAAGATTCCGAAGAAAAAATCAAGGCCGCTGCTGAAAAATATGCCAAACTGGTCGACTTCCTCAAGGAAAAACTTGCCGACAAGGTGAGCGAAGTCCGTTTCAGCGCCCGTCTGACTGAAAGCCCCTGCTGTCTGATCGTCGACAACAGCGCGCTTCCGCCGCACATGGAACGTCTCTTCCGCGCCATGCATCAGGAGATTCCGGTCAGCAAGCGCATCTTTGAACTCAATGCCGATCATCCGCTGATCGAAGCATTCAACGCCAAGATCGCCGCCGGAGAAACTTCGGAACAGATGGAAAAATTTGCCAACGCCCTTTACAATCAGGCGCTGCTCCTCGAAGGAAGTCCGTTGGATAACCCCGTGGAATTTGCTTCCACCATCACCGCCTTGCTCGGTGCCGCGTTGAAATAAATCAAACAGCCTTGCGGAGAAGATACCTTTCCTAAAGGTATCTTCTCCACTCACTTCGTGAGTAAGGATATGATTGTGTTGGTTTGCGTATGCAAACCAACGTGAAGAGCAGAATAAATCCTGCGTGAAGCATTGCTTCGCAATGTGAAGCGTTTGCCTGCGGCAAACGTGAAGCGCTCACTTCGTGAGTAAGGATATGATAAGTTTATATTTCCCGTTTTGCGAACAACGTGAGCAAAACATACCACGCTTTTTTTGAAAAGGGATGGGGGTTTGGGGGAAGGGAAAAACTTTTTTTCTCGTGAAAAAAAGTTTTTCCCTTCCCCCAAAATTTTTCACGCAGAGGTTTCCGGGTTGGAACTGCGGAAAAGGGCGGAAATCAGAAACATTGCAGCAGCGCACACGGCAAAACTGCTCAACACGCTCCACAACACGATCCCGTTGCTCCGGAGATAGAGTTGCGCCCCGATCCAGGGTCCGGCAGAATAACCGATACCGCGGGTCAGAGAACTGATAGACATCATTCTGCCGGTATTGCCCTTGCGGGTTTCGTTGGAAACCAGAGTATAAAATGCCGGTTGGACGATGATCTCACCGATCGTCACCACCGCGACTGCGATTGCGATTGCCAGGGCCCCTCCGGCAAATCCGAGCTGGAAATATCCGGCGACATAGAGCAGAGTTCCGGCGATCAACTGCATGAATATCGGCATTCTGACCTTTTTAAGCAGGGCGATCAACGGGATCTGCAATGCCAGAACCATGGTTCCATTCATCGAATAGATCGATCCCATTGCCTTGCTGCTGATTCCGACGCTGGAAGTTGAAAAGACCGACAGGGTCGAATAAAGTTGCGACACCAGGAGCATCAGGAAAAGATTTCCGAGCATGAGGAAAACAAAGCGCCGGTTACCGAAGATCTCTTTCATCAAGCCGGAAGATTCTCCGGAAAACTGCGTTGTTTCGCTCCGTCCAGATACAGAAACAGTGTTCCGGCAGCAGCAGAACCAGGTCTGAAAAGTTCCCGCCATGCAGAGCAGACCGGTTACAATGAAAAATGCCCAGAACGGGGTGTCGGCAAAAAATGCTCCCATCATCGGCCCCAACGCCCATCCGACATTGTAGCCGATACGGATCTTGCTGTAATACCCGGGGCGCTGTTCCGGCTGAGTGATATCGGTGAGATAGGCATCACTGCCGACCTGAAATGCGACTCCGATCGCGGTATTGAGCATCAGAGCGACGGCAAAGAGCCAGAACGGAGCTTCCAGATAGACACAGACTGCCAGACCGAAAAATATAATGCCGCGGATAAATTGTCCTGCCAGCATCATCACCTGATGACCGAAACGGTCGGTGAGCCAGCCGCAGGGCACCGGGGCAACGATATTCGCAATACCGAGCAGGGGGAAAATGATGCTGACCAGAGAATAGTCCATTCCCCGCACTTTATGAAGATAGATCGGCACGAAAGGATAGACGATGGCGTAGGCAAGCTGGTTAAAACTCCACGCTGCTGCCAGAGATATTCCCTTGTCAAACCAGAGATATTTGAAAAAACGAATCAATATATTCATACAGAACCCCTTTTTGTTCAATCCGGATAATATAACTCCGATATCAGGTTATGCAAATTGGGGAATGCAATAATTTAACAAAAAAATTTGCCGGGCAGAGCCCGGCAGTTGGTGCAAAAATGCCCGGAATCAGCGCAGTGTATCACTTTTCGGCGAACTTATCCTGCAAGTTGAGTTTGAAAGGAGCCGAGGGCTTCGACCAGTTTCCATTCTTGTCGCGGTAAACCACGAAAGCATAGAAGTCGGTGTTGGCAATAAACCCTTTGACCAGAGCGCCGGATTTCTTGATATTCTTACCGAGCTGCAGCGCGTTGGCACCATCGGGAGTGCGGCTGAGCCAGATATCATAGGTGACCGCGCCGGGCATCTCTTTGAAGTAGAAATTGCCGCGGGTACCGTCGTAGTGGTAAATTGGTTCCATGACCTTTTCGACAGCCGAAGGCGGCAACGGATTGTTCGCCATCTGGGCGATCGGATTGAATGCCTTGGCAACAGTAGGGGCTTTGGGCATGACGCGGGTATCGACATTTGTCATATCGTTTTCGCTGGCGTATTCGATGTAGAGGTCGCCCAGAGTCACCGCCGGGTCATCAACTTTGACCAGATCGTTGAGATACATGGCTTTACTGCGGCGTTCAATGAAGACCTTTTCGATGGAGAGCGGCAGATCGACAAAACCGTCGCCTTCGCTGGAACCCCACCAGGTGGTACCGCGTTCACGGAATTTATCCCAGTAAAGGTGAGAGGGCAGTTCAAAACGGACCAGACGTTTGCCGTCGAAGTTGAAGAAACTGTCATTGGGAGTATCGTCGCAGTTGTAAGACTTGCGCTGTCCGACACTGACCCATTTTTCACCCTTGGCATCCCGCAGGACGTAGACAACACGTCCCCAGTCGGAAGCTGCGGTGACTTCCATGGTGACATAGCGGCCCTTACCGGGGATAACGATCGGTTTTTCCGGAACCAGAGTGGTATAGTAAGGCATGATACCGCGATCGATTTTCTGCGGCGGCAGAATCATTTTCAAACCTTCAGCAGTTTTTTCGAGTTCCATCGTCGCCGGGAAACGGCGGACACTTCCGGGGGAAGACATAGTGTATTCGATATCGTTATCCAGAATCTGTTTGGTGAAGATATCTTTGACATTACCGAGTTTGAGCAGATTTTTGCCGAGTTGGAGATCGCTGTTGTCCGGGGAGCCGAATTTAATATCTTCGCTCCTGCTGTAGACGAAAATCGGCATCTGGGAAGCGACCAGTTTCCTGATCGGGTTATCCATGATATCGAAAGCGCGGGTGAATTTCATTTTCACATCGCGTTTGCCGCGCACCGTCCAGATGGCGTACATGATATCGCCGTTGCGGGAATCTTTGTACTGGATGCAATAGGTGGAAAGGCTTCCGGTCGGAATCCATTTCACGAATTCCATGTGGCGCATGTGGCGGATCAATGTCGCTTGAGCACCGACGATGTAATAGGGATCGGCTTTGTGACGGGAACTGCCGCCGCCGGCATAGTGCTGTTCGCCCCAGTAAGAGGAGTTTTCCGGACCGGCACCGATGGTGCTGAAGAAACGGTTGATCCCGTAAGTGGAGAGGATAAGCATTATACGGATACTGTGAGACGCATGCTGTTCCGCAGTAAGTGCGCCCTCTTTAACGCCGCCGATGCAGGGACCTTCGACGGTGACGATCAGCGGTTTTTCCTTTTTGTACTTTTTCCAGTAGTGCATGAACTGCCAGACACCGTGGAGAGTACCGCCGTGGAACTGCATTTCCGGCATACGGTCAAAGAAACCGATATCCAAGCCGTAACCGTCGACATAATCACGGGTTTCGGGATCTTCGAGGTAGGGGATGGCAAAGGTCGGCTGTCCCCAGGGCATCAGGATCTTCTGATTCGGGAAAAGTTTACGGTAGGCTTTACCGAAATTGAGGATGATACGCTTGAAGTGTTTATAGCGTTCCTCTTCAGCAGGGGTACGTTTATAACGGGGTTCGCCGTAAAATTCCGGCATGGAGCCCTGACCGCCGATACCGCCGGGTTCAGCGAAAACATACATAAACTTGGGTTCACTGTACTGATTTTCCGGCATCCGGGTTTCCAGAAGTTTTTTCTCGATATCCGGAGTATCCAATGTCCAGGAACGGCAGTTGATATTACTGGACATGAAGTTTTTCATCCCGTACTTTTTCATCAGATCCGAATGATAGGTGGTCGTAAGGATATCGGTGGCAAAGGAGAATGTTTCGATACCGAGTTTGGCGGTGTGTTCGATCGAAGTGCGCGGCGACGGGCTGAAGTGCATCCCGCTGCGGGCGGGCCAGGAGCCGAACATGAAGCCTTTGGCATCAAATTTACGCGCTTTGTGTTCACGTTTCCGGATACGGGTCAGAGTGTGAGTATAAAGTTCGCCGTTGACCGTGAGATCAACTTTGTGCCAGCCATATTTTTTCAGCGGCAGATCGAAACGGTAAACCGTGGAACTGAGCGCGGGGACCCTGACGGCGGCAGAACGCTTGTGAGTTTCCTCTTTGTCGTAACTTTCAGTATTGAGTTTCAACTCGGCATTTACCGCTTTATTCTGATGATTGGTAAGGGTGACGGAGTAGGAAGGCGCGCCGTCGACCCAGAGGTTGAAGAGAGATTCCGGCATGAATTTCACCTCAAGGTCGGTAATGCCGAGAGTGACCGCATAAACCTGTACTCCGGAGGGAACACCCGCACCGTGGAAACTGTAGTAATTGGGGTCGGGATAAGCCCGGAAAAGATGGATATCACCGGTGAGTTCCAGTTCGATCACTTCACGATCCATGAATGAACCCATTTTATCGGGACTGAACGGGATCTTGATCAGTTGGAGTTCTCCGTCGGTCTTGATGGTTTCAGCCGGAGTGAAACTGACCGGGAAACCGGAACCGGGACGGTAGAACTGGGCAGTCAGACGGTTGACCCGGTCAGGACGGGCCGGACACGCCGCCAGAATGTAGATCGCATTGAACGGACGGTTGGGGATACGGAACTGCAAACGGGTATGATTTCCGCTCAATGCTCCGCCCCAGCGGCCGCCGAAAGTACCGGTTTGAGGTTCTTCATATCCGGTGGAGTTGCCTTCACGGAACCAGGACGCGCCCAGATCGATGCAGTCATTGCCGAATTCATTGGCGCCCATTGCTTCAAAGGGGATTCCTTCAAAGGTGAAACGGCGGTTGCGGGCGATCTTGTGGACGGCCTTGGTGTTGTATTTATTGGCAAGGTTGACGGTGTGGAAAAATTTTCCGGGATTTTTGAGTTTGCTGACAACCGGAGTTTTCATTTCAATATTCCGGCTGATGGCGAGGGTCAGCTGACGGCCGAGAATGTCTGCGCTCACCGGCTGTTCCTGCAGCAGTATATTGTCGAAATACCAGCGGATCCTGCCGTTTTCGACTTCGATGGTCACCGGGAAGAAACTCTTTTCGGTGTCACGGAAAAATTTGCCGAGGAAAAAGGCGTTCCAGTCCAGCATGATGGGCGCCAGACTGAAATTCTGCGAATAACGGCCGTTGGGCATGTAAGAAGTGCGTTCCCACCAATAGCGCATTTTGACCGGAAACGGGTCATTGGGATAACTGCGGATATGCGGTTCATCTCCGGTGACTGACCAATGCTGCCAAACAAATTCACCACCTTTGTTGACCAGCCGGAGTTTCTCTTTTCCGCGCCCGGTAGAGATCGACATTTCGCTGTTTTTCGCCATCCGCACCGGCAGAGTGAGGCGCCAGTTATCCTGAATCGCATAGGGCAATTTGATACGCTGCGGAGCCCGTCCGGTATTTTTAACGATACCCTGATCTTCTTTCAGCGCGCGGCTTTTTCCGAACCACGGCTGCGCTGTCGCCGGTTCACTTGCCGAAAAACAACCGCTCACCGTAATTCCCAGAGCCATACATGCCCCCAATGTTGTGATTTTTTTCATATTTCTCTCTATTTTAATTATTTATTGATTTCAATAAAATCACCGCCGCCGATGGTGCGGGTGTAAATTTTTCCATTGAACTTGACATTCACCGTACGTTTTTCGCCTGCCCAGTTGGCAAGTACGATAAGGTATTTATCCGGACTTTCCAGCAAATGCGCTTCGACGAGGTGATCGCTGCATTCAACTTTGGGAAGCGGCAGTTTGAGCGAAGCGATATATTTCCGGTGTGCTGCCGGATAGTTGCGGATGCTGTAGATTTCAGGATTGCTCCGTTTGGAATCATGCATATAACTCAAGCCGGGGAAAAATCCGCTGCAAATGATTCTGCCTTTGCCCAGAGTTTTTATGCTGTTTTGCGGGAGTTCTTCGCCGCCGATGACGGTCATGCCCTGAAATTTTTTATTTTTCTTTGAGAATTTGACAAAACCGTCATGTCCGCGGCTGACTTTGTGCAGTTTACGGAAATCCGGACGGGCGATACCGCTATTCAACGGCTGATTATTTTCATCATACATCAGCGCTCCGGCACCCAGATAGAGGGTGTTGCCCTTTTTCACCCAGTCCAGAATATATTTCAACTGACTGCGGCGGATGTGGCTGTCAACGACAAAGAGAAGTTTGTAATTTTCAAGTTGAGCGGCAAGATCGTTTTCACTCAACACATCGGTACTGTAATTGCAGTGGCGCAGAAGCAAATGCAGAAAAACCCGTTCTTTACCGAACATATTGTCGGTCGCCCGGTTCCAGATATCGGAAGTATTGGACATCAGCATCGCGGCATCTCCGCGCACCGGCCGGGCGGCAGTGAGAGTATTCTCGACCCGTCCGGAAGCGAAAGTCACATTTTTGATCGCCTGATAGATTTCCGGCCGCTGACTGTTGGTGTCGGTAGCATTCGCATAATGCGGACCGTAATTGAAAAAGTGCATTGCAGAATTGCCGTAACCGATCGCTGAAAATCCTTTGGCTTCGACCTCCCACGGATGGCGGCAGAGGATATTGTAGATCCCGTAGGTCAAGCCTTTTTCCCGGCAGGCGGCGCGCATTACCGCATTCTGGAATCCGACACACTGGTAAGTTCCGGAAAGGTTCGCCCAGTCTTCGTGCCAGCCGTAGGTCAGCGCTCCGGAGTTGAATATCTCAAACCAGTCGCATCCCCGGCCGATACTGGTGCCTCCGGTAACATCCGGAGCAAAGTTGGCGGTGGTACGGATATCCGGATCGAATTTTGCCAGAGCATCGGTCGCCGTCTTGAAAAATTCCGTCATCAGATTGTTGCGGAAACGCACAGTCCAGTAATAAAGAGCGCCATCCTTTTTATTCAAGGTGAGTTTACCGGAAACTCCGGCATTGTTTTCGGCAAGATATGCTTCAAACGCCTTCTGGCAATGAGCGCATTTTGTGACATGCTCTGCCGGAAAATCCGGTTCATCCATAAGATTGACAAACAGCGGCTGACGTTTGAGTTTGGCAACGGTATCGGCCTGTTCTTTCATCAATGCCGATATCTGCTTGAGTTTGGGACGGGCGAAGCATTTACTGTCTTTAAGGTGAAAGAAAAATGCTGTAAGCGAATATTCCGGAAAATCCGCTGCGGCATTGGCGGCATAAATCATACTTCCGTTGACACCGTTGATACCGAGAGTTTTCATCACTTCACTTTCATTGGCAACGATCTTCGAATCGACCTGCCCGGGACTGATCCGGAGTCCGGTGATAAACGGGAACGTTCCGGGGCGTTTGCCGCCGGGCACGTCAACGGTTTTCCGGGCATAGGCGAGTGTCCTGGCACTCTCTTCGATGTCAGAAGAGACAGTCCCTTTGCAAAGATTGATATTGATCAGAATCCCGCTGCCTTTGCCGGAACGCTTGAAACGCTTGATTATATTGCGTTCATCGGGGGTGCGGGAAAAGATAACTTCAAAGTCGGCATTTTTTTCTGCTTTCCGGTA
The DNA here is from genome assembly GCA_015061805.1 of Lentisphaerota bacterium. Lineage (GTDB taxonomy): Bacteria > Verrucomicrobiota > Lentisphaeria > Victivallales > Victivallaceae > UBA1784. The sequence continues at coordinate 17,295 of SUVV01000012.1, read as the reverse complement.
TCCGGTACGGGCATCGAAAGAGATTCGGTCAGTCCCCTGAAAGGTCAGATGAGTTGACAATTTCACCCACGGGGAGGCATCTCCGGAACCGAGCCAATCTTTCTGTTTGCCGTCAAGCCCCTTGTAAGCACCGACAAAGAGGCCCTTTTTGTTGATATTCATGTGCGGCGGATAATGCGGAGCGCGGGAGAGCCGTCCGAAAATGTGGATCCCCACCGGACGGGGCTGTCCGGGAAGCATCCGGATCTGCACATAAAGCGGATTGAGATCGAGGATCGTCGGCTGGTACGCCAGATCGGAAGTGAGCAGAAAAAGATCAAGGTGACGGGTACCTTGAGCGGTCAGAGTCTTGCCGGGAAGTTTGGTGAGGGTGATTTCGATAACGCCTGCATTCGGGGCTTCAAATTCGAGTTTTTCCCACATGAATTTGGCAAACCCTTTGCCGTATTTTTTCTGGGCGGCGGCGGAAGCACGCTGGGATTTGGCATTGTAAATTGCTTCCGCCAGCGTGGAACCATTCATACTGATGGTGACTTTGTAGGGTGCCGGATAGTTCAGGACATCCAGATAGCGCCAGTGCAGTTTGTATTTACCTCGTGCGGCAATTTTCACACTTTTCCTTGCGATGCCGCTTTTTTTGGTGTGACCGGAAAGGAACTTTCCGCCGGAGGGACAGTCGGAATACCAATTCGGAAAGTGAGGTTTCACCACCCAGGAACCGGTAACTTTGAAAGATTCTGCCTCAAAGATGACCGCATCCGCCGGAGCTTCGGCAAAAAGCGCAATTCCGCACAGCAGCAAAGCAAACCAAAGGAACTTCTTCATCTTAAAACACCATCAATGGTTAGCCGTGATCTGTTTGAAACTTGCTTGCGTAGGTGCGTTCCAGATCGAGGTGTAATTGGAACTGCCGTAAACCAGCGCATAGTTGAATATATCCGCGTGTCCGTCGGCAAGCAGATGGTTCGCCCCGCCGGGGTGAGCCTTGTCTGCTCCGATGGAAAGACTGTTGTTACTGGAATACTGAAGCATACTGCGCTTATAGGTTGCATACAGCCTGACCGGAGCAAAAGTTGTCCACTTTTCGGTAAAAAGCGTAGTTTTGGAAACATATGGATTCTTGGAAGACCACTTGCGCCAGGGCGCGCGGGCTCCGGTATTGCTGCTGGGATTGCCGTCACTGTTGAAAAATCCGGCGTGCGCATTATATCCATAACTTACATATACCGTGTAAGTACCCTGAAATTCAGTTCGATGAGTATTCCCCGGACAGTTCAATACATCCGGATCGAAGTAGGTGTGCGCAGGTCGCTTGTAGGAAATATATTTCTGCAAACAGTAAAGTTCCTGCCACCAACCGTAACCGCCCTTACCGCCCTGATAACAGGAGGAAAGCAGGGCATCATCATTGGCTTCTCCGTAAGCAAGCACTCCTGAATAAAGTTGCTTCAAGTTATTGAGACAACCGATCCCCTGTCCCCGGCGGCGTGCGCTCTGCAATGCAGGGAGCAGAATCGCCGCCAATATCGCAATAATGGCGATCACCACCAGAAGTTCTATTAAAGTGAAACGGGCGTGTGCGGGGGACAAAGGAAACTTTTTTTCACGGGAAAAAAAGTTTCCTCTTTCCCCCGCCCCCCCTTTCTCTTTCAAAAAAAGCGAACTATTTTGCGGCTCCAGTTTGTCGCCGCACTTGAAAAAACGCATTGGTGAGATAGAAGTATTCACCAGAAGTTCAATCAAAGTAAAGCGTTTACGCTTGACCTCACACGTTTTACAACTCATAAGCATACTCCCATTTTAAGTTGATTGTTTTTGTACTTCAACGTATATAATATAATCACAATGATCGCAAAAAGCAATAGTACTTGGAGAAAAAAACGTTTTTTTGATTAAAACAGCATGGATTGCCGGCTTGGCACCTCGGGGTGGGAGTATTGGGAAACAGTGGGAGATTTTGAGAGGATTTGGGAGAGCGTTAAATTACGTGCAACGTACCCTTTGCGGGCAGTTGGAGCAAGGCAACTTGATGGGGTACAAACAGCGTACCTTGCTGACTGGCGCCCCGGTATGGGAGGGGGTGGGAGTTTTGGGAGATTGTGAGAGGATTTGGGAGAGCGCTAAATTACAATCAACGCGCCCTTTGCGGGCAGTTGGAGCAATGCGGATTGCTGAGTTGGCGCGTTGATAGTCGGACGAGTCGGACTGGTCAGACAAGTCAGACAGGAGAGTTATTTTGCAGTATCCCCTCCGCGAGCAGTTGGAGCAATGCGACTTGTATATAATCCGCCGTCAGGCGGCGCTACAATCTAACTACCACTCGCCTGCCGGGCGACCGCCCGGCGACAGGCGCTGCTCCAGCCGCCGGGAATCAAGAGCGATATCACGCAGCAAGGCGCGCCCCGGCAAAGCGAGATCGCTCCGTGAACCTCAAAATCTTGAGCGGAACTCCTGGAATGTACCCTCTTCGATCGACTTGCGGATGTTGGCAGCGAGGTTGAGGTAGTAGTGCAGATTGTGCAAAGTCAACAGCCGCATACCGAGAATTTCACCGACATTGAGCAGATGACGGATGTATGCCCGGGTGAAGTTGCGGCAGGCATAACATTGACATCCCGCTTCGATGGGAGAGAAATCTCTGGCATATTTCCCGGCTTTAACATTGATCGTTTCGCCGTACCCGATGTACGCTCCGCCGTGACGGCCCAAGCGGGTGGGCAGTACGCAGTCAAACATATCGACACCGCGCGCCACGCTTTCAACGATCTGCCGGGGGGTTCCTACGCCCATCAGATAGCGGGGGGCATTTTCCGGAAGTTCCGGAGCGGCGGCATCGACTGCGGTCATCATCTCTTCTTCAGTTTCGCCGACCGACACACCGCCGATGGCGTAACCGTCGAAGCCGATAGAGGTGATCTCGTGTGCGGAACGCTTCCGCAGTTCGGGGAAAGTCGATCCCTGCACGATACCGAAACGCAGCTGACCGTCATTGAGCGGCTGTTCTCTGGACATGCGTTCCCAGCGGGAGGTTATCTGCAGAGATTTCAAAGCCTGTTCAAAACTTGCCGGATAGGGGGTACATTCATCAAATGCCATGACGATATCAGAATCCAGAGTCCGCTGGATGTGCATTGATTCCACCGGACCGAGAAAAAAGCGGCTGCCGTCGATATGAGAGGCAAATTTCACCCCGTCCGGCATGATCTTGCGCAGAGAAGCCAGACTGAAAACCTGAAAACCGCCGGAATCGGTCAGAATCGGTTTGGAAAATGAAGCAAATTTATGCAATCCTCCGGCGGCTTTGATCACTTCCAACCCCGGGCGCAGAAACAGGTGGTAGGTGTTGCCGAGGATGATTTGAGCCTGCAGTTCATCCAATTCCGCAGGAGAAACCGCTTTAACGCTTCCCCGGGTTCCGACCGGCATAAAGATCGGAGTCTGGATATCACCCCGGCGGGTATGAAGCACTCCCCGGCGCGCCGAAGAGGTCGGATCTTTTTTGATGATGTCGAAAATTTCAGCCATTTACAACTCCACAAACATTCCTTTGAACAATTCAACACATTCCTTTTCCAGACCGAGCGCCCCGGCGAGTTTTCCGGCAAATGCAAAGACTGCTCCTGGACCTTTGCCGGTGACGATATTGCCGTCACATTCGGCGGGGGATGCGGTGTATTTCAAGCCATTGAGGTAACTGTCGAAACCGGGGTACATGGTGAACTTGCGGTTTTCCAGCAGATTGGCTTTGGCAAGCACGATGGGAGCCGCGCAGATGGCGGAGATCACCCGACCGTTTTCATTCATCGCCTGAAGCCAGCAGCCGACTGCCGCGGAATCATAAAGGGTGGTGGCTCCGGGAAGACCGCCGGGGAGAAAGATGCCGTCAAAATCTTCCGGGACAAGTTCGTCCAGCAGAGCATCGGCAGAAATCGTAATATTGTGAGCGCCTTTGAGTTCGCGTGATTCCAATCCGGCGACCGTGACTTCAACTCCGAGGCGGCGCATACAATCCACTACCGCGATAAGTTCGGTTTCCTCAAAACCGTCGGCGACAACAGCAAGCAATCGTTTCATAAAACTCTCCATTTTTTACTGAAAAAAACACACTGTAAAATATACATTCACTGCCGGATTTATGCAAGAGTAAAATAATTCTTTTTCGCTTCCGGCGGCAGCCGTTTTGGCAAAAACAACTTGCAATTATTTTACAGACAGTGTATATTATATAATCATATAATTATCATATCAAATTCAAAATCGAGGAAATCAGACAATGAATACATCTTTACTCCGGTGCACCGGAGTAAAGCACGCGTGCTTTACTCTTATCGAACTTCTCGTGGTAATTGCCATTATTGCAATCTTGGCAGCGATACTGCTTCCCGCATTGCAGAGCGCCCGCGAACGCGGCCGCAGCATCAGTTGTGCCAGCAATCTCAAACAAATCGGTGTCGCCGCCCAAGCCTACATTGACCAAATGGATGGCTTTATGATGCCGCAGAAAACCAAAGGCCCCAATGGGACGGCCTATGATCCATGGAACTATGAATCAACCTGGCTTCAACACTATATCACCGGGAAACCGAGCGATACCATTGCCAACTGGTTCGGCTATTCTTCAGTCAACCGCTGTCCGTCCCGGCACGATAACGGCATCGGTCGCCGCAGCGGCAACATGCCCTACCCCTACAGTTACGCCATCAACCGCCGTCTTCAGGGGCTTCTGCCCGGAGAAGCACGAAAGTTAGTCCGGCTTAAACGTCCCTCTTTCTACATTGGATTCGTCGATTCAGAAACCTACAACATTGACCGCAGCAGTTTCTGGGAAAACCGGATTTATGCGGGCAAAGATGTCAACCGCATCGATATCCGCCATCAGAAAAACAATGCCTTCAACGCTGCACACGGCGATGGTCATGTAGAATCCTACTCCCCGCGTATGGAGTGGTGGGACACCGCGAAGTCCAACATCTACGATAAAGCTTCCTATCGCAAAATAGATGTATCACTCAAGGCAAACGGCGAAAACTGGCCTGACAACTAATTGCAAATCCCGGAGAAAAACCATGAAAAAATTCTTCATTGGCGTCATCGCTTTGTCTACACTTTTTCCGCTTTTTGCCGCCCCGAAACCGAATGCCGAAGCCAAAAAACTGCTTCAGAAATTTGCCGAAAAAGGTAAAAAATTCCAACCGGCAAGCGGCAGAACCGCCTTCTTTGCCAGAGGACAACTTAAATACGGTCTGGAACGCAATGATTATCTGCACCGCTGGGTCGACCGTCCGCTCTTTCAGGACAGTTCTCTGCGCGCCAGCGATACCGGTTCATTCATCCATGACAAAGCGTGGGAAACCATGCACCATGTGACCACCGATCTCTATAAAATCGACGGATTTGCCTTTTTCCCGATGACCAAAGGCCGCGAAGATATCTACCGTGCCGCCGCTCGTGAAGGTTTTCAACTGTCAGTTCTGCCGGAGATGGTCTCTCCCAAGTACAAAGTGAAGGTCAACTGGAAGCAGAATTTTGCTCTGGTCGAACGGGCGCTCAACAGTAAACAATCCTACCGCATCAACGGTAAACTACTGCTCACCTCCTACCCCGGTGACACTAAACCGGAGTACTGGCAGGAATTCAAACGCAAAATGACTGAAAAATTCGGCGACCGCATCCTGATCGTCCCGATGCACAAACTGCCGACCAACATCATCACCGGTACCCGGACTCTGACCGCCGCCGATGTCAACAAACTCGCCGATATCATCCGCGCATGGCTGCGCTGTGTTGACGGTTACTACTACAACTATCCGCCGCTGAATGAATTCCGCCGTTATGATGATGCCTTTGACCGGGAAGTCATGCTCCCGCTCCTGACCGGTATCCTTGCCGAAGATGAATTCAAAGGCAAACTCCTCGTCTGGGGAACCAAAGTCGGACACGAAAACTTCTACGCCAAAGGTACTTTCACCTACAACTGCGGCGGCACTTCCATGCTTCGGGGCAGCGTCGGCAGCGCAGTCGCCGCCCGTGCCGATGTCATCAATCTGGTCGAATGGGATGAGCAGAACGAAAATACCAGTTTCCGCCCCACGTTATACAACTCATTTTCCACCCAGCGGATCATCCGGGCGCTCTCCGGTATCGCCAAAGGCAAGTTGTTCCCCCGGCAACCGGGCGATGATGCCGAAGTACCGAATCTCATCCTCTCCTACCGCAAAGTTCTCGTCGCCGGTGAAACGGTCGAATTCGAGATCGTCAACGTTCCCGAAGCCGAAAGCACCGGGAAAATCCGGAATATTCAACTTGCCGTCAAAGATCATCATGGCAATAACGTCAAAACTTTTTCCGGCAAACTTGCAGACAATAAACTTTCCGAACTTCGCTTCAATCTGAAAGTCGCCGATGTGCTTGATCATCATCTGCTCATCCCGGAACTCTCTGTTGACGGTAAAGTTTTCGCCAACGGCTTCACTCCGGTCGAACTGCGCGCCAACTGGAACGCCGACAACAAGTGGGTCAAACAACCTCTGCGCGATCTGGCAACGTGCCGCGCTGAATTGAAAATCGCCGGAATCACCTCCGACGGTCTGATCAAACTGCAGGGTAAAGTTTCCGGCAATGTCCCATTCCACAGCGTGGAAGTCGTCGAAGGCAGCGACCACATCTATCAGCACAACCCCGCAAATTTGGCCCTGGAAAGCGAAAATAAAGCGGTCTTTTCCATCATCTTCGGCGGTTACGCCTACAAGAATCTCCGGCTGAAAGGAGAAATCAAGGTGGTCAATGCTTCCGGTGTCAACTGCATCACCCAACGCAACGGAAAACTCTCCGGCTGCATCACCGGCAAATCCGGCTGGCAATTCACCGGCAGACGTACCATCCCCGGTATTATGAATTCTGTCTTCATGCAATTGGTGATCGACAAAAAAAATCTGGACAAAGCATATCTGGATGTTGATTTGTCCGGATTTATCCCCGGCAAAGTCACAACTCCGGTATTCAAGGGAAAAATTCCGCTTGCCGATATTGTCAAAAAGCGGGTCTTTGCCGCCAACGGCAAAGTCGGAACCCATTTCGTCGTGCGCCACACAGATATCCAGCAGATCATGCCTGCGCCTCTGAACAGCAAAGAAGCGGAGTTCACGCTTCTGGTCAATCCGGCGCTGCCGCAGTCTGCGTACTTTATTGAAGTTGTGGACAAAGAACGCAAAACGTTCCGCAGTTTCCCGGTAACACTCTTCAAAGCATCAGGTAAAAAAGCCGCATTCTCCAGTTTTGACTTCTTCGACAAGCGCCCGATCAAAGTCGAATGTGACGAAAATATGCTGACGGTGCAAAATCTGGAAATCTCTCCGGTTCACGGTACTGCGGTCAAAAATTCCGGAGGAAATCTCCTCTCCGGTATGCTCGGATGCAATTCCGCATTTATCAACCACTTCTATTTTGCGGAATCCTACAGCCACGGCAACCTTGCCATTCGGCACATGTCCAAATCCACCCCGGATAACGTGGCTGATTTCCCGGAGGTAATTGCCGGCAAAGATGGTTTCGCCTGGAAATTCAACGGCAAAAGCAATATTTCTTTCCCGCAGGCGACCATCTATCCATACAGCGGATTTGAACTGCGTTTGAACTTCAATGCCGGTAATGTCAATACCCGTCAGACTTTGATCACCAATTCCGATCAGGCGTTCACATTCTTCATCAACAAAGGCCGTTTGTTCGCCTCTTTCTACGCCATGGGCAAAGCCGGCAGAAAACCGGTGATCGTCCCCGGCCCGAAAGTTTCGGCCAAAACGCTGAATAAATGCGTGGTGCGCTTTGACCAGAAAACAGCGCAGATCGAATGCAACGGAGTAAAAGGACGCGCCGTGCCGCTCTCCGGATATGCACTTTACCCGGCAGAAACCAGTATCGGACACAGCATCAATAACTTCGGCTTCACCGGCACCATCTCCCTCGTTTCCATCAAACCGCTGTGAGGATTTTTGGGGGAAGGGAAAAACTTCTTTTCACGAGAAAAAAAGTTTTTCCCTTCCCCCAAACCCCCATCCTTTTTCAAGAAAAGCGGGGTATGTTTTGCTTCCGTTGGTCGCAAAACAGGAAGTATAAACTTATCGTTTGCCGCAGGCAAACACTTCACATTGAAAAGGGCTGTTGCAAACCAGTTTGCAACAGCCCTTTGATTTTTCTTGAGAATAACGCTCTTACTTGGCGCCGTACTGTTCGTAATAAGCGTTGATCGCCGCCATCAGCGTATCATCGATGATGACTTTGCCTTTGTAGGGACGGTTGTAAAGGTGTTCAATGACCTCTTTCATGGTGACGATGGCGCAGGTTTTGAAACCGTACTTTTCGGAGATTTCGCAAAGTGCGCTTTTTTCGCCCTGACCGCGTTCCATGCGGTCGACGCTCACGACCAGACCGAGGACATCGACATTGCCCTGAGCCTGCAGGATGGGCAGAGTTTCACCGATGGAGGTTCCGGCGGTGGTGACATCTTCGATGATTACCACTTTGTCGCCGTCACTGATGGGACTGCCGAGCAGGATGCCTTTGTCGCCGTGGTCTTTGACCTCTTTGCGGTTGGAACAGTATTTGATATCGGCATCATATTTTTCCGAAAGGGCGATGGTCGCGGCAACGGAAAGCGGAATACCTTTGTAAGCAGGTCCGAACAGCACATCAAACTCCGTACCGAAGGTGTTTTTGATCGCCTGAGCATAGTACTCGCCGAGTTTACGCAGCTGGGCACCGGTACGATAGAATCCGGTATTCACAAAAAACGGAGTTTTTCTGCCGCTTTTGGTCACAAAATCACCGAATTTCAAGACCTGGCAATCGATCATGAATTCAATAAATTCCTGCTTGTACTGTTCCATTTTCATTCCTTTCATATCATTAAAAAGTGTTGTAAGACAGCCACGTTATAAAAGATACCACCCGAACTGTTTTTTTTCAACTTCGTTTCCGCATTCAGAACCATTTTTATCTGAACAATCGGACTTTTTCCTCTGCCGGATTTGACAAAACACCCATTTTATGCTATATTATCTTTCGCTAAAAGATATTTTTACCAAAAGGATATTTCTCATGCAACAGTATACTTATATGGAACGCCTGATGGAACGGGGCAGCCGTTTTCTCAATGTCCGCTATCCGATCATCTGCGGAGCAATGACCTGGGTCAGCGAACCGAAACTGGTCGCGGCTGTCTGCAACAACGGCGGCTTCGGCTGTCTGGCAGGCGGCAACACCCCTCCGGAAATCCTCAAACAGCAGATTTCCGAACTCCGTTCACTGACTGACGGCTCATTCGCGGTGAACCTGATCACCATTGCCCCGGCTTATCATGACCATATCGCCATGCTCAAAAGCCTGGAAAAACCGGTACCCTACATCGTCTTTGCCGGAAGTATTCCCAAAGAACAGGAGATCGCTTCGATAAAAGAGACCGGAGCCAAAGTCATCTGCTTTGCCTCCACCATTTCCATCGCCGAACGGATGATCCGTTACGGCGCTGATGCGCTGGTCCTCGAAGGTACTGAAGCCGGCGGTCACATCGGGCATGTTTCGACGACAGTATTGGTCCAGCAGCTGCTTTTCAAATTCGGTGAAACTCTGCCGATCTTCGTCGCCGGCGGTATCGCCACCGGAAAACTGGCGGCTCATCTGCTGCTCTGCGGCGCCGCCGGTATCCAGATGGGAACCCGTTTCGTTATGACCGAAGAGTGCCTTGCCCATCCGAAATTCAAAGAGTATTTCGTCCGTGCCAACGCCCGCGATGCCATGTCCACCGCCCAGTTTGATCCCCGGCTTCCGGTGGTGTCAGTGCGCGTTATCCGCAACCACGGTACTCAGGAATTCACCAAACTGCAGCTGGAACTGGTCAAAAAGGTCGCTGAAGGTACTATCACCCGCCAGGATGCCCAAGCCGAACTGGAACGCTTCTGGGTCGGTTCCCTGCGTAAGGCGGTGGTCGAAGGTGATGTCGATTACGGTTCAGTCATGGCTGGACAGTCCGTCGGTCTGATGGACAAAGTTTCTTCGGTGAATGAAGTCATTCACGATATCCTGCGTGACGGCGAAGCCGAACTCCGGAGGATGAAAAATTTCTTCTGCTGACACAGAAAAATCTGTCATTTACGCCGCCTGACGGCAGCTTAAAGAAATAAGGCAGCGGGTTTACTCTCCCACGCTGCCTTATTTTTTTACCGTTGACAATTGCGGCTTACTGCCCTGCGGGCTTTTTCTCTTCCGCTTTGGTTTCGCGGCGCAAATGGCCGGGCAGACCGTCACGCCTGAAAAATCCGATCAGGACTCCGCTCTCCCGGTTGTAGATGAATACCACCGTTTCATTGTTGCCGAATGCGAATTCACGGCTCTCTGTTTCCGGCAGTTCAAGTTTGTTCTTTTTGGCGAATTCTTTGAGTTGTTCTGCCGTGATCTGACACTGGACCCGGGCCTCTTCACCTCGCGTTCCGTAAATGTGGATATTTTTCGCACCGTCCGGCACGAGCCAGTTGACCAGATTACTATCCGCAAGCGGCATTTTTTCAAAATTGATTTCAGCTACAGTATAATCAAATTTCAACGGAAAAAGTCCCAACAGCTGACGGAGGGCGCTCAAGGTCACAAACTGGGAGATCAGCGCCAGCAGCAGCCACAATCGCGCTTTCCGGGCGACCCGCACCGGAGCAAAAAATGCCCCGGCGACACCGGTCACGCCCAAAGTCGCCATCGAATAGTAAAAAAGATCATGCGAAAAAAGCCGCTGGGGATTAAAACAGAAAAGCACGATTCCGCCAATGACCAATATCGCTCCGCCATAGAGCAATCCCTGCAGAAATCCGACAAAAATTCCGGCACCGGCAGGCAACACCACCTCTTCCGGTGCGGCGATGACCTTGGCAAACAGTCGTTTGGCAACAAACGGCACGATGATCAGCACAAATCCGATCTGCAGTGTCGTCCAGGGAATCGTCGGAGACGGGGTATCTCCCTGCAGCCGGGATATCAGCATAACCGAAAACACAAAAAGGCATCCGGCGCTGAACAGACAAAGCGTCAGGAACATCAGATAATTGGTGATCGTATTCAAAGAAATTTTTTGCATGTCAACATCTATCCTTATATCATTGCAATATTTCATAAGATAAATATAGCATACAATCGGCAAAAAATCCACTTCTGTGCTTGCGCTTATCCAGGATAAATGGTATATTATGCAAAATGTTTGAAAGGAACCGCATTGTGAATTGCTTTGATGTCCATGCACATATATTCCCGGACAAGATCGCCGCAAAAGTGGTCGGCACTCTGGAAGCGTATTACAATTTCAAGTGGCGCGGCGACGGTACTGTCGCAGATCTGCTTGCCAGCATGGATGAAGCGGGTGTAGAAAAAGCGGTCGTTTTCTCCTGCGCGACCAAACCGGAACAGGTCATCCCGGCCAATGATTATCTGATGATGGTAAAGCAACACTGCCCGGACCGTTTTGTTGCCATGGGCACGATCCATCCCGATCTGCCGGGGATCATCAATGAGATCGACCGTATCCGGGCCGCAGGACTTCAGGGAATCAAACTGCATCCGGACTTTCAGAAAATATATATCGACGAACCGGCAATGATGCGTGTTTATGAAAAACTTGATAATTCGCTTCCGCTGATGATCCACATGGGCGATTACCGGACTGATTTTTCCAGTCCGTACCGTCTGGCGCGGGTGCTGTCAGAATTTCCGGAACTCACCATTATCGCTGCCCACTTCGGTGGCTACAGCGAATGGGATCAGGTGTGGAAACATCTTATCGGCAAAAAAGTTTACTTTGATACTTCAAGTTCGATCTTCACTCTCGGAGCCGAGGCGGCAGCGGAAATCGTCCGCGCTCACGGTGCCGACCGGATTCTCTTTGCCAGCGATTATCCGGCGAGCAGGCACAAAGATGCGGTTGCCGACGTACTGTCGATGAAACTGACTCCAGCTGAAAACGAACAGATATTTCACCTTAACGCACAGAGGATCTTTGGAAAATGACAGCGGTAATATTGGCTGACGGAGCCTTTCCGGAAAATTCCGGAAGTTTGGAAATATTGAAAAATGCCCGGAATATCATCTGTTGCGACGGAGCGGCGGATTCACTCTGCCGCTTCGGTCTGGAACCCTCTTTCATCGTCGGCGATCTGGACAGCGTATCAACGGAAACCAGAGAAAGGTTTCCGGAACGGCTCTTCCGGATTTCCGAACAGGAAACCAATGATCTTGCCAAGTGCTTCCGCTTCGCCAAAGAGAGAAATTTGAAAGTAACACATTTGCTGGGCAGTTCCGGCAAACGGGAAGATCATCTGCTGGGAAATCTCGCTCAATTCGCGGAATTTGCCAAAGATTTCCCGGGGATATTGCTGATGACCGATTACGGACACTTTGCCGCAGTCACAGGTTCAGGAGAATTCTCCGGACTCGAAGTCGGCAGTCAGATATCTTTTTTCAGTTTTGAACCTACCGCAAAACTTACTGCGACCGGAGTGCAATACCCTCTGCAGGAACGCACCCTCGCCTGGTGGTACGAAGCAACCCTCAATACCGTAACTTCCCCGGTAGTAACGCTGAAAAGCGATGGTTCAATGCCGGTTCTGGTCTATTTCGCCAACAGATAAAATCTTTACAGTGCCCATGCCAGCAGCAGCGGCATGGTGATCAACCCCAGCAAAGTGGTACTCAGGATCAACTGTCCGGCGAAATCGACATCACCGCCGTATTCGCGGACGATCAGAACGCTGCCGCTGGAGGCAGGCATGACCGCCAGCACCAACGCCACATTCCGGGCGATCTCCGGCAACGGAATGAACCGCAACAGCAGCAGCGTCATCAGCGGGATCAAAACGATCCGGATAAAGGTTGTGTAAAACAAATCAAGTAAATGTTCGGTCCATTTAGAACGGGAAATCCACACCGAAGCACCGATCAGGATCAAACACAACGGAATTGCCAGATCACCGATGCGTGCAGTAAAATCGATCATTCCGGCAGGCAGTTTCCACGGCAGCAGGAGATAGATAACTGCGATCAATACTGCCACGCTGTTGGGAGAAATAAGATTTTTCAATAATTTTTTAACATCATTCCCCGCCATAACGGCAATTCCGACCGTCCATTGACCGAAGGTCGAACCCACACTGCAAAACAACAATGCCGCCACCGTTTTTCCCGGGAAAAGATAACCGATAATGATGATCGGCAGATAGATGAAGTTGTTGACCGCCGCCATATGCATGAATGTTGCCTGACGTTCCGGAGTCCGGTGGCGCAGCAGCGGCAGCAAGACTCTGCCGCACATGGCATGGAACAGGATCATGGAAAATCCCAACACCGGATATATCCACGCTGTCTGCAGATCAGAACGGGTAAATTTCCCGGCGATACTGGCAAATACCATAAACGGGGTCAAAACATTTATGGCAAAACGGCTGAAACCTTTCAGAGATTCAGCGCTGACCATTTTACGTTCAACCGCGAAACCGCCGAGCGCAAAGAAAGCAAAAGTTTCAATTACAGCCAGAACAACTTTCAAAAAAACATCAAAATTCATAATATCAAACTTCCGGTGAAATTATCGGATGGCGGACATCTTCTGCATGCCAATCATTTTCATCAAAATAACGCCAGTTCTTACCTTTGGCGAGATCCTCGAACCACTGGGCAAAAAAGGTGTCAAACTTTGAATCGACAAAAAGCTTGTACGGTTTCTGTGCGTGGACCCATTCCAGAAATGCCCTGACTTCGGATTCCGCGTTGACCTCGCTGCGACTGCGGTCGTAGAAATCTTTGAAACGGATAAGATATTCTATCCAAAGCGAAAATGCCTTGCCGGGCAACAGCTCGCAGTTTTCGCTGATTCTGGCGGCATCGGCGCGCAACGCCTCCAATTCACCGATGGTGGTACGGCTCAAAAATGAAACCAGATGCGGGATGTGGCACTTGCCGAGACGCTTCAGAATAAGATCCAGTTTTCCATAGAAATTCCGGGCTTCTTCAGCCATTTTTCCGAATCGGGTCAAGTAGAAGCGTTCGATCGATTCGGCTGCGCTTTCCCCGCGGGCTGCGCGCGCCATGAAATAGTAGTTCATACCGTAAACGCTCCAGTGTTCGCGCCAGAATTGAGTGGTGACACCATCGACCTGATGCCGGGAATAAAGTTCAAATTCATGGAACATCTGCTCAAAGTGAAGCATCGGCGCCGAGAGATAGAAGTTGATGCCCATGTAGTATTCGTAAATATTGAAACATCCGCCGGCTTTGGCCTTTTCCCAGGCGAGAATATCCCGGAAATATCCGGAATTTATGCCGCAAGCACCATCATCGATCACATGATTGATACAACGCCAGTAAAGCGCCAGATGCACCGCGACACCGGGAGTCAACTTGAAATCCGGTGCCGGAGTGGAATAATTGACATAGGCAAAAAAGTTGAGAACCGTATCCGGAGAAGCGGCATGTAATTTTTCACCGACATCGCTGATAAGCGAGTTGAAAATACGATTGGCTGGATAATATTTTTCGGAACGGCTGTAACTTTCGCCGCGATCAGACGGGTCGTAAAGGCTGGAACACGTTTTACATTCGCACCAGCCGAAACCGTCATTGGGATTGAGTCCGATATACTTGACTTCCGGATGCTGCTTACGGTATTCGAGCAGATTTTTCACCAGTTCATCGCGCAACGCTGGATTGGTGGTGCAAAGCTGACGGGTGATTTCCGGCATACCGGCAAGCTGACGTCGTTTGTTTTCGGTGGTTTCTGCGAAGAAATCGGGGTGCTGTTCCCGGTATTTTTCCGGCGGAATAAGGTAATTGAAGTTATGATGACCGCTTTCAATGATAATTCCCCGGACGGCGGCATAGGTTTTGAGTTCATCAGAGAGTTCATCATAGTAACTCATCCAGACCATCAGATAATTGAGTTTGTTTTTCGCCATCCAGTCGAAAGTGGTTTCAGCATTATCATCAAACGGAAATTCCTGGATAAATCCGCAGCGCTTGAGCCGGGGAGTTACGGCAGGCACAACCACACCTTCACGCGGGAAAGGACGAACCGATTCCGGATGAAACACATCATTGCCCGGTTCAAAGAAATCCCAGCCGTAGAAACGTTCCGCGCAATCATAAACGCCGTAAAGCAGTTCGACTTCAGTGGGTGCCGCAATTAGAGGGCGACCATCGACACTTCTGATTTCAAAAGAAGAAAGATTTTCCTCAATCACAATTTCAGCAGTAATACCATAGTGAATAAGTTCACTTTTGACCAGTTTCAAGGTTGCAGAATTTTCTGCTGACATAAAAAATCTCCGAATTTATTAAAATAAAAAAATCATGCTATAAAATAGCATTACAACGCGGCTTTTCAAGATTTACGCATATTTTTTATACAAAATTAATCCGGAACACTTCCAGTATTACAGGGTATCCCTTTTTGCCATATTGACAAGAGAAACTGCCGGAGAAATCTTCGCCGATATGTGCGCTGCCGGGATTCAAAATACCGTTGTCGCTGTACTCCATAAAGAAGTCAAACAGCGGGTCAATGCTCCGGCGGTAATCAACCGGATCAAGGCTGGTGTCGCCAAAGTCGCCGGGAAGAGAGGTTTTTAAGCCGGAATTTTTTCCGGATTTTTTTAGAAACACTTGGATTTTGGAAATTTTGGATTATATTATTGATGCCGGCTCCCAATTCCTGACGACTAAACGTAGGCTCGAGTTGCGTAGCTGCGGAGTGAGTACCAACCTCGCCGTTTGCATCCGGCATATTTGTTTTCCATCCGCTCAGCAACCAACTTTTTTGCTTTCCATATTCAATTAGAGCCAGTACCGCTTCAAAACCATCTTTTTCAATCAGTTTTGGGACTGCTGCATAGGCGGCTGCTTTTATTTTTCCAATACCATGACCAAGAAAGTCTTTAACTCCTTCCAAATCCAATTTAACTTCTCCGAGCTCGGGATGAACTGCAATTCCGTTAAATTGTTTGTTGTAATATTCAGTTACTTTTTTGTCAGCGGAATACCGTCTTTTTGAAATTCATTCCCAGACAATTCAATAACAGGATCTCCATTCATCGCATAATCATACGCTTCTAAAATAGTTCTTCTCTGCTCATCCGTTATTCTATCCCTAGGCGCGGAGAGTTTGAGGTTGGAAGTTTTTTCCGGATTTTTGGACTGGTTGGACACTTCGGACTTGTCCGGTTTTTTGCGGATTTTGTCAGAAAGCGTGGGTGTTTTTTGTGGAATTACTTCTGCTTGCTGTTCTGCAGATACTGCTCGATCTCTTCCTCCGGTACTCCGTCCATCAGAAGAATATCTCTGACCGTCAGTCCGCTGGGTGTTTCCGGTTTCAAATCGGTCGAGAATTTCTCTTGCTCGGTTGTAGTTTTCGGCATTGATAGCTTCCTTGATTTGTTCTTTGGTGTATTTCGGTTTGCTCTTGAGTTCTTCAATGGTTATATCGTTTGACTTGTTGCCAGCAACCTCTTTTATAATATACTGCACATTGTTGCCAAATTCATCAATAAGTTTCAAAAAAGTATCACGAGCGATGTGGATGATGTTCTTTGTTTTTATCAAGAATATTCTTTTTGAGCAACACCGGCTTTGATTTTTTGCCGATGAGATTCAAAAGTTTTTGTGCCAAGGTCATATCTTCGGCGGTCAAGATTTCCCAGAACTTTTCTGTCTGCATCAAATCTGCAACCGTATCGCAGATGGTGCCCCTTGCTGACTTGGCGCTTTGTGGTCGGACATGTCGGAGTCGTCAGACAAGTCAGACAGGGGAGTTGTTATGCAGTGTCCCCTCCGCCGACAATTGTAACAACGCGTTTTGTTTTTTGCCAACAGCGTTGCATCCAGACTCCGGCAGCCGCGTGTCCGTAAAGGTCTGTAATTGTCCGTCAGACACTGCTCCAAACAGAGCAATCCATGGCGTTACAAGCATAGCGGAAAAATACCTCGCTTTTCTCGAAAAGGGGTGGGGTGTGGGGAGGGGAAAAACCTCTTTTCCCGTGAAAAGAGGTTTTTCCCCTCCCCGCAAAGCCAATCTCCCTTTATGCGAATGCCGCTGGAGCCCTAAAAAAGGCAAAAAAAAACTCAAATCAGTGCGAATTGATTTGAGTTTCTAAAAAAATTCCCGGCATCGTGCTACTCTCCCATAGTCAAATTTACAGTACCATCGCCGCTGGAGCCCTTAACTACCGTGTTCGGGAAGGGAACGTGTGTTTCTGCTCCGCTATAGACACCGGAAAT
>SUVV01000030.1 GCA_015061805.1 Lentisphaerota bacterium | reverse complement strand
TTACATCGCACTATTCAATTTTCAATCAGCTCGCTCGCACTCAGCAAGCGACAGAAACATAATATATCACAGATTTTTTGTTTTGCAAATCACTTTTTGATTTTTTTCGATTTTTTTCAAAACCGAAGGTTTCAAACTGCGATCCGCAAAATTTTCCGGTATTTATATCAGCCTCGCTGCATCGCCGCTTTCGACGCGCAACAGAAACATAATATATCACAGATTTTTTATTTTGCAAATCGTTTTTGAAACTTTTTTTCAATTTTTTTCAAACGATCAGCAGAAACATTTGTGTTTATATCAGCCTCGCTGCAGCCCCCTCAAGAGGCGCAACAGAGACATAATATATCATCATTTCGGAACTTTGCAAGCGATATTTTGAAAAAAATCGCATTTTTTAACCTGAAATCGACCTTTTTCAGCGTATTTTTGCCCAAAACGGCAAGATCACCAGCTGAAATCAACAACTGTTCAGCTGAATGATTGCCGCCGCAACGCGGGAGTTTCAGATGTGTCCGGGTAAAAAAAGCAGCGCTGTTTCAAAACAACGCTGCTGAAGACAACTCACGATCAAACCAAATCATATTATAATTCGTAACCGGCCTCCTGCATGCACCGGCGCAAAGTCGCGACAGAAACCCCGCGCAAGGCGCAATTCTTACGAACCGCCTGCGCCGCCGCAAATGCCGCTGCCTCGCCCATCGCCATACAATCAGCAATCAAACGGTAACTGGCCAGGGCTTCATGAGAACCCCCAATACATCTGCCGATAACCAGCAGATGATTCAATCCGCGCGGAATAAGCGAACCGTAACGGATCTGATAAGGATTGACCTTAGTAACGACAATTGCCGGTTCTCCATCCTTGCACCGGTGAATATCGATATTGTGCCGGACGGTAAAAATACCATCTTCATAATATTTCCCGGCAGTATAATCTTCGGTACCGACTCGTGCCTCACAGATTATGCGTCTGGATTCCCGGATTCCCGGCAGCGGCGCAAAAGGACCTTTTTCCAGCTGCACCTGATACGCCTGTTTTACCAGATCGATGAGTTCATCGGATTGTCCGCGCAGTTTAATTATGGAACGGGAAAGACTTTCCGCATTAAGCACATCACATTCCCAATCATGGGAGAGCATCAGCCACAAGGAAGCATCCGAACCGGGCATCCGGCGCATGCGTCCATTATCGTAAGGCAATTCGTAATCCGGTTTTATCTCCCTGAGTTTCGGAAGCAATTCTCCTTTGAGTTCGATCTCGCCGAGGTGATAATTATTGACAAGCATCGGAAGAGAAATCGACTGTATTCTGCCGTCTGAATTTCTGCCGTACTCGAATTCGGCTCCGGCGAATGCGGCGACATCACCATCGCCGGTGGCATCGACAATAATTCTGCCCATGACGGCGTGACGTCCCTGTTTGGATTCGACTATGACGCCGGAAACAGTGTTATTATCCATTACAACCGAACAAACCCGGGTCAGCAGAAGCGGGGTAACATTATTTTCCAAAATCAGCCGGTCGCACAAACTTACCAGCGAAAAATTGTTATAATAAGGACGGCGATAGAAGCCGTTTTCTTCCATATAACCGAAAATTTCTTTGACAAAGCCGCCTTTATTGTCAACATCCCCCGACCACATGGTGACGGCACTCATCATACCGCCGAATTGAGCGCTGTTTTCAATAATGATGACCTTCAAGCCAAGACGGGCAGCGCAAACAGCGGCGGCAATTCCGGCGGTACCGCCGCCGCAGACGACGACATCGGCTTCGTGAGTCACCGGGACATTGCGTGCCGGTTCAAAAACGGTCTTATTCATGACTATCCTGCTGAATTTAATTAATTCTGATCATCTTGTTGTATGTAGCGCGCCATTTGCCCATACAGAAACGCTCGATCCGGTCGGCACCTTTGTTACCGCTGATCGATTTGACTCCTGCAGCTACTTCGTATGCCGTCATCGAGGCACTGTGTCCATCGACAAAGAGCAGATTTCCTTTGTTGTTGTGCAAAGTTGCGAGCTGACTGTAACTTGAACTGTAGGAAGCGGTGGTCATTTTAAAGCACGGCAATCCGCCGGATTCCGCTTTGCCGGCATCTGCGATCATCATCACTTTAGCATAACCGGCTTTCTGAACCCCGGAGTGATTCAGATTGAATGCGAACAATCCGTCGGACAATTTCAGTCTGGGCGCGCCGAAAACATACCACCACTTAGCATCGTCAGTGGAATCAAGTTCCTCAAATTCAGGAGCCGTACAAACAAAGGAAAAATAGGTTTCTTTAGCACCTTTTGCATAGAGCAGCTTGATAAGAGAACCCCATGCCCATCCCTTGCTGTGCATAGTAAGATTAGACCGGTTTACGCTGGTCGCATCATGATTGACAAAATAACTGCCGAAATCATTCACATAAAAGCTGACCATCTGGGCAACCTGCTTTTGCCGGGAAAGACAATCGGCTGTTTTTCCACGCATCCGGGCACTCTGCAACGCAGGGAGCAGAATCGCTGCCAATATTGCAATGATGGCAATTACCACCAAAAGTTCAATAAGGGTAAATCTTTTTTGCATAATTATTTTTTTCATACGGCGTTCTTTCTGTTAAAAAGTAAAAATCAAATTTTTCCATCTTTGGTTCTGTCTATTGTTAAGATTATTCAAGGTAACACGGTTCAGTACACTGGGCGTGCAGTCATGATAACCAATGAGGGCATGGACGTCGGATTTTTTATAAAACAGAATATCGGAAATCATGGAATCCTGCAATGGTGCTCCGATAATGATCGCCTTTTTTCCATGCGTCTGGATATTGCTGATAAGAAAATTCCAGGTTTCTCCGGGGGCAGCAGCTCCGCCGTAAGCAGGATCGCCCAGTTTGATACAGCCGAATCCATTTACATCATCCGGGGCGGTATCCAATACTCCGGTAACCTGTATATCGTGCATTCTTACACCTTTCTGATTCAGGAAGCGGATCACAAAATATCCGCCGGAAGAGTATCCTCTCACATTGCGGATGGAAATATTGAATACATCATCTTCCCGTACATCCTCCGGGGCACCGTAAAATTCTGTTCTTCCATACATACCCGGCTCTCTATCCCGGTTAAGGGGGGCTATGGCTGTAAGGGCAATCAGGTCGTCCCCGGAAAATCCTGTAATATTTTCAATGGAAATATCCCGGCAGCCTCTGCGTAAATCAAGACCATCACGGTTGAGTCCCCGTTCCCGGAAGCCGTCGATCATCACATACTCATTTTCTTCAAAGTGAACATCTCTCACAAGTCCGTTACGGCAATATTCCAGACTGATCCCCCAGCAATGGGGATTGCGTACTGTGATATTCCGGATGGAAAAATCCTCCACTTTCACAAGCAGTATGCCGATATTACGCCAGTCGCCAGTCTGACATTCCCCCTCTTTACCGGCATCTGTCCCGTATGTGGGGCGTTTGCTCAAATTGGTATTGGGGGGATAGGGATCCAATCTGCCAATGGTAAGAGTTTTAGCGCCGTCCCCTGTGGCACGGGGGCGATCCGCCCCCTCAAAAACAGCATTGCCTTCCCCGATGATATGGATATTTTCCAGAAAAGGAATTTCCTTGTTGCCCACGATACAGTTGGCACTTCTTACAAAATTATCCCGGGAAATGTCAGAGAGTTTGATCTTTGTATTTGATACGATAAGTGTGGTATTTTCCGGAAGAAGGATGGCAGAATCGATCAGCCAGAAATTTCTTCCGTCATCCGCTTTCCGTCTTCCGATACGGACAACACCATCTTCTTTCTGTGCGGCAAGGACAGCAGCATTGATTTTTTCAATGTCGCTTCCGGTGAAATTGTTGGGGTCAATGTAACTCATCTTATTTCCCTTCACTGTCCAGTAAGGATGTGTAGTTTTTTATTTTTGAAAAACAGTTCTGTTGTGCAGCAGTAACGAGAAGTTCGATAAGCGTAAAATTCCGGGAAGAGTTTTTCATAATTTCGTCACCTTATCGTTATTTGCAATATATTTTATAACAGACCGCCTGAAGCGGAGCAAGTTCGACCTCAAAGTTTCCTTCCGGGGCAGTAAAATTTTCTCCTTTGGGATTCAGGAGATCGCAAACCGCGATCTTGCTGCCGTAGACCAGATTATCCACCACCGCTTTGACAGGAGTATTGGCAGAGTTGACGATCAACACATAACGGGCGTTGTTCCAAACGATCTGTTTCACCGAAAGTGCCGGGAAAGTCAGGTTTCCTTTACGCATTTTCGCTTCGACTTTTTCAGGACCTTCGGTGATCGAAACTTCGATATCAGAAGTATCTTTCCCGAAGAGCAACGCCTGACCGAGTTCACCGGAAAGAGTTTTGGCGACCTCCAGATAGGCATTGATATACTGTTCCCATGCCGTGAAATGGGGACGGCGGCGCGCCGAAAATACCAGAATTCCTTTGGCTCCGTTGGCGAGACCGCAATAAACGTCGTGCTTGACCCATGCATTGATCAGCTTGAACTCCTCCGGAGCAGGCTGCTGGAACATTTCCGGAAGCAGAAACGGGAGACCTTTTTTGGCAATTTTGGTCGCTTCGACCTGTTCTCCGATGGAGTAACGCACCCAAACCCGGTTCGTTTTGTGATTGCTGTAATTGGTGTAGGTCCCTTTTGCACAAATATCCATGTAAGGCAGCGTCTTGGCCAGCGCAGAAGCTCCCCGGTGTCCGGGTTCATACATAAAAACCGGGCGTTTCAGCGGGTCATTTGCCTTAATGATCTCATACATTGCTTCAAGATACGCCATCTCTTTTTTACGCCAGAAGCGGCGTTCCTCCGGAGTAACATTCCAATAGGCGATTTCCGGATTTTTGGCAAGTTCTCGAATATAGGGAACAGTCTCTTTTTTCAAGGCTTCGACATCCAATTTTTCGCGCCCTCTAAAAAAACTCTTATTGATTCTTTTTCCGCCGATAATACCGCTAACGGTCATGACCGCCTGAACTTTGTATTTTCTGGCAGTATCAATCACCTCAAAATTCAATTCATACTGCGGACCGATCAGCGAAGCTCCGCCGGAAACGATTTTTTCCGTGTCAGCGAACCGTTTTTCCGGCGGCATTATTTCGCTTTTTTTGGTCAATCCGTTGGCTCCGCCGGTGGAGTAGAAGCTGAAAGGAAATTTCCGTCCCTGCGGAAATACCCGGTCAGCCGGAAGTTTCACATCTTTATCCGTGGGGCCGGCGAAAAAAGTTTTGGTATCGGTGTTGATGGCAGAAAGCACCGTCGAACTCAACAACAGACCTCCGATCAGTAAAAGTTTATTTTTCACAATATTCAGTTCCTTTCCAATTTGAACAGTTTTACTTCAAGAGCCTTAAAGGTCAATTTCACAGAACCGTTTTCTGCGACGTCTACCTTTTTTCCGGTAACGGCATCTTTGACCACCGTTCCGGCAGGCATGCCGCTGATAACGCCGGAGATATCCGCATTATCCGAATTGACCATAAACAAATACCGTCCCCGGGCATGAGCAATGTCAGCTATGCCGACCGAGGGGTAGGTAAAAAACTTAACTTTGGCGGGTTCTTTGGCTCTGGCAGGGACTTGGAGTTTGATCCGGGCATTCCCGGAGGAAACGCGCCACTTCACATCCTGACGTCTTTCGCCGAAAAGAAAGATTTCGCCAAGACCATTTTTACCGGTGACCTCTTTTGCCGCCTGACTGTACGCTCCATAGTAAAGCGTGTGCGCTTCGGCAAAGCCCTTGCGCCGGGAAAGTGAAAATATGGCAAGCCCCTTGGCTCCTTCGATAAGCGAAGCGTAAAAATCATGCCGTGCCCATCGGGGAATCATGGGGATCTCTGACTTTTCCGGAGTCCGGAACATCTCCAGCACCGCCAATACCAGATCGACCTCTTTACCCGTCGCGGCAGCTTTTTTCATGATATCGACCGAATAACGCACCCAGACACGGTTATTTTTATAACCGGAATAGTTGGTGTAGCATCCCTTGCCCATCACATCCAGCCGGTCGGCATATTTTTCCAAACTGCCCTGCCCGTAGTGACCGGGAGTATACATCCACAACGGCTGCTTGACTCCGGTAGAATGAACGGCATCAATCGCCAATTTTATAAAATCATATTCTTTACTTTTCCAATGGCGCAATTCTTCCGGGGTGACATAGAAAAAAGCGATCTCCGGATACTTTTTCACGGCATCTGTGACAATATTCCGGATGCTTTCAGTGAGTTTTGCCGGATCGGGTTTGATTCCTGATCGGCGCAAGAAATTTTTATCTACCGATACACCATCCTGTTTTGCCCGGATGGAAAAGATCATCGGCATACCAAAACGGTGAGCATTTTCCATCGCCCCTTCATGATTTTTTCCGTAAACCGGACCGACAACAGTAAAACCGTCTTTTCTCAACTGCTCAGATTTACTGCCGCCGGTGTAGGTCATTATCGGGAAAATTCTGCCGTTGGGATAGACTTTGTCAGCCGGCAGCGCCCTGCCCTTGTCTTCCGGGAAATCGAAAAATCCGGCTCCGGCAACAGTCAACACGGCCGCAAAAGCTGACAGAAAAATTGATAATTGTTTCATTATTCTCTCCAAAGTTAGAAAATTCATGGCTTTTTACGCAAAGTTGTTCCTTTGAACAGTCCGGTATCAAGCAAAACATGAGAATTATTTTCATTGAGACCGTGTTCAAAATATTCCAGAAGCAGATCGACTGCCTTTTCGCCAAGCTGATAAAACGGATGAGTAATAGTGGCGATTCTTTCCTCGGCAGAGTTTTCTGAAAAAAATCCGTTGAATCCCACCACCGACACATCCTGCGGCACCCGGATACCGCAACTGCGCAAATGATTGGTCAATCCGGCGGCAAGAGTATCGCTGCTGCACCAGACAAGTTCCGGGATATCCTTCAGTTCCGGCAGCATCGCCGGGTCAAAAACATCGTCAGACAATTGAACAGCGCACCATTTGTCAACGGCTTCAAGTCCGGCTTCGAGCAAAACTTTTCTGATCACCGGCGCCCGCAATTCAGCAGAATATTTGAAATAATTGCTGTGATAACTCTCCCGGCAGATCATCCCGAAGCGTTTCATCCCCAGTTCACAAGCATATTTCGCCAATTCGCGCGCTCCGGTTTCGGGATCACTGCTGACAGAACCGATATAAGCGCGATCAGCAAAACCGGAAATAAATATCTGGGGAATAGCCTGATAATTCAATATACTGTTCAAAAGTTCTTCACCGGCTTTGGAACTTCCGCCGCCGAGATGGATCAATCCGGTCAACATGGCACAGCGTTCATCCAGAAATTGCTGAATCGTTTCCGGAGAGGAATCCGCAGGCGGCAACTGTAAGGTCAAAATGGACACCCCCCGTTCCGCCGCCCGGTCGATGATACCTTTTATATATTGGAACGAGCGCTGACCGCGCATTTCAACGTAGTCGGAAAAACGGCAGGGCACCAGCACACCGATCATCGGAAATGCTCCCTGCAGCTGTTTCCTGGCTCCGGGGACAACACTCAAGGATTTATCCGGATTGCGCCGAACCAGACGGCTGTTCAAAAGATCGACATATGCCCGATGCACCGTAGAACGGTTGATTTGAAAAAGTTCAACCAGAGAACGTTCCGAAGGCAGACGGTATTCGCCGTTGGCAGGCAATGCCCGCAGCTGACGCAGCAACTCTTCTTTCAGTTGCAGATGCAGCGGCTTGTCAGAATCGTGATCCGGCGAATAATGTGAAAAATTTACGATTTTCATAAGTACCCCTTTTCGTGGCATGATTTAATATACCACTAATCAATAATCATGTCAAGAGTCTACCAATATTTTTTGATTATTTTGAATATAATGCTGTAAAAAAGCGGCAGGTCGTGCTTACGACCTGCCGCTGACAAGATCAATTCCGGATGGAATTTCAGAGACTGTCCACATATCTGCGGATTTCGGAAAGGTTGACCAGTTTCTGAATCTGATCGCCTTTCTGAATGACCAGAGTCGGCGCCTGACGGATCTCCAATGCTTCGGCCTGAGCCGGATCATTTTCAGCGACGACCACATTATAAGCGACATTTGCCTTATCGAGGAAAGTTTTGGCGATACGGCAGTTCGGACAGGTGGTCGCGGTGAAGAGAGTGAGTTTGGCTTCCTTGCCGCTGCAGCCGCAAGAGCAATCAGCCGCAGGAGCAGCACTTGCAGTACCGGCAGGGCTGCCGGCAAATTCGCGGTTCAGCGCCCGTTTGGGATCGTAGACCTTGCGGTCTTTGTATTCCTGACTCTTTCCATCATTCCAGTTCTGAACCGGACGGTAGTAACCGGTGATACGGCTGTAGACTTCGGTCTTGCTGCCGCAATCCGGGCACTTGAAGGCTTCGCCGCCGATGTAACCGTGATTCTGACAGATGGAATAGGTCGGAGACATGGTGTAGTAAGGCAGACGGTAGTTTTCGGCGATCTTGCGGACGAGGTTGGCGGCAGCCTTCCAATCCGGAAGTTTCTCACCGAGGAAAGCGTGGAAGACCGTTCCGGAGGTGTAAAGGGTCTGCAATTCATCCTGAATATCCAGCGCGGCAAAGATATCGTCGGAGAAATTCACCGGCAAATGGGAACTGTTGGTATAGTACGGAGTGCCGTCTTCGCCGCCGGCGGTGATGATATTGCCGAAACGTTTCTTGTCATGCTTCGCCAGACGGAAACTGGTGGATTCAGCCGGGGTGGCTTCCAGGTTGTAGAGGTCGCCGTACTGCTCCTGATAATCGGACAGACGTTCACGCATGTGATTCAGGACATCACGGGTGAATTCCTGCGCTTCGCGGTGGGTGAGGTCTTTGCCGATCCACTTGGCATTGAGGCAGACTTCATTCATACCGACCAGACCGATGGTGGAGAAGTGGTTGTTGAATTTGCCGAGATAACGCCGGGTGTAGGGATAGAGACCTTCGTCGAGCAGTTTGGAAATGACTTCACGTTTGATCTTCAAACTGCGGGCGGAAATATCCATCATGTGGTCAAGGCGGTTGTAGAAATCCTCTTCATTTTCAGAGAGGTAGGCAATACGCGGCATGTTGATCGTCACCACACCGATCGAACCGGTGCTTTCGCCGCTGCCGAAGAAACCGCCGGATTTCTTGCGGAGTTCGCGCAGATCGAGGCGCAGACGGCAGCACATGGAACGGATGTCGCTGGGTTCCATATCGCTGTTGACGTAGTTGGAGAAGTAGGGAGTACCATACTTGCTGGTCATTTCAAACAGAAGTCTGTTGTTTTCGGTATCCGACCAGTCGAAGTCGCGGGTGATGGAATAGGTGGGGATCGGGTACTGGAAACCGCGTCCCTGAGCGTCGCCTTCGATCATGGTTTCGATGAAGGCGCGGTTGATCATATCCATCTCTTTTTTGCAGTCTTTGTACTTGAAGTCAACCTCTTTGCCGCCGACAATACAGTTGAGTTCAGCAAGGTCAGCGGGAACCGTCCAGTCCAAAGTGATGTTGCTGAACGGAGCCTGAGTACCCCAACGGGAGGGAGTATTCACACCGAAAATGAAGGATTCGATACACTTTTTGACCTGGCTGTAGTCCAGATTGTCAATTTTGACAAAGGGAGCAAGATAAGTATCGAAGGAGCTGAACGCCTGAGCGCCTGCCCATTCATTCTGCATGATACCGAGGAAGTTCACCATCTGGTTGCACAACGTGGCCAGGTGAGAAGCCGGCGCGGAAGTGATCTTGCCGGGGACGCCGCCCAAACCTTCTTTGATCAGCTGTTTGAGTGACCATCCGGCGCAGTAACCGGTCAGCATGGAGAGGTCGTGCAGGTGGATATCGGCGTTGCGGTGAGCGTTGCCGATCTCGTCGTCATAGATCTCAGAAAGCCAGTAGTTGGCGGTGATCGCACCGGAGTTGGAGAGGATAAGTCCGCCGACTGAATAGGTAACGGTGGAGTTTTCTTTCACGCGCCAGTCATTGATTTTCACATAGTCATCGACGGTCTTTTTGAAGTCAAGGATGGTGGATTCGGTATTGCGGAGTTTTTCACGCTGGCGGCGATAGAGGATGTAGGCTTTGGCGACATCTGCGTAACCGGCCTGAACGAGGACGGATTCGACACTGTCCTGAATGTCTTCAACGGCAATCAGACCTTCTTTGATTTTCGGCTCAAAATCGGCAGTGACCTTGAGCGCGATGAAGTCAATGATTGACTGATTGTACTGTTTTTCCTGTGCTTCGAATGCCATTTTGACGGCATCCGCGATCTTGCGAATATCGAATTCGATATTCTTTCCGTTACGCTTCTGAACCTGATACATCTTCTTTTCCTTTTTCTTTTGCAGACACTTTTTTCCGCTATTATATAATAAGTATAAACCAAATCCCGATCATCTGCCCCGGATGGCTGCCCCGGGGACATACCGGCGCACCACTTGCAATGCTTCCTGCAGGAAAGCTCCGCTGACACTGAAGTCCCGGCTCTTGTCCAGCAGATCGTCGGAAGCGGTGAAGGGTTGGAGAAAATAGTTCTCCGCGCCTGCGATCCACTTGCCGATCGCTTCAAAATCAGCGATTTCATGCAAACACCCGGTCACTGTAGTACGGAATTCATAAGCAGTACGCCCCTGCTTCAAAAACTCCACACTTTCCAACACCTGCGGTAAAACGTGCGGATTCCCGCAAGTTTCAGCATACTTTTCCGGAGAATTCTTGATATCCATGGCGATATAATCCACATCGCCGGAATCAATCAACCGTGACAGTTTCTCCGGAAAACTGCCGTTGGTATCAACTTTGACCCGATAGCCCAACGCTTTGGCGGCGGCGGCGGCATCCAGAGACTCCGGATGCATCAGAAATTCACCGCCGGTAAAACAGACTCCTTCGAGAATTCCCCGGCGCTTTTCCAGAAACTCCAGCATGGAAGCAAAATCCAACTCGAGTCCGGCTTCACTGCCGGTCACCAGAGAACCGTTATGACAAAACGGACAACGGAAATTGCAACCGCAGCAGAATACGGTACAAGCGACCGCTCCCGGATAGTCCAAAAGCGTCAATTTCTGCAGTCCGAAGCGCATTTTACCCTGATTTCCCCTCTTTAAGCCTGATTGCCGTCACCACTACATATAGGCGATACGCACATCAAAAACACAAAATCTTGTTGTTTCCTCAATATAACCCATATTAAAAATATTACAAGTCCAATTCTTAAAAAAATAGGAAAATTTTTATTGCAAAAAATAGCGTTCGGTGGTTGCAAACAGCGCGCCTTGCTGACTGGCGCCTCGGGGTGGGAGGTTTGGGAGGGGGTGGGAGGTTTGGGAGAGCGTTAAATTACAGGCAACGCGCCCGTCGCGGGCTGTTGGAGCAACGCGGATTGCTGAGTGGGCGCGTTGATAGTCGGACGAGTCGGACTGGTCAGACAAGTCAGACAGGAGAGTTATTTTGCAGTATCCCCTCCGCGGGCAGTTGGAGCGGAGCAACTTGATGGGGTACAAACAGCGCACCTTGCTGACTGGCGCCTCGGGGAGGGAGGAGGTGGGAGTTTTGGGAGATTGTGAGAGGATTTGGGAGGGCGTTAAATTACGTGCAACGCGCCCGTCGCGGGCTGTTGGAGCAAGGCGGATTGCTGAGTGGGCGCGTTGATAGTCGGACGAGTCGGACTGGTCAGACAAGTCAGACAGGAGAGTTATTTTGCAGTATCCCCTCCGCGAGCAGTTGGAGCAACGCGGATTGCTGAGTGGGCGCGTCGATAGTCGGACGAGTCGGACTGGTCAGACAAGTCAGACAGGAGAGTTATTTTGCAGTATCCCCTCCGCGAGCAGTTGGAGCAACGCGACTTGCTGAGTGGGCGCGTCGATAGTCGGACGAGTCGGACTGGTCAGACAAGTCAGACAGGAGAGTTATTTTGCAGTATCCCCTCCGCGGGCAGTTGGAGCAGTGCGACTTGTATATAAGCCGCCGTCAGGCGGCGCTACAACCTAACTACCTCCCGCCTGCCGGGCGAACAGCCCGGCGATTGGCGCGACTCCAAGAAACGTCACAGGGCGGATGGATCGTGCGGCAAGGTCGCCGGTAAGTCAAGGCGGCGGTGAGGGAGTGGACTTGTGTCCTCGACCGAATCCGACGTCCGATGACTTGCCAAGAGATTGCCCGCGAGCCGCCGCCCCGACAAGGCGCGCTTCCGGCAAAGCGAGATCGCTCCGTGTACAAAAAAAATACCCCGCCGGCTGGCGGGGTGTCTGGGATTCAGGGAGGATCAAGCCTTGGCTTCATCCTTTTCTTCATTTTTCTCGGCATCGAGGGCTTCGAGTTCAGCCTTGTCAGCAAGCGACATATTGCCTTCGACCTGACCGTTGTCCAGGAAGTTGATCTTTCTGGTCTTGAGGTCGCGGAAGAGCTGGATCATATCACGAACCGAACCGATACCGAACCAGAAGGTCACGATCACGGTGATAACACCCGGCACGATCAAACTGGTGATCACGAAGTAACCGCTCCACCATTCGACCGGCCAGCGCTGGAAGAGATTCCAGATCACGATCACGATAAAGGTACCAATGAACTGATAGACAATGGAGTAACCGAAGATCGAATAGGCAATGACCCGATCCCAGAAACTGTATTCCGGAGTGATACCGATGAGTTTTCCGAAAACAGTCTTGAGATTCCAGACACTCTTGGTCTGGTTGAGGTTATCCAGATTGTACTTACCGCGATGGAGCATACGGTCAAGGTTGAAGAGTTCCTTGCAGGTAAGTTTGGAAACCACAATGTAAACGACCAGAGAGGTCAGTACCGCAATCAGGTTGAACTCATAGGCGTTCATGAAGCACTTGTAGGGATTCACGCGCCAGACCACGATCGGCTCAAAGGGTTTGGAGATGGCTTCGACAACGGCGGTGAAACCGTTAAGCCAGTTCATCTTTTCGAGGAAAGCGTACAAGTCCGTCCAGTACTGCTTCATTCCGATATAGACCAGTGCCATACCGCAGCTGGTAAGCAAGCTTGCCCAGGCGCCTTTGGTAGTACCGAAACGGGTGTAAAGTCCGAGCATGATCATCGAACCGGCACCGACCCACATCGCGGTCATGGTGGAAACGAAGAGGTTGATGTAGTCCAACTGGCTCATCATGGTTGAACCGATGAAGAAGATCACACCGACACCGAAAGCAACTGCACGGATGACCCACAAGTGCTGAACCGGAGTCAACGGCTTCTTGATGAAGGGCATGACCACGTCCTGAGTAATGGTGAGCGCCGCCGAGAAGATACGGGTATCGTCGGTGGAGATCATCGCCATGATCAGCAGCAAGCAGAAGAGACCGCTCAAGCCCGGCGGCATCATGTGACGCATACCGACCGCAGTCATCATCTGGAAGTACAGAGTACGGAACTGCTGATACATGCTGGCATTGACTTCCGGAGCATCATTGGTGTTGGTATCGATCACCTGTTTGATATCGGCGAGATACTGGAGATCGAGGTTGTCGTTCTCATGAAGTTTGGCATCTTTACCGATCTCGTGGATGATGGGTCCTTTGTTATCGATAACATTCTTGATTTTTGCCTTGAGTTCTTTGTGGTGATCGGAGTGGAACAGACCGTCAGAGACCTGGGTACTGATGGTGTGGCGAACTTCCTGAGCCTGCTTGGCAAAATCTTTATGGTTGAAGTAGGTGATCAGTGCGACCGCGATAAGGATATAGAGCAGACTCATCAAACTGCCGCGGTAGGCACCGAGCAGAGCCGCCATTTTCTGTTCGTGAGGACTCTTGGCACTGGTGGTGTTACCGGCACCGATCCAGGCGCCGCGGTTGATCACGGTGGTAATCAGGGTGACACCGACAAAGAACAAGTT
Organism: Lentisphaerota bacterium; assembly: GCA_015061805.1. Taxonomy (GTDB): domain Bacteria; phylum Verrucomicrobiota; class Lentisphaeria; order Victivallales; family Victivallaceae; genus UBA1784. Next base: position 540 of record SUVV01000030.1, on the reverse strand, counting down.
GAAGTCACGCAATTCAGAGATATCGTAAGGATTGAGGAAGCTCTGATTGGCAACGCGGTCGGTCAGCACCGGCACGATTTCGCTGCCCCAGGAGAATTTGTAAAGCACGAATCCGACGAAGATCGCCATGATCGGGTAGCAGAACATACCCTGAATACTGTCGGTGATGACCAGAGCCAGAGTACCGCCCATGCAGATGATCCCGATCGCCATGGTAAGGCACAGCAGAATAAGCACATTGAAAGTGGAAACTTCCACCCCGAAAACAGTGAAATACTGGGGGAAACCGAAGTAGTAGATGAAGAAGCGGCCGGCAATAGCAGGCATGATCATGTTGGCAAGCACTTCAGAAGTCGAACGCAGCGCACTTGCAAAAATACGAAGTTTGCGGCTGTAACGCATTTCAATATACTGACCGAAACTCATCGCCTTTGTTTCACGGAAACGATAGGTGACAAATCCGGTAAGACTCAACACGATGCCCAGCGGCATGGTGAGATTCTGCCAGAAGGTCAACGCGAATCCGGTACGGTAATGCAC
>SUVV01000011.1 GCA_015061805.1 Lentisphaerota bacterium | reverse complement strand
GAGAGGGTTTGGGAGAGGGGAAAAACCTCTTTTCCCGTGAAAAGAAGTTTTTCCCCTCTCCCATAAAGCCTTTCACTTTAATAGAACTGCTGGTGGTGATTGCGATTATTGCGATATTGGCGGCGCTATTGCTTCCGGCGTTACAGAGTGCGAGAGAACGGGGAATCGGTGCTAATTGTGTCAGTCGGATCAAACAATTTTCTCAAATCAATCTTCTTTACAGTACGGATAACGGTGATTTTATGCCGTTTTCCATTTACGGAAGAACCTATCCATGGCCGGCGATGAAGAAATATTTTCCGTCAACTTATTCCATCTCAAAAAATGCTGGCGGCACAAATTATCCGGAAACGTGCCCGTTGATGTACTGTCCGGCATTCAAACGGCATCAGGGAATGTCAAAAACTACCGGGTGGACATTTTACGCATGGCTGGAATATGACTTTTTTGTCAAGAATCCTTTTCCCAACGTGAAGCGGGTCAGGAAACCCAGCCGGAAATTTATGAATGTTGAAGTTGCCAAACGCAACGGTGCAAACTGTACTGAATCCCGCTATTACTGGCGGGAATATAATGCGTTCCACCACAACAAACGCATGAGTGTCGGCTTTTATGACGGCCATGTGGAACAGTTGAAAGATGCTGAACCCGATTTCGCCAAGGCGATCGTTTCCAAATACAAACATGGCATATACCGAAACCGCTGGGATTATTTGTATTGAACCGGTGATACTTTTTCTGCTTCACCGTAAAGATGGCGGAAGGCTTATTTTACTTTGACGTTGAAGTATTGCAGTAACTTTTGGAAATCATCCGGTACCGGTGATTTGAATTCGATCATTGTTCCCGTTTCCGGGTGGGGCAGGGCGAGTTTCCAGGCATGAAGCAGTTGCCGTTCAACGCCCGGAAATCCGGTGTTGCGTCCGTAAAGTTGATCTCCCACTACCGGAACTCCCAGACTTGCCATGTGGACTCTTATCTGGTGCGTTCTGCCGGTGGCAATATTGACCTTGACCAGTGAGAGCGGCACTTTGCCGACCATCTTGGAACTTATTATCGTATAAGTTGTGACAGCCTCTTTCCCATTACTGTCAACAATCGCCATTTTTTGACGATTGACCGGGTGACGTCCGATCAAGGTGGTGATGGTGGCAGTTTTTTCCTGCGGCGGATTGCCGATACAAATGGCAAGGTAGGTCTTGTTGGCGGTGTGTTCTGAAAACGCCTGTCCCAGTTTGAACATCGCTTCCGGAGTCTTGGCGATGACCAGACATCCGCTGGTGTCTTTGTCCAGACGGTGCACGATTCCCGGTCTTCCGGAGTCGCCGGGGAAAAGTTTTTCCAGTCCGGGATAGCGTCCTAAAAGTGCATTGACCACGGTGCCGCTGTAGTTTCCGGCGCCGGGATGGACGACAACTCCTGCCGGTTTGTTGATGACCAGTATGGAATTATCTTCGTGCAGGATTTCAAAGTCGAAATCTTCCGCAGCCAGTTCTGCCGAAACTGCTTCCGGCATAAAAACTGTGATCTTTGAATTTGCTTTCACTACCAGCCGGGGCAAAGTTTCAGGCGTGCCGTCAACTTGGACGGCTCCATCTTTGATCAACTTCTGCAGATAGGCGCGGGATGAATCCGGGATGAGTTGGGCAAGCACCGCATCCAGACGTTTTCCGGAAAATTCTCCGCTGACGATGAATTCAAGCTGCCGGTTCATTGGGTTTCCGCTGGAAATAGATGATCAAACCGCATCCGGAAATGCAAAGCATGGTTCCGATCCATTGTGCCGGAGTGAGACCTGCATAGAGAACATTGTCGCCGCGGAGCAGTTCGTTGAAAAATCTCAAAAATCCGTAGATCGCCAGATAAGAGGAGATCACCACGCCGCGTTTGACTTTACGCAACAGATAGCAGAAAAGAATGCAGAGCAGGAAGTTTTCTCCGGCTTCCAACAGCTGAACCGGATGAAGCGGTGCACTTCCGGCGGCAAGTTCCAGTGCGCTTCCGGCGGGAGCCTTGATGCCCCACCAGAGTTTGGTCGCTCTGCCGAAACAGCAGCCGTTGAGGAAACAGCCGATTCTGCCCAGACCGTGAGCGGCGGTCAGCGCCGGGACAAAGATATCGAGTATCCGGATGATATCCAATTTTTTCATCCGGCTGTAGACCGTCACCGTGACCAGCGCCAGCAGAAAACCGCCATAGAAAACCAGTCCGCCCTGATCGATGCGGATAATTCCCCATAAGTTGTCGCGGTAAAAGTGAAAGAATTGAACCACATAAAAAATTCGCGCTCCCAGGACGCCGGAGATCATCGCCAGAAACAGCAGCGTCGAACATTGATCTTTGGAGGCATTGGCGAATTTACGGTTGTATTCAAGCAAAAACATTGCGGTAATAAATCCCAGCGCCGCCATAACTCCGTACCAGCGGATCGAGAGTGCTCCGATTTGAAATGCGATCGGGTCCATAAAAAATTCCTTTATTGTTGATTTTCAGATTTCCGTCCGGCGGCGAAGTATTCGATGCCGAGCACCAGAATAAATCCGGCAAGCGCGCACAGCAGAACCAGCAGACCATTCCGGTCAAATGCCGGTGCTTCATATACGATCCGGGTAGCAACCGGTTTGCCTTTTTGTAAGACCATGCTGGCAAGATCAGAATGCTGAAACGGCCATATCCGCGGCATGGAACCGATCATAAAGCCGATCAGTGAAGCAATCGTCGGATTGGCATGATGTTTCATCAGATAGTTGATCAGATGAACAAACAATCCGAGTCCGATGACACAGCCTGCGGCAAGCAGGATGAGCATGGAGAGTTGCGAGGGGATGAGTTTGAGCCGGGCGACATTTCCGACGGCATTCCACACCCGGTCATACTGTCCGAGGATCAACAGCAGGAACGAACCGGATAACCCCGGCAGGATCATGGCAACAATACAGATCGCTCCGCACAGTACCATTGTATACCAGGCATCTCCGGTATTGACCGGAACCAGAGAAATAATGGCAAATGCTGCCGCGCCAGAGACAGCAAACGATATCCATGCCGGTATCGTCCAGCGCTGCATCTGGCGGTTCACCGTGATGATACTTGAGGCGATCAAGCCAAAGAAAAACGCCTGGGTCAACTGGGTGTGCTTATCCAGCAGATAGACCATCAGTTTGGCAAGCGTTGCAAAACTTGCCAGAGTTCCGAGTACCAGAAACAGCAGAAAACGCCATTCGATACGGTTGTAGAGTCCTCTGAAATCTCTCTTGATGAGCAATTTCAGCGTTTCAACCGAGCCGATCGTTTTAAGGGTTTCGATAAGTTTGCCGAATGCCCCCATGATAAAGAGCATAGTACCGCCGGAAACGCCGGGGATGACATTGGCGCTTCCCATAAAGAAGCCGACCAGAAAATTGTAAATGTCTTCTTTTATTTTACCGGAGAATTTTTTCATAGTCAGATCTTTCGGAATTTTGCGGCTCGATACCGGGTAAATAAAATGGCAACCCCACCAGGATTCGAACCTAGACTAACTGGACCAAAACCAGTTGTGCTACCATTACACCATGGGGTTGCGCGCTATGGTAATGTTACGAACCATATCTCCTGTTAATATAACCCCGAAGCGTGGATTTTTCCACACCTTTGCCGAAAAAAAACAGTTTTTTCTTGACATTACCGCTTCGGCGGTGTATCTTAAAGCAGATTTTACCTCTAAAACAAGGAGTTTTGTATGAAAAAGTTTTTGTTAATGGCTTTGCTGGCAGGAGGCACGGTGTTGAGTGCCGGAGAAAATCTGGTGACTTTCGGCAGTTTCTCCGAAAATGATCTTGCAAAATGGACGCTTAACAGCCGTCAGAAACCTTTTAAGCCGTATGCGATCCAGGACGGTGTGCTGGTCGGACAGGGCGTGGACAAGATTCCGGGCAAAGAATTTATTGCCTTGAGCCGGGCGGTCCCTTCGCTTGAAGCCAACGGAGTTTACGAATTCGGTTGTAAGGTCCGATTGAACGCGGTTCCGGGGAAGGGTAAATTTTTCCGCATGGCGCTCCGCGAAGCTAACGAAAAAGGCAAAACTATCCGCTACTGCAATATTGATCCGATGCTCAATGCCAAAGGTGAATGGTTGGAACTTTTCGGAACCATGACGGTTCGTCCGAATGCGAAATTTCATCAGATTTATCTGATCATCAGCAACTTCGCTCCGGGAGAAAAGGTCGAGATCGACGATATCTTTGTCCGCAAGAGCGAAAAGATCACTCCCAAAGACGGCAATCTGGTCAAAAACGGTGATTTTGAGTCCGGTCTTGCCGCCTGGACTTATGTTACTGATCCGGGATGCCGCAGTACCGCTATTGCCTTTGATGCTCAGCGCGGCAAAGTTTTGCGTGTTTCCGGCGATACCGCCAACCGCCGCAACCGGTTCAAAACGGTCTATCAGGAACTTCCCGTTCTGGAAAAGGGCAAGGTTTATACTTTCAGTTTTGCGGTCAAAGCCAATATGGTTCCCGGTAAAAACAAGCGGTCCCGTGTTGCTGTCCGCGAAGTCCGCGATAAAGTCCGTACCGTGCGTTACATTGGCAATCCGATCTCTGCCAGCTGCGATTGGAAAACGTTTGAGCGGAAGTTCACTCCGGCTCCCAATGCTTCCGGTGCGGTGCTGATGATCACCACCGAAAGCATGGGTGACGATGATGTGATTATGGTCGATGATATTAAATTGATCCGCAACTGATTCGTTGCAAAACCAAAAGCGATGTTCCGCAAGTTACGGGACATCGCTTTTTTGTTTGCAGAAATCTTATTTCAGAATAAGGTCGATCGCCTGTTTGGCGATATCGCTTTTTTCTGCCAGCGCCAGCGGAAACCTTTCGCCGTTGCGGTTGAAGATGATCACCTTGTTGGTATCATTGCCGAAGCCGTCAGAAACCAGATTGGCGATGATCCAATCCATGTTTTTACGCTTCAGCTTATCCAGCGCCCGGGCCTCGAGTTCTTCAGTTTCGGCGGCAAATCCGATCAGCAGTTGGTCGGCGCGTTTGTTTTTGCCGACGGTGCCGAGAATATCTTCGGTGCGTTCCAGTTCAAGGAAAAGATTTCCCGGCTGTTTTTTCATTTTACTGTCAATGGGATGAGCCGGACGGTAGTCGGCAACGGCGGCGCTCATGATGATCACATCCGCTTCCGGCGTGTTGGCGTGGACGGCAGCAGCCATATCTGCGGCAGATTCCACCGGGATCAGCGTTACTCCGGCAGGTGCTTTGAGCGAAACCGGACCGGAAATCAGCGTGACCTGATGTCCGAGTGAAGCCGCGTAAGTTGCGATGGCATATCCCATTTTGCCGGTGGAACGGTTGGAGATAAAGCGTACCGGGTCGATTTTTTCCCGGGTGGGGCCAGCAGTTATCAGAATATTCATAATCTTTCAAAAAAAATTCCGGAGGAGTGAAACCGTCCGGAATTTTCAATCATTTGGAGTCGATCTTACTTTTTGGGAACGAAGATCAGTTCGCCCTTGGGAAATTCGGTCTTGCCGCTGTTTTTCTGACTGATGACATCGGCGCTGACGTTGTATTTCTGTGCCAGTTCGGCGGCAGTGGTTGCTTCGGTGATTTCGATGACCTGATCATCGGAATCGGTATCCACGGCGTCGATGGCGGTGGTGGACTGAACGGTTGTGCCAGTGGTGGTATTGGTGACCGTTTCGGTATTTTTAACCTTGACATCGGCAGTTCCGGTCACCGGAACCTGGGTGTCGGTCACGACCTGATCGCCAGATTTGTTTTCAACGTACGGAATCGGCGGAACGACATCTTCGCTCTTGGGAGCAGCCGCTTTGCCGGGGATGACCAGTTTCTGACCGATCTGGAGACGGCGGGCGGACTGCTGATCAAGGTTGTTCGCCTTGAGCAGTTCACTCAAACGGACGCGATGCTTGCGGGCGATGCGTTCCGGAGTATCGCCGGACTGAACGGTGTATTTGCCTTCGGAATCGACAGTTGCCGGAGTGGCAGTTGCGGTGGATTTTTTGACTTTGGCACTTTTCTTGGGAGCAACTTTGTAGTTGCTGCCGGGGATGGTGAGTTTCTGACCGATCTGGAGACGGCGGGCGGACTGCTGATCAAGGTTGTTGGCAGCCATCAGCGCGGAAAGACGGATGCGGAGTTTGCGGGCGATGCGTTCCGGAGTATCGCCGGACTGGACGACATAAACGCCGCCGGCGGTCGCGGCTTTACCGCCTTTGACCGCTTTTTTGCTGCTTTTGGCGCCGGTGGATTCGATACCGCCGGAAGAGGTGACTCCGGTCAGCGGCTGGAATTCAGGCTGGGCGACAGTTTTTTCTTCTTTTTTGATCTCGGGAGCCTGCCATTCAGCGGCACCGGGAGCGGTTGCAACAGCGGGAGTAACGCTGACGGGATCTTCCATCGGAGCGGGGATTACGGTTTTGTTTCCGGTGATCTTGGTGGTGGGACAGCCGCAGAGAAAAACAGCGGCACCGGCAGCGGCAAAGAGATAACTTTTACGCACTTTCAAATTCTCCTTTTTTATGATTTTTGCAAGACAAATGCTATTTTTTTTGATTCTTATGAAATATAGCGTTGCGGCAGAACATTTTCAAACATCATTTTGTAAAAAAAATGAATTTTCCTGAACGGAGTTCCGGCCCCGGTCAAGGTTGTTGCTCCAACATCTTTTTTTCCTTTTCCCGGCGCTCCTGCCATTTCTGTTCGGCATCCTTGGGATAGTAGATGACCGACTCGCCCTGGCGGACCATTTTGAACTCCTCGCGCGCCACCTTTTCGATGGCGGCGGGGGAGGTTTTGAGCGCCTGGTTTTCCTGCTGGCGCTTATTCTGCTCTTTTTTCAGAGCGTGGAGTTCGGCTTTGGTTTTCTGGAGTTTGAGTTGTTTCTCATTGAGTTCCTGTTTGAACGGATAGAGCAGATAGACTGCCACTCCTGCCGCAATCAGGATGAGGAACACCCAGAGAAAGGTCGATAAGGAATTCTTTTCACTCATGACAACACCCTTGGGTTGAAGATCAGCGTTCCGGCTGCAAAGTTACCAGAAATTCGATATTGGTCTTGACTTTTTTGAGTCTGCCCAGGACCAGTTCCATCGCTTCGGCGGCAGGGATGCCGTTGACCGCTTTACGCAATATCCAGACCTTGCTCAGCTCGTCCGGGTGAAGCAGGAGTTCCTCCTTGCGGGTACCGGATTTTTCGATATTGATGGCAGGGTAGATGCGGCGGTCGGAAACATTGCGGTCAAGGTGGAGTTCCATGTTGCCGGTACCTTTGAATTCTTCAAAGATGACTTCATCCATCTTGCTTCCGGTTTCGATGAGGGCGGTGGCGATGATGGTCAGACTGCCGTGATTTTCGATGTTGCGCGCCGCACCGAAGAAGCGTTTGGGTTTATGCAGAGCCGCGGCATCCACACCGCCGGTCAGCACTTTGCCGCTGTGGGGCTGCAAGGTGTTGTAGGCGCGGGCAAGACGGGTGATGCTGTCGAGGAGAATGACGACATCTTTACCGTATTCGACGAGGCGTTTGGCTTTTTCGATGACCATTTCGGCGACCTGTGCGTGGCGTTCGGGCGGTTCGTCAAAGGTGGAACTGACGACTTCGGCATCGATGACCCGTTTCATATCGGTGACTTCTTCGGGGCGTTCATCGATGAGCAGGATGATAAGGGTTACTTCCGGATTATTGGCCCGGATGCTTTTTGCGACTTTCTGAAGCAGAACAGTCTTACCGGTACGGGGAGGTGCGACGATCAATCCGCGCTGACCTTTGCCGATGGGAGTTACCAGGTCGACGACACGGGTGGAATATTCCGCGGGTTCCCGCTCCAGCAGCAGCCGGTTGGTGGGGAAGTAGGGTTCAAGGCTGTTGAAGGGAATGACGCTTTTCTTGCGTTCCGGGGATTCGTTGTTGATCGATTCGACCTTGAGCATGGCGAAGAAGCGCTCTTTTTCTCTTGGAGTACGGATGATGCCGGAGAGGAAGTCGCCGGTTTTCAGCGCGAAACGTTTGATTTGAGAGGGACTCAGATAGATATCTTCCGGGGAGGGCAGATAACTGTAGACCGGAGAACGCAGGAAGCCGAAGCCGTCCGGCAGGACTTCCAGATAACCGCTGCCATAAAGGACACCATTTTTTTCAGCACCGGCACGGAGGATTTCGCAGATCAAGGTGGATTTTTCCAGAGCGCCGATCTCTTCGACGCCGAGGCCGGCGGCGATGGCGCTCAATTCAACGATGGGTTTTTCCTGCAGTTCGGAAATGTTGAATTTGGGCGCATTGGGATCGATCACGATATTTTCTTCATCGTCAAAGTTGTCTTCGTGCTGGTCGTTGTCGCGGTTGTTGCGATAGTTGTTGCGGTTGTTCTTGTTGCGACGGTTGTTTTTGTTGCGGCGATTGTTGTTGTTATTATTGTTGTTGTTGTGCCGGTGACCGTTGTCTTCATGCCGGGCAGGGGGCGGCGGAACCGGCTGTGAGGGAGCGGATTCGCTTTCATGGGGGCAGATGGCGGTGGGGTCGGGCTGAGTTGCCGGTGCAGGAGTGTTTTCCTGGGGGGCGGAATTTTGAGGAGCCGGAGTTTGGACTGCGGCGGGAACCGGAGCGGGGATCGCTTCTTTGGGTTGTCCAACGTCGGTTTTTACGGTTTCCGCAGGAGCGGCATTGTCAACAGTTTTCTTTTTGGGCGGACGGCCGCGGCGTTTCGGAGCCGGAGCGGCTGCCGGTTCGGGATTAACGGCAGGCATTTCCTGAAAGAGATCGTTTTCGTGTTCCATAGAGTTCAATCCTCAAATTTATATGATATGTTCTGTTATTTTTATTTTTCAGCGGCTTCAAATTGAGAAATCAGCAGATCGATCTGCCGGTGAAGCGATTCTGCTGAACCGTTATTTACTACCGCATAATCGGCATACTCCAGTTTCAGCACCGGAGAAAGCTGCCGTGCATCACGTTTTTTCATTTCCTCCGGAGAATAGTTCCGGTTGCCGAGCCGTCGGCTCCGCAGTTCGGGATCGCACCAGATCGCCAGTACTGCATCGAAAAAGCGTTCATAGCCGGATTCGTAGAGCAGCGGCAATTCAAAAATTCCGGAAATTCCCTGATCCCGGCAGTGGTCGATTTCGGATTGCATCTGTTTTTCCAGAAGCGGATACAAGGCGGCGGTAAGTGCTTTCAACTTTTCCGGGTGGGCGAAAGCGGAAGCGGCGATCTCCTTGCGGTCGATTCTGCCATCGGAGGAAACTGCCGGGGCGCCGAAAAGTTCCCTGACTTTTTCAATCAACTCCGGATCGCCGGAATCATAAAGTGCATGGCAGGCACTGTCAGCATCAAATGTGTGCCAGTTTTTGCTTTTGAAGTAGGACAATACGGTGCTTTTTCCGCCGCCGAATGCTCCGGTCAAACCGAGAATCATAAAGTAAAACCTTAAAGTGTTTCCGTTGAAATTACGGCAAAATGATATGATTCTGCCTGTTCAATGGAAAAGTTTTGCTGGGTCGTTTGATTGTTACAACGGCGGTTGCCGGAAAAAGTGTTTCCGCAGACATCGCCCGTTTGAATCAAAATATAATACTGAAACGATGATTTTGCAAGTGTTGTTGCAAAAAAATATTGAATATTGTAAACGATTTGAAAATTTTATTATCCGGGATATATTATGCTGTGAAGTTGATACCGCGTAATTTAACAGTCAGGAAGGTGAAATGGCAATACGAAAAAAGAGTAATGATGACTCACGCAGTTCCGGAAAATCCGGAAATCGCCGGAGTTCTGACAATCGGGTCAAAAGTTTTTTCCGGAAAATATTACTGGTATTGGTCTTTCTGCTTGGCGGATTGATCTTCAATCTCGACCGGGCTGGAGATTTCGGGATCACTTTGCTCCGGATGAAAAATGTTATTCCTCCGCCGTTTTCCAAATGGCTGCCCGGGGCTTCTGCCAAAACGGGGGCTCCGGTTCCGGAACAGGTGTTGGAGGGCAGGGTGATCGAAGTCAAGGATGGCGATACGATCGTGGTTTTCAATGAATCTGCCAATGTGAAATATACGGTTCGCTTCTTCGGCATCGATGCTCCGGAAAAAGCGATGCATTTCGGAAGCAAATCAACCGGCGCACTGCAGAAAAAAATTCTCGGTGAAAATGTTTCCGTACGGGTCGTCAATACCGATGTGTACGGTAGAGCCGTTGGCAGGGTCATGCTCGGCACCCGCTATATCAATCTGGAGATGGTCGCTGATGGCTGGGCATGGTTCTATCCGGATTACGCGGCGCACGAATATGACCTTGCCGCCGCCGAAAAAGAGGCACGTTTGTCCCGGCGCGGATTGTGGCAGGAGCAGAATCCGACTCCACCCTGGGAATACCGTAAACGTAAAAAATAATTATTATAACTTGCTTTTTTATTTTTGCGTGATATTTTATAATTTCGTAGTGTTCAGTATCTTGCACGGTTTGATGAAAAAGGGGGTTGGTTTTCTGTGTTTTGTCATCATTGCCATTATGAATTTTATGTACCGGGGGATACTCTCGGCGCAAAGATAAGATGTCCCAACTGTACCGGAACTCTGCGGGTGGAGGATAAACAACTGCTCTATCCCTGTCCGGAATGCGGCGGCATGCTGGATGTCGCATTGTGGATGATCGGTTCGGTCAGTACCTGTCCGCATTGTCAGAGAGAGATCACCCTTTCGTTGGGAGAGGAATCCTGCAAATTTTTCCCCGGCGATGCAGAAAAAGAGAGTTCCATGCTCCGCGCCGCCAGCAAAAAAGCCGGTGAGATTATCGGCAAGTACCGGGTCATCCGCTGTCTCGGTATCGGCGGTATGGGGGAAGTTTATCTGGTCGAACACACTCTGCTCAACACCCGCTGCGCCTTGAAACTGCTTAAATCGGAAATCGCCCGTCAGGATCCGGAAATGCGCGCCCGTCTGTTGCGGGAAGCCCGGCTGGCAAGTCAGATCCAGCACCCCAATCTGATCGCAGTGTTGGATGCCGAACTGGATGAAAATTCCGACTCCTGCTATATCGTCATGGAATATGTCGACGGAGTGTCCATCGAAAATATTCTTGCTGACGGACCGATGCTTGAACAGCGTTCTCTGGAGATCATCAGCTCGGTGGCGGAAGCTCTCCGGGAAGCCGCTTTGCACAAAATTATTCACCGGGATATCAAACCTGCAAATATCATGCTCAGCAGTACCGGCGAAGTGAAACTTGCCGACCTCGGTATCGCCAAGGTCGAAAGTGACAACAAGCACAATATGACTTTGACCATGGATAACGCGGTGCTGGGTACGCCCAATTACGCTTCTCCTGAACAGCTTCGGTCTTCGCACCGGGTGGACAGCCGTGCCGACATCTACAGTCTCGGTGCCACGCTCTATCACATGTTGACCGGCAAGCGTCCATTTGAAGCGGAATCGGTCTTCGGCGTAATGGCCAATGTTCTGGAAAAAGATATCCCCCCGGTTCACTCACTGAATCCGGCCGTTTCGGTTCGTACCTCCGATCTCATTGCCCGGATGATGGCAAAAAAACGCGAAAACCGTCCGGCTGATTTTGACGAACTCCTCAAAGAACTGCAATCCGGGAAGCGGAAGTTTCATTTTCCGAAAATCGGAAATATCGGTAAACTCGTTTCTTTGAGAAACATCTGGTCCTTCTTTCTGGGTGTGGTTGCCATTGCCGGTTTATGTGTCGCCGGAACCCGGTTCTACTGGTATTACCTTGACCGTCAGAAAGCCGAAATGGCTGAAAAAGAAGAACAGGTTGAAATTGAGTATTATCGCCGGCCGCTGGTCAGACCCGGGTTTCATAAGCCGAAAAGATCTCCGGTTCCAGCGAGACCGGTTCCAGTTCCGGTCAAAACTCGTGAATCGAAGGCGGTTCCGGTTGAAAAAACGAAAATTTCTTCCTCAAATCCGATGAGTCCCGTGTTGCAGCAGTCACTGATTCAGGCGTTGCGGGATTCGGATATTCAGACTTTGAAAAAACTGGTGAAAGAGCATGAAGCTCATGCCGCAGATTTAGAGATCTGCTTGAATTTCTCCCGTGCGGTTCTGCGTTTGGATTACGCCAGATGCTATAGTCTCGCGCAGAAATTCAAAGGCGATACTGAAGTGTCAGCGGTTTTATATGATATCTGTCTCCGTTTGGCAAGATATTGGGAGCGGGCATTGATGTTTGCCAATATGGCTTTCCGCCAGCGGAATAACCAGAATAATTTTGAAAAGGTCGTTGATATTATCGGATATTTGCAAAGTGTGCGTGTGGAAGATTTGTATCCGGATATTTCCGTCAGGATTTTAAATGTTGTTAAAAATCTCAGAAGTCGTGAAGTTTCAAAATCTTCTTCATACATGGCGAGTTTTGTTTCAATGTTGAATTTCCCGTTGACTTTGCGCCGCAATCTGAATTCGGATATCGTAAAAAGAAGATCTAAAAATTACAGTTTTGTGTGGCGGATCAGAGGAACACATGATTTGCGTGATTTCCAGTCTGCCAGTGCTTTCGCTGCGGTGTTTGTTTTCCTTGACAATGGTCATACCATTAATGATGAATTGATGGATAAAATGCGCAGTTATCCGCAGTTCGATGATTTTACCGGAGAATCGGCTACGGCGTATGACTACAGCATGATGAATATCGATCCTGTCAAGCGGGATGAGTGGAAAACGATGCCGCTGCCGGGGATTACTGAGCGCGACGAGAAACGGAGTCCCGCAAAATCAGAAACACAATCATCCGAAACTGCCGGAAAAGTTGACGATAAAATGTTTGTTGAGTTTGATTTCGGCAATCTCAGCCCGAAGTATAAAAAAGAGTTTATCCCTGATTTCCTGGATAATGGCGTGCTTTCAATCGACGGGCTTTATCCGGCAAGTCTGCTCTACCGCGAAAAACACGGTGCCAATGCTAAAAAAAATGAGATCAAACTCGACAAGGCTCTCGGTGATGATTTTACCGTATCGATGGTCTTTTACCCCCTTGCGCCGATTCAGTCCCGGATGAGGAGAAGAATCACTCCGCTGCTGGTCGTGAGCAGGATGCACCGGGTTTTTGTGCTGCAGATGGACTCGGACAACCGGCTGAAGATCGTGGTTAATAATCATCATCCGGTATTTAAAACGGATATGGCGGTCGAGATGGATAAGTGGAACTCTTTGCAGGTTGCAGTTGATTCCAAACGTAAAATCTGTAAAGTTATCTTGAATGGCAACTCCAAAGAAATCGCTCTCGGAGCTGATTTTAAATTCAACGTTAACGCCAGCCGAAAGGAAGTCCTTTTTTACAATTACAGCAATGGCGGTGCATTCCGGGGGATGGTAAAATATCTGCGGCTTGATTACAAAGCATTGAACGGTGCAGAATTGACCGCGGTTTCCCGGCGTTGCGGCGAAGAAATCAACAATGTCAATAAACAGTTGCGCGACATCGCTAAGAATGAAGCTGCCGGAATTGAAAAAAATATTGAAAATCTCAAAAAGGCCCTCCGTGAAAACAATGAACACACGATCCGCGCTATGGCGCGGGAGATTTCCGCCGAGCTTAAAGAGAAAATCAAACAACTGTGTGAACTTGAGCGTTATGATGAGTGTGAAAAACTGCTCAAAGCATGCAATGCTGCGCAGCGTGCGGAAAGTTCCGACTACTGGGATATGATCGGAAATGTTTTTTATGAGCGCTATTGCGAAGCGATGAAAAATTCCGATAACCGCAAAGTCGAAAATATCTATAATGCCTGGCGCTGGGCAAACCGGACCCGGGCGGATCGGATCCATATCGTTTATACCAGTTTTGAGTATCAGTTCCTGAGGATGAATTACCGCATTGCCGGGAATATCCTTGATCGGGATCGGAGTACTCCGGAAAAGGTGCGTGATATTCTTAAAGAGAGGTTGAATAAAGCCGCAAATTCGCGGAAGAGTCGATTGCTGGATATGTTCAGTTATATGTGTAATTCCAAATATTACTGGGTTGCTAAAGATGTCATTGAGGCGATGTATGAAGCGGGGATTTCTGACAGAAACATCCATTCTGCCAAGAGACGTTTGCGCGATATACGCAATCCTGAGAAAAATCCGAAAAAGTCGGAGTTGCGAGCCTTTACTGAACGGGCCGTCAGGCTTTATGATGTTTCTTTCTGGCGATGCTTGAATGCTCATGACAACGTTGATTCTGTAATGGAACTTCTGTTCCGGGAAATCGAAAGTTATCGTGGTTCCAATATTTATGGATACAAAAAACGGCTTTCTGCTTTGAAGTGCATGCTGACGGTGATAGAACGGAACAAATTTCCGGATTCTGCCAAAGATAAACTGACGAAAATTCCTGAACTGGCCGACTTTGTGCTGAAAAAATAACCGTTCGCTTCCGTGCAGAAAAATTGACCTTTTTTTTACATTACTGTTTGACAATGTAGGGGGATGATGCTATCTTATAGCATATCAAAAACTAACAGGTCATATTCTGCTTTATGCTCGACGAAAATCTTGAAAACAATCAAATTGACGATTTTGATAAAACGATCGTCTGTGAACCGGGAACCGCTCCGGTGGTCAGCGGTCCGGACTCCTTTGCCACCGTCAGTGCCGGTTGTGTCGTCGGCAACTACCGGGTGTTGAAAGCGATTTCCGAAGGCGGCATGGGCAAGATCTTTCTCTGTCATCCGCTGGATGATTTTGATTCCCGCTATGTGTTGAAAGTTCTCAAGAGTGATTTGCGCGGCAAAAGCACCGGCAGGGAGCGTTTCCGCCGGGAATTCAAACTGCTGAGCGAACTTTCCCATGAAAACATCGTGCAGACCTACGATTCCTGGTTTGATGACGGTTCGGAATATATCGTGATGGAATATGTTTCCGGATTGAACCTTTCACAGATGGTGCATCTCAATTATGTCTTTACCAGTGAATACTGTATCTACATGATGGGCGTGCTTGCCAATGCTTTCCGCTATGCGTGGGATTCGATGAAACTGCTCCACCGGGATATCAAACCTTCCAATATCATGATCGATGACAACAGCGTTATCAAGGTGTTGGACTTCGGTATTGCCAAATCTCTGCTCAATTCCGATACGGTGTTGACGATGGATGGCACATCGCTCGGTTCTCCCGGCTTTATGTCGCCGGAGCAGTATATGGATTCGCGCAACGTGGATTGCACCAGTGATATTTTCTCTCTCGGTGCGACGGTCTACTATTGCCTCTCCGGCGGACATCTGCCCTACAAAGGGCGCAATATCGCGGAAATCGTCGTTGCAATGCGTAAAGGTGATATCACTCCTTTGAGTGAACACAATCCCGATGTGCCGCCCAACTTTGAAGAACTGCTGATGGCAACTCTCCATAATGATCCCAAAAAGCGCCCCTTCTGCTGGGCGAAACTGCTCGCCAGTATTGACCGTGTCTACAAAGGCGGTAAAATGGTGAAGTGAAATTTTTACATAACAGATATTTCAGAAAAAATTCGCCGGTTGAGAGTGATCCCAGCCGGCGAAATCTTTTTTGTACGGATTTATCTGTTACTTTTTCTTGATCGAGAAGCCGAATGAACCGACTGCTTCGCCCAAGCCGTAGTAGTTGCCGTGAGCGTAACCGAGAATATCGGCTTTGGCAAGGTCAAATTTGCCCTTCTCATCGATAAAGTTGCGGTCGACCTGAACCGCGACCACTTCACCGACATACATGATGTGAGAACCCAGTTTGAGCGAGTGAACAACTTTGCATTCCAGCGCGAGCGGGCACTCTTCAATGATCGGAGCGGCAACTTTGCTGCCTTTGCGGGCGGTGAGATTTACTGCCGCGAATTTATCGATATCCCGTCCGGAGACCATGCCGCAGTAATCAACTGCATGTGCCATCGCGACGGAGGGGACGTTGATGGTGAATTCACCGGTGCTTTCGACCAGTCCCCGGGAATAACGTTCCGGGCGGATACTGACACTCACCATCGGCGGCGTCGAACAGACGATGCCAGCCCAGGCGATCGTGATGAGATTATGCTTGAAATCAGTACCATTGCCGCAGCCGACAAGGACTGCCGGCACCGGGGCAAGTTGAGTGCTGCCCGGCCAGATCGCTTTATCTGCCATTATTTTCCCTCCATGACAAGTTCTGCATTTTTGACACTGCCATCATCGGCGACCACCGGCAAGGTACCGGCGATATTGCCCTGATTTTTTTTCAATTCAAAGGCGATGGCTTTTTTATTCACCGGCTGGCAGACGGTGGTTTTGACGAATTTGATATTTCCGAAGGGCTTATCCTGGAGTGAATGAACCAGAATCGGAATGCCGGGATTAGTTTTTGCCGGACGGAATATGGTGTTGTATATCTCGGCGGAAACTCCGTTGCCTGCGATGAATTCCCTGAACTTGATCGCACGGTTGGCGGGATTGGTGAACACATTGTTTTCAATACGTACCAAAGCGTTGTCAAGTGCGCCGTAGAGTTCAAGGTCGGTGCCGGAGTTGTTGAAAAAGCGGCAGTTCCGGAAATTCAACCGGGGCGGACGGTATTTCGGATTCTTTTTGGGATCGACCGGTTTGATGGTGAATTTCGCAGGAGCAATCACTTTGACAGAAGTGTTGTTGTTGAAAAATTCGCAGTTATCCAAGGTCATATTGGGAATTCTGCCATTGCTGCTGGCGACAATGGTCAACGCGTGACAGGGCATGTTGCGGAATTGGACATTGTTCATGTGGTTCCAGCCGCCGGCGGTGAAGATCGCGGCTTCGCCGGAAACGTTGTCAAATGCGCTGTCTGAAATCCGGAAATTCCAGCAGTTGTTGGCATCAATGGCGCACTTGCCACCGGTGACAGTCACTCCGGTAACCGAGAGGTTGTTGGAACTGCTGAATGCAAACACCGGCAATTCGCCGCCCTGGATCACGGCATTTCCATTGCCTTTGATGTGGATTTGTTTTACTCTGTTGGCGCTGAAAAGTCCCGGAAGTGCTTTAACTTTACTGCCTTTGACAATTTTCTGCGGCAACGCCTTGATGGTCACGCCATCATTAAGGATGATCCGCACCTGACGGGGCAGGGCAATCGGCTGCATTTCGTAGATACCCGGTTTGTCAAAGACGATTTGGGGAGTCCGGGTCTTTATTGCTTTGAGCATGATCGCAGTGATATCGCCGCCGTTGGGAGCCATTACGGAGATGTTTACGAGAGCGGGGGGAGGAATCCGTTTTTTCTGATTTTTGTTGATTTTTTTCTTCGGAGCAATTGCTTTTTTTGCGGTAACACTCTTTTTGGCTTGAGCAGTTTTAGTTTTAGCAGTTGTTTCCGGTGCGGCAAATGCGGTGAATGCAATTGCCGTTATCAACAGAGTTATTCCCGTGAAGCGCATATTCTTTATTCCTTTGAGGTGAATCAATTTTCAGCAACCGCCCGAACCATTTTGTCCAACAGTTCCGCCGGATATTTGTGCTTGACGTTGAGCGCGCCGATGACTTGTGCCGGGGTGTTGTAATTGTCAACAATGACCGATTCAACGTGACCGTCGGCAAAGGCGACATTAACATGTTTGGTGTGCGGATGGAAACCGGGTTTTTCAAATATAACCGGCAGATTTACCCCATCAGGAGTAATTTTGCCATAGAT
Organism: Lentisphaerota bacterium; assembly: GCA_015061805.1. Taxonomy (GTDB): domain Bacteria; phylum Verrucomicrobiota; class Lentisphaeria; order Victivallales; family Victivallaceae; genus UBA1784. The sequence goes on along the minus strand of SUVV01000011.1, from coordinate 60,569 downwards.
ACCTCCAATGTAGATGTAGGGGCAGGCGGCGGTCAGTTTCTTATCCGGATAGACGATCGGCTTGGCTCTGCAGGAGAAGTCTTCAATTGTGATATATTCTTTATCCACAAGTTCCTGCAATCCTCTGATGCCGTTTCCGGCGGGCAGGGCATCTTTGTTATCGCAGGCGTACATTGCGAGCGCGGTTGCGATCAGTTTCAAATTGTGTATACAGTTGACTTGCTGTCCCCGGTCACGGGCGGTTTTGAGAGCCGGGATGAGCATTCCGGTCAGAATCGAAGTCGTGCCGACAGTGACCATTTTGGTTCCGGAGAAATTGGCGGCTCCGATGGCGAGGATACCATCCTGATCGTTTCTGCCGATCAAAAGTGCGGAAACCGGAACGAGCGTCAGCGTTTTGCGCAGTTCCGGAGGCAGCATCGCATTGATGGTGTTGATCATCTGCTGATTGAGGTTGACCAGAGCGTAGGAGTCGCCGATGTCACCGATGCGGGAAATATAATTGGCAAAGGCGGGGACTTGACCGAGCGTTCCGGCCGCAGCAGAAAGCTGATTCTGATTGGAAATCGTGATGTTCCGGTTGTTGAATTTGACCTTGACCGGCATGAAAAAGAGCGGCAAAGTGGTTTCGCCGGCATCGGGGGCCAGACGTAAACTTTTGCGGATAAAGGCGGAAACTTCGCCGTTCCGATCGGGGATATCAATGCGTATCGCAAGGTCAGCGGGGGTGGTTCCGGCAATACAGAATTTGAACGTGCCATTGATTGAAGCGGTGAGTTTTTTTACATCGATACCTTGCTGTTTGGCACTCTCCTCCATGGCGGGGAGAACATTTTTCAATTCATCGATGGAGGATAACTCCCGGCTCAGTAAATTATATATCGCTCCGAAATCGATATCTATCGAGGCGGCGGCGAGTGTGTTGGCGGGCAGATTTGCCAGATCAAGTTTCCGGTTGGAATTTCCCATGCAACTGAAAATACTGGGCAACTGCATGTTTTTCCTGCCCAGATAGTGGTAGGATTTGTAGACCCAGCATCCCGGCGCAACCTCTTTGGAACTTGTTGCCTGTGCTTTGACCAAATTCATCCCGATCACCCGGTACATGGTACGCAGGATCAACTGCTGCAGCCGGACTTCGACTTTCCGGGACGGCGGCAGTTCTTCAAGGAATTTTACATATTCCTGGACGCTTGATGAGACGAAAAGATATTCGCCGCCCTGATCCACTTTGTCCAGAGCGAACTGCATATCGCTTTTGGTTGCGGGAGTTGAAGCAAATAAGGCAACCGCGCTGAATACAGCAATGAGAGTACAGATTTTTTTATTCATATCAAATTTCTCACTTTCATTTGTTTTTTGCGGCTTGGATATTGCTGATGACAGTACTCATCTTGTGGCTGAACTTGTAGTAAGCTGAACTTATCGAAAAATCTGCCACACCGATACTGTGAACTCCATCCGGCGTGATCCGGATGACTTCAGCGGCGCTGGCAGGAGAGAGCGTATTGAGCAGTTCCATTATTGTCGGCTGATTTTTGAAACTCTTTTTCAAGTTCGCCAACGCCGCCGGAGTGAATTTCAGGACAGTGAATCCGGCTCCGGTCGCCGGAAGCAAACGGAGAAAATCGGCACGGAGTTCGCAGGATCGGTGGATTTTGCCCAGACAGCGGTCAAAGTTGCTGACCAGGATCACCTCTTTTTCCAGATAGACGAACTCCGGCTGGATGAATTCAAAACCTTTCATGGCTGGAATCGGCAGCTTTGAACGCCCGGGGGCATTGGGGACCGGGGGCAAATCCTGCTTGAGCTTTGCTGAAAGCAGCCCGTAGCGGTCGGGGATAGTCAAAGAAAAACGGAAGGTTTCCGGAGTTTCTCCGGCAATGATCAAGGTATAAAGTCCACTGGCAGAGTTCAGCAGCGCCGGAAGATTGATCTTCTGTTGGTTGATCATGATATTCAACAGATTTTCAGCTCCGGCAATTTGCGGATTTTTGGAATTCCGGGCAAGAGCAGTCAAATGAGCATAAAATTTTCCCGGCTGCAATTGGGACTGGTGGGCGAAAATGACATCCGATGGAAGCATCGCCAGCGCACCTTGCAGGGAAAGGTTGCCGTTTACTCCGGCAAGGGAAAACAAACCGGGCATTTGCGCTGATTTGCCGAGATAGGTGCTTGACTTGTAGATGTAGAGATCGGGTTTGATCTCTTTCTGGCTCCATGCAGTCGCCCGCACCGCCTTGAAATTGAATCCGTCGACCGCCAGTTTGACTGAATCTTCAATCAACTTCTGTTTGTCCGGAGTTTCATTGAGCGCGCTCAAAATCTTTCCCAGAAATTCCGGCAGCGAATCCAACAGCGAAAAGAGTTCCGTTGTGTTGTAATAAGTCAGGATATTCCCGTCAAAGTCAACGTGCCGCGTGGTGGCGCGGTAGATTTGGAGATCATCCGGCGCGGCGCTTAAGAGCAATGTCCCGCATACCGCGAGTAAAGTGAAAATTGTTTTTTTCATATACACTCCTTTGAAGATTATTTCTGCTCGATCTGTTTGACAACTTCAAGATATTTGCCGCGGAGATTGGCGGGTGCTGCCAATTCAACTGCCTGGGTGACGCTGGTATATTCTCCGGGGACGGTGAAGTTTTTAACCTTGCCGTCGGCAAAGAGGACTGCGGTATTGTTACCGTGGCGTCCTGGTTTTTCGATGGCGACCGGCTGATTTCCGGCGCCGGGCGAGGCCAGCGCGCCGAGGTAGAGGAATGCCACGGAATTTTCATCGAGGCTTTCCGGGCGCCGGGCCGGACAGCAGAGCATGGAGGTCGGGTAATTCTGCTGGGAAACGAGTTCCTGCAATCCGGAAACGCCATTTTTTTGCGGGAAGCGGTTATTGTCCATGACGAACATGTTGAGCGCCATTCCCAACTGCTTCAAATTTTGGGAACACGCCATGGTGTTGGCTCGTTTGAGGGATCGGGTTACTGCGGCAGGGTAGGCGGCAGCCGGTTTTGCCGGCTGTTTCTGCGGAGCCGGTTTTGAATTATCTCCGCACCCGGAAAATGCAATCAACGTTACAGCGGCCATTGACAAAAAAGCTGTTTTTTTCATTTCAAATCCTTTTCGGTTTTAACTTGAAACCCTCCGTACATACTATAATTGTATTGTCGGTGATTGTCAAACTGAAACGCTGAAAATTTTTAAAATTTCTCCGGCAACCGGCAAATATCTGTTTCCGGCTTGCTTTCTCCTGAAAACGGCGTTATTTTAAGGTAATGACAATGTATCATACTTCAGGATGAAAATAATGAAAAAATTTGCAGGTATTATTATGTTGAGTTCGGTCATGTTGAGTGCATCAGTTCAGGGATTTCCTTTGCAGGCGCTTTTTGAAAAAATCCACTCTTCACCGGCTCCGGCGGAGTGGCGGCCCAGCGGGATCGATCGCAACATCTATTTGGACATGATGGAACCCATTGTCCGCAATGCGGCAAAATGGGTGGATGAAAGAGGCGCGGTGATCGACCCGGTGATCAAGCGGGAGTGGAACCAGACCTCCTGCCGTTTTGCTTCTCCGGCGGCGATATTGCTCAAGTCCGGCAGAATTCCGGATTTGAAAGAAACGGTTTTCCGGGTGATGGACTACTGCTGTGATAAACTGCCGCAACTGCGGCGCAAAGAATCTCCAGACTTCTGGATGCGTGAACTTACCACTGCTATATACGCTCTGGAAAATATCGCTCCGGCAGAACGCCTTGCCCGCTGGCGGAATGCTCTTGCCAAAGTCGAACCGGAAGTCGTCTATTTCCGGGTGAAACCGGATCATCGTGATCTGCACACCCTCGGCAACTGGGTGGTCTACTCATCCTGCGGCGAATCCATGCGCGAGAGCATCGGGATCGGCGGCGGAGAGTGGCTGTGGGGAAACCGCTTCTTTGAAACCTATATCACCGCTCAAATTGCGAATTTTGATGACAACGGACTTTACCGTGATCCGCGCGACCCGTTCACTTACGATTTCACCACCCGGCTGCAGGTGGCGGCAGCGTTGAGTTTCGGTTACAAAGGAAAACTTGCTGAAAAATTGAGTAAAATTCTGGATAACGGAGCCAAAACAACTTTGCTTTACATGCCGCCGCAGGCGGTGGCGCCATTCGGCGGACGTTCGGCGCTGTTTAATTTTCAGGAAGGCATCATCGCGGCGTTGTGCGAATATCATGCCAATATTTACAAAAGCCGTGACCCGGAACTTGCCGGGGCTTTCAAACGGCAGGCGCACTTGAGCGCGGCGGCGGTTCAGAAACATTTTGCCGGAAAAGAGCAGCCGTTCCACATCAAAAACCGTTTCCATATCGACAGTCGCCACGGTTGTGACAGTTACGGTCATTACTCGGTCTATTCACTCTACGCCGCTTCAGTCATGGGAATGGCGGCGCTGTGGGCGGATGATACCATTGCCGAACGCCCCTGTCCGTCAGAAAAAGGCAACTATTCGTTTGCGATGACCGACTCCTTTTACAAGGTCTTCGGCAATGCCCACGGCCACGCGTTGGAATTCAATTTTTCGGATGACTTTTTCAACGATTCGGTCGGCTTGGGCAGAATCCTGCTCAAAGGTGCGGAATATGCAGTTCTGCCGGTGCTGCCCTTTACCGCAACTCCGAAGTACGTTACCGGAGATGTCGGTTTGCGGAAAAACTGTTCCATCACCGCCTCTTGGAAAGATGAACAGAATAATACCGTCAATGCCGCCGACAATCCCGGCCGCTGGATGTTCCGTTCCGGAAATGATGGCGATTTTACAGTGAATCAATACTATCAGGGATGCACAATCGTCTGGGATTGCCGCTTCGATGAAAAAGGGGTCACGGTGACGATCCTGCTCGAGGGAAAATACCACGACGGCAAAATCACCCTGCCGCTCCTGGAAAACAATGGAGAAAAAATCTATTCCGGCAAACTTGATGGAACTTCCATCGATATCGCCAATGTCAACATCGAAAACCTGACCGGAATCCCCATCCGACCCACCGATGTCCGTCTGGTCAACCGCAGCGGCATCTACCGCCTCTATAACATCCCCCTGAATAAAGACGGCGCAGCCGTCCTCCGTTTTTCTGTGAAATAATGGTTTGAGGTATACACAACAGAAAAGGCTGTTGCAAAACGTGTTTGCAACAGCCTTTCGGTATATGGATAAATCAAATAATGATTATTTGACTTTGACCAGTTTACCACCGCTCTTGGCGGATTTGTGCATGGCGATACATGCGCGCAAATTGCGCAGACCGTCTTCAGCGTTGATCGGCTTGCCGTCGATGATCGACTGGGCATGCTTGGTAATGATCTGCTGATAGATGTTCGGGAATTTGCGGGGACGCAGATGCTTGACACCCTTGGCACATTCGAGTTCCAAACGCTGGGCGTAGGGTTCATCCGGGGTTCCGGAGAGCTGGAACATGGTACCGAAGCCACGCAGGACAGCGGCATCACCGTAGATCTCGAAACCGAGGTTGCTCAAAGTGCCGATCAAACCGCCGCGGGCTTCGGAGAAGGCGACCTTGAAAGAGCCGACCTGACCGTTTTCCAGCGTGAATTTGATGTAGGCACCGTCTTCAGCGACGATACCCAGGGTCTTGGGCAGATAGACTGCCTGGACAGAAGCGATCTTGCTGTTGAAGATGAATTCAGCCATGTAGACGCAGTGGGAAGCCACATCACCGATGGGACCGCCCATTTCTTCGATCTTGCTGCAGCGCCAGGTGGCGGCTTCTTCCGGAGTTGCTCCGAAAAGGAATTCCATGTGGAAGCAGCTGTCACCGACGTTGCCCAGTTTGCCGGCGGCAACATATTTGCGCGCCAACTGGTTGAAAGCATTGTAGACCATCATGTGGTCAACCGTCAGGCTGAGTTTTTTCTTTGCCGCCATCTTGACCATGGCAGTACCATCGGCAACGCTGGTCGCCAACGGTTTTTCCGCCATGACATGCTTGCCGGCTTCCATCGCCTTGATAGCGATGGAAGCGTGGGAAGCGTTGTTGGTGGCAATGTAGACAGCATCGATATCTTTATCGGCGATGATCGCGTCGATAGAATCGTACCACTTCAGATTCAGGGCTTCGGCAGCGGCTTTACGGGCGGGGTTGACGTCAAAGGCGCCGACCAGTTCCGCGTTTTCAAGACCGTTGAAACGGCTCTTGTCGCAACCGAAACCTTCTTTGGCGATACGGTTCTCGGCAATTCCGCCGAAACCGATGATCGCATACTTGACTTTTGCCATGATAAAACCCTTACTTCATGAAAGCTTCAGCGACCTTCTTGAAGGCATCGATCATAGCCTGAACGTGGCATTCGTCGTAGGTCGGGTGGGTGAAGAAGCTGATGGTACGGTCGGTCATCCAGTTCGCCATCTTGCAGTTGAACTTGGAGTAATCGATGTTGCGGGCCTTGGGATCGTGGAACGGATACTTGGCGGTACCGAAACCGTTGCGGTCGGTGTAGGCCTGTTCCTTGTACATTTCCGGCCACAGAACGCTGTAGACGGGCACGCCTTCAGCAGCGATAGCGGCGATGAACTGCTTGGTGTCAACGCCATCTTTGAATTTATCGGTGTCGAGGACGAACGGAGCCCACCAGAAGGCGTTCTGGCGTTCTTCGGTGTCGACCGGAGCATATTTCACCAGCGGGTGATCCTTGAGGGCGGCGATCAGCATCTTACCGTTGCGGATACGGTTTTTGAGGTTCCAGTCGTCGAAGCGTTCCAGTTCGCACAGACCGATCTGGCTCTGAATTTCGGTCATACGGAAGTTGAAGCCGACGCGACGGTGGATGTAAAGCTGTTTGCCTTCCATTTCGAGGAGGTTGAGTTTGGCTTTGACGTCATAGCCGTGGTCACGGAAGGAACGGCATTCCCAGGCGAGATCGTCGTCGTTGGTGACGACCATACCGCCTTCACCACCGGTGGTGAAGTGTTTGCTCTGGCAGAAGCTGAAGCAGCCGACAGTACCGATGGTACCGGCTTTTTTGCCTTTGTAAATACCGCCGAAGCACTGGGCGCAGTCTTCAACGACGTACAGGTTGTGCTTTTTGGCGATGTCCATGATGGGATCCATGTCAGCGACGATACCATAGAGGTGGACGACGACGATGGCTTTGGTGCGTTCGGTGATGGCTTCTTCGATCTTGGAGGGATCGATCAGGTGGTCGGTTCCGCAGTCAACGAAGACAGGGAGAGCACCGGCCTGCAGGGCGCAGAAGCTGGAAGCGATGAAGCTGTAGGAGGTACAGATGACTTCGTCTCCGGGGCCAACGCCGAGAGAAGCGAGAGCGGTGTGCAGAGCGCAGGTACCGTTGGCAACGCTGATGGCGTTGCGGACGCCGAGCCATTCAGCCCATTTCTTTTCGAATTCCATACCGACTTTACCGGTCCAGTAGTTGACTTTGCCGGATTTCAGGATGTCAGTGACTTTGTCATAGACAGCGGGGTTGAAGGTCGGCCAGGTCGGGAAGGCACCTTCAAAGACCTTCTTACCTCCATTGATTGCGAGATTCTCAATACCCATTTTTGTTTCCTCCATTTTGGTTAGGTTTTTGTGGTTGAGAAGATTTCTTTTTTACGAAACCGGCGTGAACCGGTATAACAAACGTTGTTCAGCGGGGGAAACTCCCCGGAGAATACTCAACAGCAGATCGACTGCCATCGTGGCGAACTCTTCGATGTTCTGCTGAAAGAGGATCATTTTGCCGGATGGGTAACGCTCCTTGAGTTCGCCGTGAACGATCGTGGCGATCTGCGGGAGATAGGAGATTTCCGGCAGTTGTTTCGATATCAGCTGCGCCAGAAGTCCGCTGACAACGGTGTCGTCGTCGCAGACGATACCATCCGGGCGGAGTTCCGGAGCGAGAGAAAGCAGTTTATCCGCAATGGCCGCGCCGCCGTCATAGGATACGCCGATCATGGAATCGATATTTTCCTGACGGCGCAAATGCAGCTGTTCCTGCGAGGTGCAGATCTGATTGATTTTGCGGCATCCGGAACTTTGAAGTTCTGAAATTGCCTCTTTTATGAAGCGGTTGACTTCGATGACAACGCTCAACGGCATGGTTACCGCATCATCGTCACCGATGAAACAGCAGGGGATATTCTGCTGGGAAAGTTTATCCTGGGAATCTTTTGCCAGCGGGCAGAGCGTAATGATGCCGTCGCAGCGGTTTTCAATTATCGCCTGTTCCAGACCGGGGAATTCATCAAGCGCCGGGGCAGGGGAATCCAGCGGGTCGGATGCCTGATAAAAGGTTACGCAGCGGCAGGAACGTTCGGTAAGCTGTTTCTGGATGAAACCGGCAAGGGTCGCGGAATAAGCACTTCCGGAAAGCGGACGGACAGCTACCGCAATCGTTCTGCCGGTGAGGTGACCTCCATCCGGGTCCGCTACGAAAAGCCCGACTTTGTCTCTTACTTCAAGCACTCCGAGACGGCAGAGGGAATCGACTGCGGCGGCGATAGTCTGGCTTCCGAAGCCGAATTCAGCACGCAAACTGGCATAGGCGGGCAGGCGGTCGCCGGTTTTCAATTGGCGATCGTGAATATAGGTGATAAGCGCGTTTCTTGCGCTTTCCACTCTGCGCGGCAGACCTGTTGCCGAAGCCATATCGATCATATCTCCGTAAGTTAGCCTATACCATTTTTGGTATACGCCTATTAATATAACCCGGGAAAGTTGATTTTTCAATAGTATTTTCAGTAAAAGTAACAAAAAAACAATATTTTTGTTTTACAACTTCACTTTCAAGCGGTAATACGGGGGATCAAAACTGCATTGCCGCGGTATGAAATACAGCGGCAAAGGCAGTTTTTCTGTGTGGTTGTATTATCAAATTCCGGTTTCGAGCAGTTCTTTGAGATCATCGCGCAAAGAGGGGCGCTTTACCGGTTTGCTGTCAGCCTTTCCGGCTTTTTTGGCAAACTTTTCCTGCTCGCGGCGTTCGCGGCGGGAAGGTTTTCCTCCGGCGGGTCTTTCCGGTTTTTCCCGGCGCTCTTTTTTGCGTTTTTCATCTCTGCCGTCATCCAGCTTGAAACGCAGTTCCGGGTCATCCCGGAATACTGCAAGGATCTTGTCCGCATCTTTGGGCGAGGCTTCAATGAAGGTCTTGTCCGCTTTGATGATGATCTTGCCCAGCGCACCGCCGCGGATGCCGGCCTCTTCGGAGATGGTCTGCAGCAGGACGGGGAGGGTCAAGCCGTGGACTCTTCCTGCGAAAAGCAGCAGTTTTTTCATCTCCGGCTTGGTCAGACCGGGAATGCAATTGAGTTTGTCGCCGAAGTGGAGTTTGAGCAGAGCTGCCACCACCTGCGCCGGATGGTCGGCACAGGCGCACAACTGTTCGGCGAAGTTCAAATATCCGGAAACGGCATTTTCATCAGCAGTAAGTTTGGCGATATCATCAGCAATCATATTCTTTTTGGCTTCGATGATCTCACTTTCACTGGGCAGCGGCCGCTTTACGATATCGGTTTTGATGGCAGCGGCGATCTGCTGCATTTTGCGCTGTTCGCGCGGAGTGACAAAAGTGATTGCAATACCGTGTTTTCCGGCGCGTCCGGTTCGCCCGATACGGTGGATGTAGGTTTCCGGATTCTGCGGCATGGAATAGTTGATCACGCAGTTGAGGTCGTTGACATCGATGCCGCGGGCGGCGACATCGGTGGCGATCAGTACCGGGAATTTGCGCTTTTTGAAACTTTCAATGACCCGGAGCCGCTGGGCCTGGGAAATTTCGCCGTGGAGCGCTTCAACATGATACTTCAATGCTGAAAGTTTTTCTGTGACCTCATCCACATCGGCGCGGGTACGGCAGAATACCAGCGCGTAAATTTCGGGCAGACTTTCGATCACACGGGCGAGGGCATCGATCTTGTCTTCGCGTTTTACTTCGTGACAGATCTGTTCGGTAAGGTCGGTGTTGGTGGCGTTGACTGCCGCGCGGGCGATTTCAAATTCCGGGCGCATGAATTCGGCGGCAATAGCCATGATCTCTTTGGGCATAGTCGCTGAAAACATCAACATCCGCTTGTCGGGATTGGTCAACGCGAGGATTTCCCGGATGTCATCGACAAATCCCATGTCCAGCATTTCATCGGCTTCGTCAAGTACGGCGAATTTGAGGTTGTCCAGCTGAAGCGCCTTGCGGCGGTAAAGGTCCATCACCCGTCCGGGGGTGCCGACGATGATATCCGCGCCTTTTTTCAGCACGCCCAACTGAATGGGGATCGCCTGTCCGCCGTAGATGGTGGCGATGCGCAGGGCTTTGCTGCCCTGGAGCGATTCGAGTTCGCCTGCGATCTGGATGGAAAGTTCCCGGGTCGGGGCAAGGATAAGCGCCGCCGGAGCATCGGAACGTTCCAGTTCCTGCAGGATCGGCAATCCGAACGCCGCAGTTTTGCCGGTTCCGGTCAATGCCTGACCAATGATGTCCTTTCCTCCGGAAAGCAGCAGCGGTATTGCCAGTTTCTGGATGTCGGTAGGTTCCTGAAAACCCTTTTCTACGAGGGCATCCAGCAGATATTCCGCAACGCCGAGTGCGGCAAAAGATTCAAGTTTGCTCATCTGACAATGTCTTGCATTTTGTAAAGAAGCCGGAAAGCAGTAAAGTTGATGCTTTCCGGCTTATGGTGATCGGTTTAACGAACAGAAATCAGTACTTCTGATCGGCATAGGCGACCCAGCCGCCCGCTTGAACCAGCGCGAGGTCGAATCCGCCGATTTTGAAGGAGTATTCTTTGGATTTTCCGCTTCCGGAAATTTTCAGAATACCCTTGTCCAGATCGGTTTCGACGGTGGCTTCGGCATTGGCGAAGGTGGAGAAGATATCTTCCAGTTCAGCGGCGGAGAGTTCGATGGCGAGCATGCCGCAGTTGTACATATTCTGACGGAAGATGCGGGCGAAGTTTTCAGCAATGACCAGATTGATATCATTGTATTCCAGCACCCAGGGGGCGTGTTCGCGGGAGGAGCCGCAGCCGAAGTTGGCGCGGGTCACGATGGCGCATTTGCCGGGGACGTCGCGCTTGGGATCGAATCCGGGCAGGGAGAGGTCTTCCAGACAGTAGGGCTTCAGCGCCGCTTTGGAACTCTCGGTCAGATAGCGGGCGGGGATGATCTCGTCAGTATTGATATCTGAACGGTCGAGAAAGAGGATTTTACCATTGAAATTCTTCATTTTTTTCGCTTCCTCTGAATTACTTTTCACTGAACAGCGGTGAGTTTACGATCGTACCGGCAAGCGCGGTGGCAGCGGCGGTGGCAGGGCTCATCAGGTGAACCATGCCGCCTTTGCCCATGCGGCCGTTGAAGTTGCGGTTGGTGGTCGAGGCGCAGACTTCGCCGGGAGCCAGAACTCCGTTGCTCATGCCGAGGCAGGCTCCGCAGGTGGGGTTGGTGACACAGAAACCGGCATCCATGAAAACGGCGATGATGCCTTCCGCCAGAGCATCGCGGAAAATCTTGGGGGTGGCGGGAGAGACGATCGCCCGGACGCCCGGAGCGATGTGCTTGCCGCGCAGGACTTCGGCGGCGATGCGGAGGTCTTCCAGACGGCCGTTGGTGCAGCTTCCGATGTAAACCTGATCGACGGGGGTTCCGGCGAATTCGCGGACCGGTTTTACCTGATCGGGTTTGTAACCGAAAGTTGCGACCGGTTCAATGGCGTTGGCATCGATATTGAGGATGCGGTCATATTCGGCATCGGGATCGGCGGCGAATTTACGGTATTCGGCAAGTGCCGCTTCTTTGGAGGCAAATTCATCTTTGATGAAGTCCCAGAGGTAGTTGACGGTGACCATGTCCGGTTCGCAGATACCGCTGGTGCCGCCGGCTTCGATCGCCATGTTGCAGAGGGTCATTCTGCCGTCCATGCCCATGTTGTCGATGACGGAACCGTGGAATTCAATAACTTTGCCGGTGGCGCCGTTGACGGTCAATTCTTTGATGATCCAGAGGATGACGTCCTTGGCGTAAACGCCGGGACGGAGCGCGCCTTCAACGTTGACCCGGATGGTCTTGGGATCGTGGAAGGCGCAAACACCTTTGAGGATACCCACTTCAAGGTCAGTGGTGCCGACACCGGCGGCAAACGCACCGAATGCCCCGTGAGTACAGGTGTGGGAGTCACCCATGATGATGGTGTAACCGGGGCGGACGAAACCTTTTTCCGGGAAGATGGCATGGCAGACACCGTTGTCGCCGATATCAAAGAAATCTTTGATGTCGTGGCGGCGCACCCAATCACGCAGGGTCTTGCCCTGAATGGCGGTCTTGCCGTCTTTAGCCGGGGAAACGTGGTCGATCACCGCTTTGATCTTGGTAGTATCGAAGACCCGGTCGCATTCTTTGGCGACGAGATCGTTGATGGCGATGGGGGTGGTGATTTCGTGGCAGAATACCCGGTCGAGTGAAACTACCCGGACATCACCGTCCGGACGGTCAACTTCGTGGGCATCGAAGATTTTCTGGGCGATAGTTTTTCCCATGGTGTGATTGCTCCGAATAAAATTAGTTAACACAAAAATACAATTTCATATAATATAACACGAAAAAGCGATTCTGTCAATGAAATTTTTTATGCAGATCGGTGATCAGGCGAGCATGGTTTTATCTTTTATGTCAGATATCTTGCCGGAAGCCGATTCGGCAAAGACCGGGTCGAATTCTGCAATGTCGGTTTCGAATTGAAGCTTGATATCAGTTGTACCGATCACGGTTACGCTATTGCTGCCGGAGGTGTAGGTCAGGGTGTTTTCATCCCAGGTGCCATTATTGTCTTCAAAATGCAAACATACATAACCACCGGCAACTTGTTCCACAATATCATTGCCCCAATCGCCGCCGAAATAGAAATTATCATATCCACCGCCGCCGTGCATGACATCGTTACCGGAACCGCCGATGATCCTGTCATTCTGCGAGCCGCCTGCGATAGAGTCATCTCCGGCATCTCCGAAAATGATGTTGGAGCAGTTGTTTGCCCAGATCGTATCGTTGCCATCTCCGCCGTAAATGATTGTTTTCATTTCCAGATAATAGTCAAATTTACTGCTGGTCAAGTCGATGATATCATCTCCGGAGCCTGCGTATATCTGATCGATAAGGTGCAGACGTCCGAAAGTTTTTCCGATATCGTCGCAGGAATCGGAAAAAATATCATCCAGAAACAGGGCGTCACCATTCTCATCATCGGTCAAAAGCAGGGTGTTGTAATCTTTTTTACCAACGAAAATATCACAGATCCGGTTTTTGCCTTCGAGTTCAACACAGGCTTCAATATCGGCTGAACCGGAATATTTTGCAGAATAGCAGTTGCCCCAGATTCCATCGCTGACGGCACAGAAGACAGTCGTCTTGTCTGAAGCAACAAAATATTCCGATCCGGAACGGGGCAGGGTATCCGCCGAATCATTCTCCCAGACGATGGCATTTTCCGAAACTTCAAACATACATGTTGAAATACTGTAGCCGCCGAAAACGTCTTCGGTCAGTCGAATGTACCGGTTGAAATCTATCCAGACATAGTTGTCTCTTGTAAGAGTGAACTTATACCACTTGTCATCGCTGATATCAACATCGATGGTCCCGTTGAAGTTTCCGAGGTTTTGAGCAAATTTGATATCTTTCATACCCTGGGATTCGATGCGGATGGTGCAATCGTTGAAGGCGCTGAGATCGTTGAAGAAATAAGTGTTGTTACAGCTCGCGTCGCACTCAAATTCGCAATCGATCAATTTAAAGTTCCGGTCAACCGAAATCGTGCCGCAGACTGAAAACGATGTCCGGATCGCGGTTCCGGAAGTCAGTATTACATCACCGTTTGAGATGTAGGCATCCTGCAAAGTTCCGCCGTCAACTTCGAGAAAATCATTTGAGTTCATATACAAATATGATGTCCATAAAGTATCTTTTCCGAAATAATAGCAGCCGGAATTGGAGACGTATGTGCCGGTTTGTTTGATCTCCACGGATACCGGATCTTCTGAATAACTGCTGTAGGCTGGAATCGTATCTTCCCCAGTGACAACTGCGTAAAAATAAAGATCTCCTTCGGTGATATTCGGGATATCCCAATGGAATTTGCCGTCGCTGCTGCTTCCCAGCAATATTCCGTCATGGCCGTATCGGTCGTTGTCGTAATAGAAAGTGACCACGGCATTATCCGGCAGCACTCCGGTGGTTAATTGCAAATCCACCGTGCGCTGTTCCGATGAGTAGGACGTTGTAATTCCGGAGGTCAGGGAGTTATCCTGATAGGCGCAGATATCCACTTCGTAATCCGTCGTACAACTGAAGTCAATGGTGTCACCGGCATTTACCCGGAGCGCCAGAGTAACGTTACCGGAATCATCCGATTGAATGATTTGATACGAAATATCCTTATTGTTTGCTCTCACAGTGTAATCAGAGACGTTTTCTCCGGATATGGCAAGTATGAGGATGCCCGTTTTATCGATCTGCCAGCGTCGGCGCTGGATGGTGTTCCGGCGCGAATCAGCGGCAGCGGAGGGAATTTCTGCGATCAATTCTTCGCCAAACAACAGAGAGTAACTCCGGTCGAATCCGACTTTGACCCCGATGCTTCTTTGCATACCGAACAGGTTGATTTCTCCCCAGATCAGCAGATGATTTTCTGCGTTATACTGAAGCGAATATTGCAAAAGTACGTTGGATGATACGGTATAATTCAGCCCGAATCCGGAGTAGTCAACCATCGATGTACCGGCAAGATTGATGCCCTTGTCGGTCACCGTCATCACCGTATCTACGGTGGTGATGCCGAGAATATCAAAATATCCGCTCAACTGGGCAATGTTTTCGGTCATATCAAGCGAGAAATCGATATCTCCGCCGCCGATAAAATCATTTAGAACGGTGAGTTCCGCTGAACCGGAGAGGGTGGTTTTGCTCATGGAACCTTCGACTTTCAGAGACAGCAACGCATTATTGAATATTTCCGGTCCGAATGAAAATTCCATTTTGCCGTCAAGCGAGATCTGCTTCGGCGTGGAAATATTATTGAGACCGCCGGAAATACTGTTGAGGAAAAATCCGCTGGTGCCGAGGGCGATGTTGAGATCAGAAACGCCGACTTCAATCGAATCCACTTTGCCGTCGCTTACCTCAAAAGTTCCGGAAATGGTTGCATCTTTCAGGAAGGCAAATTCCAACTCGGCACTTCCGCCCCAGGTTTTTTCTTCGGTGTTGACCGAAATCGTACCTTGTTTCAATTTGAAGCCATTGGCAAAAACGATATCGGTGAACTTCATTTCTCCCACCAGATCAAATTGCAGGGAGCCGAAGTCTTTGGGCGTGGAAACTTTGATATATTTCTCCGATTCCGTATCGCTTCCGACATCTATAATGACTTGTGATTTTGCGTTGCCGAAGTCGAACAACGATAATTCAAGGCGGCTTTTCAGTTTGAATTCATACGAATCTTCCGTTTCGCTTGCCGCAACGGCAATGTCGGAAAACAACATATCGACACCGCAAAAACTGTAACCGATATTGCTGTAGAGCGAGAGATTGAAAATTTCAGAACTTTCATCCGGATCAAATTTATCCAATGTTTCTGCGATCAGGTCGGTCAATGAGTGATTGAATATTTTCCGGTCGTTGTATATCAGATCCGGAATGACCAGGAGTTCCAGATCCCGGCTATACTTGCCGCCGTCGGCATCGGAGGCAATTACTGTAAAAGTGGTTTTTCCGTAACCGGTCGCGGTATCGGATATCCTGCCGACCGTGCCGCTGAATTTTCCTGTGGCGGGGTCGATTTTGAGCCATGAAGGATTATTGGAGATGGTGTAAGTAAGTCCTGTCCCCTCAAAGGCATCAGACGGCAGTTCAATGACCGTTTCCCGTTTTTCCCGATTGACATCTTTGAGATTGTCTTTGTTGTTGACCTCAAGGTACAAATCACCGTTCTCGTTGTAAAGACGATACTTCACATCGGCGCAGGTGAACTCCATATATCCCGGCCATTGGGGATCCCAATAGGAATCCGGGTCGGGATCCCATGTGTATTGTTTAGGAGCAATCATTGTCTCTTCGCAATAGACCGAAATGGTTTGAGGTGCAAGGTAGGCGTTTTGCGCAAGTTTATATATTCCGCTCTTCTGGTTTTCTGCAACCGTAATGGAAATATTTGCACCGTCAAAATAGGAGAAATCATTCAGCAGATATCCTGCGGAACAGGAATGTTCCGATACCCGGAATTCGAAGGTAGTTTTATCCGTATCAATGTCAACAACAGCACCGTCTTCAATTTCTACTTTGCCGCTGACTGTTCCGCCCGAAAATGAAAAAGACGCACCGCTTTTCAAGTGTATGCCTTTGACCAAACCGCAATCATTGATGATTGCCAGTGATCCACCGGAGTTGACCGTGGCATTGCATACTGTTCCACCGCGATCGGCGACACCTAACACATGGCTGTTAAAGCCCACATGACAGTATCCACCATTCAGAATGACTCCGTCGACAATTCCGTCTTTTACCCAAAGCACTCCGTCATTGACCGTGATATTATTGGCTGTCGTTCCGTTATGTACGGACACCATCTTGTTATCGTTCAATGTCATATTGGAAATGGAATTGGGTAAAAAAGTTATTCCATCATGCAGGACGATATCGACATATCCGCCGTTTTCTTTGATTACAGCTGATTCCAGATAGCCTTCTATTACACCACCGGGATTGACCGTGATATTATTTACATATCCGTTATAACATGAGATGGATCCACCGTCATTGATCGTTGTGTTATTTACAGTTCCACCGAACACATACAGTACCCCGGACTCGTTCAGCGTAATGTTATTGGCGGTGGTCGGGGTGTGAACTGTTGCGTAGGAATTTTCAAATACTATTCCGGAGAATGTGTTGGCGGCGAAGGTAATATCCCCGCCACTGTCACTGACATATCCTCCGTTTTCTTTGATGCCGGTTGCAACACAGTCACAACAAGCTGTAAAATGTCCGCCTGGATTTACCGTAATATTTTGTACTGTTACTCCGTGAATTTTTAATGAACCGCCGGAATTGACAGTGACATTATCGGCATAACCGAATAGGTACACATCTTCATGGCAGTAGCAAGGCATATAGGGTATGCGACGGCAGCTTCCGACATTCACGCTTTCAGAAATTGTTCCTGATAAAGTTTTTGAGTAGTAAATGTTGCACTGGTATGCATTCAAGCCTTCGCCGCCGTGATCAATGCATCCGAGAAGATGACCGGTTTCGTGAGAAATTGCATAAATGATTTCTGCAACGCGGTCGGTGGAATCAAGCAGAACGAAAGCATTATCGTTTTTTCTTACATTATTATGGTCTACGGTTTCTGAAATTCCGGAAAATGAACCGTATTCTGCAAAAGAACCGGATTTTCCTACATAAATAGTGCTGTATTCGTTGGTGTCCGCAGGAGATTCCGCAGTAAAAACAACTCCGGAGTCAGCGTATATTTCCGCAAGTTTTGACAGAATATAGTTTTTCTGTTCATTGCTCAATCCGGAATCTTCAACTTCGATATCAACGGTTATGCCGAGATCATTGTTTCTGTATACCGCAGATTCTCCATTAAAATCAAGATAGATTATCTGTTGATCGGCAATTTGCGATATCTTGTATAAGGAGCAACATGAATCATCAATTTTTTCTTCCATCTATCAGTTCCCTGAAAAATTTTTCATTAAAAGATACCCTGACAGTAAATATAACATTGCAGGAAATTGTTTGCAAATGAGTTGAGAAAAAAAAAGAAAAAATTTGATAGAACCGGATGGAAACTTGAAAATAACAGTTTTTTGCCGGAATAATTTGACTTTTCAGCGGAAAGACCTTATATTTAGGACATGTTGGATAAAATAACACTGAACTTTTGAGGTTTTTTTTATGAATGACGGTGCATTTTTGATATTGTTTATGGCGTTTACTGCGTTTATGGGATTGGCACCGTTTCTGCTTCGCAAGGTCGGTATTCCGGCGGTGATCTCACTTCTGGTGGTCGGAATGCTGGTGGGACCCACCGGATTGGGTTTTGATCTGGTGGGCAAAGTTTCTGCGTGGCTGAGTTTTCTGGGTACTCCCGGCATGGAAGCAGAAACCGCCCGGCAAACTGCCGGAAGTTTCAACATGATAATCAATGTCCTAGGTTCCCTCGGACTGATGCTGCTGATGGCGCTTGCCGGTATGGAAGCTGATTTCAAACTTATCAATTCGGTGCGAAAGCCGGTGACTCTGTTGAGTATCCTCACTTTTCTGATCCCGGCTGCTGCCGGTTACTGGGTCTACTGGTATTTCAAGCCGGATGATCTTGCCGGCAAACTGCTCTACGCTTCGCTTTTTGCTTCTCACTCGGTCGGTATCGTTTTCCCGGTCATGCGGGAATTGAAATTGAGCAAGACCAAATTCGGTGCGGCGGTGCTGATTTCAACCGTTGTGACCGATATCGCCAGTATCGTGCTGCTGGCGGTAAGCGTCCAGCTGCACCGGCAGAGCAGTAAGATGGCGCATCTGGTGGTGAATAATACATTGTCGATCTTCGATCATGTCAGCAGCAGCGTATTCGGGAACAGTTTTGTTCCGGTGTTTCTGCTGATCGTGCTGGCTTATCTGGCACTTTCGACTCTGGCGGTTCGCTGGGTCGGCAAGGGGTTGAGAAAATATTTCCAGCCGGGGGATGACGGTTTGATAACCTTTGTGATGCTGGTGATTCTGGTCACGGTGATCATCGGCGAACTTTTCGGTATCAACCTGGTGGTCGGCGCGTTTATTGCCGGACTCGGATTGTCACAGGTGGTGCAGGATCGGGATATGCTGCTTTTTCGCCGGGTGGAAAGCATCGGTTACGGCTTTCTTATCCCGTTCCTCTTTGTGTCGATCGGTATGGAAACTGATTTTTCGGCATTCAGAAGCGGCGGAAATCTGATGATCATCCTGCTTACCGTCAGCGGATTGGTGTTGAGCAAGATCGCTTCCGGTTATACGGCAATGCGAATGAGCGGATTTTCCCGGTCGCAGGGATTGGCGGCGGGATTGATGACTGTTCCGCAGTTGTCAGCCACTCTGGCGGCGGCGGCGATCGGTAAGGAGATCGGTCTGCTCGACGGAAAGTTTTTCAACGCGATCATCGTGCTGTCGATCATCACCACTTTACCGATACCTTCTCTGGTTAAACTGGTGATTTCCAAGGGCAAAGACAACTTCGGCGACCCGGAAAATGTTCAGCTGCCGGGTGTGGTCAAGGACGACAATCTGCTGTGAAAGCAGATAATTCGCGGTTATTTTTCCAGAAGTTTGATACATTCGGTACTGCGGCAGGATTTGGCGAAATCCAGTGCGGTTCTGCCCAGTTTGTCCATGGTTGAAACGGATGCCCCCATTTGCAGGAGTTGTCCGGCAAGAACGGCATCTCCATTCAAAGCGGCGAACATCAAAACCGTCCTGCCGGAAAAATCCGTAACCGAAATATCTGCTCCATGGGCAAGCAGCAGTCTTCTCCCCGCCGGATTGTTGTAGTAGATGCTGTAAATCAGCGGAGTCCAGCCGTCCGGGAATTCCTGATGATTTACCGGAGCGCCCGACTTGAGCAGATGTCCGGCAGCGAGATTATCTCCGCGCAGAATCGCCCGGCAGAGGTGATTACCGAGTTTGCGGCGATCCTGGATCAGTTCGCTGTGTTCCAGTTCGTTGTGAGAACTCTGGCGCGATGCCAGTAATGCGGCATAGGGCCAGCGGCGGAATTTTTCCGGTGCTTTATTCATAAAATAACTCCTCCATCGCAAGCGGTTTCTTCAATAATCAACTTACGATGGAGAAGTGTAAAATCAAGTGCCGGAAACGGGAAATCTTTGCAATCAGCGGAGTTTCAGGGTTCCGAGCGCAATCATGGCAAAGAGGCCGGAGAGGATCCAGAAGCGTACGACGATCTGGGTTTCGGTCCAGCCGAGACGTTCAAAGTGGTGGTGGATGGGAGAGCAGAGGAAAATCCGCTTTTGGGTCATCTTGTAGTAATAGCGCTGCAGTACCACAGAAGCAAATTCCATGGTGAATACTCCGCCGACAACAAACATCAGAATTTCCTGACGCACCAGTACTGCCAGCAGAGAGATCGCTCCGCCGAGTGCCAGACTTCCGGTATCTCCCATGAACATCGCCGCCGGATGGCAGTTGTGCCAGAGGAATCCGATACAGCAGCCGCAGATGGCGAAAGCAAATACCACCGCTTCTTCGATACCGCTGATAAATGGCAGGTCGAGGTAGTTGGCAAAAATCTTGTGTCCCATCAAATAGGTGAATACCGCAAAGGTGAATGAACAGAAAATCGTACATCCCGAAGCCAGACCATCCTTGCCGTCGGTGAAGTTGACCGCATTGACCATCACCGCGATCGCCAGCACCGAAAATGCCGGAATCAGCCAGCTTCCGGAAAAGAGCGGCGTTTTGAGAAAGGGAATATAAAAGTTTTTCATCAGTCCGGAGGTTTCCGGAGCAAAGCTGAAAGCACAAACTGCAATGGCGGCGATCAGGAATTGTCCGGCAAGTTTCGGCTTTTCCGGCAGACCGTCCCGATCCTGACGGAAAACTTTCAACGCATCATCGACAAAGCCCAAAGCACCGAAAAGCGTGGTTCCGCCGACCAGGATCCAACCGATAAGACTGGAGGGGCGCAGCCAGAGCAGAGAGGATATCACAATGCTTGCCAGCATCAGCACTCCACCCATGCAGGGGGTGCTGTTTTTGCGTTTGTCCAGAAGTTCGGGGGGGATGAGTCCGTCGTAACGGTCAGCCGCGCGCAAGTTGAGGTTGCGGAGCATCCGGGCAAAGGGAGCGCCCAGCAGCAGCACGATGAAAAAGGCGGTCGCCGCGGCGCCGCCGGCGCGGAAAGTAACATAATCAAACAGACGGAGCGGACCGCAGGAATTCTTGAACAGAGCAAGATAGTAAAGCATATACAAAAACCTCTATGTGTTGTGGGTGAAAATGCAAATCGTGTGAGGTACATACTATATACTGTATTGCGGTGGTTTTCAAGGGGGATTTTTCTGAAATTTGTTGAAAAATTCACCGATTTTTTGCAGGAATGTTGACCGGTTGAAAAATTTTATACTTCTATTGTAAATTTTTGCAAAGTGTAGTATATTAACCGCACCGGTATTTTCTGATATAACACCCAAATAAGATGGAGTTGAAAAATGAAAAAATTTGTACTGCTGGCTGTATTCGCTGCGCTCTTTTCGCTTGAGGCGGTCGAATATACCATGAAGTTCACCACCTGCAAGCCGGAGGCTTTTTACAAAGCAGGAGAAAAAATCACTTTTACCGCCCAGCTTTTTGCTGATGGCAAAGTGCCTGCCGGATACACCGTTGAATACAAACTCAATCACAATAATAAGCCGGTCAAAACCGGAACTGCGGCGGTTTCGGAAAAACCGCTGACATTGAGTACCAGTCTGGATAAACCCGGCTGGGTTCATCTCTATTGCACATTCAAAGGTCCAAACGGCAAAGTTCTCCGCCGCAAGGTGATGTACCGGGGCAAGATGGTCGATCGTAACGTTTCCGGCGGTATCGGCGCGATGATCGAGCCGGAAAAGATCGATATCGCCATCAAAGAACCTGCCGACTTCGATGAGTTCTGGGGCAATATCAGAAAAGCGGTTCTCGCTCAGCCCATCAAGGTTCTGGAAAAAGTTGACATCACTCCGAAAAATCTCATGGGCAAATACAAAGTTTACGATATGAAAGTAAACTGTATTGCCAACCGTCCCGTTTCCGGATATCTCATCATTCCGGAAAATGCCAGACCGAAGTCGCTTCCGGTGATGGTCACCTACCACGGCGCCGGTTTCCGCAGCTCCACCATCCAGCATAAATACGCTGCTATGGGCATCATTGTGTTTGACGTCAACGCCCACGGTATTGCCAATGGCAAATCTAAGGAATTCTATCAGAAAACGCGCATTGCCATCGGTAAAGAGTGCGGCGGCAGATACAACCACTCCGGCAAAGAAGACCGGGAAAAATATTTCTACAAAAATGTCTACATGCGCGTTATCCGTGCTTTGCAGTATGTTAAATCGCTTCCGGAATGGGACGGCGAAAACCTGATCGTCAACGGCGGCAGTCAGGGCGGTGCCCAGACGATCGTTGCCGCTGCTCTCGATCCCGATGTCACCATGTGTCGTGCGATGGTTCCTGCGATGAGCGACCACTCCGGATGTCTTGCCGGACGTCAGAGCGGCTGGCCCAGAGTTTATCAGGATTTGAAAGATAAAGCTGAAGTCGAAAAAGCCACCAAAACCATGGCATACTATGATGATGTTTTCTTCGGCCGCCGTATCAAATGCCCGATCTACACCTGTACCGGATTTATCGACACGGTCTGTTGTCCTACCAGCGTTTACGCTTTTTACAACAATCTGCCCAAAGATACTGCCAAATTCATGACCACCACGCCGACAGCTCCGCACACCGCCGGAGAACATCATTTCAACAAGGCGCTGGCTGATTATATGGCAAAAATCAAAAAAGGAAAATAAAAAACGAAAGAGACCAGCCGCAACGAACTGCGTAAATATATGGAACAATATTCCGTTGACAACTCTCCAACGTCAGAAGTATCCCGAAAAGTTGGCGCGGGTGGAGAAACTTGCCGGATTGCGTTTCAAATCATCTTCTTCTTTTGCTGAGACAATTTTCTTTATTTGGGAAATATCTCATTGATCAACGCTTTTACCGCCGCCATATCTTTAAGCGGAGTCGGGTGATTGACTTCTTTATTCATCCGGACGCAGTCCGTCGGGAACCAGCGCTGACGGTCGGCAAGTTTGCTCAACAGACTGCCCCGGCATTCGTTGACCAGCATTTTATAAAAAATGTCCGCTTCGGGCAAACTGGTCTTGCGCAGGCAGTTGCCGCCGAAAATATAGATTATTGCGCGCAGATCATCGTCCTGTGCGATGTTTCCTGCTTTCATGGCAAGCCGTGCGGCTCCATATCGATAGTGATAACGCTGGGTTTGAGGCATATTCCGGTAATCTTTCGGAGCGTTGAAGCCGGGGAAACTTAATGTATTGTCGTTATTATGCCATGCAATATGTTCCCGGCACAATGTCCAGCGTCCGAGGTATTTGTTGTATCGGCAGTCATTGCAGAAGTCATACGGCAGGCCGGTTCCGAATCCGCCGGGGAAGTAGTCCGGAGCCTCCTGGGTCCCGGCAAGTTCCATGCCGTGATAACGGAGGATCTTTGCTGCATTGTAAAGTGCGATGGCGCGGGTGTCGGTATCCAGCGACTTATTGTTGCTCTGTTCCATAAAACTGATGTAGTTTTTCAGGTTAGGCAATTCATTTTCCGGAAGATAACGTGCGGCAAGTTCAAAGTTGCTTTCGCGGAAAGCCCGGCGGGAAACCAGATATTTATACTGCTTGTCGAGTTGGGAATTTCCCAGTTTTGCCACAAAACCGGCGGCTTCATCCAGGGTGAAAAAGCGTTCAAGGATGATGTGAAGATCGGTTTCGGAATTCGCCCGGTAGAAATATTCTGCCGCTTCCAGAAAGTTGTGCCGGAAAATCAACGCACTGCCAAGCAGACCGTAAACATCCTTTTCTGCATTGATTTTGTTATGGTAATCATAGACATCGATCAGGTCATTTTTATCGACCGGAGTTGCTTTTTCTGCCATCTTGAGCCATTGGCGCAATTTTTTTGCGGCGAGGAAAGTGTTTCCGGTATGGCGGGCGAGTTTGGCTTCGATGTAAACTGAAAGCAGCGTGGGCTTTTTCAATTTCTTCAGATAGTTGCGGGCAAGAACCATGTCACCTTTTGCGTAAGCATGACAGGCACGGATGTCGGCGCTGCGGAGTTTATAGTTTCCTATCATTTTGTCAAAGCGCGGAGAATGGTCTGCGATCGCCAGAAATTCTCTTGCCAACGGATCTTCGAGCATGATGAGATACTCCGGTGTGGAACGTTTTTTTATCCAGTAGCGGTCGATAGTGTTGATGAATTCCAACGGCGAACCGCTCAATTCGGCTTCGGCGGCGCGGCGGATGACCAGCGCCGGGTGCTTGCTGTAACGGATTTCCAGCGTGTAACTGCGCAAGGCGACCCCGGCGGTATCGGCAAAACCGGAACGGACGGCATTGCGGCAGTTTTCGTAGTGGATGTGGCAATCATTTTTGAAGTGATTTCCCAGCATGAAATGAACCCAGGCGGTGCGGTAATGGCGCTGTTCAGCGGGAAGATCCAGCAGTTTTTTCCATGCGGCGGGAGTGTCGGCAAGTTCGCTGTTTTTGAGCAATTCTTCGTAGCCGTATAAATACAGTTCGAATTCAAGCAGTTCCGGCGGCAGCATCCGTTCCGGTCGTTCATTTTTTGGTAAGCGTTGTCCCTGTCGCCACAAAGTGGTAATTTCGGTGTACTTGTCAATCAATTCTTCCTGTTTTTCAACGGAGAGTTTTGTCAGACGTTTTTTTACCGCATTGGCAAAATCGATTCTTTCCGCCTTAAGAGTGCTTGTCCCCATCGGAAACGCAAACGGGGCAGGGAGCAGATCCTGATGCATTTGAACAAAACGCTTGAATGCGGCTTTTTTATTCAGGGTAACCGAATAGGCATTACCGGGAGCCAGATAAGAGGGCGAAAAATAAGGAGCGCATGCCGGAGCGGAGGAGATTACGGCGGTTACAGTTGAGAGGATGAGCGGGAGTTTCAAATTCATTTTGCGTGAGTGTCCTTTCCGGTTATGGTTAATGGTGAATTCGCTTTGTCAAACGGAGCAGGGGTACGCAGCCATAGAAAGACTTTTTCCTCCTGATCCGGCGGCAGCGTGAGCGTCAATTTTTTACGGTCAAAAGAAAATTCTGCTCCATTGAAAGTGTCGGCATCGGTGATAATAAAGCCCGGTGCCCATTGTAAATCAAGGGAAATTGTTTCAGAAAAATATCCGAAGTTACGGATATACAAGTGCCATGCTCCATCGGAAGATTTGTCCCAGCGGTGATCAATCATGGCTGGATAGTTGCGGGTGTCCCGGCAGATATCAAGTAAAGCTGCGACAAAGAGAGTTTCACCATCGCCGCGCGACCACAAACGGAAGATGATTATCCCGATGTTATTGCGATTGGCAAAGCGGCAGATATTGCGAACCAGTTCCAAATCCGGTTTGACGGTGATCCCGTTGATATTGTGCGAATAGACCGGTATGGCGATTTTGAATTTCCGCTTGAGATTGACCGCACGGGAAATCGCTTCAAGCGCAGTTTTTTTGTTGATGAGTGAAAATTCGCCGTTGCGTTTTTCCAGACCGTGGATTTGCAGGACGTAGAAATCGCAGGCGCCGGCTAATTTGCGGAATTTTTCCCGGTGACGCAAATGGCAGGGCAGTACGGTTGCTGACAATTCAACATCAGGAAGTTGTTCGCGCAACTCTTTCATCAATGAGGTGTAGTAATCGATTTTGCTTTCCGGGGCATCCAGATCGATTTGCAGAGAACTGCACTTCTGCCACGGTGCGTAGAGTTTCAACACTTTGGCAGCGAGTTTTTCCGGAGTGCTTTTAAGATGTTTGATGTGGATGCGGATGACCGGAGTTATGCGTTTTGCCGACATGAAGTGAAAAGGCGGATAAGGAACGGATATAGTTCGGTCATTTTCAAGTTCGCCCGCCAGGAAATAGAATTTGCCGCCTCCGGATTTCTGAAATTCAATGATACCGGATTCCAGTTCCGGGGTGTGTTTGCGCTGCCAGACGTAAACATCCGGTTTTGCCGCATTCAACAGCAGCGGCAGCAGGCAAAAAATGATTCCGGAACGCATAGACAATCCACCCTTTGTGTAAATTTTTGGAGAGGGTGAAATATAGTGCCGTGAACTGGTAAATACAAGTCGGTTTTTGGAAAAAAAGTAAAATTATTTTTCTTTGAATTTGATCTTGGCTATCCAGATGGAATTGTCACTGCCGTACTTCATACATTTTGTATAGTCCGATGGATCCGGCGCGGTAGTCTGCATCCATTCTGCGGCAATAACCCAGGCTTCGTTGTCGCTGATTTGCAGACAGCCGAAGTTGCCGAGTCGCGCTCCCCGTTCCGGAACGGCGACAACTTCCGTATTGCGGATGATGCAGAGTTCCTGCGGATCGAATTCTGCCATGAACAGCGGTGCCCGGTGACGGAATACATGGTCATTGTCTGCTCCGCGTCTGGTGTAGACTAAATAGAGTTTGCTTCCGCCCTTTATCCAGTGCATCTGGGTGTTGTAATTCCCGGAAATTTGCCCATCATCAAAACACAACGGGATCGGTTCGGAATAATTCAATCCATCATCGCTCACCGCGATATATCCCTGTTTGTCGTTTCGCATGGCAAGGAAATATCTGCCGTTGTGTTCCGCTATCGATGGTTCATATAAGCCGCGCCGGATATTGATTGAAAGCGGTGAGCCGGTCTCTTTGACTTTTAATGATTTTCCGTCAAAACTGCACTTGAGAACCTGTGAATTCAATCCTCCGTCCGAAGCACAATAAACCGGGATCAGCAGATCGCCGTCCGGCAGTTCCAATATCTGTGTCGAACCGGCACCGCTGTTGAACTTCTCATCCGGCATTTCCAGCGGCCGCGGTTTTTCCCAATCCCCGGAAGCAAAATCGAATATGCTCCACAGCGTTTGGCGCGGGCGGGGAGGGGGAGCTATGCGGTTTCCCAAATAAACAACGCTGTGTCCGGTAATAATGAGTTTGCCGCTTTTTTTATGATAAAACGGTGTTGCATCAGAAATAACATATTCCCGTTCGGCATCATATTTATACCGGATCAGAGTTTTTGATTTTTCAAAGTTGCTCCATGTCTTGCCGCCGTCATTGCTTTTGAGCATTTCCAGACTGTAAAAAACATCTGTACCTTTCAGGAGCAACGGCTGAGTAGTGATGATCGCTCTGCCGTCAGGAGTCATTCCCGCCCGGGCATGAACATAACAGAATTTTCCCTTGAAACCGGTTTTTATCTGCTGCAATGTTATTTCCGGAGCGGCAGCGGCAGAGATACTGGCGATTACGCCCACCATTATCGGAATTTTATTTTTCATAATCCATTCATCCTGCGTTCAGCGTCCGAAGTTACACAGATATCCGCCGTCGATGAAGTGAGTCGAACCGGTGATGAAACTTGAACGATCCGAACACAGTTGCATGATGAAATCAACAACTTCTATCGGTTCAGCAGCTCTTCCCAGCGGAGTTTTCATCGCCGCCATACCTTTTCTGGTCATGACCGGCCCCGGCGCGACACATACGGCACGGACATTGTGCGGCGCTCCGGCAAGTGCAACGCCTTTGACAAATTGCGAAAGACCGTTTTTGCTTGTGCCGTACATGGGACCTTTGCCGTTTCCTTCGACGCCGCTGACCGACCCCAGACATACGAAAACACCGTAATTTTGTTTTATCATCGCAGGCATACATGCCCGGGCGAAGTAGACCGCACCTTTCAAATTGACATCGATCCCCCAATCAATGACTTCGATGGGCTGTTCATAAAAAGGGACATTGCTTTTACAGCAGCGCGGTTCATATCCACCGGCAAAACAGAGCAGATAGTCGATTCTGCCGAACGCTTTGATGGCAGTTTCTGCCGCATTTGCAGCATCACTGTATTTTCTGACATCGGCGGTAACCGCAATCGCTCGGCCGCCTTGTTCCCGGATCTCATTTGCGGCATTTTCCAGAGCATCTTTATTGATATCGACCATAAGGACTGATGCTCCGAGCGCGGCAAAGCGTTTTGAGGCCAACAGTCCCATGCCGGAAGCACCTCCGGTGATGACTGCGGTTTTGCCGATAAATTCTCCGCAGTCGCATCTTTCTGCGGCGGCCGCCCACGGAGTGTGTCTTCTCATATATTCGAGAGCCTGCTTAACTCCCGGTTGAGTATCGTTGTCATTGAGCCGGACAAAGGTCATCAGACTGCCGTTGAGCAGGGTTTCGTAACGCTGGAATTTCTTGCCGAATTCGCCGCTGCAGACATAGACGAACGGCATTGGAAAGTTGGCGCAGAGTTCATCAGAAACGCGTCGGCTTTCCATAAGTTCCTCCTGGGAAGTGCAGGCGAATACCGCTTTGGAAATATCGGCTCCGCGTTCCAGATGGGTGTGGAAATATTTCAATGTATCCTCATAGGAACGGTACTGCAGTATGTGCGATGACATCAGAACTGTTGAGCCGTTCTGCTTGAGTCGGGCGATCAATGCTTTCTGTTTTGCCACTGCTTCCGGATTCAAAGAGAGTTCAAACGGGGTGGGGTCGAACAGATCCCCCATGACATCGACAATGTCGGCACCGGCAAGACTTGCCATGAGTAAATATTCAGCACGGGTTTTATCATTGAGATCGGTGGTGTGCTTGTTCCGGTAGAAACATGCGTAAGTTTCTACTCTTTTTCCCGCAGAGAGAATTGCTTTGAAGTGGTCAAATGTCCAGTATTGCCGGTCAAGTTCATCGAAGTTGATAACCACGCCGTGAGCTCCGGCATTTTCAAACTGCAGAATATTTTCAATCAGATCTTCCGGGGTACGGTGTTTGCTGCAGATCCCGAAAAGCGGACCGTATTTCATGACAGGATCTCCTTGAATTAAAATGAAAGAACAACTTTGCCGATATTTTCTGTCCGGCGGAGGATGGCGTGAGCTGCTTCAACCTCCTGAATGGGGAACGTGGCATGGATATTATTGATCAGTTTCCCGGTTGAAAAAGCCTGCCATAACTCATTTTTTAAGGCTTGCAGAACGGCGGTTTTTTCTTCCGGAGTCCGGCTGCGGAGTGTGCTGCCGATCAATTTTATACGTTTGCGCCAGATGGTTTCCAGATCGATTTCAGTCATTCCTCCTGCGAGGGTCGCAATCATGATCCAGCGGCCGCCGAAAGCCATTTGCCGGAGGTTTTCTCCCATGATTTTTCCGCCGACACAATCCAGCACCACATCGGGCGGATTGGCGGCAAGTACCGGACGGAGATCTTCGGTCTTGCGGTTTACAACGATGTCGGCACCGAGTTTTCTGACGAACTCCGCTTTGCTGTCAGTTCCGACGGTAGTGATGACTTTGGCGCCTTTGAATTTGGCGAACTGGATCGCGGCCAGACCGACACCGCTGGCACCAGATTGCACAAAGAAGGTATCTCCGGGTTTCAATCCGCCGGCTTCCAGCTGCAAATTGAGGTAGACTGTTGCCCAGACTTCGGGAATGGCAGCGGCGGCTTCCATGGAAACATTTTCCGGAACCGGAAGTACCATGCCGGCAGGTGCGGTGACATATTCGGAATAGCCGCCGCCGCCCAGCAGCGCACAGACTTTATCTCCAACTCTGATATGGCAATTTTCCGGAACTTCAACGGCAATGCCGGATACTTCCAGACCGCACCATTGCGGCCAATCCGGCGGAGAGGCATAACAGCCGTCTTTTTGCATCAGATCGGCACGATTGACTGCCGCTGCGGAAACTTTGATCAGGATCTCGCCGTTTTTGCGGACTGGATCCGCCGTTTCGCACCACTTGAAATTGAGCTTGTCATCCAATGTCATTGCGTACATATTTTACTTTCCCTGTGTGCAGAATAAACTGTGTTTTTAATATAGCACTGCAAGAAGAAAAAAGCAAAATATTTTTTAACGCGTTTTACCGGGCAGACAGTCCAGGATTTTATGAAGAACCCTTGAGGTCCGCTCCGGATTCCATACCGCCATGATTTCCACCGGAGGCAGGGGGATATCCAAAGGACGGCTGACCAGATCGCGGTGCAGCTCTCTGGTGCTTGACTCCGGAAGAAGGGCTGCTCCGAATCCGGCAGCGGCAAGCGCGAGCATTGAACTTTTGTTGCGGGCATCCTGACGGAAGTGCGGCGACGGAAGTTGTCCGGTCGAAAGCGAAATCGTTATCCGGTCATAGATCATCGGATTGACATCACGGGCAAAGAGAATGACACTTTTTCCGGAAAGATCAGCTGCTGAAATGGTATTCTTTGCCGCAAGTTCATGATCTTCCGGCATGACCAGCACATAAGATTCCCGCCAGATAAGACGATGTTCCAAACCGGTAAGGTCGAAGCCGTAGGGGCGCATGAAACCGATATCTATCGTTCCGTCCCGGAGAAAATTCAACTGTTCTGCAGTTTCCAGTTCGCGCAATTCAAACTGGATGTTGCCAAAGCCGTTGCGCAGAGTGGAGAGCAGTTGCGGCAGAAAGGTGTTCAATGCGGTTTCGTTATATCCGATCGAGAGTTGACCGGTGCTTCCTGAACGCAGATCCGCCATCCGGGTCAATGCGGTTTCTGTTCTTTGCAAAACCGCTTCAGCTTCTGCAAGGAATAATGTTCCGGCGGCGGTCAGTTTTACCGAACGGCTGGTTCGTTCAAAAAGCTGCACTTCCAGTTCATCTTCCAACTTTTTTATCGCCGCGCTCAATGGCGCCTGCGTGATGTTCAGTCTGGCGGCGGCGCGCCGGAAGTGCAATTCTTTGGCAACGGTGACAAAATATTTTAAGGTCGTAAGTTCCATTGATTGTTTATATCCCTTTATTGATTTGAAAAATATATCAATTAATATACATTGTGATGTTGTAAAAATCAAATAGTGAAATTATATTTCCTTCAGACAAATCGGGAGGTTATTCTATGAAAATTGAAAAAATCAGTATGTATCGTGTTTGCAATCCGATCAAAAATCCGTACACTACTGCTTTTGGCACCCAGAAGGCGTTCAATTCCGTGGTGGTGAAACTTGAGTCAGAAGGTTTCTCCGGTTGGGGCGAAGTTGCTCCCGGCGGCGGACCGATGTTTTCCTGCTATACTGACAAGACGACCTTTACTATTGCCCGGGATTTTATCGTTCCCAAGGTGCTGGGACGCAACTTTGATTCCGGAGCCGAATTGCAGCAGCTTCTTGCTCCCATCCGCGGAAATGAGTATGCAAAAGCGGCATTTGACGTTGCTCTCTGGGATCTGCTCTCCCGAAAGCAGGGGATACCTTTGAAACAGGCTATCGGAGGAACCCATGAAAAAGCATCCATCGGTTACTGCTTCGGCGTGTTGAAAACTTTTGATGATCTGATTGCCGGTATCGACAAAATGACTTCAATGGGCTATCCCCGGATAAAGTTGAAATTCTGCCCCGGCTGGGAGTGCGATATGCTGGATGCAGTGCGCAGTGTTTATCCGGATCTGACCATCCATATAGACTGCAACAGCGCTTACACTCTCGATGATATTGACATGCTCAAATCTCTGGACAAATACAACCTTGCCATGATCGAGCAGCCGCTGATGCATGATGACCTTATTGACCATGCCAAATTACAGAAACAGATCGCTACTCCCATTTGTCTGGATGAGAGCATCTGTTCGGTTCAGGATGCCCGTCAGGCGATAGAGATCGGTGCCTGCAAGGTCATCAATATCAAATACGCCCGGGTCGGCGGTATAACTCCCGCGTTGGAGATCCATAAACTTTGCGGAGAGAACAACATCGGCTGTTGGCTCGGCGGCATGGGGGAATCTTCTCTGGGGACGACTGTTGTCGCCAACCTTGCCACTTTGCCGCATGTGAATTATCCGTCCGATATTTCTCCGGTTGACAAGTTCTATGTAGAAAACCTCGGTACTCCGCTGCTCACTACCGAACAGCCGGGAACCTATACAATGCGCAACCGTCCCGGTCTGGACGTGGAACCCGACATGAGCGTATTGGAAAAATACAAGCAGGAGGAGTTTTTTGCATGAGTGACAGCAGCAGATTGAAACAGCAGATGATCGCCGCCGTGGAATCCCGGCGGCAGGAGATCATTGATTTTGCAGAAAAAATACTTCACAACCCGGAACTCGGTTACCGGGAGGAAAAGACCGCCGCATTGGTTTGTGCCGAATTGGAAAAACTCGGACTTACGGTCCGCACCGGACTCGCCATCACCGGTGTCCGTGCGGATATCGACAGCGGCAAACCCGGACCGCGTATTGCCATTATGGGTGAATTGGATGCGCTTCCGGTTCCATCACACACCTTTGCCGACCCCGAAACCGGGGCTGCCCATGCCTGCGGACATCATGCTCAGTTGGCGATGATGCTGGGGGCGGCGCAAGCGCTGGTGCCGGTGGTAAAGGAGTTGTCGGGTTCTCTGGCATTTATTGCGGTTCCGGCGGAAGAGTTTCAAAGTCTGGAATACTGCCGCGAGCTTATTTCTTCCGGCAAAATCTCTTTCTGCGGCGGCAAACCGGAATTCATCAAACAGGGATATCTGGATGATATCGATGCGGTACTGCTCATTCATGCCGGCCACGACACCTTCACTCCGGAGAGTTTCAACGGTTTCTGCATGAAGCAGATCGTTTTTGAAGGCAAAGCCGCTCACGGCGGCTTGCGCCCGTGGGATGGGATCAATGCCGCCACTATGGCGCGGCAGGCGTTGAACATGATCGATTCCCAGCGCGACACCTTTGATGATAAAGACAGCGTGCGTATTCATGGCATCATCTCCGACGGCGGCAATGCGGTCAACGTCGTTCCTGCCCGAGCCGAACTGGAACTTCAGGTGCGCGCCAAGACCCCCGATGCGGTGAAAAACGCCTGCGCTGTGGTTGACCGCTGTATCCGGGGTGCGGCAATGGCATTCGGCGGCAAAGTCACCGTCACCAATCTGGGCGGTTATATGCCGTACAAAAGTTGTCCGGAACTCAATGCCGTTCATGCTGAAAACTTGAAAATGCTCAACGGCGGCATCCTGACCAACTTCGGTCATCGCGGTTCATCGACCGATATGGGGGATGTCAGTATGCTGATGCCGGCTCTGCACGCATATTGTGCCGGATTCACCGGTTCGCCGCATGCCAAAGATTTTGTCGTCACCGACCCGGAAAAAGCCTACATCGATGGAGCGAAACTTCTGGCGATGGATGCCGTTTCCCTGCTGGCTGACGGTGCTGTTCGAGGTAATGCCATCGCTGCATTGCCGAAAATTATGGATAAAGAAACCTATTTGAAATACAAAGAAATTTTCACATCAAGAGAGGAGTACGACTATGATAAAGCGTGAAACCATTGTAGATGCAATGTATAATGCCATCCGGCTCGGCGCAACCAAAATGCCGCCGGATATCCGGAAAGCGCTTCAGCGCGCCCTTGCCGAAGAGAGCGACCCGATGGCAAAAAAACACCTGGAAGTCAGTCTGCAGAATGCCGACCTTTCGGAAAAAGGAAACGGTCTGGTTTGTGCCGATACCGGTTTCCCCATGTTCTTCATCCATGCCGGAAGCAAAACTGAGGTCGAAGGCGGCTTCAATGTGCTGAAATCCTGCGCTGAAGAAGCCACCGCCCGCGCCACTGCCGAGTGCTTCCTGCGCCCGACCATGGTTCATCCGCTGACCCGCAAGAATCCCGGCGACAATATCGGTCCCGGTATGCCCAAAGTTGAAATCGTTTTCGATCGTGACGATGACGGTATGGAGATACTTGCTGTGCCCAAAGGCGGCGGATCGGAAATTTTCGGAACCTTTTACCGGATGATGTTCCCCGCCGACGGCGAAGCCGGTATCAAAAAGTTCGTTATTGAATGTATCAAAGATGCCTGCTATGCCGGAAAAGTCTGCCCGCCCGCCATCATCGGCGTCGGTATCGGCGGAACTGCCGATTTGTGCATGAGCCTTGCCAAGAAAGCCGCACTGCTCCGTCCGATCGGTTCCAAACATTCCGACCCGGAAGTCGCCCGTCTGGAAACTGAACTCTACGATGCCGCACGCGCTCTGGGTATCGGTCCCATGGGATCACGCGGCATCAATGCGGTACTGGCGATCAATCTGGATGTGGCAGTTACTCACACTGCCGCTCTTCCGGTCGCGGTCAACGCCCAATGCCTGGTCGGCCGCCGCTGGATCGCTAAAATCGACGGAAACGGAAATATCGATTACACTGGAGAACTGTAAAAATGAGAGATATCAAGCTGCCAATGTCGGCAAGTGATGCAAAATCGTTGAAACTTGGTGAAATGGTGACGGTCAGCGGTCTGCTTTTTACCGGCAGAAGCCGTCTGCACATCCGTGCTGTGGAAGATGACATTTATCCGCCGATCGACTATGAAAAGATCAATTGCTTCTTGCATGTCGGCCCGGTGATGAAGCAGAATGGCGACGAGTGGGAAGTTGTCAGCTGCGAACCGACCAGTTCCATCCGCTTTGAGCGCTACGGTGCTGATGTGGTAAAAAAATTCAATCTCCGCACCCTTATCGGTAAAACCACCATGGGCCCGCGTACCGCGCAGGCGCTCAAGGAGACCGGCGGCGTTTATCTTACCAAGATCGGTTTGAGCGGTAACGCCCTGCGCGGTCAGGTGAAAAAAGTCCATGATGTCCACTTCCTTGAAGAACTCGGAAAAACCGAATGCACCTGGATCTATGAAGTCGATCACTTCGGACCCTTTTTCGTGGCGATCGATGCCGAAGGCAACAACTATTTTGAGGAACTGGCCCGCGAAGCCGATGCCAAGATGCCGGAAATCGAAAAAGCGCTCGGTATCCCTGAAAACTACACCTATACCGAGGTGAATGGATGAAAGAGCCGATTCGTTATCTCTCTTTGTGCGGACTTCTGGGGTACGGTTATTCCCCGGTCAGTCTGGAAAATGCGCTCAAAGAAAAACTGGATTTTGTCGGCGTTGATGCCGGTTCCACCGACCCCGGACCCTATTATCTGGGAAGCGGCAGGGGATTTGTCAAAAAATTGCAGGTGAAACGCGATCTGGCGCTGATCCTGCCCCATATCAAAGAGCGCAAGATACCGCTGATAATCGGCAGCGCCGGTGGTTCCGGTGCCCGTCCCCATGTCGAGAGCGTGCTGGAAATCATCGGAGAAATCGCCGCCGAACAGAAAACCTCTTTCAATGTCGCGGTGATCTACTCCGACTTGGATCGGGAATTCATGCGCCGTGCCGCCGATGGACACCTCTCCAGTTGCGGCGGTTCTCCGGAATTCAGAGCGGAACTGGTGGATAAACTGGTCAATCCGGTCGCTCAGTTCGGAACCGACCCCATTATCGAAGCCCTTGAATCCGGCGCCGAAGTCATCGTCGCCGGACGCTGCTGCGATACCGCCGTTTTCGCTTCTTTCCCGATCTGGAAAGGCTTTGATCCCGGCTTGGCGCTTCATGCTGCCAAAATCGCCGAATGCGGAGCTTTGTGCGCCCGTCCGGTTGGTGCCAACGATTCATTGGTCGTGGAGATGTATGAAGATCACTTCACCGTTGAACCGCCCAACCCGGCGCGCAGTTGTACCCCGGATTCAGTTGCGGCGCACTCGCTCTACGAACAGCCTGATCCCAACTGCTTCTATGAACCGGAAGGAAAGATCGATCTCTCCAACAGTTCATTTGAACAACTCTCTCCGCGCAAAGTTCTGGTGAGAGGCAGCAAACTGGTTCCGGCTGATAAGCAGACCACCAAACTTGAAGGTACGGTCAAGGTCGGCTGCCGCGCGATCACCATTGCCGGAATGCGCGACCCCTCCGGTATCGCTCACCTTGACGAAATCGAAAACGGCGTGCGTGCAGCAGTCGCTGAATCGGCAACTTTCGTCAATCCCGGAGAGTATTCTCTGCGCTTTTTGCGCTACGGACTGGACGCCGTCACCGGAAGCAATGAAGCTCCGACCACTCTCCCCCGGGAAGTCGGTCTGGTCATTGAAGCCATTGCTCCGACGCAGGAACAGGCGGATGCTCTGGTCGGTTTGGCCCGTTCAAAGGCGCTGCATCAGGGATTTCCCCAGCG
Organism: Lentisphaerota bacterium; assembly: GCA_015061805.1. GTDB lineage: Bacteria > Verrucomicrobiota > Lentisphaeria > Victivallales > Victivallaceae > UBA1784. Next base: position 24,725 of record SUVV01000011.1, on the reverse strand, counting down.
CAAAGCGACCGCCGGAAACCTGGCGTTTCCCTTCTCGCCCTCCGATTTCTCCGGCGGCGAAGTTTATGAATTTGCACTCTATCATCTGACCGATCTTCCGTTGGAATTTGAGGTCAAAACCATGGTGATAAAATGAAACTTTATGATATTGCTCTGGTCTGCCGCAGTAAAAATGCCGGACCATTTCAAGTGACCATCGATTTGATGTTCGATGAGGAGGAGAAATACCGCAAGGTGTTGACTTCTCCGGGATTTTCTGCAGAGAAGATCGCTGAACTTTACAATGTTCCGCAATCTGCAGTGGCGATCAAACCATTTGACCGGATTTTAACGGTCAAAGTGGTGTTGCCGCGCAACTGTTCCAGCGGTTCGCCGCAGGACTGCGATGTCTACGGCAGTCAACAGCATTTCCCATTAGGCAACTTGGAAATATAACGGAGCGATCTCGCTTTGCCGGAGCGCGCCTTGCTCCTGTGCCGATGTGGTCGAGGACACAAGTCCACTCCCACATCGTGCTCGTCGCAAAACACGCCCGGCTGTGCGATATCGCTCCTTCGCCGCTGGAGGTGCGCCTACCGCCGGGCTGAACGCCCGGCAGGCGAGCGGTAGTGTTTGTTCCGCCTTGCGGCGGTTTTTATCTTGCTCCCGCGAGCCTTTACGGCGGACTCAGCCTCGGTCGAGTACACAAGTCCACTCCCACATCGTGCTCGTCGCAAAACACGCCCGGCTGTGCGATATCGCTCCTTGGGCGACTGGCATTGCGCATATCGTCGGGCTTTTTCAGCCCGACATGCGTAAGGCAGTTGTTGATTCCGCCTCGCGGCGGTTTTTTTATCTTGCTCCTGTGCCGATGTGGTCGAGGACACAAGTCCACCTTGTCCCGGCGTAGCTTTAGCGAAGACGGATCCCTCGGCTTCGCCTTGTAAAAACTCGCAGATAGCAGCGCGATATCGCTCCTTGGGCGACTGGCATTGCGCATATCGTCGGGCTTTTTCAGCCCGACATGCGTGAGGCAGTTGTTGATTCCGCCTTGCGGCGGTTTTACAAAACGTTATTTCTTCCTGCAGCCGCACTTCGGACAGATGCCGTCGGCACCCATGGTGACTCCGCAGCAGGGACAGCGGTCGATCGTATGCTCAACCGGGAAACATTCGCTTGCTGTATTGTCACCGCTGCGGAAGGTGATTTTTACGATATTGAGCTGATCTTTCAACAGGTGGTAGACGATTTTGATCATTCCTTCGGTTGTCATCGTTTCTTTAGTAATGACCAGACGGCACTCCGGATGGGCAGTCGCAAGTTCCGTTTTGAATGCCGGGCCTTTCATGGTATTGGTAGGTGCGCCGTTACGGATGCCCTGTTCTTCGTAGACCGCCAGAATCGCCGGGAGCAGGGGATCATCCTGCCGCAGTACCAGCGCGTGATCGAAATTTTTCAACACATTCCACGCGATTTTCTTGATCTCATTGCAGGGGTAGACCATGTTGACTCCGCAGTTGATGGAATCTTCGACCTCAATGGTCAATGTGCCGGTGTGACCATGCAGATATTGGGCCTCTCCCTTGAAGTTGTAGAAACGGTGGGCGTACTGGATGTCGAACGTTGTGATGCTTCTCATTTTTCTCTCCTTTTTTTCGGTAAGATTGATAAATTGAGGAGAGCTGCAACACTGAATATACACGATTCTGCAATAAAAACAAGACATGGGCATAAATCAGGATTTGATTTTTTTTATTTTTATGGCATATTAAAGAAAACTCAATTTTAATTCAAAAAGGAGAACTGTTATGTCAAAGAGAATTTTTACGGTGGTGACAGCACTTTTCTGCTGTGCCGTTTTTGCATCCGCCAAGCCGATCATGCGTGTCGCTTTTATTACCGACACCCACGTTAAAGAAAAACCGGAATCGGCGGTTCTGGTGCGTGAAGCCTACAAACTTTTCCGTCAGCACAAGGTCGATATCGTCGTCAACTGTGGTGATATTGCCGACCGGTTCAATGAAAAATCTTACAAAAACTACCGGGATGCCGTGAGCGCGGTTTATGGAAATGAAAAAGCCCCGGTCGAATTTTTTGCCTACGCCAATCATGACCTCGGCCGTGACCGTAAAATTTCTCAAGATCAGTATTTCGCTCTTTTGAAAAAGCATCTCAAAATTTTTCATGACCCGGAATCGATTTCCAAAATCAACGGATATAATTTCGTGACAGTCCGGCAGTCGGTCAGTATGCAGAAGTTCGAAGAACTTGTCTCCAAAGCAGTCAAAGATACTCCTGATAAACCGGTTTTTCTGATCGATCACATGCCCGCCGGAAGCACCGTTTGGGATAGCGACACCTGGGGAGTCGGCTGGCGGCGCATGATTCTGGAAAAATATCCGCAGGTCATTCAATTTTCCGGACATATCCACGGTACTCTTGCCAATGAACTGAATATCTGGCAGGGAAAATTCACCGCGGTCAACGCCGGAGGTCTTGCCTACTGGCACGCGGTACTGCTTGGCAACGTGGTTGCCTCCCGTTACTCCGACATGGCTCTCATCATGGAAGTTTATCCAAAGAAACTGGTCATGCGCCGCTTTTTCTGCAAGAGCAAACGTGAATATCAGCCGGATACACCGTGGGTGGTTTCGCTGCCTTATTCTCCGGAAACCGCGCTTTACACTGAAGCCAAACGTACGGCTTCTTCGACTGCTCCTGAATTTGCCCCCGGTTCCAAAGTTTCGGTCAAGGTGGAGCATGACGGCGCGGTGATCGAATTCCCCAAGGCCGGACACAAAGACGGAGTGTTCACTTATCAATTGAAACTTTTCCGCAAAGATAACGGTAAATGGGTGCGTTTCAGCCGCAAAGATGTGATGGGGGACTTTGATCTTGATTTCCGTCCGGATAAGGTGACGACTTTTATCAACAACGGATATCTTGATTCAAACAAAGAGTACAAAGTGGAAGTGACTCCGCAGCATATTTTCGGCAAGGTCGGCAAAACCATCTCCGGAGAATTTGCCACTGGAACCGTCAAAACTCCTTCCACGGTGGTCTTTGAAAGCAGCAACCCGATGAAAGATTGCAAATTTCTGGAAGGTCTTAAAAGCAATACTCCGGTCAAACTCGACGCGGATGGATACTATGACTTCAAACGCGAAGCCAGGCTCGTTTTCCCGGATGAAATCTGGGCAGGCCCCACCTATACCCAGTTCCGGGTGACGATCAAAATGCACGGTAAACAGGGGAAACTCCGCTGGACACTCACCATGCGTAATCCCAAGCCGACCAGCAATGGAAACAACCGTTTCTACACCGAGCCCGGCGACAATGGAGTACAGCGTTACGTTGTGGATATGTATAAGAGCCGCGCCAACTACAAATATTATCTGCTCATCCGCGAAGGCAGCCCCGGCAAGGTGCGCTTTGACTATATCAAAATCGAACGTTTGAATGATCTCTACCGACGCAATCAGCGCCGGTAAAGAAACTTATTCACACAATCCGATCCCGCGGGGGATGGAAAACGTCCCTGCGAGCGGAATCAGATCAGCTGCCGCCTTATTCAATTTGAATCCGGCGGCAGTTCCGCTTTTCAGATTGACTGTAATAACGGTTTTTTCATTGTCACAAAACAGGATGTCGCTCGGATACGATCCTTGAGATGGAACATTTTTGATCAGACGGAAATCGCCGTTTTCAAGTGTTTCAAACATGGCAAGTGTATCGTCTCCCCGGTTGGTGATAAAGAAGAATCTGCCGCAGGAAGTGATTTTGACCGCTCCCGGAAAATTCTTTTTGGCAACCGGATTTGCCGGACGGGTGGTTACGGTTTTTACAGTTTTCCAGCCGGAAGCAGTTTTGAAAAAAGATGTTATGGTGCTGTTGAGTTCATTGGCAACATAGATACTTTTACCATCCGGAGCAAATGCCAGATGGCGCGGCCCGGCTCCGGGGGCAAGTTTCAATTTGTCAACAGATTTGAGTTTACTGTCGTAAATCACGACTTCATCGGTTCCAAGATCGCAGACAAAAAGTTCTCCGGTTCCGGGATTGAAACCTGCAAAGTGCGGATGCGGCGCTGTTTGCCGCCTGGTCACACTTGAGCCTTGGTGCCGGATCAGCCGGGGAGGGGATACGAGTTTGCCTTTTTCTATCCTGAATTCAGCAATATCCCCGGAACTGTAATTGGCGGTATAAAGGTATTTTCCGCAGGGTGATATGGTCAAATGGCAGGGGGTTATCCCGTTGACCGGCGCGGTCTGCAAAATCCGCATGGTTCCATCGCTTTGCTTTTGCATGACGACAACATTACCGGAACGGTTCACTTTGGATTGGGCAATGCCGTTTTGAGTTGCGTAATATAATCCGGTGTGCCGATCGCGCACCATATAATTCAGCCGGGGAAGCGGAGTATGAATTATCTCTTTGGCAGATTTTACATTGTAGACTCCGCCGGAAGCATTTCCGGCGATCGATACCGCCATGAAGCCGGAGGCGGAACATCCGCAAAGTACGGCAAGCACAAGAAAAGCTGAATTCAGCAGAAGAAGATTTTTCATACTCATCACCTGAAATTAAAATTGTCCGTGAATAAAGAATTTCTTGATCAAATCCGCCGTTTCTCTGTCGTATTGCATTTTGACATGTGCCGCTCCGGTGCGGGAAACGTGCTTTGCATCCGGTGCATGAGCCGAGGTCAGATCAACCAGCCCATCAGCCTGATCACTCAAGAAGAGTTTTCCAGGCCAATGTCCATTGTTGGTGCTGACGATAACTGCGATCTCCAATCCGGGGATTTCCGGAGTGGTCAACTGCTGTCTGGCCGAGAGTTTCAGCGCATGGAGCGGTTTCCAGATCATGCCTGCTCCCGGCAGGCATAACGCAATATCCGCAAGTTTTGAGCCGTAATGCGGAGTGCCGACACAGATGAGTTTTTTTACATTTCCGGGGCGTTGGCGTTGGAGATATTCTCTGGCGAGCAGACCGCCCATGCTGTGTCCGGCGATAAAGATCTGGTCATACTGTTCCGGTGAGGCGTCATCAATGGCTTGGGTCAACTTTTCCAGACAACGCTCAAAACTGGAAAATGTCGTCGGCAGATCCGGGGTTATCACATCGGAAAATTCCGGAGCAAGATGTTTTTTCCAATATTGCATGTCATCGGCTCCTTTGCAGAAACCGTGAATAAGTACGACTAAGGTTTTTGATTCTTTGGTGTCCTGATTCTGCATTTCTGAAATCTCCCCGGTGCAGCAGTCGGTTATTGCTACTGACAATAAAATCAGAAGTAACGCTTTTTTCATAGACTGAAAAAGGCGTCCCTTTCGGAACGCCTTTGATTTACGATCGCTTATTCCAGAACGAAAGTGAACTGGTTGCGTTTATCGGTTTTCCACGCCATGTGGTTGGTGGAGGTCGAACCGAAGAAGAAGGGCGAGAAGGTGGTCGCCTTGACCGTTTTGCCGTCCGGCATGAATTCCAGCAGACGCAGCCAGCCGTCGCCGCCGTTGCCGCTTAATCCGCCGCCGATAGCCTGAGTGTTGAAGACCATCTGGGCAACGCTCTTTCCGGCGCTGTTCTTTGCCCAGGAGAAACCGACTGCGGCTTCCCATTTATCCGGTTTGCAGACGTGACCGCAAACTACCATGCGGATATTCTTGGAGGGATAGACCAACTTCTGGAAAATCTGTTCACCGGGGGCACCGCCGGCTTTGCTCAAAGCATATTTTTCCTTTTCGATGCGGTTGCCGTCGGCGCGCATGTAGGAGTGGGTCAGCACGATACCGATGTGGTTCTCAAAGCGTTTGTTGTCAGCGATCCACTTCGCCCATTTCAGATCCTGTTCAGTCGGAGCAAAGGGCAGGGTGATAACGAGGAATTTTCTGCCATCGGGGAGGGGAGCGGTGAATTCATACGCCGAAGTTTCCAGAGTCTTTTCTCCGAAAGTGTTGTTGGCGCAGGCGACCAGCTGACGGCGGGTGAGGGGGTTGCGGTCGATCGGGAAGTATTCGCCGAGACGGCAGGCGCGGTTTTCCGCACTGCTGTAGCCGTAGTCGTGGTTGCCGGTGCAGAGAATGTAGGGGAGTTCGCCGTCGAGACGTTCCATCAGACGGGAGAAGGCCTTCCACTGTTCGTGAGCGATCAGGTCGCGCAGTCTGCCGCTGCGGTAGAAGCGCATTCCGCTGGGCTGATCGACATATCCCTGGTCGTTGCCGTAGGTCAGGTCTCCGGTGAAGAGAACCTGCTGGATGTTCATCTCTTCGCGGCGGCGGACCATCCAGGCAAGCATCATATCGAGAATACCATGATTTTCGATCTGCTTGATGTAGGTCTGGGTGTCAGGCACGATCACCATCGTCCAGGAACCTTTGGCGGTCAGAGCGGGGGCTTTGACAACTTTTTTGGCTTTTGCCGGTTTCTTTGCTTTTGCCGGAGTTTTGGCAGCCGGTTTGGCGACTTCACTCTTGACAACGGGTTTCGCCGCAGGAGCGGCACTCTTGGCCGGAGCAACACTGCTGCAGGCGACGCAGAAGAACATCGCTGAAACAGCACTGGTCCAAATCAAACTCTTTTTGAACATTTTTTATCCCTTTTCTGTTTATTTGGTGGATGTATGTTTTTAAGATACTGCAACTTTTTTGTTTTTGCAAATCAATTTGCTGTTAAAAAACAGAAAAAAGCAGCCGTTAATTTTTGAAACGATTGAAAGTGCGGCTGTTTTGTGGTATATTATCAAGATAATTGATTATTTGTGACAGGGAGTGTGAGATGGGAATCGTTGAAAATATGGCAGTCCGGGCGCGGGAGGCTTCCCGGCTCTTGAGATGCTGTTCCCCGGAAAGCCGGGCAAAAGCACTGAACAGCATGGCCGACAAACTGATCGAATGCAAACAACAGGTCCTGGATGCCAATGCCGCTGACATTGCGGCGGCAGGTGAACTTACTCCGGCATTCAAAAAACGCCTGACGGTAGATGAAAAAGTTTTCAAATATATGGTCAAACGTCTGCAGGAAGCTGCCGCGCTTCCCGATCCGGTCGGACGCGTACTGGATGCTCGCGTCATGCCCAGCGGGCTGGATGTTAAGAAAGTTGCGGTGCCGATCGGCGTTATCGCCATGATTTACGAAGCCCGTCCGAATGTCACCACCGATGCCGCCGCCGTGGCTCTCAAAAGCGGCAATGCGGTGATCCTTAAAGGCGGTTCTGAATCACTGCGGACCAACCGGATCCTGGCGCAGGCGATGCGTTCCGCTGCACTTGAAGCCGGTTTGCCGGCAGATGCCATCCAGTTGATCGATACCGCTGACCGTTCGGCGGTAACTGAACTGCTTCAGCAGGATGCGTATGTCGATCTCATAATCCCCCGCGGCGGAAAAAGTCTGATCAAGGCGATCGCCGAAGGAACCCGTATTCCGGTCTTGAAACACTATGACGGCATTTGCCATCAATATATCGCTGCGGATGCCGATGAAAATATGGCGATTCAGGTTGTGGTCAATTCAAAATGTCAGAATGTTGCAGTGTGCAATGCTCTGGAAACATTGCTGATCGATTCCGCAGTTTCAGATGCCATGCTGAAAAACATTGCCAATGCCCTGCAAGCTCACGGCGTTGAGATCCGGGGATGTGCTGATTTCTGTACGAGAGTCCCCGGCTGCACGTTGGCAAGTGACAGCGACTGGGATACCGAATATTTGAGCAGTACGCTTTCGATCAAGCTGGTCAACGGCATTGATGAAGCAATGAAACATATTGCCGAACACGGTTCCGGACACACCGACGGGATCATCACCTCCAGTCAGGATTTGGCGGACCGGTTCATCGCCGGAGTCGATTCGGCTTCGGTACTGGTCAATGCCTCCACCCGGCTGTCCGGCGGCGGCGATTACGGCATGGGCGCTGTCGTCGGCATCAGTACCGACCGGCTTCACGCCCGTGGTCCGGTGGGACCGGCAGAACTTTGCAGTTACAAATGGGTCGCTGTCGGAAACGGACAGCTCCGCGATTAAACAATCAGGGAAAGATTTTATTATGTCAAAAAAATATCAGGTCGATATGACCAATGGGCCGCTGCTCGGTAAAATCATCCGTTTCGCCATGCCGTTGATGATGGCAAATGCCATGTCATTGATGTTCAATGCGGCTGACTTGATCGTAGTTGGAAGATTTGCGGACAGCGGCGCAATGGCGGCTGTGGGTGCGGCTCCCGGATTCAACAATTTGATGCTCAACTTGTTCTGGGGTGTTGCTTCAGCGGTGAACGTGCTGGTTTCCCGTTACACCGGGGCCCAAGACCGCAAAAATATTTTCAGTTCGGTTCACACCTCTATCGCGGTGGCTTTGATCGGCGGAATCCTTATGTGTATTCTTGGTGTTGCGATAACCCGTCCGATGATGCACTGGATGGCGGTGCCGGCTGAAATTTTTGACAAAGCCTGTCTTTACACCTGGATTTGCTGTCTGGGAATTCCGTTTATGGTGCTTTACAGTTTCGGAAGTGCTGTGCTGCGGGCAATCGGTGATACCAAACGCCCGTTGACCTACATGATGATCGCCGGAACGGTGAATGTCGGGCTCAATCTGCTGTTTGTCATCGTTTTCAAAATGGATGTTGCCGGTGTTGCCATTGCGACCAAGCTTTCCAACGTGCTCTCGGCGATCCTGGTCTTGCGGGCGCTCAATGTTTCCCGCGAACAGTACCGGCTGGTCTGGAAACGGCTCCACATCAAGGAGCATATCGTAAAAGAATTGTTCCGTATCGGTGTGCCTGCCGGGGTGCAGGGAATGATGTATTCGATTTCCAACATGATCATTCAGTCGACGATCAACTCCTTCGGTAAACAGGCGATTGCCGGAAGTACTGCTGCTTTGAGTATTGAAGGGGTGGTGCATGTGGCATTCAGTTCCTTCGGTCTGGCGGTGGTGAGTTTTGTCGGTCAGAATAACGGTGCCGACAAGCCGAAACGGGTCATCCGGAGTATATTGCTGTGTCTTTCCTGTGCCTGCGTTACCGCATTTGTGCTCGGCGGAGCGGCTCTGGTGCTGAAACGTCAATTGCTCGGTATTTACAATCCTGACAGTGCGGTGATCGATTGGGGTGTTATCCGGATGAATTATCAGTTGCCGTTCTACTTCATGGTGGCATCGATCGAAGTTTTGACCGGTTCACTGCGCGGTCTGGGGTATTCACTTGGGCCCACGATCATCTCCTTGTTTGGAGCGTGTGCATTCCGGGTGCTTTGGATATTGTTTATCTTCCCGCATGATCCGCGCATGCAGAATGTTATGATCTCTTACCCGGTTTCCTGGGCGCTGGTTGCCGCCGGTACCGGAATCATGCTGATTTTCGTGTGCCGCAAAATGGTTCGCAAATCAGAACAGAAACGCCGTGAAGCATTGGAAAAAACTGCGGAGTCTGCAGGATGAATCGGACCCGGGCGCTGAAAATATATTTTGCCGGCGACCTCTTTGATCATAAAGATCTCGCCGGGAATCTGCTGTTGGCAAACGCAGTTGAACGCCTTTCCGGCAACCGCTATCAACTGCTTTTGCCGCAGGATGGCGAATGCGAGGTCGTTTCCAGAACTTCGCAGAGTATCCGGGATGAAGACTTCAAACTGCTGTTCAACAGCGATTTGCTGATAGCCAATTTCGATGGTACTGACCTCGATTCCGGAACGGTGGTTGAATTCTGCTTTGCCAAAATGGTGGATATGCCGACGGTTCTTTTGCGAACCGATTTCCGGGACAGCGGCGATCACACGCTGCCGGATGGCGAACCGTGGAACTTGATGTGTTCTCATTTTCCCCGGACGGAGGTGTTGTATCTCAATGCTATGGCGAGATATCATGAGTGCCGGAAAAACGCCGGCAAAGCCGAAGATCTGCTGACCGGATTTTATACTTCGATCGCATCTGACGTGGTAAATGCGCTGGATCGTGTATGTCAGCAGAAATCATGGCTGGGTGCAAATGAACTTTCCCGGCAGTATCATGCGGCGCTGAAGAGTGTCGGCGGTTCCGTTGAAGCGGCGTTTCCGGATGAGGCGTTTGAGCAGCTTATTGCTTCAAAGAGCGCGACCGGACTTTTTCAATAAGTCTGGCGGAGATCCGGTCAATGCCGATCTCCCACAGCAACAGTAACAGCAAACCTGCGCCCAGTACTTCGGATGGCGCATAATAAAAGAGCATGGACAGCAAGATGAAAATCGCGCTGTCTTTGTGTTTTTTACGCAAAAGGTCAACCGCCATTCCAGTCAAAGCCAGCGGGACGGCGACGGCCATGAACTTCAAAAAGAAGCCATCTCCGATCTGCAGCGGCAGGTTTTTCCAGTAGGCATTCACCGGAGTCGTTACCATCACCATCGCGGTCAACAGGATGAGTATCATCCACATCCGGAGTCTGGATATTCCGTTCCAGACATTGTATGCTGCCGGTATCGCCATCAGAAATGCTGCAAATGTTGGAAAAATAAATCTTCTGGCATCGCAGAACGTGTGACTGTAGCCGCAGAAAAACAGCAATGTCGGAATTCCCATCAGTGTCAATACCCGTTTCGTAAAGCGGTCATCCATCACCCACAGTGCGGCTCCGCCGATTGCTAAAACCGGAAGATTGCTCTGCAGCAGATACCGGGTGAAGGTCAAACGGGAAAAGGTGTGCCAGGTAAAGCCTGATACCGGACGGTCGGGCAGGGCGTTTTCTGTATAATGCAGAATGTAGCCGAAGGTCAGCGGATTTCCGAATTGGATGGCATTGCAGATCAACTGAATGGCAAATATTGCCAGGAATCCGCCAACCCCAATCGCGGCTGCCTTTAACAGTTTTCCGGAATCTTTGAATTTACAAAAGCATATCCAGAATAATGCCGGAGCCAGCAGAATATAATTTATCCGGATCAGACAGGCAAAGCCGTAGAGCATCCCAAAGCACCACACATAACGGCATTGGGGCGGTATCGAGAGCGCCATCAGGAAACAGCACATCACCGTCAGCAATCCCGGTGTGTCACTCATGGCATTGAATCCGGAATTTATACAGAATCCGTAAAATACCAGCCGGTGGAAATCGGCAAAAAGTTTCGGGAAGAGAAAGATGTGCTGAAACTTCCAGATATCCCAGTCCTCCAGATGAAATGCCACAAACGGTACGATTGCCCAAATCAGCATTGCGGCACAACTTTTTTTGCCGGAAACATTCAGTTTTCGCAATATCAGGTAGCCGGTCACCAGAATCGCCGGGGCAATGACATAGGCTGAAAAAATATTGAAATACGGGACGATGTCATAAAATGTTTTCGCATTGAACAGCAGAATAAAAGGCAGGTAAAAGAATCCGGTCCCGACCGTAAAACGCCACGGACCGCTCCATTTACCCTTGATCATATCGCTGATGGTTTCAAAATATCCCGGTTCATCCGAAGCAATGGTGTAAACACAATCCCAACGGTAAAGGGTGATCGACAGCAGAATTATCCGCACCAGTACCGGAAACATTATCAAGTGCCACTCTTTCAGACCATACTTCCATGCCCGGAACGAGATGAATGCCAGAAATATTGCCGCAAGAATTCCGGCAAACATCTTGGCATAAGGAGTTTCGCGGCGGCGCTCAATACTTTTTCCATCAGCACCGACAGCGAGATCATCGCGCAAAAATCCGGTCAATCCGGAAGCGGTTTTGACCTCGGTCATATTATGGATGAATACCAGCGGATGTTCCTCGACCAGCATCCTGGGCTTGTATCCGGTTTCCTTAAAGAATTTTTTGTCGGCGATCAAACTTCGGGCGTTGGCTTGAGGTTTTTCAAAGACGATGACCTTTTCCCCGTAGAGCGGCAGGATGTTTATAAAAAATAATAACAAATATACCGCTTTTTTCATTTTATTTCGTTCAGATACTCTGAAAAAGTTATGAATTCGCCTTGGGAGGAGAGTTTTTTGATCAGGCGTTTCAGGCGCAGCAATTGCCCGGTTCCGGCATGACGGACGACGAATCCGGGGATCTGCCACTCTTTTTCTCCGGCTTGATCGTTGTATTCCCACGGGTGAGAGTACATATTGTAATATCCGGTGAGCCGGATCGCCAGGGTTGTTGCAATGGTATAAATTGAAAGCGGCAGATTTTTGAAAGATAACCAGAACAGCGGGAAACGGATTCCCGGCATCGCCGATACCGGAAACTGCCACAGTCCGCAATTTTCCTGAAACGGCAGCAAGGGCGCGCGCAAATTGCAGTAACGTCCGGGCAGCCAGATGGGGTTGAGCGAAGACTCATAAATATATCCGGCAGCTTTGATCTCGGCTTTATCCACCGGCGCCAGACGCGCCATCCGGAATCCGGTGACAATCTGTCCGGAAATCTCTTCCAGAACGGCCTTCGATTTTTGCAGGTCTGCAACTTCAAAGGTGGTGTGATTCATGCCGTGGGAAGCCACTTCATGGCGGTCGGATACCATTCGGGAAATCAGTTCCGGATAACGGAGCGCGAACTCTCCGGTGGTGAAAAATGTGGCTCTGGTTCCGGTTTCTCGGAGCAGATCGAGGATCGCCGCTGTTCCTTTGCGGGATATTTCAAACTTGTCATCGACAGAGATGGCGGCTCCATACTCAAGTGGCAAATCGAATTCTTCGATATCAAAAGAGAGCAGTAATTTCGGCGTTTTCATTTTTTGTAACGCTTTCTGATCCGGACTTGCCACAGGACTTTGGCGAAACAGAACAATTCCCGGAACATCACCTTGAAGCCCATTGAAGATAATTTTAATCCGGGTTTGAGCTGGACATCCAGCGGAGATATTTTCAAATCTTTTTTCCACGCCAGCAGAATGAATTCCGTGTCAAAAACGAATGAATCCACCGTCGTCATGAGAAAAACTTCCTGACCGCGCCGGTTGAAGCCCTTCAATCCTGCCTGAGTGTCCTGGATTTCTTCCGGCAGTCCGCACATTATCCGGTTCAGAATTTTCAATCCTCCGGAAAGACATTTGCGGAAAGGGGTCAGCACCTCTCCGTAACTCCGGCTGCGCCGTCCCATGGTCACATCCGCTCCGGCGATCAACTCTTTGAAATTCTCCGCAACTGACTGCCAGCCGAAAGGAAAATCTCCGTCGGTATAAACCATATAATCTCCGGTCGCGTGCCTGACCAGATGGCGCAAGCAGTAACCTTTACCGCGGTTTTTCTCATATTTAAGGAAGTGAAAGTTTCCGTTGACCGCTTGGGAAACCTGTTCAAGCGCCGCTTTTGAATAGTATTCATCCGGCGCGCCGTCATTGGTGATATAGAGATGGATCTCTCCCAGAGAACCGATCTCTTTCTGCAGATTGCCAATGGCATCAACGATGATCGTTTCCCATCCGGCGCGGGGTTTATGAAGCGGCAAAAGTATATCTAATTTCATTTCGTCATATCCTGTTCAGCGATTGTCGGCGGCACAGCAGCAAGGAAAAAAGTGAAAGTTTTTTTCGTTCCGAATCTGGCTTGATATTCGAGATCGATCTTGTGCCATTTGAGTTCAACATCAAAGAATTGTTTGATTTCCCGCGAAGCATTGTCGGGGCCGCGGGTTATCGCAATCGCACCGTTGCGGGCGATGAATTCCCGGTGAAGTCCGGTCAGGATCGGGTCAGAGCAGGGGGAGGCCTTGACTCTATAGCATAAACTGTTTTGAAGCATGGCGGCATCCCAGATATCGCCGATGACAAAGGGAATGGCTTTGCCGGTCTGTTCATAATAGAATTTTTCAGCCGCAGCGCGTAATTCTGCCTTGTTCAGATGATAACGGTATTTGCTGGTGGTGTTGTAGTGGATCAGCGGTATCAGCAGCATGACCGCCGCAAACAGAGCGCACAATGCGGCAAAACATTTTTGAGTGCGTTCTGAGACCGGAGTCTTGACCAGCGACATGACAACTATTCCGGCAGTGAGGAACAAGGGGAATGTCCAAATGGTCAGCAGCCGGTGTCCGAGGAATCCCATTCCCAGCAGAAACGCCGCCTGACCACCGATAATACAAAGGGCATACTGCATCGCCTCCGGAGTACGGATGGCGAGTTTCCAGCCCGGGAATTTTTTATTTCCGATCCAAAGCGTGATAAATGCGACCGCGCTCATGCACAAGAGAGGAACGATTATCGCACCGGCAAGAACCGCGATCTGCATGAAATAACCATACTTGACCGCTTTACCGTGATTGATGTAGTGCAGTACCAGAAATCCGGTATCGATCAAATGCAGGATATGCGGAGTCATCAGCGCACAGAAAAATATTCCTGCGGCATAGGGCTTGATCGAAAGCAGAACCCGTCTTGCTTCCTTGTTGACAACGAAAAACAGTATGAATGAAATCGCCAGCACCCCGGCCGAATACTTGCTCAGACACGCTCCGGCAGAAGCCGCCGCCATCAACAGCCAGTGATGCCATTTATTGGCAGTACATCCCCGGTAAAAGTAGTAACACATCATCGGCATAAAGAGCAGATGGGGGATATTCGCATTGAATTTCGGAGTTTCAAAGTTGTAGAAAAAGTAGAAAGTGATCAGCAATGTGGCAATAACGCTTTCATTCTGCTTGAAAAAACAGCGGGCAAGTTTGTAGATATAGACAAATCCGATCGTAACGCAAAGTTGACTGCAAAGGAAAATCGCGAAATTGGGAAATCCGAAAATCCGGCAGAAGTTGTAAAGCATTATTCCGGACATGGGGGGGTGCTTGGCGCTGCCCCAGTTGAAAGTGCTTCCCCACATCAGCGTTTCCGCCGGGTCAAAGTGGAGCGCGGAGTGGTAAGTCGAGGGGACGATCACCCACATCAATCCGGAAACAAGCAGGAAAATAACAAAAAATTTCTGCAGAAAAGTTTTTTTGCCGGGGTCGATGCTCAATGCGGTACTGCCTTCTGAAAAATCACGGTAGGTGATCTTTTTGTTGAGGATAAATTGAATGGCGGGGATCACAAACAGAACCAGAACCGCCTTGAGAATATGGACATTCATCATTGCTTTTGCGTAGTGAATAAGCAGCGTGGAAAGGGTCATTCCGCCGATCGTGATCAGAAAATAGGAAACAAAACGGAATACGACATGGGTCGATTTTTTGAAATTATAAAAGGTGTTTCCGGTGAAAGTGAAAAGAAATCCGCACAGATTTCCGATCAAACTTGCAAATTCCGGGGGGAGTCCGGCAAAGTGCCACACACTCCAGAAGATCGAATAATCCAAGATCGCCGCAAGTACTCCGATAACCGCATAAAGCACAAAGTTGTGCAGCCAGGTGAAGCGGCGGCAGGCGCTCTGGTAGAGCGAATAAAAAAAGTTCCACATCCGGACTATCATAGAAAAACTCAAGTTCGTAATACAACAAATATTCGCTCGTATCATATACAAGCGGGATGGCTTGCCACCCGCAGCTTCAGCATAGGATGGTGGGCGATGAGGGACTCGAACCCCCGACATTTTGCGTGTAAAGCAAACGCTCTAACCAACTGAGCTAATCGCCCGGATTTTGAATGTATTATAATATAGTCCAGGATATCGGTTTTGTCAAGCCATTGTTGACACCTTTTGTCTGTCGCTTTGATGCAGCATTGGCTCAAAATGTCTTTGGTGCGTATTGCTTTTTGTGCAAACCGATTATATTTTCCGGTTTTCACTGAATGTATAAAGATCATTTTTCAAAACGTGAACCAGATCACTCATGTTTTTTACGGGATAATCCGTGAAAATTGCGCTGGTTCCAACATCCTGGATCTGGTGGCAGTCGGATCCGGCAATTTTATGCAAATTATATTTCTCCGCCCAGGCAAGTGCAATATCGTTGCGGCTGTCGTGGCGCGGATGGGTATTCAGGACTTCTATTCCGAAAAGGTGTTCCGGTGGCACGACGGTCATCCGGTTTCTGAATGGATGTGCCTGATAAAAAAGAATATCGTTATCCCGGGCAAAAGTTCCGAATTCCGCCGCCGTCATGGAAAAGATTTTTTCATGATCGATACATTGTTCCTCTGTCATGCCATAGGCAAGATAATCATTCTCACTTTCATCAAAACGCAATTCAAAAGCGCCAAGGACCGAAAGTCCGCATTTTTCTCCGAGTTCCGCCGCCTGACGGATGGTATCAAAATAGGATTTATGGTAATCAGTTCCGCCGTGCTCAAGGAACCACTGCTTTGAAATTGAGTTGAAGTGGTTGGTTATAACGATCGCGTCGTAACCGGCTTGTTTGTAAAAATCAACGATTTGCGCTGCTGAAAGTTTGCCGCAAAACGAAAATCCGGTCGTATGGATATGGAGGTCTATTTTCATTTCTGGTGAGTATATTCAAATTTGTTTAAGTAAAAAATTCTGCAGTATGGTTACTTTTTTTCAACTGCCGGGAAAACAACGCTGCCGTTGCGTATTTCTACACTGCGGCTGAAATCAACACTGTAACAGCGGGATATGTGACCGAATGGATAACCATTGTAAACCGGAACGCCGAATTTTGGAGCGATTTCTTTCAAAACTTTTTGAAGTTCTGCCGGAGAATCAATTTTGGCAAATTGTCCAAATACGACACCGGCGGCTCCAACAAAAAACTTTTTGTCGATCATATATTGAAGTTTTTCACGAACCTGTTCCGGTTTGATTTTTGATGCTTCAATGAAAATGATTCTGCCGGTTGCATCCGGACAATAATTTTTATCAACCAGTCGACAGAGTTTCCAGAGCGAACCCGCCAGAGGCAGTCCCCGGCAATCTCCGGGGATCAGGGTTTCTACTTTTATCGGGCCAAGCTGTTCACCGTGATTGATTTTTTTCATTGCATCGATTGCATCGGCGGTGATCCCCGGCAGAGAACCTGCCATTACTCCGGCAATCGGATGACCGTTGTTTCTGGCAACCAAAGCGCAAACGATCAACGTTGCATCGCTGTATCCCTGAACATAAAGTTCCGGACGTTTCTTCAATTTTTTCCAGTCGATATTATCGAGCAGATTTTCACTGCCCATTCCGCCGCGGATACAGAAGATCATATCGACTTCCGGATCGTTCCATGCTGCATAAAAGTCCGCAACTTTTCCTGCGGCCGGAGCGTGGTTTTTGCCCTCTTCCCGGACAAAAGCGTGCGGCATGACTTTGACTTTATAGCCTGCCTTGCGAAGAATTTCAATGCCCCGGCGGTGTAGTTTTGAACCGGGATATGAGCCGGGAGAGATGCAGGCGATAGTTTTGACACCGGGCGGCATAATATTGATATATGGTTTTATATCTTTATTGACTTTGTCAAAAATTTCCGGATCTTCATTCGCGGCATACCCGATAGTGGAAATGCCCAATATGGCGGAAATGATTGAAAATAACTTTTTCATGTGCGGCTCCTTCTGTGATCTGCGTTTTATAATATATCATCATACTTGTGCATTGCAAACGGATTCTGTTTGCATTCAAAAATAAATATTTGATTTCAGGAATATTTCCCGGAGAATACAGCATTGTTCGTAAGTGAGCGGTGCAAATGCTTAAAGATATCAAAGCCGGCAAGTGATTTTGCCGTTCCGGGGCAGGGGAAGCGTTGCTTACTCCTGCCTTTCGTTTTTTATGACGGTATCAGTGCCGAGCGCGGCTTGAAACTGGGCAAATGCCTTGCGCGACTGGATCACCCAGAGAACAAGACTGCTCTGTGCTTCGACCAATTCGCTTTGCGCCTGATTGACCCGGGCGATAGTTTCTCTGCCGTTGAGGTATTCGCTGTAGATCAAATTGCGTTGCTCCTGAACCCAGAGAGCCATCTCGCGGAATATTGAAATTTGAATCAGCGTATTCCGGCAATGTTCCAACGCATCATTGACCTCGACGGTGACATCGAGATATTTTTTATTCAATCCCCGGAATGCGACCTTTTCCAGTGCCTTTTTGCGGCGGAGTTCATTCCATGAGTCGAAGCCGCGGAAAATATTCCATTTGCCGACGATCCCATAGGCAAATTGCGGTGTGTTATAGTGGGAAGTGACGATACCATGCTCCCGGTATCGGGATGCCTCCGCCGCAAAATCAAAATCGGCAAACAGATGAAACTCCGGCATGAAACCGGCATATGCGGATTGTTTTTCCCGGATGGATTTTTCAAATTGGAGTTTTTCGGAACGCAGGTCGGGACGATGGCGGATCGCCTGTTCCAGATAGTATTCCAGCGGGTGATGAAGTTCCATCCGGGGAGAGGTCACAGCTTCAAGTTTTATGTCGGCAGGGAATTCTTTAGCGTTATATCCGAGCAATGCGGCGAGAGCATTGACTGCTGTCTGCCGATGGTATTTTGCAAGTTCAATGCGGCTGCGGGCCTTGGCGGAAAGCACCTTGAAGTTCAACACGGCAGCGTAAGAGATGTGGCCGGCTTTGAATTGTTCCTGTGCCTGCCGGAGCGCGGCATTCTGAAACGCTTCATCAGCCTGAAAGATACTGATCTCTTCGGTTGCCAGATGGATGTCGCACCAGACGTATACCACCGCCCGCAGCAGCAGCCGCTTGACATCTTCGGCGGCGGCAATGCTCCGGTCGTATTCCAGTTTGGCAACCAGAATATCCAATTCTCTGGCAAGTCCGTTGAACAGCAGCCACGTCATCGAAAGTGTCCCGGAGGTGGAAAAGCGGTTTTCTCTTTCAAATATCCCCGGCGGCGGATGGCGGAGATCATTACCCTGCGACAAGGTGTTCCCCACTTCCCATGAAGCCGATATTTCCGGTGACCACGCACTCAATGAACGATAGTAACTGTATTGTGCCGAATGTATTGAATTTGCTGCGGCAAGCAGTGTCGGATTATTGGCAAGCGCCAGTTCCCGGGCTTCGGCGAGAGTGAGAAAATCCCGGCTTTTCAACTGCACCTTGCGGATGCTGTCAAAGGTACGCGCATAATCATTGAGCGTGGAAAAGTTATCTCCATTTTTGAAACAACCGCACAACAGCAAAAGAAATAACAGCAGAAATAAGCTCTTCATCATCATTTACAAAAATAATTCCCAGAAAAATTGCCGGAACGGCCGGGATGGAATGTCCAGGGTCACATAGGCACTCGCACCGAAATTGAGCATCTCATCCGGATCGAGAATTTTGATCTGCACCGGGAAGCGTTGCGGCAGCAGGAACCATTCGTTCTCTTTTTTTACTTCAGTCATGC
The DNA here is from genome assembly GCA_015061805.1 of Lentisphaerota bacterium. GTDB lineage: Bacteria > Verrucomicrobiota > Lentisphaeria > Victivallales > Victivallaceae > UBA1784. Next base: position 5,583 of record SUVV01000011.1, on the reverse strand, counting down.
CGCTTCGGGGAGAAGTCAGGCGCTTTTCGGCACTCAGCCGGGGCGATTCAACGATGCCGCGATAGATTTTTCCGGGGTACTGGCGCAACCGGATGACCGCGCCGGTGCCGGGGCGGATCTCCGAAAGTTCGCTCTCTTTGAAGTTGGCCTGCACATACCAGTTTGAGGTGTCCACCAGAGCAAAAAGGACTTCGCCCGGTTTACAGTAACTCCCCGGGGAGATCATCATATTGGTCACAATGCCGTCGTTCAGCGCGGTAACGGTGGTTTGGCGATGCCAGATTTTGTTGAGATCCAAGGCTGCAGAAAGTTTTTTCAAGGTGGCTTCAAGGGTTCTGCATTCGTGAAGAATGGTCTGGCGTTTGTGCTGTGCGGCAGATTTTTTGGATAGATCGACCTTCAAATTACGCAATTGAAGCACCGCGTAATCTTCTGAAATTGCGGCGGTTTTCAACATCTCCTGTGCGCGGCTGTGCAGATAGCGGCTGTTGGCGATGTCGGCTTCGAAGCCTTGAATCTCCGCTTCGGCCTGAAGCATGGCGGCACGGCATCCGGCAAGTTTTTCGGCAGTTGCGGCGATTTCGTGTTCAAGCATTCTGACTTTCAGTTCGTAGGGCGGAGTGTAGGTGCTGAAAAGCGGTTCGCCTTTTTTTACCGTCTGATTGTTTTTGACATAAATATCTGCGATGTACCCTTCCACCCACGGTGTCACCGCCCGCGTGTCAGCGAAAACAAATGCGTCAGCCGTAAATGGGGTCAGATGCCAGTAAAGCCAGTACACTGCACAGCAAACAAAGAAACTCAACAACAGAATAAACAGAAATTGCCGCCGGAGGAAATTCTTCATACCGCCTCTTTTCCCATGAGATCTTTACCGCACAACAACAGGATTCCACCGATGACAGTCGCAAGACTGCGGACAAAAAGGATTTCCGTAAAGTGGAAGCGGTGGTAACTCCCCAGCATCCAATCGCTGAAAACGGTAAGGGTAAACATAAACAGCAGTGTAAAGAGAAAATAATCATTTTTGAGGTAAAGCATAAAAAATCCCAAGGTTCCGGTCAAAGGCACAATGTAACTTGCCCGGTAGTTGAACGATCCGAATGCCGCAAGATATGCTCCGCCAAGCAGAATTCCGATCGGGGTGGCGGCGATCCGCCGTTTTACCAGACCGGGCAGGGGGGCTCGCGGATTTTCCGCCATGTGAATAAAGAGGATCGTCAGCATTATCCATACCGCTTGTTCATGTTTCAGCAGCAGAAATATGATGAATCCACAAGCAAGTTCAGCTGTAATGATGGCACTTTGCCGGGGTGAATAGGGCTGTGGCTGATATGATTCTCCGGCGATATCCGGAGCAAAGAGATTGCAAACTGTCGTTATCAGCAATACCGTAATCCCGGAGACCAGCATATCCATACTGCGTTCCAGCGCGGCGGTCAGCCCCGGCGGCGACTGCAGCGAGAGAAACGCCGTCAGCAAAACGATTATCGCCGCCTGACGGTCTGCCATGCAAGATAATATGATGTAAGAAAAAATCATGGCAACCGGAAGTTGGACAAGCGGATGATTTGAAACTGTTCCAAGAGCGATCTGGGTTGCAGCCGCTCCGCCGATCATAGCAAAACAGCGGCGCATCCGCAAATTGAACCTGGATATATCACACAATGCCGATGCCGCAAGGAATGCAAATGCGACCATCGGCAAATGAGCGCCGGGCAAATGAAAACAGCACCACGCTGCCGCCATGGTCAGCATCGCTGCAAGCAGAGCGGAACTCTTTCTCAAAACTTCATCCAACAACATGCAAAACGCTCCTCTTTTGTTTTACAACAATAAGGTGATTTGCGTTTTTTTCAAGAGTAAGATTTCGAAATCCGGAAAGGGGCAGAGAAAAAACGCGGCAGAGACAAAAATGCCGCTGCCGCAAAAGCCGAATCTCAAAACATCAGTCCGATACGCGCTCTTTCATCGCATCGGAATCGGTTCTGCCGGGGAGAAAAGTGAAGTCGTAAAAACTGTTTCTGCCTTCACATCCGGTGAAACCGGCGTAGTAAGTTTCCGGCCAGTCGTCGGCGATGCGGCATCCGAAGTTTTTGCCATCGCACCCCATCAGCAGAAAACGGCCTTTGTGAGTGAAAATCATTTCAGCGGTCAGAGTGTGTTTCTCATCGAGTGCCAGATCGAGGTCGATAAAGGAGAGCAGTTTCCAGGACGGTTTGCCATCGTTGTAGAAGTGGTGCCACAAATTGACACCCCGATCGTAAACAACGACTTCAAGATGTTCGTGGTGAACCGGGGTCAATTCACGCGAAAGCACGAGCAACGGAGCCATGCGGCTGTGAAATGCACAGGTCGCGGCAAAGCGGGCACTGCCGGTGATCGGCTGTTTGAGCAACATGCTGATATAACTTTCGCCGGTACGGTCGCGGCCCATTTGCATATCTTCCGGTTTGAGATCATCTGGAACATAGTTGGAAATGCAGTCATCTTTCTGGATCCAATGGCTGATTTCCTGCCATCTCGGACTGCGGACGATGAGCCAGTCGTCCTGATTCCACTGATCTTTGGCGAACGAGGTATAATACTTTTCCATTAAAAAAATCCTTGAATTGAAATTCTTATTTGAATAATCCGTTGTTGTAATCGCGGATGAATTCATTTACACATTTGATCAACGCAAATTTTGCTGCCATCCGGTCACAGTACCAGGAACGAAACTTATCCTCTATCATGCCTGACAAGGGAAGCCCAAAGCCGCTGGTCGCATTGTCGTTTCAGCCTTTGTACATATTTACAGATGTCGTCACGCCATAATATAATATTGCAAAGCCAATAATCAAACGCAAAATCTGTAAATACGGATGAAAAATCGTAAAATAATCAATTTGTACATATAAAATGGTGGAGGTGATAAGCGTTCCTCAAACCGAGTAAGAGAACATCAACTTTTCGACCATCGACTTTAAGGGTGAGCATCGTGTAGGGCAAATATAAAAAATATTCTTTTTTAAATCTTGCTTTTACAATTTGGGCAACTGTTTTTATTTTTTCTGGAAGTCCTTTTTCTAATGACATCTAAATATTCATTGCCACACACTTTGCATCTCCACCAAACTTTACGCCCAGACCCCGGCTTCACCAGATTAGGACGCAACTCGCCATTTTTTTCATAATCCCATTCTTCGGCAATGTCCGGATGCGTAGTTTCTAAATCATTTACTCCGATTTGGGGAACTCTGCCGTAGCAACAAGGACACCCGACTCCTTTTTTGCGGTTGTTAGGGCTTGCCAGCCATTCATATCCACACTTTGAACACAACCACCAGACCGGCTTAAATCTTCCTGCGGAAATATCATTAGGTGTTAAAGTACCATTTTTTTCAGGATGCCATTCTTGGGCTAATTCAGGCATATTTTCTGCAAGCGATCCGATTTTAGCGACAATTCCTTTTGTAAAAGTTTTTCCTCTTATTTTTTTAGAACATTCGAGGCACCCCAAACGACCTTTTCGGGTCATACTGTTTATGCTGCATTGCCATTCATTGCCGCATTCAGGACACAGCCACCAAACAATTTCATTGGAACTGACACTAAACATTTCTGGCTTTAGATAGCCATTTCTTTTGAAATTCCATTTCGCTGCGACGTCAGGTCTTTTATCCGCTAAAGAGTTGTCTATTCTGTAAACATATCTCAATATTTTATGTTTATCTCTATTTAAATTAACATCCGCACCATCCTTAACATTGAGCATGCTCAACAACCACTTAATAGCTTTTTCTAATTCTCCCAAATTATGTCTTTTTACTTTAGAAAGATAGAATACCTCATCTGCGGCATCGTTCCATTTTATTTTGCAACATTCCTTGATTCTAACTAAAAAAATCCCATTTGTCTGGCAAACATTGTATTTTTTTCGTTCTCGTTGATGATGTTCTTGAGTCTTGTGCCACGCTGAGCCATCATATTCAATTGCAATTTGCAATGACGGAATATAAATATCCAATTCCATGGATGTATCAAATATTTCACTGTATTTATTGATTGCGTCAGCATAGAATTGCTTAATATAATAAAAAATGGCCTGTTCAGGAAAAGATGTTGTATTTCTGGCATTACAAACAGGGCATTTAGTATTTCCGATTCCTCTGTCTCTGATAACAGCTTGGTATTCATGACCGATTGGGCATATCCACCACACTTTTTTTCCACTTCCGTAAGTTAAATCAGAAGGAGTTAAAACTCCATTTTTTGTAGGATGCCATTCTTTGGCAATTTCTGGAAATTTTGTCTCAAAATCATTTATCCCTTTCTGTGCTTTTTTATGACCAGAGCAATAAGGACAGCCTTGTTGGCGAGAAACTCTTTTACTAATAGCCTGTTCATATTCATGCCCGTTAGGACATAACCACCACACTTTTTGTTTGGAACCAGTTGAAACATTTTGAGGAGATAAAGTAGCATTTTTTGTAGGATGCCATTCCTTGGCAATTTCAGGATATTTACTATGTAAGTCATTGTAACCGGGCATGACTTTTTGATTACTGCAATAAGGACATTTATGGTTGCGCTTTGTTCGCAAATTAATTGATTGTAGAAAATCATGACCGAGTGAACATTTCCACCATACCTTTTTGAGAGTATTAGCCCTTACTTGGCTAGGTAATAAACTCTCATTTTTTGTCGGATGCCATTCTTTGGCAATTTGGGGAAATTGGGATGCTAAATCATTAACTCCTGAAATAAGCACCTTTCCTGCACAAGCAGGGCAGCCTGTATTTCCTCTTGTTCTATCTGCAAGTCTTGCCGACCACTCATATCCACAAACCAAACATTTCCATGAAAAATTTTTATTACTACCCCAACATATATCTTGGGGAGTTATATTGCCATTTCGAAGATGATTCCATTCTTGCAACAAATGTTCCTTGTTATTCAGTTTACAATAGTCATTTAGAGTCATCTTTATTTATTCTATTTCTGTAAAACATTAGTTTTTTATTGATATTATAAGATTGCAGTAATATATCATGAAATACATAAAAATCAATCTCTGCTGACGATTTAACAGTGCATAAATTTCCCCTGCTTCGGAATAATATCAAAACAAATTGACATTGTTCCGCATTTTTACGGAATTATTCCGCTTGGAAGAAAAAAGTTGTAGCCGTTTAGTAAACATTGTATGATCGGGGAGATTAAGTCATGTTTGTATAGTACGATTTTTTCAAAACAATATCAGGAAATAAAGTTGAAAAGTTGAGAATATATGCTATTGTAATGCATCGTTGGGTATTTTGGGGTAAAATATTAAAGATTTCAGCGTTTTTAATGTAAAATTCCGGTGATTTTTACCGGATAGCAGTGAAACAAAACAAAAGGTAAAAACAAATGAAATTCAATTGGAAATCACTTGTATTAGCGGTAATGATTACCGGATTTGCATCCGGCTGTTGCGGTCAGGAGAGCGTTACCTGTCGCGAAAGCGGAACCTCTTTTGCAAAAGAGGCGGTAATGCCATTTATTGAATCTGGAGAAATTCCGGGAATAATCAATGTTTTCAGCAAGGGAAATGTGCAG
>SUVV01000010.1 GCA_015061805.1 Lentisphaerota bacterium | reverse complement strand
TATTTGCCGGAAAGTGGATTCCGGCGAATGATTTGTCAAAAATGGTGGTGGGAGGTGGATTCGAACCACCGAAAGCGCTGCTAGCAGATTTACAGTCTGCCCCCTTTAGCCACTCGGGAATCCCACCGTGTCTTGCTTTAATATACTGCATGAACCGGATTTTTCAACCTGTTGGACACAATTTTTTCCGTATATCCGGTTCAATGCGCCCTTTTTACAATGACATATGCCGGAAAGCCGGGGATGTTCCATGCGGCAAGCAGGGCTTTGATTTCCGGGGCGTTGGGATTCTCTGCCGGGAAGTTTACCACATTGAAATTTTCTTTCATGGTTCGGATGACATCTGCATCTTTCAGGGTGCTGTTTTCCATGGCGTGACAGTTTTTGCACCATGATGCACCGAATTTCACCAGTATCGGTTTGCCATTTTGCTGTGATTTTTCCGCAGCTGTTTTCAATGCGGAAAAACCGTCAGATGCGAGATTTTCTCCGCCGCTTTGCCGGCTTTTCAGCAGCCGGAAGCCAATCGCAAAATAGTAGATCCCCATGAATGCCACCACCGCTGCCAGCAGATATTTTACCGCCAGCATGAACTTGCCCGGTTTGGGCAAGACCGCCAATCCAAGACCTGCCAGCGGCCAGGGCAGCGCCATGCCGACTCCGAGCAGAAACGGCAGAAAGAGCGCCCAATGGTTGCCGGAATTGTATTCCCGGACAACGAAAATCAGCACGCTTATCACCACCGGAGCAACGCACGCTCCGGCAAGCAGTGCCGAAAGCGCTCCCATCAGCAGCGTGACCAGCAGCGCCGGCCCTTTCAATTTCTGCGGTGACACCCGGAAGCGGGCGCCGAAGTTGAAGTTAAACACTCCTGCCATACACAACGCCATAAACAAAAATATTCCGGCGATCACAAAGTTGAATACCGGCATACTGTTCAGCGTTCCGAAACCGATCCCCAGCAATGCCGCCGCCACCCCCAGCAGTCCATACGCCGCCGCCATGCCGATACCGTAGGCACAGCCCCGTTTGAATCCGGGCATACCGCCGCCTTTGGCACCGATGATGATCAATGTCACCGGCACCATCGGCAGTATGCATGGAGTAAGATTCAGTCCCAGCCCGCCCAGCAGTGTCAGCAGCAGAATACCGATCATACCGGCTTCTCCGAAAAAGTTTCCGGTATCGCCGCCTTTGAGGAAGGAAAGGAACTTCTCCGCATCCATGAAGCCCTCGGCTTTGCGGAGCAGCACATAAGCTGCCGCCGTATCCGCCGGATCATTACCGGAAACTTCCGGTAATGACGCGCTGAAAACGAACTCCTGCGGCATGAAGCACATTCCGTTTCCACTGCATCCCTGAAAGGTGACTTTGCCGCTTACTTCCGGCGCGGCGGCGCTCCAGCGCCATTGTCCGGCAGGATAAATCTTTTGACTTATGCCGTTCTCTTCTTTGATTTCCGGAGTTGCTTCCGGTTGAGGAGAAATGCTTTTTCCATCAGGCTGTTTCAATTCAAAAATGATCGAATCGGCGTAGATGTAGTGCTGCGGTGCAACCGTCAGCGTGAATACGCTCTTTCCTCCGGAACTGCCGGTGTATTTCCAGGAAAATGGCACGTTTTCAGCTCCGCTGCACCACAACAGCGGCAGAAAGAACGCAATGATCGCGGCGGCAAGGTGCTTCATTTGGTCAGTTCTCTGATTTCTTTGATGTATTCATCCACATTGCGGAATCCCTGAATTCTGCCGAGGATCCTGCCGTCATTGGCAACGATCACCGTCGCCGGGATATACTGACCGGGGTCAAGTTTGCGGTAAAGTTTTATCACTTCGGCACGCATTTCGGCGCTCTGCGGAGTCCGGCGCGGGGAATCCATATAGACCAAGATCAGATTTTCTTTGGCAAAAGAGAGAAATTTTTCATTGCTCAAAGTATGTTTGTTCAAGGCGATACAGCCGGGGCACCAATCCGATCCGGTGAAGAGTACCAGTACGGATTTTTTCTCTTTTGCCGCCTGCTTCATGGCGGCATCGTAGTTGGTCAGCCAATTTTCCGGAGCACCGTAGAGCATGGAGATTCCGGCAACCATCGACAGGAGAGCGATAAGCATTTTTTTCATAGTTTTACCTCACTTTTTGTTAAGTTGCATTTTGGGATAATAATCGTTACAGAAAAATGAAAATTCACATTTCTGACAATGTTCAGTATTTACCGGAACATCCTCCAGCGGCAAGGCTGTAAGTTCCGCCCAGTACGCGCTGTCAGCAGAGATTTCTTCAAGCAGACGGGATACGGCAAGATCAAGTCCGGCTTCCCGGAGTTCTCCACTCTCCGGTTCATAGGAAAAAGAGCGTACCAGATGCGGTTCCCGGTTGAGGGTGTTGACGGCATAAAATTTGTGCAGCAGTGCGATACGGTCATCGCAATTGTTTTCAACTATCCAGAATTCGCCGTTCTTTTCCAATGCGAATAACGGCGCGCAGTAACAGCGCAACTCATTGATGTTGAGCGCCAGAGGAGAAGCGATATTCCGCCGGGAGATGACACCGGTCGAACTGATAAGTTTCCACAACTCCTTTTTCAGCGCCTGACACAATTGATCGATCTTTTTATCAGCTTCGGAAATCAAACTGGAAATATTGCAGTTTTTATTTTCCAATTCTTTTATCAAAAAGAATTTATGATCTTGTGCCGCAACTCCGCAAAGCATCAGTTCAACTTCGCGGTCGAAGCGCCGGTGAATGAGTTCAGCCAGCACTTCACAAGTTGCTACCGGCATCATGTCATCTTCTGCTGATTCCTGATAAAAGAGTTCCCGCAACGCTTGAGTGAAGAGCCGCTGCAGATAACTGTGCATCGGGATCCGGCGGCGCAGATCGTGCAGTAAACGGAACGGTTTTTCCGCCTCACGGTCGGCCCCCTTACGGCATTCACAACAGCAGAGCCGTGCCTTCCGCGGGCACTGCTGCCGCAGATGGTGCCGGTAACGTGACCAGGCATGTATCGGGAAGTCACAATATTCCATAGGGAAACACCTGAAGTGCCTGGTCTTCGCGGATCCAGCCTTCGGTGCCGTCAGCATGGATCAGGAGCCAGGAGTTGCGTTTTTCGATCATAACGGCATCGCCGCCGGGATTGATTTTCTTGAGTACGGTGCCGGAACTTTCCATCGGCAGAGAACGGATCTCCACATTTTTCCCGGTGAGGATAAGCCGGCTGGCAGAGTAGGAGCTGCAGCTTTGTTCAAAGGCGGCAAGCAGGGCAGTCAGAGTGCAGAAAAGCACCACGCCAGCCACGCTCCAGCGCCAGATGTGAGCGGCATTTCTGCCCCGCATGGCAAAGAGAATACAGAGCAGGAAAAATCCTCCTGCCGCCCACGCCAGATATTGATCGGGACGGCAGAGAGAATCCCGCAGGGCGGCAAGTTGAGTTGTCAGACGTGAATCATCTTCCGGGGAGGTAAGCTGCAGTTTTTCTTCGACTGCCCGGAGATTGGCGGCAGTTTCCGCATCACCGGGGGATAAGCGCAGTGCCCGGGTGAACCAGACTCTTGCTTCCGGCAGTTTGCCCTGCTGAAACGCGGTACAGCCCAGATTGTACAGCACTCCGGGAGAGAGCCGGTCGTTGTGCAGTTCCCGGCGGAACTCCTCGGCGGCGGCGGAACTGTCGCCCCGGTTGTACGCGGTAATACCTGCAGATACTCCGGCGGCAGCTCCGATCGTCAGGAATGACAAACAGAGGATGAGAGCCAGTTTTTTGAGGAATTTCAGCAGTTTCGCCCGTAATTCAGGAGTTGTTTCTCTGCCGGTCGCACCGGGGGCAAATCCGGAACTGGCGGTCATGTTGAAAAATTCTTTGAGTTCAGTATCATCGATATGGTCAGCGATATCCTGTGCGGTGGCACCGGCGGGTAATCCGGAAAGTTCGGCGATTTCCGCGAATCCGTATTTTTCCAGAACCTTTTCCGGTTCGCTGGAATTTTTGATCTCATCGCAGATCACATTTATCCGTTTCCGCAGTTCCCGGCGGCGGGCAAAGCGGGCAGGAGAAAAGTTTTTACTGAAGCGCCGGAGCAATGTGTCCAGTACCACTATTACCACGCCGCCGATGATGAAAAAGAGAATGATGCCGCTGCTGTTGCCGATCAACGGGATTTTCACTTCGTCATTTTTGCCGGATTTCAGATAGTGCAGTCCGGGGACAACGGGAACATTTGCCGGAGTTTCCGGGGCGGAAATTACGGCGGTTTCCGTTTTGGGAGCGACAGGTTTGACTGTTTTCACATCCGCGCTTCCGGGAGTTACCGCCAGCGGCAGAGCGAAGGTGAAAATCTCCCATTGGCCGGATGCCGGATTGAAACTGCCGAGTTTGAAATTGAGGATTTTCTCTCCGGGATTCAACGGTATCAGTGCATAACGGATGGAAATCCTGCCGTTTTTGCGGATGATCTCCGGCGGATAGCGGCGGAAGTTTTCAAAATCAAATTCCGGTGCCCTGATGCTGGTGTCCGCGATGGAAATGCCGGATTCCGCCGGAATCGCGGTGATCTCCAGTTCTGCGACCTCTCCGCTCCGGCAGGCGGCGGCGTTGAGTTTTGCCGAAATCTGCCACTTGCCGGAAAGACCGAGATCATAGACTCCGGCAGGTAGCGCCGGTAACGGTATGACCTTGAATCCGGCACTGTCTTTCAAATGCAGTGTCAGGTTCTGCGGTCTGCCGAAAAAGTGACTGCGGTTGAAAAAACTGTCGAAAAAATCGTCGGCTGATTCATCCCGTGAAACCTTACGCACTTCCCGCAACTCCAGAGATACCGAAGTTTCCGGGAAAAACTCGCCGCTGATACCGGTTTTTGCCGCTATGCTGAATGGATACACGGTGTATTCGTGATCGTTGATATTGGCGGTGTAGGGGTTGTGCTGCCGGATGGGTCTGCCGGATCGGGGGTCTTTGAGCAATACGGCGTTGCCGGAGTTGGAGATATTGGAAATGGAGAAATTCAACAGCTGGTAATTTTCCGGAATGAAGATCTCCAGATTGAAGTTGATCTTTTCGCCGCTCCGCACCGGGCGGTCGGGAGAGGTGGTGAATTTGCCGAAAGGTTTTATTTCTTCACTGTTCTCCGGTTTGCGGGTGTTGGGCGGCAGGATCTCCAACGTTGTCGGCGGACTGGAAAGTATTTCCCTGCCGGAACGCACCTGAAACGGCGGGATCTCCAATTTTCCGGCTTCACCGGTGATCAATTGACGGACAAAACGGTAGGTGATTTTCGGTTGACCGTTGTTGGAGAAACTCATCTGTGAACCATCGGAACGCATATTGTAGTTCCACTGCGCCTTGCCGGGCAGTTTGGGCAGGATCAGTTCCGCGCCGTTCCGGGAGGTCGAATCTGCGGTGACGGTGACGTGAACTCTTTCACCTGCCTCCGGTTTGGCGGGACGGAAAGAGACCCGCACCGGAGAGTCGGCATGGAGCAGGAAAGTTCCTGCAAAAAGCAGCAGTATAATTGCCGGAGTGATAAATTTTTTCATTGCGGTCACCAATCCTTTTCCACAGTTGCCGGGGGAGTGCCGGAAGAGTTGCGTTTCCGCATATTCTGCCGGAGCCGGGCGGATTCATTGTTGAGCATTTGCAGTTGTTCTTCGGCGTTGCGTTTTTTCTCTTCGCGCCGTTGTTCGGCTTCGCCGGGGTTGGCTTTGCCGGAGCCGGTTTGGGGTTTTTCCGCTTTGCCGGGTTGTTTTTTATTCTGATCTTTTTCCTGAGAATCCGGTTCGCCGAGTGATTTGGCGGCCGCTTCAAGATGTTTCCGGATATCTTCTGCCGGACGGTTTTCTTCCTGTTTCCGGGCGGCTTCCTCCAACTCTTTGCGGGCGTTGGCGGCATTTTGTTTAAGTTTTTCCTGTTTCAGATCTCCGGCTTGTTTTTCCAGTTTTGCCGCACTTTGAGCTGCCTGCCGGATTTGCTGATCCTGCGATTGGTTCTGTTGTTGATTTTGCGGGTTCTGCCTGCTCTGATCTTGCTTACTCTGCTTATTTTGCGGTTGGTTGTTATTTTGCTGATTTTGTTGCTGATTCCGGTTGAGAGCCTGCTGGGTCTGCTGTTGAGCCTGTTGCTGTTGTTTTTTAAGTTCTTCGATCTGTTTTTTAAGTTTTTCGATCTCTTTGCGATCGAGTTCTGTTTGGCGCAAATTGGCAGCGGAAAGATTTGAAGCGGAAGAATTTACACTTAATGATTGTGTGTAGAGTTCCTGACTGCTTTTGATTTTGGTTTCGGCGGAATCCAACTCTTTCAGCGCAGCATCCGGTTGCTGTTGCGCCAATTGCTGTCTGGCTTTGTCAAAGAAAGCGCGACCCTCCTGATGGCATCCGGTTCCGAAGTTGTGCAGTGCCCGGCTTTGGAGTTCCTGATTGCCGGCGGACTTCCGGATGACCTCTTCGTAAAGGCGCAACGCGGAAGGATCGTTGTTTTTCTGCCGTTCGATGGCGAGATTGTAAAGCTGCAGGGCATCTGCGGGTAGATTTTCTTCCTGTCCGGTGGAATCAGTTTCTGCTGCGGAAGCGGTCATTCCTAAAAATATTGCGGCAAGAATCAAAGTGGTTTTCGCTTTGTTGAAAGCGGCTTTGCCGGGGGCTTCTGAAATAAATCCGGCAATGATAACCAGTATGAATCCGGCGGCGAAGAACCAGGGAAACTTTTCATCGACCTGAAAACTTCTGCCGGAGTCCCGTTCCTTTGCCGCAAGTTTGGCAAGTGCGGATGTGATCGCGGAACTTCCGGTATCAGAGACGGTACTGCGGATGTAGATACCGCCGGTTTCCGCCGCGAGTTTGGCAAGGGCGCTTTCATTGAGGGTGCTGGATGCTACTTTACCATCCATTTGGCGCATGAAGCCGCCTTTGCCGTCCGGAACCGGAGCCGCGATCGCCGGATCACCCAAACCTGCGATCAACAGCGGAATGCCGGCAGATTTGAATTGCGGGAGCAACCGTTCGGCATTGCCGCTCAAGGCATCTCCATCGGTCAGCATCAGGATCGCCCGGCTGGAACCTTCTGAACCTTTGAAAGCCCGTTCCGCGACCCGTAATGCCCGTTCGATATTGGTTCCTCCGAGCGGTACGGTATCGGTATCAAGTTCGTTTATGTATTCGTTTACAGCCGCCGGATCGGCAGTCAACGGACAACTCAGAAAGGCGTTCCCGGCGAATGCGACCAGACCGAAACGGTCGCCCGGAGATGATTTGACGATTTCCCGGAGCAGAAATTTCGCCTGTTCCAGACGGCTGGGCGGCAGATCGGTCGCCCGCATACTTTTGGAAACGTCAAAGAGTACGATGATATCTCTGCCGGAATTTTTCAGAGGTACCGGAATTTTTTTCAGATAGGGGCGGGCGGAACCGGCGATGATCACGGTCATTGCGGCAATATAGAGGATGAGTTTCCAACGGCGCGCCGTTTCTGACAGATGCAGTGAATCCGGATCGCTGACTTTGTTTCCCAACAAATCCGTCAGCAGCCGTTTTCTTCTCCGGGCGGCGCCGGCGTACAGAAACAGTATCAGAATAAGTACTGCCGGAATCAGCAGCAGAATGTACGGGTCTGTGTATTTCATTGGCAAATTTCTCCTCTTTGCATTTCCCAATCAGAGAATATAATCACAAATGGTTAAAAATCAAGTTGCCGGATCTCTACTTTTCCGTAAAAAAGACGATTCAGTACCCGATGGCGGGGCGTTACAGAAAAATTTGCGGCTTTTTTTCAAAATAACTTGCAAAAAACATTTTTGGCGTGTAACTTATATAGACGAGTATTAGTTATTGAAAAAGCAGAGGAAAATTAGTGTTACAGTTATGGAAAGAAAAACAGTAAGCCAAGCCCAGATTTACGTCCGGGATGCCGTGAATCGTGCTGCCCAGCAAGCCGGGATGAAGGATTTCAACAGTGCTGTAAAAACCCTTTTGCCGGTGATCAAACGCAATCCCGATATTCCGCTACTTTTTGAAAAAATCCGGGAATACGAGATCAACAAACTCAAAGGTCAGAGCAGTTCCGCCAGGACTTCTGCTGCAATAACAGCGATTTTCACTGTGCCGATCATCTACATCGTCGCGGCGATCGACCCGCTTAAAGCAATGGCAATGTGCGAAAACAGCCTCGCAATCTGTGTCGACAATCCCGCGATGCTCAATGCTCTTGCCGCCGCTTCCGAAAAGGCCGATGCCCCCTGGGGCGTGGTCAGCGCACTTAAGACACTGTGCAATCTCCACCCCGGAAATGAAGCAAGAATGCGTCGGCTCGCCGATGCAATGCAGCAGAATAATCAGGCTCTTGATGCTCTCAAAATCCATCAGGAGTTGTTGAAAAGTTCTGCCAACTCCTCTGCGTCTCTTGCTCAGCAGGCCGAACTGCGTTCCGCTATGGCCCTCGCCAGTATCGAACGCGGTAACTTCAACGACCGCCGCAATGCCCATGCCAATACCGCTGATGCCGAAGATGCCATGATCGCCCAGCTGCTCGAAGGTACGATCCATGACGCCGATCAGGCTCGGGTGCTGATCAACCGCTTCACCGCTGAACTCAAGAAAAACGATTCGATTGATATGCGCCGCAAACTTGCCGATGCTTACATGGTCGCTGAACAGTATGAAGAAGCACTGCAGGAATACCGCAACGTGGCAGATAAAATCGGTGTTATGGACCCGGTTCTCGACAAGCATATCGAAAAAGCATATATCGCTCAATTGAAACAGAATATCGCAATTCTCAAAGCCAACCCCGAGGCTTATGAAAATGCCGAGGCGCAGATCGCTGATCTGGAAAAAGAGTGCCTCGCTTACCGCTGGCGGCATACTGTCAAACGTGCCGAACAGTTCTCCGGCGATATGCAGCTGCAGTTCGATCTCGGCGTCCTTCAGTTTGAAAGCAATATGTTTTCTGAAGCGGTGGAAACCTTTACCAAAGTTTCCGACAACCCGCAGAAGCGACGCGCCAGTCTGGTCTATCTCGGACGGTGCGCCATCGCCACCAATGAACCGGAAAAAGCCATTGCTTATCTGGATGATGCCATCAAAGAGATGTTCCGCATGGATATCCAGAAACGTGAAGCCCTCTACTATCTCGGCAATGCTCACGAGATGAAGGGCAACCGCGAACAGGCTCTCGAATGTTATCGTAAAATCAGTTCCAATATGTCCAATTACCGTGATATCAAAGAGCGAATCGCGGCACTTGCCGGAACCGGAGAAAATAACTAATTATTCTTTGCAGAAAGGATTATCAATATGGCAGAACAGGACAATGCTTCCCCGATCGAGTCTTCCATGCCGGAAGATCTCAAAGCCCGCAAAACAGTCCGGCTCAATCCCGCCGGATTGGATAATACCAATACCAGCAATCTGGAAATGTTCAGCGATACCCAGACCCGGCGTACCGTTAAACTGAAACCGATTGCCGCCGGCGGTGCCAATCCCGCTATCCCCAATGTGGGCGGTGTGGCTTCCGCCAGCACCTTGAAACTTAATCCGGCTCCCGCAGCTCCTGCTGATGCAAGCACGCTCAAGCTTACTCCCGGTGCCGCCCCCGTACCGCCCAAACCGATGGCTCCGGCTCCCGCAACTCCGGTGGATGATACCAGCACCCGCAAAGCTGCCGTGTTGAAACCTGCAGCTCCGGCACCGGCAAAACCGGCTGCCCCGGTACCTCCTGCTCCGGCTCCCGCAGCTCCGGTGGATGATACCAGCACCCGCAAAGCCGCCGTGTTGAAACCTGCGGCTCCGGCACTGGCAAAACCGGCTGCCCCGGTACCTCCTGCTCCGGCGAAACCCATGGATGATACCGGTACCCGCCGCGCGACGGTAGTGAAACCTGCCGCCTCCGGAACTGAAGAGGCTGATCCCGAAAACAGCCGTACGGTTCGTATTCAGCGTCCCAACCGTTCTCCCATGCGTCCCGGAATTCCCTCGGCCGCAGCGAGTGCAACTACGTTGAAACTTTCTCCCGGCGCTCCGATCCCCGGCGCTCCCGCAGCTCCTGCAGCTCCGGTACCGCCGAAACCGATGGCTCCGGCTCCTGCAACTCCTGCTGCTCCTGCCGCACCGTCAATCCCGGCACCTCCTGCTCCGAGCGTTAAAGCTGCTCCTCCGGCTCCTGCTCCGAGCGTTAAAGCCGCTCCTCCGGCTCCTGCTCCGAGCGTTAAAGCCGCTCCTCCGGCTTCCCCCGGAATCAAACCTGCTCCGGTTGCCGATGTCAAGGTCAATGCCGCCCCGGCCGCACCTGCCAAGGGTGTTGCTCCTGCGGCTAAAGGCAAAAAAGGAGGGGAAGATACTGCAGCTCCGCAGGCTTCCAAACTTTACCTGGTGCTGGCGATCCTCACTTTGATCGTTATCGGTTGTGCCGCATTGATCACGACTCTGCACTACGTCAAATTTGAACACAAATTGGATTATTCACATCTGATCTCTTTTCTCCCTCACGCCAAGTGAGGAAAAAAGAAGTTTCCCGTCGCGTGTTCCGGATCGATCTCCGGGCGCGGCGGAAAATTTTCAGGAATAAACCATGCGGTGTGCTTGAAAATATTTCAAAAACATTTCTATATATTATAACAGCAACAATAGTAAACTATCATAACGAGGAATCCTACCATGAAAAAATTTATGCTGATCCTGATGCTCGGAGCCGCGACGATCTGTTCCGTCCGTGCTGAATCTTTTTCCGAGATCAACTGGAGCGAAAAACTTGCTTTTTATCTCCCGAACCGCGTGCTTGATGCGATCGATACTTTCTCCGTCAATCTCGGTGTCGGCCCGGTCGCCGAAGCCCGGCTCATGCTTACCCGCTACTGTGATATCGGTGCCGGATGGAGCGGCAGTACCTACAAGGCATACAAAGACTACAACCGTCAGATCGGTGCCGGGGTCGAAGAGGGCTGGTATTGGTCTTTTATCTGCGTCGGTGAAGAAGAATACCGCGTGACCGCCGCCACCTCTCTGCTGGATAAATATGTCGAATGCCGCGCCGGTATCCCTTCTCCGATGACCCGCGCTTACAACCTGGTCAGCGGTCCCCGGGATTTCTGGGCGATCGGCGGATCTCTCGGTCTGCTGTTCGACGGAAACGTTTATATTCATCCGCTCGAACTTGCCGACTTTGTGTTGGGCTTTTTCCTGATCGACTTCAAGAAAGACGATCTGACCTTTGACCGTTTCTGAACCGTAATTATCATGCCGTTCAGTTGCAAGCGGTGCGGCGCATGCTGCCGCTGGGAAGGTGCGGTGAAACTCGACCACGATGAGGTCGATGCAATTGCTGACTTTTTAAGTATGCCGATTGAGGAGTTTCTGGAATATCATACCCGGCTCACTCCTGATCGTCAGCACCTTTCTCTGATCGAAAAGGGCAACGGTGAGTGCGAATACCTGACCGTCGCTCCTGACGGTCTGCCCGCCTGTGCGATTGAACCGGTCAAACCCCGCCAGTGCCGGGAATTTCCGGATAAATGGAACTTCCCCGGCTGGCAGAAATTATGCGGAAGTAATTCAAAATGATCGAACGCAGTGGAAACCTTATCGTTATTTCCGGACCCAGCGGGGTCGGTAAGTCAACTTTAGTCAAAAAAGCGCGGGAAGTTTTGCCGGATTTGGAATTTTCGGTATCCTGTACCACCCGCGCGCCCCGCGCCGGAGAGGTTGACGGCAGGGACTATTTCTTTCTCAATGAAACCGAATTTGAGAAAAAAGTTCAGCAGAATGAATTCATCGAATTTGCCGGAGTATTTGCCCATCGCTACGGCACGCTCAAAAGCGAAGTGCTTTCCCGGCTTCAGCGGGGCGCCGATGTGATCCTCGATATCGACGTGCAGGGCGCCAAACAGATTCGTCAGGCCGCCCGGAATGATTCGGAAATCGCCCGTGCCGCCCAGTTTATCATGATCGTGCCTCCGGATATGGAAACCTTGAGCCGCCGCCTTACCGGGCGTAATTCCGAAACTCCGGAATCGCTGAAACTCCGTCTCGCCGGAGCGCAGAGCGAATTGTCCAATTTCCGCATCTACGACTATCTGGTGGTCAATGATGATTTGGAAACGGCTCAAAATGATTTGATTTCCCTGCTTAAAACTATGAGAATGCGCAGTTCACTGGTCAAAGGAGAACCTTTCGCATGAGTGAGAAATCCGGAAAATTGATCGTCCTCGGCGTAACCGGGGGAATCGCCGCTTACAAGGCGGCTGATTTGTGCAGCAAGTTGGCGAAACTTCACGAAGTTCAGGTCATCATGACTGAGAACGCCTGCAAATTTGTCACTCCGCTGACCTTTCAGACCCTTTCCCGGCGGCCGGTTATAACTTCGCTTTGGGAGACCGCAGAGTGGCGCCCCCGTCACGTTGAACTGGCTGACGAAGCCAATCTTTTTGTCTGCGCTCCCGCTACTGCCAATTTTCTGGCAAAATACGCTCATGGTATTGCCGATGATGCCTTGACCACCTTCGCCGCCACCTATCACGGTATATCAGTGGTCGCCCCGGCAATGAATCCCAAAATGTGGAGCCAGAGCGCCTGCATGGAAAATGTGAATACTCTCAAACTCCGGGGAGTCCAGTTCGCCGGTCCCGCTTCCGGACATGTCGCCTGCGGCGCTGACGGTACCGGCAGAATGCTCGAAGCCGCCGAGATTTTCGATCTGGTCGAAAAACTTTTAGTTTGACCTTGTGGGGGAAGGGAAAAACTTTTTTTCACGGGAAAAAAAGTTTTTCCCTTCCCCCACACCCCCATCCTTTTTCAAAAAAAGCGAGGTATGTTTGCTCCCGTTGGTCGCAAAATTATAAATTTATCATGTCCTTACTCACGAAGTGAGCACTTCACGTTTGCCGCAGGCAAACGCTTCACATTGCGGAGCAATGCTTCACGCAGGATTTATCCTGCTCTTCACGTTGGTTTGTACCGCAAACCAACACTTCCCCATCCTTTTTCAAAAAAAGC
Source organism: Lentisphaerota bacterium (assembly GCA_015061805.1). Classification (GTDB taxonomy): domain Bacteria; phylum Verrucomicrobiota; class Lentisphaeria; order Victivallales; family Victivallaceae; genus UBA1784. The sequence continues at coordinate 70,965 of SUVV01000010.1, read as the reverse complement.
GGGGTATTGCCGCTCCGATGTCGCGGCAGGAGAGTTTCTAAAAAAAGTTGGTTTTCTTCCCCGGAGAACAAATCACACTCTGCGATTCAGTAGCGGTAATGTTCGTTTTTGTAGGGACCTTCGATCTCAACGCCGATATAGTCCGCCTGTTCCCGGGTAAGGGTGGAGAGTTTTGCCCCCATTTTGCTCAAATGAAGCCGCGCGACCTCTTCATCGAGTTTCTTGTCCAGCAGGTAGACTCCGGTTTTGCGTTCCGGATTACGGGCAATATCCAACTGCGCCAGCACCTGATTGGTGAAGCTGTTGGACATGACAAAGGAGGGGTGACCGGTGGCACAACCGAGGTTGACCAGACGTCCTTCGGCAAGCAGATAGATCCGGTGACCGTCTTTGAATGTATAGTAACTCACCGGGCAGGAACTGTCTTTGAATTCCGTCTTGACCGCATCGGGGCATTTCTCCAATTCGGCAACTTCGATCTCATTGTCAAAGTGTCCGATATTGCAGACGATCGCCTGATCTTTCATCTTTTTCATGTGTTCGAGGGTGATGATCCGGCAGTTTCCGGTTGCGGTGACGTAGAGATCGGCATAGGGAAGAGCATCTTCCACCGTGCAGACCTGGAATCCCGCCATGCATGCCTGAAGCGCACAGATGGGATCGACTTCAGTTACCAGCACCCGGGCGCGTTCATTGCGGAGCGCTTCGGCACAGCCCTTGCCGACATCGCCGTAGCCGCAAACCACTGCCGTTTTGCCGGAAAGCATCACATCCAACGCCCGTTTGATACCGTCAGTCAGACTGTGGCGGCAGCCGTAGATGTTGTCAAATTTGCTCTTGGTAACAGAATCGTTGACATTGATCGCCGGGAACAGCAGTTCGCCTCGCGCCATCATCTGTTCAAGGCGGTGGACTCCGGTAGTGGTTTCTTCGGAAACTCCGCGGATAGTGGCGGCAAGATGGGTCCAGCGGCCGGGATGATCTTTCAACTCCTGCTTGAGCAGCTTATTGATGATCTGGAGTTCGGCGGAATCAGTGGGTTCATCGAGGATAGCAGGATCTTTTTCGGCGGCGACTCCGCGGTGAATGAGCAGTGTGGCATCTCCGCCGTCATCGACGATCTGATCCGGACCGGAACCATCGGGCCAACTGAGAGCATCAAGGGTGCACTGCCAGTATTCTTCGAGCGTTTCGCCTTTCCATGCGAAAACCGGAACTCCGGCGGCGGCGATCGCGGCGGCGGCATGATCCTGGGTGGAGAAGATATTGCAGCTTGCCCAGCGGACATCAGCGCCGAGGGCGACCAGAGTTTCGATCAGAACGGCGGTTTGGATGGTCATGTGCAGACTGCCGGAGATCTTGACACCGGCGAGCGGTTTGGAGGGGCCGTATTTTTCCCGGCATGCCATGAGACCGGGCATTTCATGTTCGGAAATGGCGATATCTTTTCTGCCGAATTCGGCGAGTGTGATATCTTTTACTTTGTAGTCCATAAGATTATCCTTTCAACATTACAGTTGGTTTATTTTATTTTTGATCTCCGGCCACGATTCCGGGGACAGCCGGGAACCTTTCACGCCGGTAACGGCTCCGCCGAGCAGAGAACCGCAAATGCCGCATTTTTCCAGATCTTTGCCATGGGCAAGTCCGTAAAAGAATCCGGCGGCATAATGGTCGCCGGCGGCAGTGGTATCCAGAACTTTTTCCGGAGCAAATGGCGGAATTCTCAACATCGCTTCTCCGGCACGTTTGATCAGGGAACCCGCAGCGCCGGTTTTAACCACGGCAATGGAACACTTTTGAGCAAGATATTCAGCATTTTTTTCCGGTGAATCGATTCCGGTAAGCGCCGCAGCTTCATCCGCGTTGCACAGCACCAGATCGATCTTGTTTTGGATCAGTTCCGGGAGCGTATCCCGCATCCGGTAAGCGATTTCAACACTGGACAGATCAAGTGCCGTCGCACAATTTCCGGCATGGGCACAGTCAAATATCCGGTCAAAGGAATCGATCTGCAGCATGTATCCTTCGGAGAGAAGCCAGGAAAATTTTGAGAAGCCGCATTTTTCCCACTCATCGGGAGTAAGCGCGGTAGATATTCCCAGATTGGAACGCATCGTGCGTTCGGCATCAGGAGTTACCAGCGATATGCAATAACCGGTTTCTCCGGGAGCGCGGATGAGATATTCGGCACTGACTCCGGAATCGAGCAACTCCTGATAGAAAAAATCTCCGTCGTCATCAACGCCTGCTTTGCCGAAAAAGGCACAATCAACTCCCAGTTTGCCCAGCGCTGAAATCGTGTTGGCCGCGGCACCGCCGGGGGTCCGCAACAACTCTTTGCCGGAAAGTCCGGCAAAGATCTGTTCCCGTTCCTTGTGGCCGATGTGAATCGTTCCGCCCTTGCATCCGGGGACGCAGCGGGAGAGAAACCCATCATCGACAGCGGCGCTGTAATCCACCAGCGGAGAGCCGGCACCGATGATCCGGAATTCCGACATCAGCAGATTTTTGCCGCTTCAGTTTTGAGCAACTCCACCTTGTCCAGTTGTTCCCAGGGGAAATTGCTTTTGCCGAAGTGTCCGTATGCAGTGGTGTCAGCATAACACCAGCCGTTGCCCGGATGTTTAAGTTTGAGTTCGCTGACCAGACTTGCCGGCCGCAGATCGAAGACCTTGCGGACAAGAGTTTCCAACTGATTGTCATTCAGTTTGGTTCCGGTTCCGTAGGTGTCGACATTGATGCTGATCGGTTCGGCAACGCCGATGGCGTAAGCTACCTGAATCTCACACTTGTCAGCCAATCCTGCTGCAACCAGATTCTTGGCAATGTAGCGGCAGTAGTAAGCTGCAGAACGGTCGACCTTGGAGGGGTCTTTGCCGGAGAATGCACCGCCGCCGTGAGAACCGACACCGCCGTAGGTGTCGACGATGATCTTGCGGCCGGTCAAACCGGTATCGCCGTGCGGTCCGCCGATTTCAAAACGTCCGGTCGGGTTGACGAAGTAGGTGATATCTTCTTTGAGCAGTTCCGCAGGGATGACCTTGGCAGTCACCTCTTTGACCAGAGCGGTCAGCCACTCAATGGGCATATCGGGTGCGTGCTGGTGGGAAACGACTACAGTCTGAATTGCGACCGGCTTGCCGTTTTCGTAACGGATGGAAACCTGACTTTTGGAATCGGGGCGCAGGTAACGGTATTTTTCCGGATCGCTTTTGCGCAGCCGGGCGAGTTCTTCGACGATCTTGTGAGCGTAGAGAATGGTTGCCGGCATGAGTTCCGGAGTTTCACTGCTGGCATAGCCGAACATCATACCCTGATCTCCGGCGCCCTGTTCTTTGTAGAGCCCTTCGCCTTCGGTAACGCCCTGCGAGATATCCGGGGACTGCTGGTGAATGCAGACCATCACCTTGGCAGTATCCGCCGAGAAACCTACTCCCGGAATATCATAACCGATATCGCGGATGGCATCCAAAGCGACCTGCTGCCAGTTGACAACGGCTTTAGTGGTGATCTCTCCGGAAATTACTACCAGATCGGTGGTGCAGAGGGTTTCACAGGCGACCCGGCTGGCGGGGTCCTGTATCAGACAGGCATCGAGTATGGCATCAGAAATGCGGTCACAGACTTTGTCGGGGTGTCCTTCGGAGACCGACTCGCTGGTAAAAACATGTGAAGTTTTGATCTTGCTCATAATGGGACTTTCAAAAAATATGATCAGCGGGGCATCACCATCGGAACGGGGACACCGCGACGGTTCTGTTTCCAGATGGATTCTCCGGAACCGTCGACTGCGGGTTTGTCCTTGCCGTAACTCATGGTCTTCATGCGGTTGTCAGCGACGCTTCTGCCGGCGAGGTAGGCGCGGATGGCGTTGGCGCGGCGTTCACCGAGGGCGCGGTTGTATTCATCGGTACCGCGGCTGTCGCAGTGTCCTTCGATGACCAGACCGAGGCGGGGATTGTTGTTGAGGTATTCGGCGATCTTGTCCAGATTGGCGGTTTCAGAGGGAACCAGCACATCGGAATCGTAGGCGAAGTAGATCACCGGGAAACCCAGATTTCTGCCGGTGGGGTCAGCGGGACGCCAGCCGTCGGCATCGGCGTTGTTGGCAAGAGCGTTGGCATCGACCCATTTACCGTTGGCAGCGGCACCGCTTTCAAAACCGTTACCACCGGCAGCATCGATACCGCCTGCCGGGTCGGACATGACACCTCCGATGGTTTCATTGACCGGGGTGGTATCTTCAACGGTTCCTTCCGGGGAACATCCGGCGACCAGAATAACGGCGCAAACGGCGGCGAAAAATTTGACGAAAAGACTCTTCATAATGGTTTCTCCTTTTATATATATTTGGGTTGGACACTTGTTTCCTTTACAATATAACATCACCCGGGCAAAATTTCCATTGAATCCGGCAGAAATGATCATAATTTTTTGCACATATTCCGGGAATTTTTGAAAAAATAGTTTCCCGGTTGAAACAAATGCAAAAATAAACTGCTGCAAAGTTGCTTTTTTTATCAAAAAAAACTTGAAAAACTCTTTAAGTTGCAGTAAATTATAATGATTATATTTTACACAGAGGAAAATTTATGGCTGCTTTTGAAGAACGTTTGAATATGCTGGCAGGAGCAGAGGCAGTGAAAAATGCCAAACAGCTTCTGAAAGGTAATCGGCTTTATGGTTCGTGGTACGACCGCGCCCGGCGGCTCAATGCGATGTTCCGGGATCTGGACGGTACTCATGCCGAGTGTTCCATTGACCCACTCAAAGTCGAAGATTGCCGCTGCAGCAAGTGCGGCAGAGGTGAATTGTGTACTCACGGAGCGGCTCTGGTGATGTATGCCGGGAAATTCCGGGTATTCGATGCTCCGGCAGAAAGTGACCCCAACTACTACGGAGGCTTGAAAAAACAGGATCTTTCCCAGCTCGCCGGACGCGGTTTGAGTTGTTCGGCAAAACTGTTTATCAACGTCGCTTCGGCGGCACCCCACGCTCCGAGCAAATGGGAAAACATGATTCTTCAGGTGCGGCTCAAGACCGCCACCCGGGAATATATCGGCAATCAGAGCAATCTGCGCCAGCTTTACTTTGACAAGATCTTGAGTGTGGCGCTCAAGTTCGATGATTTCTCTTTGCATGAACAGCAGCTTATCCGCTTCCTCGCCCTCAACGGCGAAGCGGATAACTCCAATATCACACTCAACGCAGAGCAGACTGCAGAATTTTTCCATGCTCTGCCCGGATTTCCCCGTTTCCTCCGGGATGGACGCCACATCACCATCCACCCCGACCGGGCGGAACCGGTGCTGATCGAATCCAAGGGCAAAGTTCTGCCCGGATTGCGGATCAACGGTGCGGTACTGCCCTTTTCCGGAGCGCGGGTCATCGCCGGTCGCGCCGGATGCTGGATCGGCAGAGATGATGAATACTTCTTTGTCGGCGGCTGTTGCGAAACCGGTTTCCTCCGTAACTTCTTCCGGGCGGTTCCGCAGGTCGATAAGGGATTTGAAAACTTCCCGCTTCCCCGGGTCGGCGGCAACGATTTTGAACCGACCCAGCGCAGTGGAGCCGTTCTGCTCGACGGCATCTGGAATCCCGATGAACATTCGGCTTTCATGGTGACGGTAAACTACCTCTACCATGTGCAGAACAATTGCGCGGTTTACGCCCCCGGCACCGGTGCGCTCTGCACCGACGGAGATCATTTCTGGAAACGTGACCGCGAATTTGAACGCCGCTTTGAAAACGAATTGGCTCTTTTCGGAGTTGAACTCTCGGATGACGGCAGTACTGCCCGCTTCGCCACGCTTGAAAGCGCCGGACTTTTCCTCGACCGGGCATTGCCGAGCATCATCGACCGTTACCCGGATACCGTGCTGGCTTCCCGGCTGGCGAAACTTCTGCATGGCGCCGGAAAACTGCCGGAAGTCAACTTGAGCTGCCGTTTTGAATCGCAGACTAAAAACGGTAACTTCCTCATCTCTTATTCCCTCCAGCTCAACGGCAGGGAGATCGACTGGGCGGTTTGTCAGGAACAGTGCCGCAATATGAGCATTTTCCTCGAAGCGGCAGGTATCCCCGGACGGATATCCGCTCCGCTCGGAGTCTTTATGCGGGCGGTTCCCTCGGTGCTCCGTAAACTGGATACTGCCGGCAGAACCTTTGAACTGCCCATTTGCAATGTGGAATATTACAACGCTCTGACCAAAGATATCCCCGGTGCCGCATTGCCGGAACTGGTCAATCTGCTCTACACTCCCGGTGCGGCGATCGCTCCCGGAGAAGGATTTACTTTCAACGGCGAACTGCGTCCCTATCAGGCGCAGGGGGTCGCTTTCCTGCAGAAACTTACCGACGGAAATCTCAATGTCCTGCTCGCCGATGAGATGGGATTGGGTAAAACGGTTCAGCTTCTGGCTCTGCTGGCATCCCGGCTTCGCAAGGGCGGACAGCCGGCATTGATCGTCTGTCCGGCATCACTGGTTGCCAACTGGGAACGGGAAGCTGCCCAGTTTGTCCCGGATCTCCGGGTGAGTGCGCCCTCCGGCAACACCAGAAGCAAGGTTATTGCTTCGCCGGAGAAGTTCGATCTGCTCATTCTGTCGTACACTGCCGCGCGCCTTTCGGTGAAGGAACTTACCAAAATCGAATTTTCCTATCTGGTGCTCGATGAAGCACAGCATATCAAGAACCCCGGTTCCGGCAACGCCCGCAACTGCAAGGATCTCAAGGCGGTGCACCGTATCGTTCTGACCGGTACTCCGCTGGAAAACTCCTCTGAAGACCTCTGGAGCGTGATGGACTTCCTGCAGCCGGGTATGCTGGGTACGCTTCCGGCATTCCGCAAGCGCTACTCCGGTATCGCTGACAGCCCGGAACTTCAGCAGGATCTGGTGATGCGGACTTCGCCGTTCATCATGCGCCGCACCAAAAAAGAGGTCGCCGCCGATCTGCCCTCCCGCTTTGAACACATCCTCTGGTGTGATTTCACTCCGGAACAGCGCAAACTTTACGATCAGATCCTTGAAGACGGTAAAAAACGCATCTTCGCTCCCGGTACGGATGAACGCAAATACGGTGCTGAACTTTTCGCCACTTTGCTCCGGCTCCGTCAGGTCTGCTGCCATCCGGAACTGCTGCCGGACGGTCAGGGCGAAGGTATTCCTTCGGCAAAAACCGAACTGCTGGCGGAACTGCTGGCGGAAACGATCGATTCCGGACACAAGGTTCTGCTGTTCAGCCAGTTCACTTCAATGCTCCAGCTGCTGATCAAAGAGGTGGAAGCCCTCGGTATCAAGTTTGAATACCTTGACGGTTCCACCCGCAACCGTCAGCAGCGTATCGATAACTTCAACAACGATCCCAATATTCAACTCTTTTTGCTCAGTTTGAAAGCCGGAGGTACCGGTCTCAACCTTACCTCCGCTGATACGGTGGTGATCTATGACCCGTGGTGGAACCCGGCGGCAGAATTGCAGGCCGCAGACCGTTCGCACCGTATCGGTCAGACCCGTCCGGTTTCCATCGGACGTCTGGTCATGCGCAACTCCATTGAGGAAAAGATCCTCCGCCTGCAGGCCCGTAAACGGGAACTTTTCTTCAATCTCGTGGAAAATCAGAGCGCAGTCAGCGGACTTTCCCTGGATGATCTGCGCGCATTGCTCAACTGATAAAAAGGCTTGTTGAATATGAAGGGTTCAATTATTTTCTGGCTCTGGAACGCCCCGCTGGAAGCCGATGAGATCCGTCGGCAGATCCGGGATATGCACGATAAGAATATCGGCGGATTCTTTATCCATCCGATGCCGGTGGAGTTCCGGGCGGATGATTTCCCCGGCGGTATGCCCGGCTATCTTTCCGAATACTATTTCAAAATGGTGCGGGTCGCTATCGAATGTGCCGCTGAATACGGCATGGAGGCATGGCTCTATGATGAGGGCGGCTGGCCCAGCGGTACTCTCAACGGCTGGATCATGGAACAGCACCCGGAAATGGGCGGACGGTTTATCAATGCCGCAGGCGAAATCACTTACAGTTCGATCCGTCCGGATCTGCTCAACCCGGAAGTCACTTGCTTTTACATCGAAAACTGCTATGAAAAATACCGGCAGTACGTCGGTGATTTTTTCGGTACTGCGGCACCGGGATTCTTTACCGATGAACCCTCTTTCGGTTCGCTGAAAGTCGGTCAGAGCATAATGTTTTCCCCGGTGTTTGAGGCGAGATTCAATGCGGAAAAAGGCTATGATGCCCGTACTGCCGCTCTCAAAATACTCAATGAAAACGATCCCGATGCCCGGCAGGATTACAATGAGATCTGGGTTAAACTCATTGTGGAAAATTATCTCACTCCGATCCGGGAATGGTGTCACCGTCACAATTTGCTTTTCACCGGACACTTCAACGGTGATGACAGTGTGACCAATATGCAATGGCTGTTGGGCAGTGATATTTTCTCTCTGCTCAAGGAACTGGATATTCCCGGATGCGACGCCATCTGGCGGCAGATCCATCCGCTTTGCCCGGAAACCGATTATCCGCGTTTTGTCTCTTCCGCCGCCGGAAACAAATGCACTTTGAGTGAAACTTTTGCTGTCTACGGTTCCGATCTGTCCATTGCTGAAATGAAATACACCGCCGCGATGGAATTCGCGGCCGGTATCCGCATCGTCGCGCCCATGGCTTTGCACTACTCCAATCAGGGCGGACGGCAGATCACGACCGTATCCAATTTTTCCGGTGCCGACCCGCGCTGGGAATATTTCCGGTATTACACCGGTTTTGCCAACCGGATGTCCAAGCTCTTTGAACGGACTGAACCGGTGATCAAAGCGACGGTTCCCTATCGCCGCCGGGAACTTCAGCGCGGTGAACTCAATGGTGCGGAGTATGGTGCAGAACTTTTCAAACAGGGGCTTGCTCTTGCCGCCAGGCAGATAACTTATGATTACCAGCCGGATGCACCGGAAATTTCCGGAGAGATAGTGCCTGATATCGAAATGGCTTCCCCGGTTCCGGAACTGCGTACCCGCCATTTGAGATCACCCCGCGGCGAACGGCGGATACTGGTCAATGCCGGTCTGGATACGATCACGGTGAAATTCAAAGCGCCTGCCGGATACAATGTCTGGTATGATCCTGCTGACGGAAGCCGCAAGGCTGCCGTTGCCGATGCGGACGATATGCTTTCTCTGGAATTGCCCTTCGCCGGATGTATGGTTCTGCTGACTGTCCCGGGAACCGGACGCAAGGCGGTCGGCGCAGAAGAAAAATCTGCCGGAAAGGCACTGGATTTCCGTTTCTCCCGGATCGTCCGTCAGGTCAAGGCTTCTCCGGATGGCCTGGTCGAAGTTGCTCCGGATGCTTCTCCGGATGCCAATTTCTGCGGTACAATCCGCTATTCCTGTACCGTGGAGCTGCCGGAAGAGCGCCGGGTGAAGATCGTATTGCCGGGAGCCGTTCGTGCCATGTGTGCCCTGCAGGTCAACGGCAGTTCCGCCGGAGTCAGAGTCTGGCGGCCGTACTGCTGGAGTGAAGTTGTTTTGCCGGCAGGAAAATCCACTCTGGATGTCGATATTTCCGGTACTCCCGCTCCGGCGATGACCGCTCCGGAACATCTCGAATATCTGCGGAATAATAAATTCGATAACGTCTATTTCCAGCGCTGTATGGCGTTTGAACCGATCTTCCCGGATGAAAATCCGCTCGAAGGTGCTGAAATCGTTTACTTAATCTGACTTCAAAGGAAGCGAGAATTTTATGATAACACGTTTTGTCAAATTGCGTGATGCCAAAGAGAAAAATTTCTCAATGGTTGTTGCCGGGGATTTCTGCCCCAGAGAAGAAAACTGCGGAGATCTGGTCGAACGTATCGATGAGATCACCTGTCAGGTCAAACCCTTTTTCCACTCCGCTGATATGAAGGTGCTTCAGTGGGAGTGTACTGTGACCCGCCAGGATACACCCATTGACAAAAGCGGCCCCAATCACCGCTGCTATCCGGAATGTACTGTTTTTGCTTCTGCACTTGAAATCGATACTGTTCTGCTTGCCAACAATCACACCGGCGATTATGGCGACCCCGGGGTGAAAGATACTTTTGATGCATTCCGCAAACTCAATATCCGTACCGTCGGTGCCGGTATGAACGAAGCCGAAGCCGCTGAACCTTTGCGCGTGGAATACAACGGTATTACCTGTTCGGTCATCAATGCCGCTGAATATGAATTCGGTATCGCTTACGGTGACAAACCCGGCGCTTACGGTATGGACCCCATCAAACTTGCCGCTCAGATCAAGGCGGAAAAAGCCGAATGCGATCTGGTGGCCGTGATGCTTCACGGCGGACATGAACAGTATTCCTGGCCCACGCCGAGACTGCGTTCACTCTGCCGCTTCATGGCGGACTGCGGCGCAGATGCGGTATTCAACTGTCACAGCCACTGTCCGATCGGCTATGAAGTGTATAACGGTGTGCCGATCATCTATTCTCCGGGCAACTTCTATTTCCCCAACCGTCCGACCTCTCTGCCGCAGTGGTATATCGGGTATATCCCCAAATTTTTCTTTGATGCCGACGGAGTTTACGCATTGGAGATCCTGCCGTACTACAACTACAAGCAGGCGCTGACCTTGATGGATGAAAAAGATACTGAAGCATTCTTTGACTATCTGGATGATCTTTCCGCGCCGATCGCTGACGAGGCACAGCTGCAGAAACTCTTCAACGCATGGTGCGCCAGAGGCGGAGTCAAAGGTTATCTCGGACAACTTTTCAACCGGGTGCTGCCGGAGTCACTGCACGTCCGCGAAGGTGTCAAACGCAACCTCGGTCTGCGTAATCTTTTCAGTTGCCAATCCCATCATGATCTGCTCCGCAACACTCTCTTGCTGATGGAACGTTACCAACTCAAGGATGCCGAAGAACTGATTCCGGTCATCAATGCCGCCCAATCTCCGGAATGGGTCAAAATGCCGGAACAACTCTGAATTCCAACCATAACAAAATATAAGGAAACATCGTTATGCCCGAACTGAAAAATGATCTTGACCGTATGAGTTATGCTCTCGCTCTCAATATGGCGACCAGCATCCGCCATATGCCGGTGAAACTCAACTACGAACTTTTCGGAGAATCTGTGCTTGAACTGCTCAAGGGCGGCGCTCCGGCGATTTCTCAAGCTGAATACCGGGAATATATGCAGAAACTTCAGGACGCCCTCGCTGAAGCCGAACAGGCTTCCAATGCTGATTCCGCAGCTGCTCTGGAAGAAGAAAAAGCTTTTATGGAAAAGAACGGCAAAGCCGAAGGCGTCATCACCACCGCCAGCGGTCTGCAGTATCAGATCCTCACCGCCGGTAAGGGCGGAGAACGTCCGGGACCCAAGGATGTGGTGCGTGTCCATTACGAAGGCAAACTGCTTTCCGGCAAGGTCTTCGACAGTTCGATCGCCCGCGGCGAACCCATTGAGTTCCCGGTCGATCAGGTCATCCCCGGTTGGACTGAAGCGCTGCAGCTGATGGAAATCGGCAGCAAGTTCCGTCTTTTCATTCCCTCCAAACTGGGGTACGGCGCCCACGGTGCCGGAAGCGTGATCCCGCCCAATGCCACGCTGATTTTTGAAGTCGAACTGATCGGTTTCTTCAAGAATTGATCATCGCATAAGCGCCTTTCAAGCGCCCTGTTTCCGGGAAATCCGGCAGCAGGGCGCTTTTTTGTGTCCCGACAAGGGGGAGATGGTATTGTGGGAGGGGAAAACCTTTTTTCACGAGAAAAAAAGTTTTTCCCCTCCCCACACCCCACCCCTTTCGAAAAAAGCGGGGGTGTTTTGCCGCTCCGATGTCGCGGCATAACTTTTCGCCTGTTGGGCTTCAGCCCAACGACAGGCGCAAAACAAGCCACCCGGAATCAGGAGCGATCTTGCACAGCCGGGCGGGTTTTGCAAGTGAGAGCCGACAGGAGCGTACTGGTGTACGTGACTGGAGGATCGAACGCCGCAAGGCGCGCTCCGGCAAAGCAAGATCGCTCCGTGAAAAAAATGTTGACGATAGGGTGTATGGATAACCAGGAGGTATCCATGCAAATACAACGTAAACTTTCAGCAAAACAGACAGTCAGCCGCACCGGACAGTGTACCGGTGCAAAATTAAGCTATCAGGTCAACTCCCCTGACAATCTCGATCGGAGCAGCGAAGCCTTGGAATTGGTTCGCAATACCGCTCCTGCCTATGTCGGCAGCGCCCGCAAACAGAACATTGAACTGGTAAAAATTCCCGGCAACGGCACCTATGAGTTTGAGGTGAACTACACTTTACCGGAAGCGGTCGAAGAAAAGGTGGGCAATGAACGGATTTGGACTTTTGAGGTGAAAAATCATTCTGTCCGGGTCTTTGATGCCAAAGAATTGGTACGGATCTATCCGGGAAATCCAAAAATCGTTCCGCCTGATCCCGGGACCCGCATCGGTTGGGATGGCAGAATGGATGGTGATTCCGGGATCGAAGGTACACTGGTGAATGTACCGGAGTTGAAAGAGATCTGTGTTGCTACCTATTTTGCCAGACAGGTCAATACTGCTTTCCGGAAAAATCTGTTTTCGCTGGCAGGCAAACTTAATTCCGGCACATTCCACCGCTGGGCGCCGGGGGAAGTGCTGTTTGAAAGCGCCGTCCAGAGTGACCCGTTCACCAATACTGCCGGAAAAGAACTGGTGGATATCACCTACACCTTTCTCGTCCGTCCGGCACAGCGGGTCAAAATCAATGGTATTTCAATCAATGCCGTATCAATGTGGAATGCCATCTGGTCGATTTCCCGCCGGGACACCGTAAACAATGCGACGGTCAACTGCGGCGTTTACGAAAGCCGGGTTTATGATTACGGCAATTTTTCGGTGCTGGATATTTGACCGGAGAGAGTGAGGAAACAGTATTATGTTTGAAAAATATGACCTTTCTCCGGCATATCCTTCCACCGACCGCAATACGCTTTTGATCTATAATTCCGGCAGCAGCGCCATCCGGGCGTGTACGGCGGTAACGCTGACCGGCAGGACGATACTCAACAGCGGCGGTTATGAACAGGTTATTTTCGGAGTTATACCGGCGACAGATGATTCCGGTATCTGGGGCATTGCCGCAGAAGATATTGCCCCCGGAACTGCCGGGAATATCGTGTTGAACGGAGTAGTGCGCGCCTTTATCACTTCCGGCGGCGGCATTTATGCGGTTCCGGGAAAGAATGGTCTTACGGCATCCGATAAGGGAAGACACCGGATATTGCATCGCGGCAATGAAAACAATCCCGGCTGGGTCATGATGAACAGCAATAAAGCAAGTGAAGATTACACCGGAACATTCAAACTGCGTTGGATAAAAGAGCGCACTTTCGAACTTTACAATGGCGCATACCCGGAAATAACATCCAACGCAAACAGCACACGCGCGGGTGATACTGACCTTCCCGGTGCAGAAAAAGTTCCAAGACAGTTTGTCTATCTGCCCGAAAATGTGAGCGGTGCGGATGTCTATCTTTGTGCTTGCTGCAACGATGGCGTTTACAGTACGTTTGTGCGTGTCAGCGACAATGACGATCCCAATGGAACGCCTTCGCCCGCCGGATATTTCGCTTCTGTCAGAATCGGGGATATTTACGAAAACGGCGATGTGTATCAGTCTTTCACTTCCGGTGGGACAATCTATTTCGGGAAGGATTGGTTTCTATGAGTTGGGCAGATATGCCGCCGTGTAAAATGATTCCGGCTTTTAATTGCATTAACGCCGCCATATTGGAACGGTTGCGTTACACCGACCCGATTTCTACTAATTTTCCCGGTTTGGGTGTTCTCCCGTTACCGCGACGCCGCAGTTTCATGACGTCTGACAATCACGCCAATCTTTTTGACAACATCCGTTCCGGTATTCGGGGGTTGTATAAACGCCACTTCCCGGTTGCCAACTTCGGGAAATGGTCGAAACGGCATCCTTACGGAGATTATTCAGCGGATGAACTTGACCTTGCCATTGCCGGAGAATTGGCTTCTGCCGGAATCGACCCTGCCGGTTTTTTCTGGCAGAAACCGCACAAATTCAGCGACGGAAATTTTGTCCGGGCGTGTTACCATCTGCTGAACAATGTTCTGATTTATGCACTGGGAAGTACTGACCTTGACAGCCAATATTTTGACCAGAGTATGAAAACCGAAAGGGTCAGTATCGAAACCGGCAATGCAGTTGTAACGTATGATGGTCAGTACCAATTTGTCTACGGTCAAGCTGCCGATTCCAGATATAAAGAATGGTATTTTCACCGGCACGTTGACCGTAGATTTGTAATCGGTGAAATCTGTTACCCCAAACTGCAAGGCAATTGGAAAGCAAAATACAATATCAGTTCAATAAGAAAAGAATTGCTTTACCCTTACGACTCCGATGATAAAGCACAAACGGTCTACGAGAAAGATGTCGGAACTTATGAGATAAATTTTTCGGGCAGTCAAAGTGATTTTATTCCGTGGCATCCGTTGACTGTTAAAAACATCAATACTTATTACAACCGCGATAATGATAAATACGAATACGCTTACGCGATTGAATCTGACTATATTACGGAAATTCTCATAAACCGGGAAAATCTGCCTCCGCCAAATTATCAATATATTGATTGAAGAAAGGATGATCTATGCAAGTTTTACACTCTATTTTACAAATCGGTACCGGCGGCACGCGTCTGACTGACGAATACGGTTCTGAAAACGGCGTTACTTTGGAATTGATGCTCGGTACCGCCGCCAGACTGGAATTCGATCTGCGCCGGGATATGGGCAAAGCAGACGGAGAACTTCCGGTGTTTTCTCCGGAAGAACTTGGCGATTGTGCAAATTATTTCGCCTTGGACAGCAAAAACGGTAATTCCAATGTTCCGGCATTGCTCAAATACAGCGGGATTTCTTTTGAAACCGACAGCGCCGGTCATACGATTCTGGTGATCGAACTTACACATAATCATACCGATGCTGTGGTTGAAGTGCTTGCCGGACAGCCCAGTGCCGATTTCCGCGCAGAAATCGGAGGCGTTGATGCCGGGGGATTGACAGTATTCGCGTGGCAATTTGATTTGACTATCCGCAGTCGGGTCTATCTCGGTGGCGGCGACGAAAATGTGGTCAATGATCCGGAATATTATACCGCAATTCAAACTGAAGCACTGCTCAACGCCAAAGGTGAAGCGATTTTCAATGATTTGAAAGAACACTTTTCTGTCAGCGGTAAAGATGGTGAAGACGGTTACACCCCGGTCAAAGGAACTGATTACTGGACAGAAGAGGACAAAGCCGAAATCAAAGCCTATGTTGATGAAGCGATTTTGAATGGGAGTTGGTGATTATGAGTATCAATAGTGAAATGACGGCGCTTGCCGATGCCATCCGCGACAAATCCGGTGTTACCGGGAAACTCTCTATTTCCGGCATGACCACCGCTGTCAGCAACATCTCCGTTGGCGGCGGCGAAAGCGGTGACATCGACCTTTCCGGTGTTACGGTTACTGCTGACACGATGCTTTCCGGCATCGTGGCGGTCGGTGCTGACGGAAACAAAGTCACCGGAAATATTCAGACCGTCACCCCGTCCGTCAATAAAAACACTTTCACCGTTGGCAAAGGTTACGTTGCAGAAGCGTTTTCTCAAACCATTGCCGAAAGCGGCGCATCCGTGATTGAAGCCAACAAAGTCACCGTTCCGGCAGGATTCCTTTCTGCTGACCGCGTGGAAACCATTGCCGAAGCGACCGTCACCGAAACCGATTCATCCGTCACCATCACTCCCGGATATGTCGCCGAAGAACTGAATTATGATAAAGGTTCCGGCGGCGATATCGACCTCTCTTTTATAACAGCCGGAGAAAATCAGATTATTATGGGGTATGTCGGTGCTGACCAAAACGGCAAACCGGTTTACGGCGACAGGATGGATTCAGGAGTTCAAAGCGGTATGCTTGTATCGTGGCATCCTGAATATCCGGCATGTACCGGATTGTCACAAATCGTTGTTTCCGGCATGACCGATATCGGCAGCGAGGAAGATGGGGATTTTGTTGCATATTCTGCTGCCAACGGAACTTACCTTGTTACACCCGAAACCGAACGTATTGAAAAACCGTTCGGTAGGATTTACAAACACGAGAGCGCTGAATGGTACATTTGGGGAGAATATGATCAGGAATACGAGGAAGGTTATTGGCATATAAGCCAGTCCACCGATTCCAGCGGTGTGACGTACCTGACCGGCAATGAGCAGCTCTCCAGCGGTACTTTCACTTTTGAAGATTTTGACTGGGGCGCATCTTTCGAAATAACGCTTGATGTCACCGAAACTTCTTATGAAGCAGTCGGCGCGGAAGCTGTTGTAACGGACAACTGGTTAGGCAATCTCGATAACTTCACCTATCTCAGCGGCTATAAAACAACTCCACAAATCGGGCGCAGATATTTTTATCGTACTGAACCGGGGCATGATGTTATTTACGGTAGAGCGCGGGATGTCGGCAATGGTATTCGCGGCTCCGGTGCTAATAACCACAATTATGAGGGTGGATTGGTTCTCCTTACCCATTGGTGTGTTCACGGTGGTCAGAACGATCAAGAAGCCAGAAGTGTAATAGATGAAGCCGGAAACTGCGAAATGCGGCGTCATGACTATACCGACGTCATGACCCACACATCTTACGCTCCATCGATTTTCGCCAGTAATCTGATGTACTTCAAGGATTTCTCATCCGACGCAGGTTCCATTCTTATCAAAAAACTCCCGTTGATGGACTCCTTTTCGGTGGATTTCTGGTCGTTCTTAAATGCTGAAAATCGCCCCGACCTGTGGGGAGGGTATGTGATTGTCAACCGGACAAAGTGGGATGAAACCGGAGACCTTGACGAAGCGGCCGTGGTTAAAGCAAGTACGAAATCAGAAAATGCGGTATACAAGCAATGGTATCACCATGCTTTTACTCACGATGCCGGAAGCGATATCATCAAAGAGTTTGTAAACGGGGTGAAAGTCGAAGAACATCCTTACACGATTCCGCTGGGCGGCGACGATGAGTTTCTGTTTGTCCCCGGCTGCAGCGGGGGTAACAGTTCATGGAAATATGTCGCTCAATTGGCTGTCTGGAACTCAAAACTTACCAGCAGCGACGATTTTGGGCCTGATTTCAGAGGTGACGATCTTTTCAATATCGTTTCGCACAAACAGCCGTATCATTTGTGAGGAACATTATGACAACCCATGAAATCACCGAAGCCTTGCACGAAGCAATCCGGTTGAAACTTTCCGGCTGGGAACTTCTGCTTGATACCGAACGTGCCGTCGCCGAATGTAACGGCATCGGTGCGGCGTGGATGGGCGGTCTGTGCGATGTTATCACCGCCATCAATCCGGCGTTTTTGATTCCGAGCATGATTCACGATATCCGCTATTTTTTAGGCGGTGACGAAAATGACCGCAGACGTGCCGACGATGAATTTCTTGCAAACTGCCTGATTGCCGTCCATGACCGATACGGCTGGTACAATCCTTTGCGCTACTGGAACCGCCGCAAAGCGCTCCGGTACTACGACTTGCTCCGTACTGCCGGGAAACCCGCATGGAGAGATAAAAAATATCATATAAAAATTAAAGGAGAAAATCTCTGATGACAACCCATGAATGGATCATGCTCATCATCGTATTGCTGGGTGGATTCTGGACACTCAACCGGCAGCTTGCCAAGATCGAGATAGTACTTTCCGGCAAGGTAAGTTACCGGGATTGTTCCGACCGTCAGGACAAATGTCCCTGTCATGATGAAGTATGCAAAATCAAGGAGCGGATGGATGAAGTCCATCCGCCCCAAAAATAAAAAGAAGCAAATTTATGAAAAAAATAATTGTAATTCTGTCAACTGTTCTGGCGGTCATCGCTTCCGGATGCGCGCACAACATCAACGCTCAAGGTCTCTACGCCGCCTGTCCTTACGGCGCGATCGGTTACGGTACTTTCACCTGTTCAAAAGACAACGTGAAAGTCAAATCAACCAAGGATACCGCCGCAGGTGGTGTCAAGACCACCAATGAATTTACCGTCGGCAAGCAGACCACCGGCTATGATGTTGAACTTGCAGAAGCCGTTCCCGTTAAATAGGTCAAAGTTGCTCGAGCAGCGCTTTACATCCGGTGTTGACATCCTGCCAGGTCGCTTCAAAATCGCCGCTGTACCAGGGATCGGCAACCTCCCGGTCGATATTTGCCCACTGAAGCAGCAGCGAGATCTTATTTTCCGGATCACCGCCGAAAAAGCGTTTCATATTGTTGATATTGTATTTATCCATGCCGATAAGAAGATCATATTTCTCATAATCATGCATGGTGATCTGCCGGGCATATTTGCCGCGGCAGTCGATACCGTGCTGTTCCATGATCCGGCGTGCCGGAGGATAAACCGGGTTGCCCAGTTCTTCCCGGCTGGTCGCCGCTGAAGCGATGAAAAAATCGTTTTGGCGGTGATTTTTTTCAACCAGATCTTTCATTACGAATTCTGCCATCGGACTGCGGCAGATATTACCATGACAAACAAAGAGTATTTTCATTGCAGATTTCCTTTCAACTTTTACTCAATATATCATTGTTTCCGGCTTGAATCAAGTTTTATTGCGGTGTATATTAGGCGACATCCGGTCGTGGAATCAACGGATGAATCAGGTGTGAATCCTGGACTGTTGCGCAACTGTGTGGTCAAAAGTGTTGACCGAGTCAGATCTCCGCCACGGCATGTACCGGAAGAGCCGGTACTGTAAATGCGCATAACATGAAAGGAAAAAACAATGGCGTACTTTACCTTTTCGGGGCATCGATCATTGATGCCGGAATCCGGCGGCGACCAACGGAAGCCGCAAAATGCTCCGCTTTTCTTGAGCGGCAAACGTGCCGCCTCGGGAGTGTCGCGCCCATCCCGTTGGTCGGGCTTGATCGAATCTCTTAAAAATACCCCGCTTTTCTTGAAAAGGGGAGAGGGTTTGGGAGAGGGGAAAAACCTCTTTTCCCGTGAAAAGAAGTTTTTCCCCTCTCCCATAAAGCCTTTCACTTTAATAGAACTGCTGGTGGTTATCGCGATCATAGCAATTCTGGCTGCCATGCTGCTGCCGGCACTGCAGAATGCACGGGCCCGCGGACAATCTTCCAGTTGTTCGAACAATCTGAAGCAGTATATGGCGTACCATTTGATGTATACTAATGATAACGATGATTACTTTCCCTATGTAAGAAGAAAAAGTTTAAGTTTTCCTTATGAATATCACTGGGAATTGACCGCACAATATATATCTCCAAATATGCCGGCGGCTAAAGGTGATATGAAATACGGTTCCAATCCGATCTATGCCGGCTGTACGCGCCGGACTTACTCCGGAGGAGTGAATTCTTCCAACTCGATTTCCTGGATCAGATTTGTTTCAGCTAAATCAGGCAGCAATGGTTTGGATTTTGCACCTAAACTCAACAAAATCAAATATACCTCTAAAGCGCCGATACTTATTGAAGGAACCGGATTGGATAGCGGAGGTGATGGCGACAACGAAATCCGTACTCACGTCACCGGACTGAATTATATCGGTTTCCGGCATATGAAAAAAGCAAATCTGACCTATGCAGACGGACATGCCAGTGATATTTTGCTGCGTGACATTCCGCCTTATGCCGATCGCAGCTCTTCAGATAAGGCTGTTCTAAGCCGCTACAACAACTTCTGGAAAGCATGGTGATCCGGCATGCCGTATAAAGTTAATTCGTAAAGTATGAGAGGGTATTTTCATGAAAATCACAAAAACAGTTTTATTGTATCTTGCTTCAGTATTCGCATTTTGCGTATACAGTTTTGAAATCGGTAAAGCAGATGCCGTCATTTATTATTCCAAACAGTATCAAAATGCCGCCGGTGAATTGGCAGGATACTTGAACCGGATCTACGGTAAAAATTATTCCACTGCTAAGTACAATGGCAAAAGTGACGCCCCGGGAATCTATATCGGCATTGTTCCTGCTGATCTTAAACTTGAAGTTCCGGCAAAACGGCTCTACATCGGACGTTATGCCGATGATCAACGGCTCTTCATCTTCGGCAACGATGACAGAAAACTGAAACTTCAGGGCAGCCGTTTCGCCATGTACGATTTTCTGCAGGATGTTTGCGGTGTCCGCTGGCTCTGGCCCGGCGAAACCGGTACCGTGGTTGAAAAACGTTCTGCCGATACTGTCAAAAACGGAGTTTCAACCTATATTCCCCCATTCGACCAGCGCCTGACCTCATCTTTCCACTACGGCAAAAGTTACATGGACGATCAGGCGGTGAAAGATCTCGACTCCTGGCTCGATCACCACAAGGTCGGAACCACCGTTATCGGTTCCTTTTCCCACGCCTTTTCCCGGCTTCTGCCGCAGAGTGTCTACGGCAAAGATCACCCGGAATACTACTCTCTCGTCACAGCCGGAAACTGGATCGGTATCAACAAACCGGAAACTGCCGCCCGTACCGTTTTCAATGACGGCGCATGGCAGTTCTGTACCTCAAATCCCGATGTCCGCCGCCTGATCGCCCAAAAGATCATCGATGCCAAAACCACCAAAGTCCAGAGCATCTCCCCCAATGACGGTTATGGATTCTGCGAATGTGACAACTGCCGGAAAGATGACGGCGACACTCCGTGGCTCGGTGCCAAAAATACCAACCTGACCAACCGCATGTACCGTTTTGCTGCCGACATCGCCAATCAGGTCTACAAGGCTGATCCCAATGCCAAAATCGGTATGTTTGCTTATTCACTGTATAACAAAGTTCCAACCGTGGATGTGAAGTTCCCCGGAAATATGTACCTCTCTTTCTGTTATCAGGTGCTCGGCATGAGCAAAGAAGCCGAAAAGCAGCTCGAAGAAACTCTCCTCGGTCTGAGCAAAACCGGCGCCAGAGTCATCGGACGTGAATACTGGGGATGTCACTACTGGCTCGATCTTCCGGTTTCCCACAGCCGCCGGATCGACCGCAATTTGAAACTGCTCCACCGCGCCAATGCCGCCGGTGTCTACGGCGAAACCGGTAATGCTTTCGCCCCGCGCGCCAGCGACCTTTACATCCTCGCCCGCCTCTCCTGGGATCCCACGCTGAAGCGCGAAGCGCTGCTGATGGACTTCTGCGAAAAGGCCTTCGGCAAAAAGTCGGCAAAGGTGATGTACGATATGTTTGAAAAAATCGAAGATTATACCGAAATGGTGATGCAAAAAGACAACACCGAAAATGGTGATGTCTTCAAACACTATCCTAATGTCTACGCCGAACGCATCCGCTTTTTCCGCAAGTATTACGGTCAGGATTTCCGGAAAATGTGCAACCGGTATCTCTGGAAAGCCAACAAATTCGCCGCCACACCGGAACACAAAGCCAGGATCGCCTATATCAAACTCGGTATCGAACACTGCACCATCAACGCCGATGCCATGGAAGGTTTCGCCAAACTCGCCGCCGCCGGTGTCAATATGCCGCTTACCCAACCGGATGCCGAAGCGGTCGTCATGGAAAAAGAAAACCTGCTCAAACTCGCCGGAACTGCCTATAAAAATGCCGATAAACGTTTGAGATTCCTGTTGAAGTATTCCGCAGACAATGCGCTCGGCCGCGATGTTTTCCGTTCCGAATCCCTGCGTCTGCGCCCGTGGAAAACCATCTCCGAATTTGTCACCACCCAACTCAATACCAACCAGTTCAACTATCTGGTCAACGGATCTTTTGAATACTATTCCTACTGTTGGGATTGGAAAAAAACTGCCGGAGAAAGCTCTTTTGAAACCACCAGCGCCGTCAACTTTGACCCGGCGGGCAATCTGATGGCTCAATATCACAACGCTCAGGGCCGCAGCGCTATGATCAAACTCGGCGCCAACAGCAGCGCCGTACTGATCAATACCCGGCAGATCGCACCGAAAACCGCGCAGACTGCCGTAATGCGGATGTTCGTTAAATCTCCGTGTGACCCTGCCAAACTGATGAAGGTCACTCTCGGCGGCAAAGAACTCCCGATGGTCGTCCTGCCGCGCGAACTCAACCGGGATCAGCAGTGGTATGAAGTCCGCTTCAAACAGACCGCTATTCCCGCCGGAAATCAGTCGTTCAAAGTCGAATTCAAAAACTGCAGCAAGACTCCGGTCAAAATCAATATCGACGAAATGGAACTGCTGCTTATCCCGAAAAAATAATGGGTGATACTTGGGAGAAGGGAAGGTTTCCCTTCTCCCAAACCCTCATCCCTTTTCAAAAAAAGCGGGATATGTTTGCTCCCGACTTGTCCCGCCACAGCTCCCTGAGCGACGGCGGATGGTAGCAAACAGGAGATATAAAATCATCATATCCTTGACTCGCGTAAGCGAGCGCTTCATGTTTGCCAAAGGCAAACGCTTCACATTGCGAAGCAATGCTTCATGCAGGATTTATCCTGCGCTTCACGTTGGTTTGATGCGCAAACCAACACAAATGCCGCTCCGCTTGTCGCGCCATAGCCTTGTGCGACGGCGGATGGTCGCGGCAAGGTTGGCATTTTCGTGAGATAACTCCGGATTTTGGTGCAAAAAATTTTTTTTACCATTTGATAATACGCCGACAGTGGTTATATTATTCCCATGATATTTTTTATAATTATATAACTCTGGGGGACAACAGTTCATGGCACACAGTCTGATCATCAAAGGAGAATCCGTTACCGGCGGTGAAGTTAGAATTTCCGGTAATAAAAATGCCGCATTGCCGGCAATTTCAGCAATAATGCTCACCGATGAAGAGGTGGTATTGCACAATATTCCGGATATTCTCGATGTCCGCACCATGCTGGATATCGCAGGTGAACTCGGCGCTGAATACACCTTTGAAAACAGTACCCTGACTTTCCGCTGTTCAAAAATCAAAACCACCACCATTTCCAGAGAACTCTGTTCGCGCAACCGTACCAGCATCCTCTTTACCGCATCTTTGGTGGCACGCTGCGGCAAAGCTGAACTCTATCCACCCGGCGGCGACGTCATCGGCAGACGGCGCTTGGACGGGCACTTCTACGGACTTACCAAACTCGGTGCCGATATGTCTCCGGAAACCCAAACTTACAAATTCAATGCTCCTGACGGTCTTACCGGACGGGAACTCTTTCTCGATGAAGCCAGCGTTACCGCCACTGAGCAGATCATTATCGCCGCAGCTACCGCCAAAGGCAGAACTATTCTCTGTAACGCCGCCTGCGAACCTCATGTCTGCGATCTGGCAGAACTGCTCAAAAAAATGGGTGCCAAAATTTCCGGTATCGGCAGCAACACTATTATCATCGACGGCGTGGAAAAACTCCACGGTTGTGAATACACCATCGGAGGCGATCATATCGAAGCCGGAAGTTTCATCGCCCTCGCCGCAGCTACCAACACTGAACTCACTCTCCGCGGTACCGGCGCCGCCAGAAACTACTGGATGCTCCGGCGCGTATTCGTCGACCGGCTGGGTATCAACATGACTCTCCAGCCAGACCTTATCCATATTCCTGCGAACAGTTCCAGGACCATCATCACCGACTTCGGCGGACACATCCCCCAGATATCCGATGCACCATGGCCCCAATATCCATCAGATATGATGAGCTGCACCATCGTTGCCGCCACCCAATGTCAGGGAACTGTGATGTTCTTTGAAAAAATGTTTGAAAGCCGCATATATTTCGCTGACCGCCTGATCAGCATGGGCGCCAATGCCATCGTCTGCGACCCGCACCGCGTGGTCATCACCGGCAGAGCTCAGCTCCACGGTATCAATATGTCCAGCCCTGATATCCGTGCCGGTATGGCAATGGTGATCGCCGCTCTCGCCGCCAAAGGTGAAAGCCGCATCGATCAGGCCGATATCATCTATCGCGGTTATGAACAACTGCCGGAAAAACTGCGGATGATCGGCGCCGACGTCAATGAAATAAACGGCTGAAAATTCTGGAATATCATCTGATGCTGGAACATATTTACGCTCTTTCAATGGTCGGTATGGAGATGCTGTTTCTCTTTACCGTACTGCTTGCACTTTATCATCAGCGCAAGGTCATCGGTGAAAGCGCATTCATTATGATCATTGCATTGCTCTTTACCTTTGACCGCTGGATCGCTCCGGCGGATATCCGGGTGATGCTATGGGGAAATGAAACCTTCCGGGTAGGAGAGGTCGCGATCGGTCTGCCGGCACTTACTGCATTTCTGCTGGTCTACATCATGCAGGGAATCCTGACCGCACAGCGGGTATTGCTCGGAATCATTGCAGCATTTCTCATCTATATCTACATGGGACAAATCACCAGACTGCAGTGTGACTGGACCGGATTTTCACTTTTCCCCGGTCTTTACGGCGGCGCTCTGGAAGCGCTTTTGAGTTCAGGACGGGCAACGGTGAATCTGCTTTCAGTATCACACTTCTTTGAACTGCTGTGTCTGCCGGTCATCTACAACCGCTGGTTGAGTTTCGGATTTTCAAGGAGATGGTCGATCATGCTGTCGCTGCCGTTTACGCTTCTGGCAGGACTCATACCCTCTCTGGCTTCCGGAATTGCCGGCGACGGATTGAGTCAGGTATTCAACGGTGATTTTTACGCCCGTTTATGCGCGGTAATGATCCTGGCGGTAATGCTGGTAATCTACATCGAAAGGTTTGAAAACGAAATTTCCGACAACCGCAGTAATGGTGTACTTGACTTCGTATTTGCATTTTTCGGAAGTTACGGCAGACTTCAGGAAACCGAAAAACATCTGCAGGAGTGGCAGAACCGTTTTCATGCCGTATTCGATCACTCCACCGAAATCATCATCACCTGCGACGATGCCGGCAGAATAATCGATACCAATATCGCCGCTAAAGAGTTATTCAAAAATTTCAAAAACGGAAACGTTTCCAATGTCAAGCTGGAAAAACTTCTGGAGTTGGAAAACGGCGGAAATTTTGAACTTCCGGTAAATATTTCCGCACCGCTTCATCTGGGATGCATTGCAAAAATTTCTGAAAATGAGAACAAAATACTCCAAAGTTCGATTTTCCCGATACAGCTGCACAACCGCCGGATATTCGTGATGACCGCCAGAGATGTCACCAAAGAAAGAGAATTGGCAAGAGAACGTGAAGCTCTTACCGAACAGCTCAACCATTCACAACGGCTGGAATCTCTGGGTATTCTCGCCGGCGGCATCGCTCACGATTTCAATAACTGCATCCATGCCATTTTAGGTTATGTCGATGTGGCAACTATTTTCAACCGGAACAACGCTGAAGCCATGCAACTGCAGTTGGAAAAAATCGGAAAAGTCGCTGAACAGGCAGGTAAACTTACCGGTCAGATGCTCGGATTTGCCCGCAGAGGAAAATATCATGTGGTTGAAATCAAACTCTATGAACTTTTTGAACAGTGCCGCATGATGATCGCTCCGCAGAAATTGAGCAATATCTCATTTGAAATAACGCTGCCCGATCCGGAAATGCAAATTTCTGCAGATACTTTCCAAATGCAGCAGGTCTTGATCAATATGCTTATCAACGCCGTTGATGCTCTCAGCAACACCGCTGAACCGGTACTGGAACTCTTTGCCGTAACTGCCAATGAAAGCCCCGTATCTTTCAATCCGCCGCCCGGTGATCTGGAAAATGCCGACGTTAATGATTACCTTGCCATTGTCATCCGCGACAACGGATGCGGTATGCCGCCGGAAATAGCCAACCGGATATTTGAGCCGTTTTTCACCACCAAACCGGTCGGCAGCGGTACCGGCATGGGATTGGCGATGGCATACGGTATCATCGCCAACCACAAAGGATGGATCCAGTTGGATTCCGTTGAAAATTCCGGAACCACCTTTGCAATATTCATGCCGAAAGTAAAATGATATCAGCGCCGTTTATGCGCCATGATAGATTTCGACTCTTTCAAGAATTTCGTCGAGCCACTCATCTTTGCCGTCGGATGCGGCAAATTTTTCAATGACCGGATCATGCAGATCGCTTCCTGCTGAAGAGAGCAGACCGTGTTTCACACAATATTCACGGTAAAATACTGAAAGTTCTTCCGGAATCGACGGGTGGGCACATTCAATACCATCCAGTTGGAACATTTCCCGCAAAGTATCCATCCGCTTGAGATCGTTTTCCAGAAAATATCTCACCGGGTGAGCGATGATCACCACGCCGCCGGCAGCTTTGACCAGCGGTATAACCTGATCATAAGAGGGATACGGTACCATGCCGGTAAACTTTTTCCGGAGTTCGATATAACTCTCTTCGTCGCTGCAGAAACCATGCCGGATGCAGTAATCCACCAGCAATTCATATTTGACATGGGTGTTGCCCTGTTTGGCAATGGCCTTTTCAGGGCGGTAAGAACGCAGCAGCTGCATTCTCTTTTCGTCATCAAAATCATATCCGAGCGCACAGAAATTTCTGGAAGCCGCCGTACCGCTGGCAATTTGCCAGTTACGGTAAATGGTGAAAAGTTCTTCTGTTTCCGGAGTGGGACGGCGGGGGAGATTAAGGCAGACCAGGTCGATGGGACCGAATTCACATTTTACAGAAATTTCTGAACCGGACAGATAACCGACTTCCGGATAAAGGGCGGCGCTTTCAAGCACATCTTCATACGCATCCATCAGGTGATGATCGGTGATGGCGATAGCACGGCTTTTCTTTTCGCTGGCAAAACGGAAGTAGTCAACAACCGGAGTTTTCGCATCGTAACTCCATTCAGTATGCAGGTGCAGATCAAAGGATGCCATAAATAAACCTCTACAAATAAAATTAATATGAAATTGAAATATCGATCCGTAAATAACATTGTAAATAAGTTGTAAAAACTGGTTAAATATACTGAAAACTGTTTTTTGTTCACAATTATTTTCACAGTTGATTTCATAGTTCTTTACAACTTTGTTTTTTTATAGTATATATGATAATCAACATGTTATGTATGTTATTTACAAAAATTCAAACCCTATATCATCAATATAATTTACATTTAATATACAATTATTATATTATTTACTGCCGCACCGGTCAGAAAAGTTTTTCTTCTGCAGTACGGCTTCTCCAATAAGATATCCCGGATAAAGCAATTTTTCAAGGAAAACTTGAAAAAAACAGTTTACAATGCTATTTTTATTGAATGTATTATATATTTGCAGTTTGATTAGAGGTGATCTGTCATGTATAAATTTATTGCTTTTGACTTTGATGGAACTCTTGCTGACAGTGTTGATTTCTGTTTGGAGGTCTTTGATCTGGTATTTGCCAAACACATGGGTGACAAGGCTCCGACCCGGGAGGATATCTACCGCAACTTCGGTATGAATGAACCCGGAGTGATCAAATATTATATGGGAAGCATTGTCAAAGAAGCGGAAAATGATTTCTATAACTGGCACCGGGAACTTCATCCCAAGTGGTGTCCGGAGTTGTTTCCTGAAGTGAAAGAACTTTTGGAATTTTTGCGGCAACGCGGAGTGAGACTGGGTATTCTTACCGGCAGATCCAAGACCACCTGCAAGATTTCGATGGATTTTCTCGGCTTGAATGAATTTTTTGAATCAATTCAAACCGGTTCATCTGAACGGAACGACAAGGCGGCTCAACTTCGTAAATTGATGGCTGATAATAATTTGAAACCTGAGGAACTCGCTTATGTCGGTGACGCGGTTTCCGATGTCACTTCATCATTCGATGCCGGAGTTGATTGTCTTTCGGCGGCGTGGGCGAAGTCGGCGCGGATCGCTGAACTTGAAAAAATCAATCCCGGTAAAGTATTTACAAAAGTTTGCGATATGAAAAAATATCTTTCTTCTGAAAATTAAGGTGATAAAACATGAAAAGAGTGTTGTCAATTCAAGATATTTCATGTGTAGGAAAATGTTCGCTGACGGTGGCGCTGCCGATAATTTCAGCTGCCGGTATTGAAACTGCGATCCTGCCGACTGCGGTATTGTCGACTCATACGGCATTCAAAAATTTTACTTTCCGGGATCTTACGGATGATATCCAGACTATTTCCGATACCTGGAAAATGGAAAATGTGACCTTTGACGGAATTTACACCGGATATCTCGGATCATTCCGCCAGATCGATCTGGTCGGGAAAATATTTGATGATTTCAACCGCCCCGGCATGCTCCGTTTCGTTGACCCGGCGATGGGTGACAATGGCAAACTTTATCCCGGTTTCGATGAAGCATTTGCCCGCAAGATGGGAGAACTCTGCGGCAAAGCGGATATTATTGTGCCGAACTTTACTGAAGCAGCATTCATGCTCGGTGAAAAGTATATCGGCAATGAAAAATACAGTAAAGATGATGTCAAAGCATTGCTGAAACGTTTGTGTGCTCTGGGTTCTCCGGCAGCGGCGCTCACCGGTGTCCATCTGGGAGATGATCAATATGGCGTGATGGCGTATGACAGCAATAAAGATGAATATTATGAATACTATTCAGAACATATCAAAACCTCTTTCCACGGTACCGGAGATGTATTTGCCAGCGCCTGCTTTGCCGGTCTGATGTGCGGTCAAAGTCTGCAGTCGGCATTGAAAACTGCAGTTGAATTTACAGTTGATTCGATGCGCCAGACGATTTCCGAACCCAATCATATCTGGTACGGAGTAAATTTTGAAAAATCCATTCCTGAACTTATCAAACTTTTGAAAAACTGATTACTGCCATGATTGAAAATTTGAAAAAAGAGGTGTTTCAGGCCAATCTTGATCTGGTCAAGTACGGTCTGGTCATTTTTACCTGGGGAAATGTTTCGGCACGCTGCGGCGAATATATCGTCATCAAGCCTTCCGGGGTGAGTTACGAAACGATGAAAGCCGAAGACATGGTCGTACTCGATCTTGACGGAAACCGGATCGAAGGAAATTACAATCCATCTTCGGATACTCCTACTCATCTCGAACTTTATAAGGCATTTCCGGGTATCGGAGGCATCACTCACACCCATTCGAGTTACGCCACCAGTTTTGCTCAAGCCGGTATGCCGATCACTCCGATGGGTACGACTCATGCCGATTATTTTTACGGAACCATTCCCTGTACCAGAAATCTCAGTTCTGAAGAAACTGAAAGTGCATACGAAAAAAATACCGGCAAAGTCATCATCGAAACTTTTGAAGGCAGAGATCCCATCGCCATTCCCGGTGTCATCGTCCGCAACCATGGAGTTTTTTCATGGGGCAAAGATGCTTTTGAATCCGTTCATAATGCGGTCGTGATGGAAGAGGTCGCCAAAATGAATTACCGCGCACTTGCTCTCAATCCTTCAGCCGGAACAGTTCGTCAGTACATACTTGACAAACATTATTACCGTAAACATGGTGAAAATTCCTATTACGGTCAAAAAGAGAAGGAAGTTGAAAAATGAAAAAATTGTTCTCTTTCGCAAATTTTTTCAGAAAATATTTTTCATCAGTAAGAAATTTCGATGATGATGATAATCCGGTTTATGATCATGAATGCACCAGCTGGATGGTTTTCAACGATCTTACCTGTAACAACACCAATGTCCTGCACAAAAACCGGGATTCAAAGGTGAGAAACGTTGCAGTTTTCCTGAGCCCGGAAAATTCTCCGCGCAAGTGGATCTCTCTCGGCAGCGATGCCAAAGCCAATATGGCGATGAATTCTTCCGGTCTTGCCGGAATCATGAACAGCGGCGAAATATGCATCGACTATCCGACCGATGATACCAAAAAAAGTACTCCGCAGATAATGGAGGTGATCATTGAATCCTGCGATACTGCGGCACAGGCGGTCGAAAAGTTGAAAGAGATCATTTTATCCGGAGATTATTGGCACCATAATCAGAAAGGTTCCATCTTCTTCTTTATGGATACCAACGAAGGCTATATCTGCGAATTGAATACCAAAGTCATCAATGTTCAGCCTTACACCAGCGGTTATGCTGTGCGCGCCAACATCTGGCAGAATCCCGGTATGCAGGCAATTTCAAGAAACAATATCAAAAATTATCTCAACAGCAGCGCCAGAGCATACATTGCTTTCTCCGGATTGAATGAGATCATGGACAAGTACGGAAAAATCAGCATCGAATCCATGCTGGAACTTTCCCGCCACTGTACCATGCCGGAAGAATCTCCGGAAAAGCGTTCTCTCTGTTACAAGCGCACCAATTCGACCGGCAGTCTTGAAATCGACCGGCAATACCCCGGGGTGCTTTCAACCGGATATTTTACTGTCGGTCATCCCCGCAATACAGTTTGCATTCCGGTTCCGGTCTGTGCGGAAAAAATTCTGCCCGGCATGGGAGATTACAGTTGGTCAGCGATGTCATTTGAACGTTTTGAATTGCTCGGTCATGAAGCATACATCCCGGAAGAGTGGCTGGAATTTGAAAAGAATTCCATGCTTAAGTACAGCAAAGCCAAAGCTGATGCGCGCGCAATGCTTGATGAAGGTAAAAAATCTGAAGCAGTCAGACTGCTCAACGATATCGCCTATTCAATCTGGACCGAAGCATCAGCTCTTTTGGAAAAACGCGCTCTGTAACGTTTTAATTTGATTATGCAAAAAATGTTGAATACCGTTGATTTAAGAGTTAATAATTTACCCGGATACAACTGGATCGGTGATGAATTTCCGGTTTTATCCTGGAAAATTTCCGGTGATCCGGGTACTATGCAGCAATATTACCGGATATTGGCGGCTTCTTCAATCAATTTACTGAAAACTCCGGACCTTTGGAATTCCGGCTGGGTAAAGTCTGATTGCTCAAGTGGTATCCGGTGGGGCGGAGTAAAACTGCGATCCCGTCAGCAGATTTTCTGGCAGGTCGAAGTACGCGACCAATATGGAAACAATTCCGGACTTTCTGAAATTTCCGGATTTGAAACAGCTCTTTTGCATAATTCTGATTGGAAAGCGCATTGGATATTTTTTGATGGAAACAATCCGTCAACTTCAGCTCCATGTCCATATTTCCGACGTGAGTTTGAACTTAAAAGTATTCCCGAGCGTGCGGTGCTTTATATAACTGCCCGCGGTCTTTTTGAAGCAAAAATAAACGGCAAAAGAGTTGGAAATGACCATTTTGTTCCGGGATGGACCGATTTCAGAAAGCAGATACAATTTGTTTCATACGATGTAACACATCTGTTGAAAAACGGTAAAAATGCCGCCGGTGCAATTCTTGGTGACGGCTGGTATTGCGGGTATTTGAGCGGCAGAGTACGGAATACTTATGGAAATCATCCGGAACTGCTGTTTCAGTTGGAAATAAAATATGCCGACGGTTCCTCTGAAATGATCGTTTCCGGAAAAGATTGGAAGTGTACTTCAGGTCCAATTTTAGCATCCGATATTTACGATGGTGAGCAGTACGATGCCAGACTTGAAATGCCCGGTTGGGACAGTGTTGATTTTGATGATTCAAAATGGAAAAAAGCAGTATTGAGTGAATCTGCTTCCAAATCACCGGCACTCGTTCAGAAGTGCTGTCATCCGGTGCGCCGGATCATGGAACTGAAACCGGTAAATATTCTCAATCCGCAAAAAGATATCTATATCTGGGATTTCGGTCAGAATATTTCCGGCAGGATGAAAATCAGATTCAAAGGTCAGCGCGGTGTACTTTATTCATTCCATTTCGGAGAAATGCTCAATCCGGACGGAACTCTCTATAATTTGAATTACCGCAGTGCAAAATCCACCGATTATTACACCTGCAGCGGACCGGTGGATAAGTTTGTGGAGTATGAACCGTTTTTTACCTTTCACGGTTTCCGTTATCTTCAAATCAACGGTTTTCAGTATTCCAATGTGAAGATCGAAGATATCGATGTTGTCGCAGTTGTGATGCATTCCGATCTGGAAGTTACCGGTTCCTTTGAATGCGGTGTGAAAAAAGTCAATCAACTTTACAGCAATATCTGCTGGGGTCAGCGGGATAATTTTCTTGAAATACCGACCGATTGTCCACAGCGGGATGAACGGCTGGGTTGGACCGGCGACGCTGAAGTTTTTGCTGCGACTGCCGCATTCAACATGAATGTCAACTCCTTTTTCCGTAAATGGTTGCGCGATCTGCGCGAAGCTCAGCGCAAAGATGGTGCAGTTCCCTGTATCGTCCCCAATATTTTCAATACCGGCTGGGGAGCTGCGGCATGGGCGGATGCGGCAGTACGTGTACCGTGGATAATGTATCAGCGTTACGGTGATCGGGTGATCCTTGCCGAAAGTTTTGATTCGATGAAAAAGTGGGTGGATTACCAGAAAGAGAGTTCAAACGGACTTATACGCCCCGAAACTGCTTACGGTGACTGGCTCTCATTGTCGGCGATAAAAACACCTTCACCGCTTATCGGAACCGCATTTTTTGCTGAAAATGCCCGTATTTTAAGTAAAACTGCTGCTATACTCAAAAAGAAAAGCGATTCGGCTTACTATGCTGAACTTGCCGGAGAGGTGAAAAACGCTTTCCAAAAAGAGTTTGCAGGAAGTGACGGTTTGCTTAAAGTTAAAACTCAAACGGCATGCGTATTGGCACTGCAATTTGATCTGCTCACTTCTGAACAGAGAAATAAAAACGGTGAACTGCTGGTCAGACTGATCCGGGAAAATGGTAACAGACTTTCCACCGGATTTGTCGGGACACCATGGCTGACATCGGCTTTAAGCAAATGCGGATATCCGGAAACAGCTTACGATCTGCTGCTTCAGGAAGAATATCCATCGTGGCTTTTTTCAGTAAATCAGGGAGCGACCACCATTTGGGAACGTTGGAATTCCTATACTGTAAAGGATGGTTTCGGCAATGTCAATATGAATTCATTCAACCATTATTCCTATGGTGCAGTGGCAGAGTGGATGACTTCCTGTGCCGGAGGCATCCGCTTCGATGAAGATACTCCCGGAGGAAGGGTACTTTGCTTTGCCGCAGAACCAGATCGCCGGTTGAAATACATAAAGTGCAGTTTGGAAACACCTTACGGCAAAGCTTCAAGTGAATGGAAATTTACTTTACGCAGCTGGACATGGAAAATATCTGCGCCCTGCAATACCTGTGTAAAGGTAAAATTGCCGGATTTGAATGCAGAAAAGATCACCATGAATGGAAAAGTTATCGATTCAAAAGAATTGGATCTTGAAAACGGCTCATACGAGATCAAAATGATTTTTGCCAGGTGATTGTAAACAACAGAAAAAAATCTCAAAGACAAGTTCACTTGCTGCCTTGAGATTTATTATTTTTACAGTGATTTTTTGTCATCCGCCCGGAAAAAAGGCAAAAAAAATGGCGAGAGAGACGGGACTCGAACCCGCAACATCCACCGTGACAGGGTGGCACTCTAACCAGTTGAGCTACTCCCCCGCTTTTATTAGCGGCGTTGTCAGGATTGATAGTTCAATCGCTGTCAACAGTTACATAATATAGCACTGAATTCGGTTTTTTCAAACTGTTTTTCAATAAAAAACGAAAAAAAAGCATATTTTTCTATAAACCTTCTGCACAACATATTAAAATGACTGCATCAGGCAAGGGTAATGCGGTTGTATATTTTACCGATAGTGCTATATTAACGGGAATACGTACTGTGTCAGTACATTTTGCAACATCAAAGGAAATTTGTAAATGAAAAGAATTATTCTTTTTTTGGCGGTATCAGGTGCATCATGTTTATTGATTGCGGGCGATTATCAGGTTATGCTGCTTGGCGATGTCCACTTTGACGCGAAAAAATATCATACTGCTCCGGATGGCAGAATAATGACCAAATATTCTGCAGCTTATGTCGATATGTGGGATAAACAATCCCCCGAACTGCTCCGCACTTCTGCTGAGAAGTTGAATGAAAAATTTCCTTTCGTCATTCAACTCGGCGATATCGTTCAGGGTATTGCTGCGACGCAGGATCTTCTGAACCGGATGCTGGTTGATTCATTTCTGACACTCAAAAAATTTTATCCTGACCACAAACTGCTGTCGGTAAAGGGAAATCACGATGTCAGGCGGTATATGCTCACCTGCGTTGACGGTGTTATGCAGCAGAGTGCATTATGGGAACATCAAATTTATAACGATGCATTTTTGCCGTTGATTGCCAAAGAGTTGGGCAGAAAGTCCATCAATTCTGATTTTTCATTTTCTTACAATCATGATCTCTATATTTTTTACGATGATTTTGCAGAACCGCAACCGCAGACATCGATCAATTTTCTGAAAAAAACTCTCGCTGCCAATCCTGATGCGCGCAACATTTTTTTCATCACGCATATACCGCTTCTGCCATGTTCCACGAATAAACCGGGCTGGCTGCTGCCAAGTTATCCGGAAGTGACGAAAATTCTCGCTCAACGTAAAAATGTCATAATTCTTGCCGGAAACACCCACCAGCCATCTTTCATGAAGGTCAGAGTCGGAGACAACACCCTCACTCAACTGGTTGTAAGCAGTCTCGGCTATTTGTGGAATCACGGCAAAAAAATCGAAATTCTTGCGGACAGCAAAGAGCAATTTTATTCTGCTTTGGCGCGGCGTAAAAAACAAACTCCCAACACTTCCGGGGCAAAGAAGCATTTGGATTCGATGAAAGTTGAGGAGATTGTCATTTACAGCATAGACAGTATGCAGGGGTTTGCCGTTTTGAAAATCCGGGACAACGGCTCTGTCGATGCAGAAATGTACAATGATACATCCGGTAAACCCGCAACCATCATAAAACTGCGCTGATATGCAATTTTTGCAATTGTACTGCAAGCAGTAAATTTATCAGAACAATTTCCGTTTTTTTACGGAGATTGTCCTTATTTTTCCGGTTCCGGGCAAATCGTATCCTGCAATAGATCCACGATAATCTTTGTTGACGATATGCTGCAATACAATGGAGATCACCGGAAAAACCGGGAGTCACAAAAAGTGATCATTTCAAGAAGCGTTTTTTACTTGAAAATTACCATTTCCCAGTTTATATTATTGATTTGACAAGCATTTATATGGAGTTTAACATATTATGTTCAGAAAAAAAGATAATTCTCCGGAAAATCCGGAAATCAATCCCGAAGCAGAAGAAAAAGTTGATACCGTTCTCAATGATGCCCCGGAAGCTTCCGCAGAAGAGAGCGCTCCGGAAACTCCGGAACTTTCCGCTGAGGACAAACTTAAAGCCGAACTCGCCGAATTGCAGGCCAAATATCTCTATTTGCAGGCTGAATATCAGAACTTCCGCAAACGTTCCGTCCGGGACGTCGCTGATGCCAGAAGTTATGCCATTTCTTCCACGCTCGTTCCTTTCCTCTCGGTGGTCGATTACCTCGGAATGGCGCAGAGTGCCGCTGAACAGTCGGACAACCTCGAAGCGCTCAAGCAGGGTATGAATATGATCATCGGCGAATTCGACAAGGCGCTGGATGAACTCGGCGTTAAACGGATGAAAACCGCCGGAGAAAAATTTGATCCTTCACTCCACGATGCCGTCGGTTATGAGAATTCGGAAACTGTTCCGGAAGGCTGTATCATCCGGGAGTGGAGCGGCGGATTCACCATGGGTGAAAAGTTGCTTCGCCCCGCCCGCGTACTGGTCTCTTCCGGCAATGCACCCGCAGAGGAACCGGAAAAAAAGGAGGAATAAGTCATTATGGCTGATTATTATGAAACACTCGGCATCAGCAAAGGTGCCAGCGCCGATGAGATAAAAAAAGCGTACCGCAAACTGGCGCTGAAATATCACCCGGACCGCAATCAGGGCGATAAGAAAGCCGAAGAAAAATTCAAAGATATCTCCATTGCTTACGAAACTTTGAGCAATCCGGAGAAGCGTCAGCAGTATGATCAGTTCGGTCACGATGCCTACACCCGTCAGGGCGGCGGCGGAGGCGGTTATGATTACCAGCGGGCGCAGGATATATTCAGTCAGTTCTTCGGCGGCGGTGGCGGAGGCGGCTTCAGTTTTGAAGACCTCTTCGGCGGCGGCCGTTCCCGTCGTGACCCCAATGCGCCCCGGCGCGGCGATGATCTGCGTTACGATCTGGAGATCGACTTTGAAGATGCCATGTACGGTGTCGAAAAGACCATCGATATCACCAAAATGGAAAAATGTTCCGAATGTCACGGTTCCGGCTGTGCCGAAGGCAGCGGTAAAAAGAGTTGTTCCCGTTGCGGCGGCAGCGGCAGTTATACCGTTTCACAGGGATTTTTCAGTGTCCGTCAGACCTGTCCCGCCTGCGGCGGCAGCGGTCAGGTGATCGAGAAGCCCTGCCGTTCATGCCGCGGCCGCGGTCAGGTGCAGGTGAAACGTCAGCGCACCATCCGTATTCCTGCGGGTGTTGACACCGGTTCCCAGCTGCGTGATTCCGGACAGGGAGGCGGCGGAATCAACGGCGGTCCCGCCGGTGATCTCTATATTTTCATCCATGTCCGGCCGAGCGCTGTTTTTGAACGTGACGGCAATAACCTTTATTGCGAAGTTCCGGTCTCTTTTGCGGTCGCCGCGACCGGTGGAGCCGTGGAAGTTCCGACGATTTCCGGCAAAGCCAAACTCAACGTTCCTGCCGGAACCCAGAGCGGACAGATCCTCCGGCTCAAGGGCAAGGGCGCGCCGTCACTCCGTCGCGGAATGGGCAGAGGTGATCTGCACATCCGGGTCATTGTGGAAACTCCGGTGAATCTTTCCAAAGAACAGAAAGCATTGTTGGAAAAACTGGCGGAAACTTTCACCGAAAACAATACTCCGCGCCACAAAGAATTTGTTAAACGCGCCGGTAATTTCCTGCGCGGGGAGTAAATCATGGCAAAGAAAGATGCTGCTCCTGACCCGACATTGGCTTCCAACCGCAAGGCGTTTCACGATTACAATGTGATCGAACGCTTCGAGGCAGGTATTCAACTTACCGGCACTGAAGTCAAAAGCTGCCGTGCCAGAGCGATCCAGCTCAATGAAGGATTCGCCAAAATCGAAAAAGGTCAGCTGCTGCTTCACAATGTCCATATCGCCGCGTACGATTTCGGAAACCGCTTCAACCACCAGGTCAAGCAGACCCGGCGGCTGCTGATGCACAAAAAGGAGATACTCAAACTGCATCAATGGCTGGGAACCAAAGGCGGAACCCTTATTCCGCTGCGTTTCTATCTCAAGGGCGGCTTGATCAAGGTGGAGATCGCCTATTGCCAGGGCAAGACCCATGCCGATCAGCGGGAAACTCTGCGTAAGCGGGATTCGGAAAAAGAGATGCGTCGCGCAATACGCAAATAATTCAACCTTAACAAACAAGGGGTACTGGTTATGCACAGATTTCTGACCGTGTTGTTGTTGTTCGCTGTTCTGTCACTCGGAGCGGGAGTCGAACTCAAGGGAAACTTCAACTGGGATAAGCGTGATAAGGTCAAAACGGTCTGTCCCGGCGTGGTCTATACTGAATTCAAACTGACATCCCCCCGTTTGATCCGGGCGGCGGCGGTCAGAGTTGATCTGGGTTCCGGCAGGTTCGGTTTCAAAATGACTCCGCGCGACAGGGATTGGGGCAAGCCGATGCCGGACTATCCCAAAGGAATCATCCGCACCCGTCGTGTCACCTGCCGTAAATTCATGGAAGATGCGGTGAAAAATGGCGAAAATATGGTGGTTTCTGTCAATGGCAGTCCGTGGGGACCGTTCCATGCGCCGTGGACATTCAAATATGCCGGAAATCAGGGATTGATCGTGTCCGACGGTCAGTTGGTCGCTGAAATCCGCAAGGGCAGACCATCATTTGTCGTTTACAAAGACGGCACGATGGAATTCAAACTCTTTGCTCCGGGCGATGATATCAGTTCGGTCCAACACGCAATCAGCGGTTTCGGATTTGTACTCAGAGACGGCAAACTTACTCCCAAAGACAATCCCAGAGCCAAGTTGGCGCCCCGTACCGGATATGGACTTTCCAAAGATAAACGCTACATGTATATCGTTGCCATTGACGGCAGACAGCCGGGATACAGCATGGGAGCTTCCACTTATGAAGTAGGTCAGTTCCTCCTGCATCTCGGCGCTTACAGCGGCTTGAATATGGACGGCGGCGGTTCCACCACGCTGATCGTCCGGGAAAAGCACAAATTGCGTAAACTGAATTCCCACGCTCTCGGCGCGGAACGTGCCGTCGGCGGCGCGATGGGCATCATCCTGAAATAATATCGCGTTATTTCAGAACACCCATTGATCGTCAGTGAAATTTTTTATTTGAAATGTTCGTTTCTGTGGTGTATATTTTCCTGTGACTGTAGATAAACATTGATGGAGTCTGGTTGAATGAATTACTATCTCGGATTGGATATGGGAACTACCGGTGTCAAGGCGGCAGTTTTCGATAATTCCGGAAATATGGCCGGTGTCGGATTGACCGAATACACTTTGGAAACTCCCGCGCCGGATATCGTCGAACTTGATGCTGAAATTTATTGGCAATCAGCCAAATCCGCTATCTCTGAAGCCATCGGACAAGCCGGTATCGCTCCGGCAGATATCCGTTCTATTGCCATCACCGGGCAGGCGGAAACCTTGATCATGGTCGATGAGAATGGCAAACCTCTGCGTAAAGCGATCGTCTGGCTGGATAACCGCGCTGCCGCTGAAGCAAAGGAATTGGAAGAGCGATTCGGCAGTGATGCTCTTTTCCGTCTTTCCGGTCAAACCGAGATGCTGCCCTGCTGGCCGGCACCCAAGATCCTCTGGTACCGCCGGCACGAACCGGAACTTTTTGCCGTAACTGCCAAATATCTGATGGTGGAAGACTTCATCGCTTTCCGGCTGACCGGTAAATATTTCACCTGTTCCGGACTGCTTCCCTCGGCGCTTTACTACGACATCCGTACCAACAGCTACGATCAGCCGATGCTCGAAGCGCTCGGCATCACGCCGGATCAGCTGCCGGAATTGAAAAATTCCGGAGAAGCTTCTGCCGTTTGTATTGCCAATGACTCTCCGGTTTCTGCCGGAACCGTAATTGCTGCCGCTCCCATCGATCACGTTTGCGGTAATCTGGGCAGCGGTTGTTCCGGAGAAGGAATGATTTCAGAGACCACCGGATGCACTCTGGCGCTCTGTGCCGCCTTTGACAAGATCATCTACGATGAAGAAAAACGTTTGAGTACCTACATGGGATTTGATCCCGGTTCTTATGTTCTGCTGCCCTGGGCGCCGACCGCCGGGATGCTGTTGAAGCATTTCCGCGATGAATTTTCCGGCGGCATGGATTTCAAGACTTTCGATGCTGAAGCAGCGGCAGTTGCTCCCGGCAGTGACGGATTGATCCTGCTGCCCCATTGCGCCGGAGCAGTTTCTCCGGACTGCAATCCTCATGCCAGAGGAGTCGCCTGGGGAATTACTCTGGCGCACAAGCGGGGACACTTCGCCCGTGCCATTATGGAATCGGTGGCATATTTGCTTAAAGATAATGTGGAAGCGCTGCGTTCCATGGGATGCAATATCCGGGAAATCCGTTCGCTGGGCGGAGCTTCCAAGAGCAAACTCTGGCTTCAGATCAAGGCGGATGTCCTCAATCTGCCGGTGACAGTTACCGAATGTGCTGAAGCAACCAGTCTGGGTGCCGCCATTCTCGGAGCGGTCGCCTGCGGGGATTTCCCTGATACTGCGTCAGCAGTTGCCGCGATGGTCAAAGTGGCGTGCCGGGTCGAACCGGGCAACGCTGCTGCCAGTTACATCAAACCGTTTGAAAAATACCGGCAGTTGAATAAACTGCTTTTGCCAACTTTTGGAGGAAAAAATGAGTGAAAAGAATTTTGTAGTCCGTGCCGGATTTGTCGGTTTCGGTGAAGTAAACACTCCGCGCGAATTCATCGACAACCGCTGCCGTGCCGCCGCAGATGAATTGAAAAAACGCGGTATCGAACTCTTTGAAACTGCTCCGGTGAGCGATGATCCGGATGGTTTGCAGGCGAAACGTGCCGTTGAAGAACTTTCCAAAGGCGATTTCGATGCCCTCGTGGTCTGTATCGCCGGCTGGATCCCCACCTGGGCGGTGATCAAAGTCATTGAGCCGTTCAAACACAAACCGATGCTGCTGTGGGGATTGAGCGGATGGAGAGAAAACGGCCACTTCGTTACCACCGCCGATCAGGCCGGAACCACCGCGTTGCGCGGCCCCATGCAGGAAATGGGTTACAACTTCAAGTATCTGGTCAACAAAAAGGATGCGCTTCCCCGCTACGACGAAGCGGCGAATTTCCTGCGTGCGGCTTCCGCTTCCGCCAGGATGCACAGCGCCTTTATCGGCATGAGCGGCTACCGCGATATGCGCCTGTTCGGAACCCTTTATGATGGCAATCTGCTTAAAAAGAAGATCGGTGCCGAGATCGAACATTTTGATCTGCTTGAGATCCAGGAACTTTCCAACGGCATTACCGATGCGGAGATCGCTGACGGTGCCGCCAAGATCCGCAACAACTGGAAGTTTGTCCGCGATCCCCAGCCCGGTACGGTGGAAAATTCCGTCCGTCTTTCGCTGGCGTTCCAGAAAAAGATCAAAGAACGCAACTACGATGCCTTCAGTTTCTGCGATGTTGACGGCGTGAAAAAACTGCTCAAATTCGCTCCCGCCGGAGCGCTTACGCTTCTCCATGATGAGCTGGATATCCCCACCGTTCCGGAAAACGACTCCTACGGCGCCGTCATGGAACTGATCATGAAGTACCTCACCGGTGTGAGTCCGGCTTACATGGAATTCTATGAATTCACCGAAAAGAGCGCCTATATGGGCGTGCCGGATTATGTCCCGGCTTCTGTCACCGACGGCGGTATCACCGTGATGCCCAATGCTTTCGGTTCCTTCGGCGAAGGTCTGCTCAACGTTTCCAAGGTCAAAACCGGCCCGGTTACGATCGTCCGGCTGGCGCAGGTCGACGGCGATCTGGTCATCCACGCCGTCCGCGGTACCGCCAAGACCCCGGAAACCTGGGAAGAAGCAGGCTGGGCGCCTCCGGCTCCCCAGCTGCCCAGTCTTGAAGTTTTCTTCGAGTCCGGCGAATCCGAAAGTTTCATCCAGAACGTCATGAGTCAGCACTACATCGTCACTTATGGCGACAACATGGAACTTATCGAAAACTACGCCAGGATCAACGGAATCCGCGTTATCCGCTGATCCTTTGGCAGGAGATGGGCGGCACGCGTTCACGGGCGCGTGCCGTTCGGAGCAGAGAACAGCTGCAGAAACACGCGGCTTGTTTGCGCCGGAGAATTGCCGACAATAATACAAATATAGATGTATATCTGTAATAAAAAGTTGCAATTTTCTCCGGTTGGATATATATTATAATTAAGTATATGGCTGATAGAGGGCGGGAAACCGTTACTGTCAACGATCGTTCCCGTGCAGTGCCGTTGCGGGTATGTGGAAGGTCGGTTTCGTCATTCGGGAGAAATGTTCGTTCCGAGTGCCGACACCGGGATTCCGCCGCCTGCGGAAGTCTGCCGGTAAAGTTACAGTAAAACGCCTTCTGTCCGCCCGGAAAATCGCTTATTGAAAGGAAATTTATTATGGGCGAAGAAAAGAAAATCGTTTTTCAACTTGATGATGCCAGAACTATGGAAATTTCCACTGGCAAACTTGCCGGTCTTGCCAACGGCAGCTGTCTGGTGCGCATGGGCGACTCCATCGTGCTGACCACCGCTTGCAGCGGCGCTCCCCGCGAAGGAACTGACTTTTTCCCGTTGCAGGTCGACTACCGCGAAAAATATGCTGCGGCCGGTAAATTCCCCGGCGGCTATATCAAACGCGAAGGCCGTCCCTCCACCAAGGAGATCCTCACCTGCCGTATGATCGACCGTCCCATCCGTCCGCTGTTCCCCAAAGGCTTCTTTGATGAAGTCCAGGTCTGCAGCACTCTGCTCTCTGCTGACGGTGTCAATGAACCCGACGTGCTGGCCATGCTCGGTGCTTCAGTTTCTCTTATGCTTTCCGACCTGCCCTTTGACGGTCCCATCGGTGCGGTGCGCGTCGGTCAGATCGACGGCAAGTACGTCATCAACCCCACCCGCGAAGAGATGAAAAAGAGCCGCCTCGAACTCATCTACGCCGGTCGTCCCGGTCAGGTCATCATGATCGAAGGTGAAGCCGAATTCCTCACCGAAGCCGAAATGCGCGATGCGATGTACGCCGCCGATGCAGCCATCGTCAAGCAGTGCGAAGCCCAGATCGAACTGGCGAAAATCGCCGGTCGTCCCAAAAAAGATTACAAACTCTACCTGGTTCCCGATGCTCTGCAGAAGGCGATGGAAGATTTCTGCGCCGGCCGTATCGATGACGTTTGCGTCATCCCCGGTAAAGAAGACCGCAGTGTCGCCATGGATGCGCTCCGTTCCGAAATGCGTGAAGCCCTCCGCGAACAGTTCGCCGAACTTTCCGATCAGGAATACGCTTTCATGACCGCCATCGGTTTTGATGATCACGTCCGCGACGTTACTCGCCGCATCATCCTCACCCGTCAGTTCCGTCCTGACGGCCGCGGTATCACCGATATCCGTCCGCTCTCCGCTGAAGTCAACGTGCTTCCGGTGGTTCACGGCAGTGCGCTCTTCTCCCGCGGCGAAACCCAGGCTCTGGTCATCACCACCCTCGGTAACGAAAAAGATGCTCAGGAAACCGATGACCTCACCAGCGAAACCGGACTCGATGTCAAGCGTTTCTATCTCCACTACAACTTCCCCAACTTCAGCGTTGGCGAAGTCGGCCGTATCGCCGGTCCCGGCCGCCGCGAAATCGGTCACGGAAATCTGGCGGAACGTTCTGTTTCCAAGGTCATTCCCAAAGACTTCCCCTACGTCATCCGCTGTGTCTCTGAAATCATGAGTTCCAACGGTTCGACCAGTATGGCTTCTGTTTGCGGCGCCACGCTTTCTCTGATGGACGCCGGTGTCCCCATCACCGCTCCGGTCGCCGGTATCTCCTGCGGTCTTGTGACCGGTGACAACGGCGAACGTCTGCTCCTGACCGACATCATCGGTGCGGAAGACCACTTCGGCGATATGGACTTCAAGGTCTGCGGTACCCGCGACGGTATCACCGGATTCCAGCTCGACCTCAAGCTCCCCGGCATCCCCATCGAATTGCTCTGCGAAGGTATGGAACGCGACCGGGTCGCCCGGTTGAAGATCCTCGATGTCATGGAAGCATGCATCGCTGAACCACGCGCCGACATCAGCCCCCGCGCTCCGCGTATCGATGTGGTCAAGATCAACCCCGACAAGATCGGTGCCCTCATCGGTCCCGGAGGTAAGAATATCCGCGCCATCACCGATGAAACCCACGCTTCCATCGACGTTGAAGAAGATGGTACCGTCAAGATCATGGCTGCCAATCTGGAACAGCTCACCGCTGCCAAAGAACGCGTCATCGCCTGCACCGCTGAAGCGGAAATCGGCAAGATCTATCGCGGCAAAGTCGTCACCATCCGCGATTTCGGCGCTTTCGTTGAAATCCTCCCCGGCATGGACGGGCTGCTCCACATCTCCGAAATGGCTGACTACCGGGTCGCCAAAGTTACCGATATCTGCTCCGAAGGTGACTATGTTACCGTCAAGGTGATCGATATCGATAATTCCGGTAAGATCCGCCTCTCCCGCAAAGCGGCACTCAAAGAGATGGAAAACAACTGAGTTTTCATGACTCTTTCTCCGGCGGCAGTTCTGCTGCCGTAAT
Organism: Lentisphaerota bacterium; assembly: GCA_015061805.1. Taxonomy (GTDB): domain Bacteria; phylum Verrucomicrobiota; class Lentisphaeria; order Victivallales; family Victivallaceae; genus UBA1784. Next base: position 27,205 of record SUVV01000010.1, on the reverse strand, counting down.
AATAGAAATGGTTGTTGCAAAACCTCAAAAAAAGGTGAGCAACAGCCTTTTTTATTGGCTCTGTTCTCAATAAGGGTCGGTACTTGAGGAGGGGAAAAAGACCTTTTGAGGAAAGGTCCTTTTTCCCCTCCTCAAACTCCACCCCTTTTTTCCAAACCTTTTCCCGGCATTTATCTATTTGCTTTGCAAATAGATAAATGCCGTTCAAGTTTTTAAAAAGTCAAAGTGAAGTGTTTGCCAGTGGCAAACATGAAGCGCTTGCTTACGCGAGTAAGGATATGATGATTTTATATCTCCTGTTTGCGACCAACGGGAGCAAACATACCCCGCTTTTTTTGAAAAGGGATGGGGGTGTGGGGGAAGGGAAAAACTTTTTTTCCCGGGAAAAAAAGTTTTTCCCTTCCCCCACAATGCATTCCCCTTATCGGGTAAAGATTACTTTACCTCGAAAATCCGGGTGGTTTCGGCGGGGATTTCGAATATGGATGAGTTATTGCGGACTGCGGCTTGGGCGCCGTCGGCATAGAGTTCAGTCAGATTGTTTCCGGGGATACCGTTGATTGTGGCTTTGACTGCCTGTTTGGCGGTATTGACGGCGATGACGATGGTGCGTTTACCATTGGAGAAAACGGCGGCTTCAACGGTAGCGGGAGTGCATTTCACGACGGTACGTTTACCGAGAATGACATCTTCCAGATCCAGAAGTTCAGCGTTGAGCTGTTTGATCGTATCCCAGAGGTGCGGGATTTTGTAGGCAACCGGGAAGTCATACCACCACAGACCTTTGGCACCGTTGATCAGAGAGATGTAGGCGATACTGCGGGTCTGGGCAGCGCTCTGCGGTCGCTGGGTTTCGTCATACCAGTGGACCCAGCTTTGCAGGGTGATCTGGGGAGATTGTCCGGGGGCGATATTGTTGACCACGGCGCGGACGACCTTGCTCTGGGCGGCGATGCCGTCGAAGGGCAGGACATATTTGTGAACGGCGGGCATATCGTAGCACTTCTGATATTTTTTGACTACGGTGGAGTCAGAGAAACTGATACGCAGCGGTTTACCGCTTTTGTAACTGCGAAGCTGATTGACGCAGGGCATGATTTTTTCCGGGGTGATATTGCGGATAGCCGGTTCATCGACGATATCCCAGGAGAAAACGGCGGGATGATTGTGGATCGCGTTGTAGAGAGTGGCGAGTTTTTCGCCTCTGATATTTTTCAGAACACAGTTGGCATAGATCTTATTTGCCGCCATGATATCGAGGACTTTTTTGTAGGAAGCCGGATTGGGGGCCCAGGTCTGGGCGGTATTGATACCGGCGGCAGCGATATTCCTGGCACCGGCAGCGTTGTGAGCGTGATAGATGCCGATGATCAGAGTCGGTTTGCCGTTGACCAGCACGTTGCCATCGGCATCGATGGCGACCGTTTTTGCCGGGAAATTCTTATGATAAGCGGGACGGTCGATGACGGTGAGGGTGGATTTATTTTCCAGCAGGACTTTGCCGTCTTTGTCCAGGGCTTTCATGACCACGGGATATTTGCCGGCTTTGGCAGGACGTGGGATGCGCGCCCAGACTTTCACGTGTTCATTGACCTTGACCTTGGCGGTGGAATTGATTTTGAGTGCCGGGACGGAAAAGGTGATGGCGGCGGGGATCAGTTTCGGATCGACAAAGGCGGCGCTGACCCGGTATCCCCAGAAGAGAGAACGTTCGCCGGAGTAAATCAGAGTTGCCGGTGAGAAAAAGGCGGGTTCGACCCGTTTGGAAGCGAGGATTTTTTCCACTTCTTCTGCGGAAATCTTTTCGACTTTGACATTGCGGATATCAGCAGTACCGTTGATCCGGTCAAGGATGAAGTAGACCTGCAGTCTGGCGCAATTCGGTTTGGTCATGAAGATATCACTGTGGAGCGTGTAGTCCAGTTTGACCGGTTTCAATATCGCCGGGTTGGCATAGACGATACTCTTGCCGTCTTTGGCGACGTTGCGGACGCGGAAACGCAGTCTGCCGTCGCTTGGTTCCATGGCACAGCGGATTTCGGCGCTTGCCCGGTACCAGGTGTTGGGTTCGGCGGGGAATTCCTTGAAGCGTTTGGTGATATAGCGGTCATTGACTTTACCGGTCATGGTAAAGTTTTTATCCAGCTGGAATACCACATTACCGGCGAATGCGGCAACTCCGGCGAGTGCTGTAAATGCGAACAAAAGTTTTTTCATCATTTTTTCTCCATGATAAAGGTTGTTGATATTTTGAAATTTTGGGCTTTATCTTTGAAAGTGAAAAGTATCCGGCGTACCGGTTCATTGAAAAGAATATCATCGTCGATAAGTTCGTCGCTGATTTCATATTCCGAAGAAGCTTCGATGCGGCAGAAAAATTCCCATTCGCCATCCCGGAATATCCGGAGCATTCCCGGAGCACACACCTCCCATTTGCCGAAAGTTATCAGCGGCACCGCAAAAGTTGATGCTTCTGAAAATTCCGCCTGATCGGTGATGGTGATCTGAAGATCCTGCCGGTTGAAATCAACTTTACGCACCAATTTTCTGACCGCAGTTTTGCGGTAGGGAGCGGTGATATCAAAGGTGACACCGTTTTCTGAATATTCCTGCACCACGCCTTTGGATTCAAAACCGGAAAGCTGCAGAGCGTCATTGCAGACCGGCACCGGGTGTCCGTAACTGGAACGCAGTTTATTCTGGAAACTCTTTCCGCTGTGGAAACTGTCCATGTTGTAGCGGGGCTGACCGGGATCGAGCAGCAGCGGCACATCCTTATAGACCATGACATAACTGCCGACATCGTTGTGGTTGTGAAATTCCCGGTTGTGTCCTCCCTTGATGCAAAACGACAGATCCTTTTCACGCCAGACGAAAACACCGGTCTGCGGGAAAGCATCAAAAGCATTGAGAGTGATATTCCGCAGATTTTCTCCCTTGCTGAAAGCGATCAACATAAGCTGCTGGCTCAAGGTAAGATCCTGCGGACGCCCGCTTTCTTTCATTTTGGGCGGCAGAAAATCGACACCTGAAATCTTACCGGTGAGGTAATCCCGGATCTCCATGAGGTCTCTCCGGATGAAAACCCGGGGATGGCAGTCACAGAAAAGCGGCAGTTGAGTTTCGCTCAACATCATCTTTTCAGGGAAAGCGGAAATCTGTTTCACCCGTTCATTGTCAAAGAGATTAAGGGTGTGGCCGCTTGCTTCATAGAGCGCCCAGGACAAGTAGGTGAAGTGGCCGAAGCCGTAGCCGAAGTAGCCGGGGCCCTCCTGACAGTAGCCGTCATCATTGAAGCCGGTCAGGAAGTATTTGATGTGGTCAAGAGCAAAATCGATCACCAGTTTGCGTTCATCGTCCGGAATGTCAGCGGCTAAAAAGGTGAGGATGGTATTGCAGTAGCAAACCGCATTCCAGTTGTGCTTCAGAATCATCCAGTAGTTGTATGGACGGCGGTTGCGGGCGATGAGGGTGATCGGTTCCAGAACCCGTTTGGCAACTGCGGCGCGGAATCTTGAAACGACTTGTGCATCAAGCAGAGATTCCGACGCGTTGACCGCGATGGAAAGTCCGGCGGCAATATCCAGCGAAACCAGATCGTTGGTGATCATGAGCTGATTGATATTGGCCTGGGCAATGGTGACGTGGGGATGGCGGTCATGGGCGGGCAGCAGCCAGCTTTTCATCCCGGAGAACATATCCAGATTGGCGGAAAACCGTTCGATAAATTCCGGTTTCCGGCTGCAGAGAATGGCAATCGCCAAACTCCGGCTCTGCTGAATCAGGGCGAGGATTTGAGTTTCATAGGTTGCCCGGTCGCGGGTGACAAAACTCTGCCGATAAAGTTCTTCGGATGGATTGGGCATCGGCAGAGTCAGAATGTTTTCAGCATCAGCCTGAATCAATCCGCCGTAAACCGTTGCGGCAATGCGATCCCAGAATTCCCGGTCGGCAACCGGAGGGACGGGAGTCCAGTGTTTCATTGTAAAAATCATCCTTATTTGAAGTAACCGCCGAGCAGATTTTCATTCTTTTTGAAGTTGAGAGATTGGGTGTAAGTAAAGGGGGTCACGCTGCCGTCAACTGCACAGATATTGGTGCTCTTGTTATGACGGAACTGGATAGTATAGGTCGAAGCATCATTACTGTACCAGTTTTTGGAGGTGATAACAAAGTTTCTGGCACCGGTGAGCATGATGATCCGGGAAGGATTCTTCACCCTTTTAATGGCAAAACCGCCATTACGCATGAGTTTGATATTATCATCCTCAATACCGCCCATATAATCATTTACACCGTAGTCACTCTGACAGTTGGAGGGATCACCGCTTGCCCAGCCGCGCAACTGCATATTTTCCCATTGAGCCGAGGGACAGGCGAGGACTTGAGTGGTCTTGCGGTCAGCTTCTGCAACTTTGTTGAGATCGTAATTTTCTTTGGGATGAGTAAGTGTCCACAATTTTGCCGGAATGTGACCGGTACGGTAAAGCGCGTTCAACCAGATGTAATTCGGAACCTTGCTCTGGTTGAAGGGACTGGGTGCCCAACCGTCATATTCGTTGCTGTAGGATTGGAACGACATACCGAGCTGTTTGAGATTGTTGATGCAACTGGCTCCGCGTCCGCGTTCACGGGCGCTCTGCAGAGCGGGCAGCAGTATTGCTGCCAATATTGCTATGATAGCAATCACTACCAGCAATTCGATTAAAGTGAAAGGCTTTATGGGAGAGGGGAAAAACTTCTTTTCACGGGAAAAGAGGTTTTTCCCCTCTCCCAAACCCTCACCCTTTTTCAAGAAAAGCGGAGTATTTTGCGGCTCCAGTTTGTCGCCGCATTTGAAAATACACATTGATGAGATAACAGTATCCACCAGCAGTTCGATAATGGTTGATGATTTGTGATTTTTCATAATTTTTTCTCCTGTATGTGGATTAGAAATTTATATGTTCCATAAATTGTTCAAAGCGGGGCGATTTGTGAATTTCCTGCTCCTGATCTCCCAGCGAATGAGGGATGGCTTCCCAGTAGAGCTGCGGCAATTCCGCCGGAGGACAGCCGCAGCTGCCGCCGATGAAAAGTCCGGTCGGCACCAGCCGGGGGGGAGCAGAGACTGCCGGAATATTTCCGGAAATCCGTTCAAGCACGATCTCTGCAAGAATTTCAGCATATTTTCTCGCCGGCAGATAGATCGAAGTCAACGGTACCGGCGTTAATTCAGTCACATAAGAGCATCCATTACCGATTACAGCGACATCTTCCGGAACCCGGATATTGCGCAATTTCAAATCGACGATCAAGCGGGCGGCAACAGCATCATTTTCACACAAAAAGGCGGTGACGCCGCGCTCTTTGAAAAGCATTGCCGCATAATCAGAGGGATTTTCCTGACGGTGTACCGGAATGTAATATTCAGGAGTGAATTCCTGACCGTACTCCGGCAGGACTTTTTCAAAACTGCGGTAAAGTTCCTTGCCGCAGCTTACCGCATCTTTGCCAGCTGAAATCAAGGCAAATTTACGGTGACCGTGTTTCTGCTGCAGATGTTTGATCACCCGGCGCACGGCATTTTCATAGTCGAAACTTATATCGCACGGTTCACTGCAGTTACCCATGACGATCAGCGGTACCGGGAAATTTTTTGCATCAAAGAGTTCGGTTTTCAAATCAGTTACTGCCGCCGATGCTCCTTCAGCCGCCGCATCATAAAGTGCTCTTATCTTACAGCCCTTATCTCCCGGAGGAGTCAGACGGATATCAATGCTGTTTTCTGATAAAATCTGGGTAAGTTGTTCCAAAACTGAAAGTTTCACCGGCGGGAACAAGCCGGTATCGATTATGACAAACTTCCTGGTAGCGTGTCCGGACAATTTCAATGCAGCAGCGTTGGGACGGTATTGAGTATTTTTTGCAATATGAAATATTTTGCGGCGTTTTTCCGGAGAAACTTTCTCCGGGTGTCCATTCAATACCGCCGAGACCGCCTGCCGGGAAACCCCGACCATCTCTGCTATATCTTTGGTTGTTATCGGCATAACTTTTTCCTGTATCGTTTGGTTGCGCGCGCAACCGCTCTAACGATAAGATACATCCGTAATTGCCGGATGTCAATATAACCAAAAAATTTTTTTGAATATTTTTTTCTGTCGTTTGATATGGAGTGGATCCGGCATTAAATTATAAACAGACCAGTTTTTACTGAAAGGGAGTAATTATGTTCGATCTTGGACTCGGCGTTTCCATCGATGCCATCACCGGCGTCATGGATTATGAAATCATTGAACTTCTGGAAAAATCCACCGTATCCACCTTTGAATGGAGTCCATGGTGTTTCTGGACTGACTATGACGGAGAGATCCGTACCGAATTTATCAAAATGATCCAGCGCACCGGGAAACGGGTGATCTCTTATCATGTCCCGTTCAAAAAGGTCGATGATATTGCCGATCCGGATGAAACAGTACGCCTGCGTGCCATGAGCCGCTTGCGTACCCATATCCACGAAGCATCGCGGCTCAATTCCGAACTGCTTATAATCCATCCCAGTACCGAGCCGATCGATCAGAGCAAACGGGATGTCTACATTGCTCAACTTCGCAAAAGCATGCTCGAGATCGAAGGCGAACTCAAACTCAACAATATGAAGATCGCTCTCGAATTCCTCCCCCGGCTCTGCATGGGCAACACCCTTGATGATATGGAGAAAATGCTCGACGGTATGAGTGACCGCTTCGGTGTCTGCCTGGATGTGAATCATATCATGGATCAGTATCCGGAGATTCCGGCGATCATCCGGGCGCTGGGCAGTAAACTTTTCACCCTCCACATCTGCGACTATGACGGCGTGGATGAAAAACACTGGATGCCGTTCCGGGGCGTGATCGACTTCAAGGCGATGCTGGAAGCGCTGGACGAAATCGGTTACACCGGTCCCTTTAACTACGAAACCGGCCGCGCCAATGCCGAAGCCCCGGAATGTCTGGCGGCGATCGAAGAAAACTATTCAGCGATGAGGAAACTGTTATGAAAATAGATGTAAATGTACTTTCCGGCAAGGTTGACACCAACTATGATGCTTTCAATGGAGTCGTCAATACTTTCAGCATAACCCCGGAAGCCGGTAAAACGGTTATCACCATGGCGATACCGATGGTGGATATCCATGGCTTCTGGTATTGCAATATGAATACCTCCCAGCTGCAGCTGATGTGGAAGGTCGATTTCACCTCCGCATTCAACCACGGCATGCCCTATCTCGCGTTTTTCAATTTGGAACGGCAACTGACCTGCGCCATTGCGACCGATAATCTTACCGATGACACCGCATTTTCCGCCAAACTCAATCAGCAGGAGTGTACCTATGATATAAAAATCGTTGTCACCGGAAATCAGCCGTTTACCCTCACCGTTGACCGGCGTTACGAAATCAGTTTCCAGCAGAGCGTTGCCGAATGGCGCAAAAGCGTCATGCCGGAACTCCCGGAATTCCCCGCCGGAGCGTGGGAACCGGTCTTTTGTACCTGGTACGCTGTCCACGGTGAAGTTACCGCCAAGTGGGTCGAAAGTCAGATGCGTAAAGTCAAGGCGCTGGGTTTCTCCACCCTCATCGTCGACGACGGCTGGTGCTACGATGAATCCAAACGGGTCACTCCGGAAACTCTGGTCAACTGGTACAACCGGATCGGCGACTGGGAGATTTCAGAGGTGAAATTCCCCGATTTCAAAGAACATGTCAAACGCGTTCAGGATATCGGTTTGAAGTATCTGCTCTGGGTGGCTCCGCACTTTTTCGGTGTTGACAGTGAACTCTATCGCCAGCACCCGGAATGGACGATCGGAAATCTCCACGAAGGCTGTTCCCACTTGAATATCAAATGCCGTGATGCGGTCGATCTCATTTCTGAAAAACTGGTGAAACTTGCTTCCGATAACAATCTGGACGGTCTGAAAATCGACTTTATTGATGTGGTCAGCCCCTCTGCGGAAGATCCCATCGGCAGAGATAACCGCGTCCTGATCGAAAAACTTTCCAACGGTCTGCGCGGAAATGCTCCGGATTCATTGATCGAATTCCGGCAGGGTTACGCCACTTTGTCCATGCTTCCCTACGCCACCCAGTTCCGTGCCGGGGATGTCCCCTTTGACTGGATGATGAATTTCCGGCGGCTGGTCGATCTCCGGCTGGCGCTCGGGGACGGGGTTCCGGTCCACGCCGACCCGGCGTACTGGTCACCGGATGAATACCCGGTCAACGTTGCCCGCCACATGATGGTGATGTTCCTGGGAGTTCCCATGCTCTCCATGGATGTGAACACCATGCCCGCAGAACACCTTGCGATCGTCAAATTCTACCTCGATCTCTACCGGGAAAAACAATCTCTGCTCAACTACGGTCATTGGAGCATTATTTTCAGTTCCGGAAATGCCGGAGTTGCCATGGTGGAAAATGAGAACGAAATGCTGGCAGTGATCATGGACGGCAGTCTGCTGCCCAAAGTCGGACAGGCTTCTGCCGGACGGAAACTTACTCTGCTCAATGTTTCTGCCGATACGCTCCGCCTCAACGAATGCGAAGCCGCCCCCGGCGACACAGCATTTCTTGACTCCAGCAAGGTTTGAAAAGGCATTGCCGCGGCGGTGAGCAAATTGCAAGCCGCCTTGCTTTTATTGCCGGCAAAGGGGGCGTTGCATGTAATTTCACGCCCTCCCAAATCCTCCCAAAACTTCCCACTCCTCCCACCCCGGGGAGCCAAATCAGCAAGTCACGCTGTACGCAAATATCAAATTTCGTTGGCGGTCTTGAAGTGCAGTTTGGCACAACTGCGCAGAATTTCTCTGCCATGGGTCAGGATCAGTTGACTGCCGATAATTTTGACCTGCGGTCCGGCGCCGCGGGGGAGTTCACATTTGCAGAGTTCTTCCAGTTTTTTCATTCCGCGCAGAAAACCGTCCCGGGCAAGAATACTGGCGGCGGCAACCGCAATGTCCCGTTCCGCTTTGGTTTCCTGATCGAGGATGATCTTCCGTCCGCGTTCCATCAGGGCGTTGCGGATGAGGTGTTCACTGCCGAATTTATCCGAAAGCATCCGGGGGCAATCCGGAGTTGATTCCAGAAGATTTTCAATGATCCGGGCATGACCCCAGGCGAGCAGACGGTTCAGATTGCCGATTCTCTCATAAAGGCGGTTGTAGGTCTCCGGCATCAGCACCACGCTGGAATAGTGTCCGGCGGCGATGCTTCTGATCGCTTCTGCAAGTTTGGTGATTTTGGCGCTGCTGTGAATAAGTTTGGAGTCGCATACTCCGAGTTTCTGCAACTCTTTTCCGGTGTTTTCGTCCACACATACTCCGGCAATGACCAATGGCCCGAAAAAGTCACCCTTGCCGCTTTCGTCAATGCCGCCGTGGGGAGTGATTTCAATGACCGTTTCAGGTTTTGCGGGATCGACCACATCTTCGTAGCCGTAGGTGAAGGTATGAAGTATCTCCGGTTCGAGGGTGTAGAGTACGAACTCCTCCGTGCCGCGCCCCTGAACTACCAGTTTGCCGCTTTCGTAGGCGGCGATGGTGGTGTGATCTTTTGCCGCCTTGAATCTGGCGTAGGGCAGCGCTGAAAATTCCCAGCCGGAATTTTCCAGTATCACCCGCAGTTCTGCGGCCTGTTCCGCATTTATTGTGCAGACATAATTGTTATTTGCCATGATCTGTCCTGAAAAATTGTTGTCAAAGGTGGAGAGTCCGGATGATTTCCGGGTATGCCGGGCGGGAGTTCACTTCAAAAGAAAGCATACCGTCCACCAATTGCGATATCTCTTTGCCGATTTCCGGACAGAGCCGGATCAAAGGAGTGAAAGGTTCCTGGCGGCGCTGATAGAGTTCTGCCGGTTCGCCGTGGATGCCGAAGGGAAGTTTCCGGCTGAATAATTCGTAGATCGTCACTCCCAGGCTGTAGATGTCGCCCCGGTAATCTTCGCCGCCGTACTGGAGACGTTCCGGTGAGAGGTAGCCCGGACTTCCCCAGAGCATGCAGGGGGTGGTGATATCTCCTGCCTTGCGGACATCGCAGAGATCGAAGTCGCCGATACGCGCTGAACCGTCACTGCTCAACATAATGTTGGACGGTTTCACATCGTGATGGACGATGCCGTGGCCCAGATGGAGAAAGTGCAGTCCGGATGCCACATTGCGGAGATGGTTGATCAACTCTTCCGGAGCGGGAAGCGTTTCGCGTTTCATGTGCTGTTCCAGATCGCCGCCGTCCATATACTGCATGACAATAAATGATTCATCGCCGATCTCTCCGCAATCGTAGATCGGAACAACTGCGGCGTGGGATATGGGGGCAAGCAGTTTGGCTTCGTTGTGGAAGCGTTCCATCATATTGCCGAATTCGCTTTCGGTCTTGGCGATTTTGACCACGACCCGGCGCATCAGAACCGGATCGATCGCCCGGTAAATCGCGGACATGCCGCCGTGACCGCACAATTTTTCCAGAAAATATCTGCCGAAAACCTTTGGTGTGCGGATGATCGCTCCGCATTCCGGGCAGGCGAATTTGGTAAAGGGCGGCAGATCGCTTACATCATATCTGGCGCGGCACTGACGGCAGTTTATTTTGACTCCTTCGCTCATTGACCGCCTCCTGTGATCTCAAATTTTGAAGAGGGTTGATCCTGGGAAAGTATTTCAAAATGGAGTTTTTCCTCAATATCCAGCAGCTGAAGCATGGAGAGACAGTTTTCGCGCACCAGTTCCGGGGTGTTGCATTCGCTGCTGATATGAGCCAGCAGGAGCAGTTGGGTCTGTTCGCCGATGAGATCGGGGAGCAGCTGACAACTTTCACAATTTCCCAGATGGCCGCGCACACCGAGTATCCGCCGTTTGAGTTCGAGGCGGCGGTCGGAATTCAACAGCATCTCCCGGTCATAGTTGCTCTCCAGTACCAGCGCGTTGCAGTTGCGCAGTTCCCGGCGGATATTCTCCGGAGCGTGACCGAAGTCGGTGGCGATACCGATCCGCACATTGCCGCAGCTGATCTGGAAGCCGACCGGGTCGACCGCATCGTGGGGCAGAGAAAAACTTTTGATTTTGAAGTTGCCCAAATCAAACTCTTCTCCGGCTTCAAACGCGCAGACATGCCTGGGCAAAGTGCCGTGTGTGGAGAGATAACGTGCCGTTTTGGCGGTTGTATACAGCGGTAATGACAACGCATCACAGAATACCCGCGAACCCTTGCAGTGGTCACTGTGTTCATGGGTCAGCAGCGCGCCGCACAGTTTTTCCGGAACGAATCCGGAACACTCCATACGTTTGAGCAGTTCCCGGCGCGAGAAGCCCTGATCGATGATCAGCGCCTCATCCTGATATTCGATAACATAGGCATTTCCGGAACTTCCGCTGCCGAGCGCACCCAGAAAAACCGTTTCATTCGTCATATTTGTAAAAAATCCTCAAAAAATTTATTTTGTCACTGGAAAAAAGCAATTACTAAATCTAAATTCTATTCGGTACAAATGCAAATGGTTTTTTGAAAAAAATCCGATAATTTTTTGTTGTCATCATGGAAAGATATCTGAAATACTTTATCGAACATCTCAAAGTCGAACGGGGATTGAGCCGCAATACGGTCATCGCTTACCGCAATGATCTCTGTTCGCTGGGGGATTTCCTCATGGACAACGGGGTGAACAAATGGGAACTTGCGACCCGGGATGCTTTGCTGGATTATCTGGATTTTCAACGCCAACAGGGGTTGGAAGAGAGCAGTATTGCCCGGTCGCTCGCGGCGATAAAGCTCTTTTTCCGTTATCTGTATGCTGAAAAATTTTCTTCCGTTGATCCGACTGCCGCAATGGATTCGCCCCGGCTGTGGCGGATCTTGCCGGATATGCTTTCGATCCGCGAAACCGAACGTCTGCTCAAGGCGTTCCCGGAAAACAGCGGCGAAGCGCTGACGATCCGCAACCGGGCGATAATTGAAGTGATGTATGCTTCCGGATTGCGCGTTTCGGAAACTGCCGATCTGAAACTTGCCGATGTTGATTTTGATTCCGGTATGCTCCGGGTGATCGGTAAAGGTTCCAAAGAACGACTGGTTCCGGTGGCGGCGGCGGTCTTGACTCTGCTCCGGAAATATATTTCCGTCAGCCGGCACGAACTTACTGCCAAAATACCGCTTTCGCCATACCTGTTCGTTTCCCGCACCGGGCGGCGGCTCGACCGGGAACGGATATGGGCGATCATCAAAGAAGCCGCTTTGATCGCCGGAATCAACAAAGAGATCCATCCGCATACTCTGCGTCACAGTTTCGCCACCCATCTGTTGGAAAACGGCGCTGATCTGCGGGCGATCCAGGAGATGCTCGGTCACAGCGATATTTCAACAACGGAACTCTACACCCATGTCGACAAAAGCCGTCTGCTGGCGGTACACCGTAAATTCCATCCCCGAAAGTGATGATCTATGATATACATTATTGAAAAACTTCAACTCAATGCTCTGAAACTGCCGCGCAACTATGCCGCACTGCTTCCGTCATTCATCGGCCGCGAATTGCATATCGATCCCCGGCAGATCAGCCATTGTGAAATAATTTCCTCCAGTATCGATTCCCGGCGCGGCACGCCCAAACTGGTTTTGAAACTTCTCTTTGAAACCGGACAGAAACTTTCCCGTTTCGCTCCGGCTTCTCCGGAAGAGATCGCTGCTCTTGCCGTTCCCGACCCTGAACTGCCGGACACTACCACTTTGCGTCACCCGATAGTCGTCGGCACCGGACCTGCCGGAATATCAGCGGCTTATCTGCTCGCCGCCGCCGGATGTGCGCCCGTGATCATCGACCGGGGATTTCCGGTGGAAAAGCGGGCGGCGGATTACCGGAAGTTCCTCGACAGCCGCCGGTTGGACAGCGAAAGCAATCTGCTTATCGGTGAGGGCGGTGCCGGAACTTTTTCCGATGGTAAACTGCACACCGGAACCAAAGACCGGCGCGGCAGATTTCTGAAAAAACTCTGGGTCGAATGCGGCGCTCCGGAAGAGATACTTTATCTTTCCCGGCCTCATATCGGTTCGGATAAACTGCTGGGACTCTGCGCCGGGCTGCGGAAAAAAATCGAAGTTATGGGCGGCACGTTCCGTTTCGGTACGGAGGTGGTTGACCTTTTGATCAAAAACGGCTCCTGTCGCGGGGTGATACTCGCTTCCGGCGAAGTGATCGAAGCTCCGGCGGTGCTTTTCGCCCCCGGACTGGGCGGCAGGGAACTGCTCCGCCGGGTCTGCCGGAGTGCCGCGTGGGAACTGAAACCGTTCCAGACCGGATGCCGGGTGGAACATCCGCAAACGATCATCGACCGCGCCATGTATCACCTGCCCAGCCGTCCGGATGCCCTCGGTGCCGCTGAATACCATATTGTTTCCCGGGCGGAGGTCGGCAATGTCAGTTCATTCTGCATGTGTCCCGGCGGGCGGGTGGTCAATGCCAGCGCCTGGGAAGGCCGCAGTATTACCAACGGTATGAGCTGTTTTGCCCGGGCGGATGAGTTTGCCAACAGTTGCCTTATCACCACCATTGATCCGGAGGATTTCGGGAATGATGCCGGGCGGGTGTTTGAATTTTTTGCCGGAGTGGAAAGATCGATTTTCAGTGCCGGCGGCAGAGATTACACCTTTCCGGCGCAGGATGCAGGAGCTTTCCTTGCCGGGAAAAGCGGTTTGAATAATTCCGCAAACGGCTGTGACACCGGTATTGTCCCCGGCAGGCTCGATCAACTGCTCCCGGAACAGCTTAAAAATGCCCTGATTCCGGCGGTGAAAAATTTTGAACATAAGATCCCGGGATTTATCAAATACGGCAAATTCATCGGCGCGGAAAGTTTTGTCTCTTCGCCGGTGCGGCTGCTCCGGGACTTTGAGACGATGGAAAATCCGGAACTTCCGGGACTCTATCCTGCCGGTGAAGGCTGCGGACTTGCCGGAGGGATCGTTTCAGCGGCATGTGACGGCATGCGCGCGGCAGAAGCCATGCTGAAAATCAGCGGGATTTGATCTTTTCCAGAGTTTCCCGGATCGACATCCCGTTGGGGAAACGCCATCGGGGAGCGATCTCATTGAGCGGCGCCAGTACGAATTCCCGGACGGCGGCGCGGGGGTGGGGAATGGTCAATTCCGCACTTTCAACGATGTCTTCACCGAAGAGGATGATATCGATATCCAGTATGCGGGATTCCCGGCTGCTGTGTTGAGCTGGTCTGCCGGCGGCAATTTCGATACTTTGGGTGAGTTTCAGCAATTCATGGGCGCTTTTCTGCCAAATTCCGGTGACTGCCGTATCAATGAAATCCGGAGTTCCGGGGACACAATCTACTGCCGCCGAATAAAACGGGCAGCTGACTTTGCTGACGGAAAATCCGCCTTTTTCCAATTCACGGAGGGCAAATTCCATCGCCTCCGGGGTTCCGGGAAGATTGCCTCCCAACATTATTGCACATTCAGTCATAAAAAAATTCGCTTTTTCCGGTTATTGGTGTATATTATCTAATATGAATCTTTACAGGAGTTTTTGCAAGTGTCAAATCCTTTAAAAGTTGTTTTTCTCGGTTCCGGCCCGATCGCAGTACCTATTCTTCAAGCGCTGCATCAGGCGGAGTGTATCGAACTTGCCGGAGTTATCACCCAGCCTGACCGTCCTGCCGGGCGCAAGCGGGTCATGACCCCGACTCCGCTTGGCGATGCCGCGATCCGACTGGGGCTGGAACCGTTGCGGATACCCGATGTGAATGCACCGGATTTTCTCGAATTCATGGGGAAAATCGCTCCGGATATGCTCTGTGTGGTCTCTTTCGGACAGATACTCAAAACTCCGCTGTTGATGCTGCCGAAGTACGGCTGTGTCAATGTGCATGCCTCGATCCTGCCGCGCTATCGGGGGGCGTCTCCGATAACCCAATGCCTGCTCAACGGTGACATTCAGACCGGAGTAGCTTTTATGGAGATGGAAAAGGGACTGGATTCCGGTCCGGTCTACCGCACAGAATACTGCCCCCTCAACGGCAGTGAATATGCCGATTCCCTCGAACTCAAACTGGGTGAGATCGCGGCGGCAGTCGCTCCGGAAACTTTGTGCGATATCGCGGCAAAGAAACTTCCGGGCATCCCGCAGGATCAGAGTCTGGTCACCGTCTGCCGCAAGATTTCCAAGAGCGAAGGACGCTTTTCGTGGAACTTCAACGCGGAAAAAATCGAACGGATGACCCGGGCGTTTTTCCCGTGGCCGGGAGCGCTGTGCGAATACCTCAATCCTGCCGGAAATGCCGGAGTGCTGAATATCTGCAAAGCCGCAGTGGTTTCCGGATTCCAACTCGCACCGGGCGAATGTGCCGAACTGCCCGGACGGCTGATCGTCGGCTGCGGCGGCAATACGGCACTGGAGATTCTCGAACTTATCCCGTCCGGAGCAAAACGGATGAACGCGGCGGCTTTCCGGAACGGTTTGCGCGGCGGACTTCCGGTTTTCCCGGAGGAAATATCAATTTAACGGAAAAATTTATATGGAAAACAAAATAAGGGAGATCATACTTAACTGCGAAAAAATGGAACGGCGTTTCGCCTTGATGTGCGGCGGAAAACTTGAAGAATACAAAATCGAACGCGACAGCAATGATCCGGCTCCGGGGGATATTTTCCTCGGTCGTATCGTCAATCTGGATCATTCACTTCAGGCGGCATTCGTCGATATCGGTGTCGGGAAAAATGCCTTTCTCCATTTCCGGGATATGATCCCGGGCAACTCGGAGTTGATCGAACAATTTCAACTTGAGCAGAGCGCCCGCGCTCCGGAAAATCCGAAGAAAAATTCCAAAAAGCCGGGAGCCAAACTTTCACAGGAACAGGCGCGCCGGAAAAAACGGATCACCGCTGCCGATATCCCCGATATTTTCAAGCCGGGCATGGAATTGCTCGTACAGGTCGTCAAGGGACAGATCGGTACCAAAGGCGCCAGAATCACTACCGACATCTCCATCCCCGGCAGATTTCTGGTGCTGATGCCATACTGCGGTCACATCGGCTTGTCCACCCGTATTGAAAGCACCGCTGAACGCGACCGCCTCCGCAAAATTATTGACGCGCTGAATATCCCTGAAGGCATGGGCGTCATCTGCCGGACTGCCGGAGAGGGACGACGGGCGACTTTTTTCAAGCGGGATCTGGAACTGCTGCTGGATTATTGGGAAAAGATCGCTTCCGGTATGGAAAGTTCCTCTGCTCCGGTACGGCTTTTCACTGAACCCAACCTTATTGACCGCACCGTCCGTGATTTCGTTACCGAAGAGATCGCCGGTATCACCGTCGATGACCCGGCAGCATACAAAAAAATCCGGGAAATACTCAAACGTATCGGCGGCAGCAAACTGGTTTCCAGAGTCCATTTGTACAGCGGAAACGAGCCGATCTTTGAGTACTACAACATTGATGAACAGCTTTCGCAGGTCTTCCAGCGCAAGGTCAGACTTCCCGGCGGCGGCGAGATCGTTATCGACGAAACTGAAGCCATGATCGCGATCGATGTCAACTCCGGACACGGCAGAAAGGCTTCCGAACATCCTGATTTCATTCTCAAGACCAATCTGGAAGCCGCCGAGGAGATCGCCCGCCAGCTCCGGCTCCGGGATATCGGCGGACTGGTGGTCATCGACTTTATTGATATGCGTACCGCCGGTGAACGTGACGAAGTTATGCGTACCATGAAAAAACTGGTCAAGGATGACCGTGCCAAGACCCGGCTGCTGCCCTTGAGCAAACTCGGACTTATGGAGATGACCCGCCAACGGGAACATGAAAGTATTCAAGCACAGGTTTATACCCCCTGTCCCTACTGTTCCGGAAGCGGTCTGGTCAAATCTCCGGTGACGATGAGTGCGGAGATCCAGCGCAAACTCAATTCGGTCATGCGCGACCGGAAGTACAAGGGAGTTCCGCTGCGGGTATTCATGCACCCGGAGGTGCTGACCCGTCTGCGTAATGAAGATGCCCATTTGCTCGATGCGCTGGAGTCAAAGTACAAAAATGAACTCTCTTTCCGTGCCGATCCGATGCTTCATTATGAGGAATTCAAACTGATCGATACCGAAACCGGTGTCGAACTTTAACTTGCGGAGTTCTGTTATGAAAATAGTCGCCGATGACAAGATACCCTACCTCAAAGGGGTGTTTGAACCATTCGCTGAAGTGGTATATCTGCCCGGAAGCAAGATCACGGCTTCTGATCTTGCCGATGCCGATGTGCTGATCACCCGCACCCGCACCAGATGTGACAAGGCTCTGCTTGCCGGAAGTAAAGTCAAACTGGTCACCACTGCCACCATCGGTATCGACCACTTGAATAGTGCTGAACTGGATGAACTCGGTATCCAATGGCGCAACGCCCCCGGATGCAATGCCGACAGCGTGAAAAATTATATTTCAGCGGCGCTGGCTCTGCAGAACCGGGATCTTGCCGGAGCGACGTTGGGAATCATAGGTGTCGGTCATGTCGGCAAAAAAATCGCTGATGTCGGCCGGGCATTCGGGATGAAAGTTCTGCTCAATGACCCGCCGCGCGCCGAAGTCGAGGGGGATGAACAATTCACCGATTTGAATGAACTGCTGGCAGTTTCAGATATCGTCACGCTTCACGTTCCTTTGGAGCGCTCCGGCAAATACCCGACTGCCGATCTGGCTGACCGGGATTTCTTTGCCGCAATGAAGCCGGGAAGTTGGTTTTTCAACAGCTGCCGCGGCGAAGTTATGGAGAAAACAAGTTTTATCGGAGCCAAACGTTCCGGTCATATCGCCGGGGCGCTGATCGATGTCTGGCCCGATGAACCGGAACTCGACCCGGAACTGGTCAGCGTGGTCGATATCGGTACTCCGCATATCGCCGGTTATTCCAAAGACGGCAAAGCCAACGGTACGACCGCCTGTGTCCGGGCGGTGGCAGAGAAGTTCAACATCCCCGGACTTGCCGGATTTGAAGTGAAATCTCTGCCGCGTCCGGTCTATCCGGAGAAAATTGAAATTGATTCCACTCTTTTGCTCTGGCAGCAGATAAATCAGGCAATTATTCACGCGTACGATATCCGGCGCGATTCTGACGCTCTGCGCGCCGCTCCGGAAGAGTTTGAAAATATCCGCGGCAGTTACTGGAACCGCCGGGAATTTTCCGCATATACTGTTTACGGCGCTTCGGTCGAAGCGCAGAAATCTCTTGCCCTGCTGGGCTTCAACATCGGGTGACACTATGAAAATCTACGAAAATCTTCTGGAAACGGTCGGCAATACTCCGCTGGTCAAACTGCACAAATTCAACACTCCCGATGCGGAACTGGTCGCCAAGGTCGAATCTTTCAACCCCGGCGGATCTGCCAAAGACCGGGTCGGCATCGCCATGATCGAAGCCGCTGAAAAGTCCGGTCTGCTCAAGCCCGGAAGCGTTATCATCGAACCCACCAGCGGCAATACCGGTGTCGGATTGGCGCTCGCCGCCGCGATCAAGGGGTACAAACTTATTCTGACCATGCCCGATTCCATGAGCATCGAACGGCGCAAACTGCTCGGCGCTTACGGTGCTGAAATCGTTCTCACTCCCGGTGCTGACGGCATGGCAGGTGCCATCGCCAAAGCCAATGAATTGCAGAAAAGCAATCCCGGTTCCATCATTCCCGCCCAGTTCAGCAACCCGGCGAATCCCGATATCCACCGCCGGACGACTGCAAAAGAGATCATCGCTGATACCGACGGCAGGATCGATGCTTTTGTTGCCGGAGTCGGTACCGGCGGCACTCTGACCGGCGTAGGCGAAGTTCTCAAAGAGTTCAATCCGGAAATCAGGATAATCGCAGTTGAACCGGATACCAGCGCCGTTATTTCCGGCGGCAAGCCCGGAGTCCACCAGCTGCAGGGCATCGGTGCCGGATTCATCCCGGAGGTGCTGAATACTTCCATTATCGACGAAGTCATCACCGTTTCCGCATCCGATGCCGGAAACGCTGCCCGCAAAGCAGCGGCAGAGGAGGGGTTGCTGATCGGTATTTCCGGCGGAGCGGCTCTTCACGCCGCCGCCGGAGTTGCCCGCCGTAAAGAATTTGCCGGAAAACGCATTGTGGTTCTGCTTCCGGATTCCGGAGAACGCTATTTGTCAACCTGGTTATTCGACTGAACCGGAGTTGACAAAGTAGGTCGGTATCGGAGGGAAACCGTTGAATTCGACCGAAGCGTAACTTGAGGTGTATGCCCCGCAGCTCAGCCAGTAGACCCGGTCGCCCGGTTTGATGTAGGAGGGCAGCGGATTGCGGTAGAATTCATACATGATATCCTGACTGTCGCAGGTGGGACCGGCGATGATGTAGTCTTCGCAATCGTCGCCTCTGGCTTCGCAGTAGAGCGGATATTTGATGCTTTCGTCCCAGGTTTCGATCAGGCCGTTGAATTTGCCGACATCCAGATAGAGCCAGCGGTCAAGACCGGTGGAAGATTTCTTGCTGACCAGCACCACTTCGCTGACAATGACTCCGGATTCGCCGACCAGAGAACGGCCCGGTTCGAGGATGATCTCCGGCAGGTCGTCGCCGAAGTCTTCGGTCAGATACCGGGTGATTTCACTGGCGTAAACATCCATGGAGTTGGTCTTGCTGATGTAGTTAGCCGGGAAACCGCCGCCCATATTGATCAAAGTCAGATGAATACCTTCGCTTTCGAGGTAGTCGTAGATGTAGCGTACCTTGGCTATCGCAGAGTCCCACGCTCCGATCTCCCGCTGCTGGGAACCCACATGGAAAGATATACCTGCCGGAACCAATCCCAGATCCTTTGCCAGTACCAGCAGATCGATCGCCATATCCGGGTGACAGCCGAACTTCCGCGAAAGCGGCCAGTCGGCAGTGGAACTTCCTTCGGTCAGGATCCGGCAGAAGACTCTTGCTCCGGGAGCTTCTTTGGCGATATTCCGCAGGTCAGGTTCGCTGTCAGTAGCAAACAGCCGCACGCCCTTTTCATAAAAATAGCGGATGTCGGCGCGTTTTTTGATGGTATTGCCGTAACTGATACGGTCAGGAGATACCCCCAGCGACAGGATGCGGTCGAGTTCGTAGCGTGACGCGATATCAAAGTTGGAACCGAGGTCGCGCAGAAGTTCCAGTACCGGTATCGCCGGGTTGGCTTTTACTGCATAGTAGATTTTGGAAAACGGAAAATGTTCTCCAAGTTCCTGATATTTGCGTTTAACGATATCAAGATCGATGATGACACAGGGGGTTTCATGTTTGGAGCTTTCGCTTTTGATGGCGCTCCATTCCGCTTTGGAATAGTATTCCAGAACATCGACTTTCATCAGCAGATCCTTTCACAAAAATTGTTCTGAAATCAAAAAATCCGGTTTCATCAGTTTTCCCGGTTCGACAACATTAAAAAATAATGCAATATTCGTGTATTACAAGGGGAATAAACTAAAAATACTTGCATATTTTATGAATCAGTGCTATACTTATACCGCCGTATGAATAATTATGCTGTTTGTAAACAACATTTACCAAAGGAGAATTTTATGAAAAAACTGTTGTCGGCAACTGCGTTGACCATGCTCTGCATCATGGCAGTTGCAGCCGAATCGGGCAAAAAACATTTCTTTGACCGGTTTGAACTGCCGCTGAAACGTACCATCTGGATTAAATATGATGCGCCCGCCGGTGAGTGGAGCAAAGCGGAAAAGCAGCTCGCTTTCGGTACCCGCTGGCGTCTGCGCTACTCCGCCGGTTCGGAAGCCATTAAAAAACTGGAGGTCATCAACCCGCAGGGCAAGACCATTCAGGTCGACACCAAGTGCAAAGGCGGCATCTGGGTCCCGACCCCCATCGCCGGTGAATACACCCTTAAATTCTCCGGTGTTGCCGGTACCAAACCGGTGACTTTTGTCACCGACACCTACGATGTGGAGATTCCCTCGACTCCGATCTGGAAGTCGACCCCCATGCCTTCCTGGGATACCTCCAAATGCCGTGTCGAAGCCAATCCCGAAGGCGGCGCCATCCTCACTCCCAATAGCAAATCCTCTTATATTTCCGCCACTTTGCGCAGCCTCAAACCCAATCAGGCCTACAAGATCGAACTGGAAGCGGTTTCCGATGAGAGCCAGACGGTCACACTCCGGTGTTCGTGGAAAGAAAAAGGACGCCGTTTCCGCTCCTCAAACAGCAAGAATGTCGAAATGATTCCCGGCAAACCCCAGGTCATCACTCTGCTGGTTCAGCCCAAGGCTGATCCTTTCTACGTTTCCATCACTTTTAATAAACCGCTGAAACTCAAATATTTCAGTTTCAGCGATCTCAAAGGGGAACTCCCCAAACAGCGGATGATCGGTAACAGCAAGGCCTTCTTTGAACCCCGCAATTCCAAGCCCGATCCCAAAGTGGAATACTCCACTCCGGTCGTTTTCCGCCGCCCGATCCGCATGACTTACAACGACAGCATCCCCCAGAAACATGAACTCATCGATGTCAGTCACACCTTCACCACTCCCGGCGAATATGCGATCTGGTATTTCACCGTTCACAATCCGGTCGGAAGCCGCCGCATCGGCGGAGCCAAAGTCACCGACCTCAAACTCAACGGTGGTGAGGCGGTCATTGCCGCCAAAGATATCGCCCTCAACGCCATCACCTTTGATGATTATCCCAGCAGCAGCTGCAACTACATGAATATTCCGGAACGGATCCTGCCGCTTTCCGGTCAATATGCCGCAGGTGAAGGTTCTTACAACCGGATTTTCTGGTTTCAGTCCAGGATCGCGGCAAACCAGAAACCCGGCATCTACAGCGGAAACATCACCATCGACTGCGGAGAAAAATCCATTTCGCTGCCGATTTCGCTCCGGGTGCTGCCCTTCAAACTGGAAGAGCCTGCCAACATGTTCTGGGCGACCTACAGCAACGCCTACGTCAACTTGAAACGCAACTACCCCATGCCGGTCTATGAACGTTATCTCCGCGATATGACCGACTACGGCATGAACGGTATCCACTTCAACAACGGCATGAGTCTCGATCCGGCTATGTCCAAGATCCAGACTGCCCGTAAGAAGATCGGTATGAACGGCCCGCTCATCGTTGCCGGTATTCAGGCTGAACGCCGCGCCGCAGAGGAAGCCGGTTATCAGCGTGTGACCAAACTCCGTTATAAAAAGAATGGCGTGGAGAAATTCTGGTTTGAATTCCCCGAATTGCGCGAAGGCTTCAAAAATGTTCTGCGCCGCTACGATGCACTGATCAAAAAATATGGCGCCCCCGGTTACAATGACTGGTATTATCTCGGCCATGACGAAGCCCACTTGCACAAAGATACTTTCGCCAGTGCCATCTGGCAGTTCCGGCTGTGCAAAGAAGCCGGATTCAAATCCGTCGCCACCATCTATCCCCCGGAACGGGTGGACGATATCGGTGAACACATCGATATTTCCAACAACATGTTCATCGGAACCAATGCCGATTCCCACCGTCGGCTGACCGAGATCGGCAAACGCAAAAATGTCAAATACATCTACCTCGGCGGCGGTTCCTACCGCGGTCAGGAAGGCGGTCTGATGCCCAACCGTCTGCTGGCAGGTTTCCTCTCATACAAACTCGGTGTTATCGGTCACCTCGCCTACACTTTCCAGGAACCCGGCTACCCGGTCGACCACTTCCAGAGCGGCAAAAAATATCTGCTTGCCTACGCCGCTTCCAGGAAACCCAAAGCCGGGGAAAAGGTCAATATTTTCACCGTCGGCTACGAAGGTCTGCGTGAAGGCATCACCGACTACAAATACCTCTACACCCTCAAGTGCGCCATTGAACGCGCCAAAAAAGCCGGACGCACTGAATCTGCCGCCGAAGCCGAAAAAATGATGAAAGAACTCATCGACAGCATCCCCTACGCCAGTGAGTCGCTCGCCGGCAGCAACGGTATTACTTCCAAACAGAAGTTCAACAATACCACCGCTGACAATCTCCGTATGCTCATCGCCGATGCCATCATGAAACTGGAAGCAAAATAATTCAGGAACAAGTGAACATCATGAAAAAAATTACCGTTTTAATTACTGCTCTTGTTGCCGTTGTCTCCGCTTTTGCCGCTGAAACGGTTTCCATCCCCAAAGGCAACCCCTCCACGTTGGATTGGAACAAAGTTCCTGCGATGAAGTTCCACCGCTGGATGCAGCCGGGGGAACCCCCCATCGCCACTCAGGCCCGCTTCATGTACGATGACAATCGCCTGTATGTCCGGGTCGAATGCAGTGAACCCAATATCAACGAAGCGCGTTCCCAGCTCCGTTTCGGCAAGCACGATTCCACCTGCTGGGTCAACGACTGCGTTGAACTCTTTGTCGATCTGCTCGACGGAACCACCCGGGCGTATCAATTCGTAACCGACATCCACAATGATGGTGCCGAATTGATCTGGCGCGACCCGAAGTATGTCAACACCATTACCTGGAACGGTTACTGGAACCATCGCATCACTTATAACGATGACAACTTCGTGGTCTCTCTGGAAATCCCGTGGAAGACATTCGGCATCAAAGAAATGAAAGACCGCGAGATCGCCATGAACCTCACCCGCCGCCGCAACATCGCCCCCTGGGGACGCTTCGTGCTGGCGAAAAATACGGAAAAGAACCTTTCTCTTTCTGCTAATTTCTTCCGCTTCGGCAAACTCAATGTTGTTCCGGCGGCGGTCGAAGGTGCGGTCGCTCACAGCACTCCGCTGACCGGTGCCAACGATGCCATTTGTACCGTTACCGCTAAAAAAGCAATTGCCGGTACTTTGGAATTCGCCAGCGAAAAAGCCGGCGGAGAAAAAATTCTTGCCAAAAAAGCGGTCACTCTCCAGCCGGGCAAAACTGAAAAAATCACCCTTTCCTACAACGAAACTGAACCCGGAAGCCGCGCAGTTCGCGTGCTTTTCCGCGGTAATGACGGCACTGTTACCGATGTGTGGACCAACACCATCAACTACAATGTGCCGCTGGAACTTGCCAATTCTTTCCCGGTTGCCGTCAGCGGCAGAGATCTCAATATCTTCTCCCGGCTCTATGTCAAACCGGAAAATGTCAATATCGGCATGGAAATCTGCGATGGTAAAGCGATCGTCGCCCGCCGCGAATTCAAACCGGCAGCAGGAGAATTTTTCCTCGCTCTGCCCACTTCCGGTCTCAAGCCCGGAAAATATCAGCTCAAAGTTACGCTCAATACTCCCAACGGCAAAACTGACCAGCTGATCCAGCTCCTGATCACTCCGGCACTCTGAATTCCCGATAAGGGAGATGCCCGGGGGAAGGGAAAAACTTTTTTTCACGAGAAAAAAAGTTTTTCCCTTCCCCCGAACCCCCATCCCTTTTCAAAAAAAGCGGGATATGTTTGCTCCCGTTGGTCGCAAACAGGAGATATAAAATCATCATATCCTTACTCGCGCACATCGCTTTGCGCTGTCGAACCAGGTGTTTCGACTCCAACAATGCTTGCGCATACTCCTGCTCCGCCGTCCTCCCCTGTATTGTAAACAGGTGGATTCGACGGAGGCGCGAAGCGCCGACGAGCATGAGCATCGCAGACCGAAAGGTCGCGAAGCGCAATGCAACCACCCCAAGGAATCCACTCCCATCGGCAGATGGGAGGCGCGAAGCGCAACGGTAAATAAAAACGCTGTCAAAACGAATGTTTTGAAACAGCGTATTTTTATTTGCCGGAAAGTGGATTCCGGCGAATGATTTGTCAAAAATGGTGGTGGGAGGTGGATTCGAACCACCGAAAGCGCTGCTAGCAGATTTACAGTCTGCCCCCTTTAGCCACTCGGGAATCCCACCAGTGGAGCGGGTAAGGGGGGTCGAACCCCTCTAACCAGCTTGGAAGGCTGGTGCACAGCCGATATGCCATACCCGCAATTTGGTACCGACGGTGGGAGTCGAACCCACAAGCCTTGCGGCACACGGACCTGAACCGTGCGCGTCTGCCAATTCCGCCACGTCGGCATATTTCAGCCAACCCGTTATTATCCGGGTCTGTTTCTAAATATAACCCATGTTTGGTGAATTTGCAACTGTGAAATACAAAAAAAACGCGTTTTTCTTCGGATTTGTCAGTTTTTTCAGAATTTTACCATGTTTTTCTCTGATGAAAAATTTTTGAAATATTTTACTGCAACTTGCAATAGTAAAAAATAATGCTATTTTAAGAGGATATAATAAGGGATTCGATAAGGCGCAGCACGAACTCGGTGTCTGTTACTACAAGGAAAATGGCGTCGAACAGGATTATGAAACGGCGGTGGAATGGTTCCGCAAAGCCTCCCGACAGGGATATCCGGGCAAGCAGAAAGATGAATTGGCGCGTTTCAAGAAGTATCTGGTTTTCAAATAATACCGACTGAAATATTTCCGATTATCCGGAGGACAGTTTGACAACTGTCCTCTTTTTTTTGTGCCGCGAATGGAAATAAAATTGCAGCAATCGCATTTTTTGGTAAAATAAATATCGATGATTTTTTATCGATATTTATACTGTTTTCTGTATAGAAAATTTGCTAAAAACTTGTTTTTAACAAAAGCAGTACTATTGAAAAAATCTGCTAAAAATGCTATATTAGAAAAATGTCACAATTAAAAAATGAGGTTGTCTAAAATGAATTCATATATCTCAACAGTGTTGTCTGACCTTACCCGTCAGTATTCCCATGAAAAAGAGTATATCCAGAGCGTTACCGAAGTGCTTGGTTCTCTTGATAAACTGATCGATGCAGAACCCAAGTACAAGCAGTTCAAAATACTTGAACGCATCGTCATCCCGGAACGGGTGATCATTTTCAAAGTGCCCTGGATCGATGACAGTGGCGAAATCCGGATCAATATCGGTTATCGCGTGCAGTTCAACAGTGCGATCGGACCTTACAAGGGCGGTTTGCGCTTTCACCCCTCGGTGAATCTGGGTATTTTGAAGTTTCTGGGATTTGAACAGATTTTCAAAAACAGCCTGACCACACTGCCGCTGGGCGGTGCCAAGGGCGGTTCTGATTTCAATCCCAAGGGCAAGAGCCCCCGTGAAGTGATGGGGTTCTGCCAGAACTTCATGCGCGAACTCTACCGCCACATCGGTGCCAATGTCGACGTTCCCGCCGGTGATATCGGTGTCGGCAGCCGGGAGATCGGTTATCTTTTCGGTCAGTACAAGAGCATCGTCAACTCCTACGACAGCGTGCTTACCGGTAAGGGTATCAACTGGGGCGGCAGTAAGATCCGTCCGGAAGCGACCGGATTCGGCTGTGTCTACTTTGCCAGTGAAATGCTCAACACCCGCAAGCGCGACATGGTCGGCTGCCGGGTGCTG
Source organism: Lentisphaerota bacterium (assembly GCA_015061805.1). GTDB lineage: Bacteria > Verrucomicrobiota > Lentisphaeria > Victivallales > Victivallaceae > UBA1784. The sequence continues at coordinate 823 of SUVV01000010.1, read as the reverse complement.
ATCTCCGGTTCAGGTAATGTCGCCCAGTACGCCGCGCAGAAAGCGATCCAGCTCGGTGCGATCGTGATTTCGATGTCGGATTCCAACGGAACAGTTATTGACAAAGATGGTATCACTCTGGAGAAACTGGAGATGATCAAGGAATTGAAAAATGTCCGCCGCGGCAGGATCGAAGAGTATTCCAAGATGGTTCCCAATGTTGAATTCCACCGGGATTGCCGTCCGTGGCAGCTCGCTCCGTGTCACATCGCTCTGCCCTGCGCCACTCAGAATGAACTTGATCTTGCCGATGCCAAAGAACTGGTCAAAAACGGTTGTTTCGCCGTCTGCGAGGGTGCCAACATGCCCACCACTCTGGACGCAACGGAATATTTCCAGAAACAGGGCGTTCTTTTCGCTCCGGGAAAAGCCTCCAATGCCGGCGGTGTCGCCACCAGCGGTCTGGAAATGAGTCAGAATGCCATCCGTCTCAACTGGCACAGTTCCGAAGTCGATTCCCGTCTGCAGTCGATCATGATCAACATCCACAACTCCGCCCGGAAAGCCGCCGCTGAATTCGGTGAACCGGACAACTACGTCATGGGTGCCAACATCGCCGGATTCCGCAAGGTCGCCGATGCGATGATCGACCTCGGTATCTGATATTCCGATACAATATATCCTGCCGGTATGGCATAAATAAAAAACGCCGTTTGCAAATGAAGTGCACCCCAAAAGTTGGACACAACTTTTGAGGTGTACTTTTTTATGGAGAAAACACAAAAGAAACGGCGTCAGTATAGCGTAGAATTCAAACTTTGTGCTATATTAGATAAGCTTGAGA
>SUVV01000034.1 GCA_015061805.1 Lentisphaerota bacterium | reverse complement strand
TTACGGGTGGATTTTCAGCTGATTTCGCCATGATAACCTTGACCTGAATTTTGATTTTCAGCGTGTTAAAATACCACTCAAAATTAAATTTTTCAAGCATCTTTACACGAAAAAATTAAAAAATCCCGCTCATCGCTCCGGAGATTCTCATGCACCGGAAATGGAGATCCTTCTATTCCGATCATCGTAAAAGTAAATTTTCCCGGCTTTTGGCGGTAATGTACTTGAAATTTTTCCGGAACTATGTTACATTTATGTTAAGTATTATTAAGGTAAATAAAATTTTCAGGGAAGGAACCATATTATGTTGACAAAGGAAGATTTTCTGGTGTCTTCACTTGGTGATTGCAATATACCGTCACCGGTCGTCGGACAGAAATTTGTCCGGGACAATGAGAGTGTCACCTATTTTATGGACCCGGAAAAAATCCGGGAATATACCGATGCCGGCATGGAAGTACCCGCTTTCGAACGCGCCGGTGCCAGAGAGATGATCTATCACAACCCGGCATGGTGCCGCGCCGCCATTCTTACTGCAGGCGGCCTCTGCCCCGGCCTGAATGAGGTAATCAAGTTTCTCACCCTCTGCCTCATCCGCAACTACGGAGTCCGGGATATCTACGGTATTCCCTACGGCTACCGCGGACTGAATCCGGCCCGCAACCTCCGTCCGATAAAACTCACCGAAGATATGGTCGATGCCATTCACGAAGCCGGCGGTTCCATCCTCGGTTCGTCCCGGGGGCAGGAAGATGTCGGTCTGATCGTCGATTCTTTGAAGCAGCTTGGTATAAATCTGCTCTTTTGCATCGGAGGTGACGGAACATCCCGCTGCGCTCATGAAATCGCAGAAGAAATTCAGAAACGGCAACTTTCGATCAGTGTGGTCGCAATTCCCAAAACGATCGACAACGATATCAGCTTCATTGACCGTACCTTCGGTTTTGCCACCGCTGTCCGCGAAGCCGGACGTTTTGTCAGCTGCGCCCATAATGAAGCCAAAGGCGCATACAACGGTCTGGGACTGATCAAGGTCATGGGCCGGGACAGCGGCTTCATCGCCGCCTACACCGCCCTTGCCAACCCCTTTATCAACTACTGTCTGATCCCGGAAGAGCCTTTCTCTCTGGACGGTGCCGACGGTTTGAAAGCCCTGCTGCCGCATTTGCTCGAACGCATGAACCGCAAACACCACGCAGTCATTATCGTTGCCGAGGGTGCCGGACAGAACCTCTTCAAAAATGCCGACCGCAAAAAAGATGCTTCCGGAAACATTCTCCATGAAGATATCGGTCTGCTGCTGAAACAGGAGATCGCCAGTTACTTCAAATCCCGAGGCGTTGAACTCAATACCAAATATTTCGACCTCGGATACACGATCCGGAGCGTTTCCGCTGAGGGTGACGATGCCGTATTCTGCGCCATGCTCGCCCAGTCCGCCGCTCACGCGGCAATGGCCGGCAAAACTGACGTGATGGTGGGACACTGGGGCGGCGAATTCACTCACGTCCCCATTGCACTTGCCACCAGACAGCGCAAGAAGATCGATCTCTTTACCCCGCTGTGGTCGTGTGTCAAATCTCTCACCTCTTTCTGAGCAGCAGGAGTAATTGAAAATGAAGCGAATTCTGGTCACCGGCGGCAGTGGTTTTCTCGGTTCCCATCTCTGCGAAGCTCTGCTTGCCCGCGGCGATGAAGTTATTTGTGCCGACAATCTTTTCACCGGCGCCAAGCGCAATATTTACGCACTTCTGGACAACCCCCGGTTTGAATTCATCCGGCACGATGTGACTTTTCCCCTCTACATCGAATGCGATGAAATCTACAACCTCGCCTGTCCGGCAAGTCCGATCCATTATCAGCGCGACCCGGTGCAAACTGTCAAGACCTGTGTCCATGGCGCGATCAACATGCTGGGACTCGCCAAGCGGCTCAATGCAAAGATCCTCCAGAGTTCGACCAGTGAAGTCTACGGCGACCCGCTGATCCATCCGCAGGTCGAAGAATACTGGGGACACGTCAATCCCATCGGCATCCGTTCCTGCTACGATGAAGGCAAACGCTGTGCCGAAACCTTGTTCAACTGTTACCGGATGCAGTGCAATCTCCGGACCAAAGTGGTGCGTATTTTCAACACCTACGGTCCCCGGATGCATCCCAATGACGGTCGGGTGGTGAGCAATTTTATCCTGCAGGCCCTGCGTAATGAAGATATCACCATTTACGGTGACGGTTCCCAGACCCGGAGTTTCTGTTTCGTATCCGACCTTATCCGCGGTCTGATGAAAATGATGGATACTCAGGATGATGTCTGCGGACCGATCAACCTGGGAAATCCCGGCGAATTCACCATCAAACAGCTCGCCGAAGCGGTGATCGAACTTACTAACTCCAACTCCAAACTTATTTTTGAACCGCTGCCGTCCGACGACCCGAAACAGCGGCGTCCGGATATCAGCAAGGCCCGGGAAATTCTCGAATGGCAGCCGGAAATCGCGTTGAAAGAGGGGTTGAGCAAAACGATCGCTTACTTTGAACAGTTGTTGAAAGAAGCCCCGGATTTCTGCGCGCGTTGAAACGGAGTGAAAATCACCATGAAAGAGTCCACCCTCGTCAGAATGAGTTTTTCCATCGAAGCAGAACTGCTCAAGGAATTGGAGAAACTTATCGCACAAAGCGGATATGAAAACCGTTCAGAATTTGTCCGGGATATGATCCGCAAGCAGTTGACCCGGAAAGTGTGTTCGATCAGCAAAGAGGTGATCGGCACCGTGAGTGTACTCTGCGACCGCAGTTTCCCGGATATCGAAAACAAGTTGAATGGAGTTCTGGACAACACCGGAGTCAAGGTGCTGGGGGCGACCCGTTTTGCCCTGCCGGAAAAGTGTTCATCGACCATGATAACGGTAACCGGTATCGGTGATAATATCCGGGAAATGGTCAATGCCATGCGGCGGCTTAAAGGCGTGGTGCAGGCTGAATTCGTCATAACCTCTCCGGCAGGATCATCTGCCGGTCATTGATTTCAGGAAAATCAGCAGAACAAAAAAGTTTTACAATACCAGTATTACGATTTCAGAAAAATGAATATTTTCAGTATTACGATTTTTCAAAAGATAATAAAGGAGATAAAATGAATCGGTCAAACCGCAATCCTGCCCAAAATGTCAAAAACACACCGCTTTTCTTGAGCGGCAAACGTGCCGCTTCGGAGGTGTCGCGCCCATCCCGTTGGTCGGGCTTGATCGAATCTCTTAAAAATACCCCGCTTTTTTTGAGCGGCAAACATGCCGCTTCGGAGGTGTCGCGCCCATCCCGTTGGTCGGGCTTGATCGAATCTCTTAAAAATACCTCGCTTTTCTTAAAAAGGGGAGAGGGTTTGGGAGAGGGGAAAAACCTCTTTTCCCGTGAAAAGAAGTTTTTCCCCTCTCCCATAAAGCCTTTCACTTTAATAGAACTGCTGGT
>SUVV01000029.1 GCA_015061805.1 Lentisphaerota bacterium | reverse complement strand
AACTTGAAGAATACATTTGCTATTTCAATAACGAAAGAGTATCTTTAACATTAAAAGGAATGAGCCCGGTAAAATACCGAACCCATTCCACATAATTTAACCCGTCCAAATTTTTGGGGTCACATCAGTTTGGTTCCCCAGTAAAATCCGCTGATATGCTCATCCTGTTTGCCGATCCTGACATGGCCGTCTGCTGCGGCGACAGCTGCGCTGCTGAGATGGCGGAGGTGGATTTTCCGGGTGGCATCAAAGTTACTGGTGCCTACCCATGCCAGATAGTAGGTCTGTTCCAGAGAATTATCCACATCCTGCACCGAATCCAGCAGAAACGGGAATTTGGACGGAGCAACATCCTGTGCGACCTTTTCAAAACGCGGACGGCCGACCTTATAGGGCACATCTTTATTGCGCATCATGCCGTAGAAAGTTCCGGCGGTAGCATCTTCCTCATCCTCCGGCGGCAAATTCGGACAGCGGAGATTGGGCAGCAGCGGCCGTTTTATAAGATTTGATTCGATAAAAGAAGCGATCCAGTTGCCGGGAGTTGAAACATAATAACTGACTATCCATTCGTCATTCTGATTGGCATACATAAAGTGCATCTTACCGGCTTGAGCAAGGTTGTTGACACAGCTGCTCAAACGTCCCCGCTGACGCGCCTGCCCCAACGCCGGCAGCAGCATCGCCGCCAATATGGCAATAATAGCGATCACGACAAGAAGCTCTATTAAGGTGAAGCTGTACAGCTTCACCTGCCCATGGGCAGGTGAAAAACCTTCTTCTTTGCCATAAACACGATCACAGCAGAGATGGGATCTTTTCACCAGAAGTTCGATGAGGGTAAATTGATTACGGCAATGTCTGTCATAATCCCGGCGGATGGATTCTTTTTTCATAACATTTTCCTTTGTAAAATACAAAATGTGAACAGTTTTCAAATATTTTCGACAGCATCAACAGCACGGTCAACAGCTCCGCCATTGGCACCGATAACTTTTTTGGCAGTTTCACCGAGCCGGACTCTTTCGGCAGGGTCGCGGAGCAAGGAGATAAGCACTCCGGTCAGGGTATCGTCATCTGCGGTCACCACCGCGTCAGCATCACGCATGACCTTGAGCAGGAAACGGAAATTGCGTAATTCATCTCCGGTTACGACCGGTTTGGCAAGCAGTGCAGGTTCAATCAGATTATGCCCCTCGTCGTGACCGGCAAAACTCTTGCCCATGATCACGATATCGGAATCTTTCATAAAACTCAACATTTCTCCGGTGGTATCCGCCAACAGGACATCGACCTTTTCATCCGGGAAACTCTTACTGCTCCGGCTGGCAAAACTGCACTCTTCATGCTCCAGCATCGCCGCAATATCTTTTCCGCGTTCCGCATGGCGGGGAACGATCACCAGTTTCAAATCAGCAAATTCCTTTTTCAGCTCCTTGAAACAACGAACGATCAACTCCTCTTCTCCGGGGTGGGTGCTTCCGGCGAGAATAACCGGTCCCTCTCCGACATAAGGACGGACGATATTTTCGCCGTCCAACTCCGGAAGTTTCTGATCAAATTTCAAATTTCCGCCATTGCAGACATTGGCTTGGGGAGCAACCATTTTGAAGCGTTCCGCATCGCCTTCGCTCTGAGCAAGAATCAGATCGAATTTCCGGAGCAGCGGAGCAAAGAATCCGCGCAGACGGCGATAGCCGCGCGCCGATCGATCCGACAGCCGGGCATTGATCAACGCCACCGGGATACCGCGCTTTTTGGCGAGAACGATCAAATTTGGCCAAATCTCAGTTTCAAAGATCACCAGTTTGGACGGACGGATCAGATCCAGCGTCCGCTTTACCATACCGGGGAAATCCAGCGGGCAGAAGATGACTGCGGTATTTTCCGGGACTTTGCTCCGCGCCACATCCTGTCCGGTGGTGGTGGTGGTGGAAAGCACAAACCGGCGTTCCGGAAAACGCTCCTGATAGCGCCGGATCATCGAAAGCGCGACCATGGTTTCACCAACACTCACGGCATGGATCCAGATCGCGCCGCGGAATTCCTCCAGTTCAGCCGTCCGTTTTCCGAAACGGGCAAAACGTTCACCGTAAGTATCTTTCCAGCCGCCGCGCGACCGGTACTTTATTATCAGGCGCGGCAGATAGAATAAAAACACCACCGGCATCAGACAGTTATAAATGAAACGCCCCATTATAAAGTTCTTCCTGAAATATTATTCGGCAAAATTATCCAGAATATACTGCACTGCCGATTCCAGATCCGGCAGTATCTTGGTGCAGTACCGCGCCATCCACGGACTGCAGTCTTTGTATTCAAAGGGTGAAAACGCAACAATGAACTTTCCGAGATCATGTGCCGCAAAAAAGACCTCCATGCTCGTACCGATACTGGGTTTGTTGTAATTCACCAGCAGAATATCGGCGTCCCGGACATCCTGAAGATCGAATTCAACGATCTCATTGGCGCTGTCCACCTGACGATCGACAAACTTACGGCGCATCGGATCGAGAAGTTTGAATTTCTCCGCAAGCTGCACTTTGGCAGAATCCCGCCATTGACGGGCAGTTCCGGCATGTTCATCCATAATCGGCCCGGAAAGATAAATCACTTTACGTTCACTCATACAACTATTCTTTCTCAATGTTCAAGCATTTCCGGAGCGCATCCGGCAACCAGTTCTCTGGTGAGTTCCATTACTTCGTTGGCATTGCAGCACTGAAGTGCCTGCTCTACCAGATTTTCACAATCGATCAAATTCAAACTGCGGATCAACCGGCGCTGAACCGGCACCGAAGCAGTCGGCATACTCAATTCATTCACCCCCAAACCCAGCAGCAGCGGAGTATACATGGTGCTTTCCGCCATCTGTCCGCAGACACTTACATACAGATTATATTCTTTAGCCGCTTCAACGGTATTGCGGATCAAATGCAAAATTGCCGGATGGGTGGGGCGATACAGATAAGCCACCCGTTCATTGCTGCGGTCGACCGCCATGGTGTATTGGATGAGGTCGTTGGTACCGATACTGAAAAAATCCACTTCCGGAGCAAATTTCCGGGCGATGACTGCAGCGACCGGAGTTTCGATCATGATACCGAGTTTGAGATTCTGGACAAAAGGAATATTTTCACTTGCCAGTTCTTCCTGCAGATCGGCGATGATCTTTTTGGTATCCCGGAGTTCAAAGATACTGCTGACCATCGGCAGCATCACCCGCAGATCGCCATAAACGCCCGCCCGGAGCAGTGCCCGCAACTGGGTGGCGAACAGTTTCTGCTGTTCCAGCAGGCAGAGCCGGATACCGCGCAATCCGAGAAACGGATTCTGTTCAGTTGAACGTTGAATGGTGCTGTTCAACTTATCTCCGCCGATATCGATCGTCCGGATAGTCACCGGCTGATTTCCGGCGGAAACCAGCAGATTTTTATAAATTTCGTACTGATGTTCCTCATCCGGCAGGCTGTCGGGGGACATGAAGAGAAACTCCGTCCGGAAAAGTCCGACACCATAGGCTCCGACCTGATGCACCTCATCGTAATCCTGATCGGCATCAAGATTTACCGCCAACTGCAGTTGAAATCCATCCAGAGTTTCCGGCGGCAGATCCCGTTCTTCGGTCAATTCCGAATAAAACCTCATCTCTTCGCTCCGTTTGAGCAAATAGGCTTCTTCAGTACGGCGGTCGGGATTGACGATCACCTTGCCGCTGAAACCGTCGATGATCAGCTTGTCTGCGATGGTCAGACGGTCAAGGATATCTTTGGGAATACCGACAACGGCAGGCAGTTTCAGTGAACGGGCCAGAATCGCAGTATGACTGGTGGCGCTTCCGGTTTCAGTGGCAAATCCGAGGACAAAATCCCGTTCCAATCCTACGGTCTCCGAAGGAGTGAGGTTGGAAGCGATGATGATTCGCGGTTCGTTGTAAGCGATTTTAGCGACATCGACCCCGGAAAGGTTATCCATGATCCGGTTGCCGACATCACGGAGGTCGGCGGCGCGTTCCCGGAGATACTCATCGTTGACGGTTCCGAAAACAGCATAAAATTTTTCAATCGTGGCATAAACGGCGTATTCAGCGCTGTAGTGATCCTGCTGAATACCTTTGCGTACTTCCGCAAGAAGCATCTCATCCTCAAGCAGCAGGATATGGGCATCGAAAATACCGGCCTCCGAGTCGGCAAGTTTTTCCCGGAGTTCATCGCGCAGAGCACACAATTCGATCCGGGTCTTGTCCAGAGCAGAGTTGAAACGCGCCATTTCCGGGAGTGCCATCTCCGGGGCCAACACCACCGGTTCCGGCAGTTCGCGCGGCGTTCCGCCGACCCGCATGACCCTGCCGACCGCAATACCGGGGGCTACCGGAATCGCTTGAACTGTGCAACTTGGGCTGAGCATAATTGAATTTCCACCACAAAAAAAACAAGGATTAATTTTCGCCGAATTTATTCTGGAAATATGCACTCAAAGCCGCAATCGCTTCGGCGGCATCCTCTCCGGAAGCCGTAATTTCCAATTCGGTACCGCGACTGGCGGCAAGCATCAGCAGCGCCAGAACACTCCGGCAGTCAGCTTTTGAAGAACCATCCATTTTACGGATGAAAACCGATGATTTGAACTTACCGGCGATATGCACGATCTGGGCAGCCGGACGGGCGTGAAGCCCCATTGCATTACCGACCATCACCTTTTCTGAAACGGTTGTTTCCATACCTTTTTCCGCCAGTCTGCCGCAAACCACGGCGTTAAAATAAACACTACTCAATCTTCAAGTATCTTCTGCAGACACAACATCATAGGAATATAATATATCACCGGAATCACTTTTTTTCAATAGCATACCATTGATTAGTTTAACTTTTCGCTTATATTTGCAAAGCAAGGAGGATCCAAGTTATGAAAAACATCTTGCAAATCGTATTGACCGCCCTGCTTGCTTTCACCACCGGAGCATTGATCCACATTTTCATCTCCCGTGCTGATGCGGCAGAAAACACCAGCCAAACCTATATCCCGGCAAACTTCGCCGTTTTGGCGGCAGAGATCAATGTCGCCTCTGACGACACCATGTCCAACACCCGGAAAGTGATGATCCGCACCAACACTCAAACCGGACAGTGCTGGATCCTGGAACTCGGCGTCTACGGCAACGAAAAATTCCGTGTGAAAAACGCCCGCTGGCGCGAGGTGCCGCTTCAGCAGCCGGGCCAGTAACATATTTGAAAAAACAGCTCTTTTGTGCTATATTAACTGAATGTTCCGCTCATCCGCACCGGATAGCGGATGTTTTTTTATTTTCACAAGGGAGAAACAAAATATGAATGTCAATATCGGCTCTGCCATTTCTGTTGTAATCAAACTGTTTTTACTGCTCACTCCGTTTTTTATCCTGTCGGTATTCGTCACCACCTGCGCCGATATGGATGAACGCGCTCAGAAAAAACTGGCGATCCGCGTCGGAACTGCCGTCACCGTCGCCACGTTGATCATCTATCTTTTCGGTGCAATCATCTTCAAATATCTCGGAATTTCGCTCGATGCCTTCCGGATCGGCGCCGGTCTGGTGCTGATGCTGAGCGGTATTGACATGGTTCGCAGCAGCACCCCCCCAAAAGCCAGAGATATGGGGGAATTTTCCAGTGACCCGGCGGTCGTCCCGCTTGCCATACCGACTACCGTCGGCCCCGGTACCATCGGTACCCTGCTGGTCATGGGACAGGGCGCTTTTGACAATCCGCTGAACAGTCTGTTTGAAATCATCGCCATCACCATTGCCAGTATTCTGGTTGGCGTGATGCTCTATTTCGGCAGACATCTGCAACGCATCCTCAAAACCAAGGGGCTGGATATCCTGAGCAAACTCACCGGAATGTATATCGTGGCTCTGGCGGCACAGATCATCTTCACCGGCGCCGGGAACATGATCGCTATGGCGGTCAACGCAATCGGCGGAAAGTGAACTGATCATGAATGCTTCGTGGCTGCTTCCGATACTCTTTTCCGCCCTGGCACTCGGCATTTATGATGTCTGCAAAAAAAGCGCGGTAAAAGATAACTCCGTCATGCCGGTACTGTTTCTGGCAACGCTGTGCGGTTCGCTCTTTTTTCTGACCGTTTCGGCGCTCACCGGCACGGCTGCATCTGCATTGAACTGCACATGCAATGAGTATCTGTTGACCCTCCTCAAATCGCTGATTGTTTCCGGCAGTTGGGTATGCGTTTTCTATGCCATGCGTGAACTGCCGATCACCCTCGCCTCCCCCATCCGGGCGACCTCGCCCATGTGGACCGCCATCGGCGGGCTGCTGCTGTTCCACGAAATCCCGAACTTGCAGCAGGGAATCGGCATGCTGATAATTTTTGCCGGCTATATCTGCTTCAACTTCATCGGTAAAGCCGAAGGATTCAACTGGAAAAGCAAAGGCTGTCTGCTGATCATCGCCGGGACCCTGCTCGGCGCGATCTCCGCACTTTTCGATAAATATCTGCTCAATGTTGTGAAAATCGACCGTCAACTGCTGCAATTCTACTTTTCGGTGAATCTGGTGCTGGTTTTGGGAATTGCTTTTGCCATCCGGAATTGCTTCGGGCAGAAACACCAGTTCAAATGGAAGTGGAGCATCCCGCTGACCGGAATACTGCTGATAATGGCAGACTACGCCTATTTCTACGCTTTGAGTGTGGACGATGCGCCGATATCGATGGTTTCTCTGGTCCGCAGATGCAGTTGCGTGGTAACATTTATTGTCGGGGCAAAATTTTTCAACGATTCCAGACTCAAGAGCAAAGCCGCCGCGCTTGCCCTGCTTCTGCTGGGCGTGATCCTGATTGCGTTGAAATAACGTAATCTGCATTACGGCAGCCGAACCGCAAATAATTTCAAAAAATCTCCAAAATGATTTGATTTTCACCAAAGCGTGGATTATCTTAATTCACAAGGAGATAAAAAATGAATAAAATATTTTTACTGATCGCGGTTACGGTTGTTTCGTCAACTCTTTCCGCGGGGCCCTTTGACCGTCCGAACCGCCCGGGGAATCACACCGGAACCCGCTATTATTACAACGGCAACGGTTCATCCGCAGGAAGATCGACCTCAAGCGGAAACACCACATTTTACTACAACCGCAACGGATCTTCAGCCGGAAGATCGACCACCAGCGGAAATACGACATATTACTACAATGGCAATGGTTCTTCGGCAGGAAGATCAACTTCAAGCGGAAATACCACCTATCACTACAATCGTAATGGTTCTCCGGCAGGAAGATCGACCTCAAGCGGAAATACCACCTATCACTATGACCGCACCGGGCGTTCCGCCGGGAGATCAGTCCGTTCCGGGAACACCATCTATCACTATGACCGCACCGGGCGTCTGACCGGCAGAACCGCACTTTAAGTTGCGCGATAAATCTTTTTGCAGATGATCCGCCGATCCCGGTGATCCCTCTGAAAATGATGCAGCCCACGCATCAACTGTCACTGCAATAAAAAAACCACTGCACGGATTTCGTGCAGTGGTTTTCTGATTTCCGGAAATTATCCGAGACGGGCTTCCAGACCTTCGAGCTGTTTGATCAGCTCGGCAGGGAGCTTGGCGCCGAACTTGGCATAATGTTCTTTGATCATAGCCAGTTCGTTCTTCCAGCCTTCGACATCGACCTTGAGCAGTTCTTTGAGGTCATCGGCGGTAACTTCGCCTTCCAGACCCTTGAGATCGATGGCTTCTTCGGTTGGCAGGAAACCGATGGCGGTTTCGTTGGCATCACCCTTGCCGGAGCAGCGGGCGAAGACCCAGGCGAGCACACGGCTGTTGTCGCCAAAGCCAGGCCACATGAACTTGCCTTCGGCACTCTTACGGAACCAGTTCACGCAGAAGATCTTGGGCAGGTTGCCTTTGGCTTTGCCAACTTCGCCGATTTCGAGCCAGTGTTTGAAGTAGTCGCCCATGTGGTAGCCGCAGAAGGGCAGCATGGCGAAGGGGTCACGACGGACAGTACCGGCCTTGACGTCGAGGGCGGCGGCGGTAACTTCAGAACCGACGGTGGAACCGATGAAGACACCGTGTTCCCAGTCACGGGACTGATAGACCAGCGGCAGAGTGGTCGGACGACGTCCGCCGAAGAGGAACGCCGCGATAGGCACACCCTGGGGATCTTCCCACTCGGCAGCGATAGCCGGGCAGTTGTTGGCGCGGGCGGTGAAGCGGGCGTTGGGATGGGCGGCCTTGACCGGCTTGCCGTCGGCATCGACGGTTTCCGGAGTCCAGTCATTGCCCTTCCAGTCGATCAGGTGAGCCGGAGCATCGTAACCGATACCTTCCCACCAGACATCGCCGTCATCGGTGAGAGCAACGTTGGTGAAGATGGTGTCCTTGCTGCAGGAGAGCATGGCGTTGGGGTTGGACTTCATGCTGGTTCCGGGGGCAACGCCGAAGAAACCGGCTTCCGGGTTGATGGCGCGGAGGTTGCCTTCAGCGTCAAACTTCATCCAGCTGATATCGTCACCGACAGTTTCGACTTTCCAGCCGGGAAGAGTCGGGATAAGCATGGCGAGGTTGGTCTTTCCGCAAGCGGAGGGGAACGCACCGGTGACATACTTGGTTTCGCCCTGGGGGTTGGTCAGCTTCAGGATGAGCATGTGCTCAGCCATCCAGCCTTCATCACGGGCCTGAACGGAAGCAATACGCAGGGCGAGGCACTTTTTGCCGAGCAAAGCGTTGCCGCCGTAACCGGAACCGTAGGACCAGATTTCGCGGGTTTCGGGGAAGTGAGCGATGTACTTCTTGTCGAGCGGGGCGCAGGGCCAGATACCGTTATCGGATTCGCCGGCGGCAAGCGGTTTACCGACGGAGTGGATGCAGGGGACGAATTCATCGTTGCCGAGGACTTCGAGAACCTTGGTGCCGACGCGGGTCATCACATGCATATTGATGACAACGTAGGCGGAGTCGGTGATTTCGATACCGATCTTGGCGATGGGGCTGCCGATGGGGCCCATGGAGAACGGGATGATGTACATGGTACGGCCGTGCATACAACCTTTGTAGAGGTCAAGCATGGTCTTCTTGAGTTCAACGGGGTCGATCCAGTTGTTGGTGGGACCGGCATCTTCCTGCTTTGCAGAAGCGATGAAAGTACGGGCCTCAACGCGGGCAACGTCAGACGGATCGGAGCGGAACAGCAAGCTGTTCGGGCGCTTTTCGGGATTCAGACGGACAGCAAGACCGGATTCGACCATCTCATTGCTGAGGCGATCATATTCCTCTTTGCTGCCATCGCACCAGTAAACGGCATCGGGTTCGCAGATATCGACCCAACTCTTGACCCAATCCAGCAGTTTGGCATTGCCGGTCGGGGCCTGATTCAACATTTTGGCCATTTGTAAAACTCCTTTTTGGTTGGTTTGGAATTATTATTTGCCAAGTTTACTCTTTACATCGGCAAGCAGTTGTTCAAACCGTTTGCCGTATTCCACATAGTTGTCACTACCGCTTTCGCCGGAGTTTTCCAAATCGTGGAAAACGCGCACCATGTGCGGTTCCATGGAAAAGCCGCCGTCATAGCCGTTGGCGATCAAGTCGGTAACGATTTCTTTAACACAGCCGTTGCCTTCGCCGGGGAAGGTATAGATCTCTTTCTTTTCGCCTTTTTCGTCAAACTCCAGACGGACATCTTTGATGTGGACGTAGGAGATGAACTCTTTGACATTGGAATAGAATTCCAGACTGTTCTGGTATTTGCCTTCGTTTTTACCGCTGGAGTGGTCGATATTGAACACCGGATTTCCGGTATCAAATATCAACGTAAACGCGGGATTATCCACGGCTTCAATCAATTTAAGCGTGTGTTTATAAGACATACCGCCGTAGTTGCGGCAGTTTTCATGACCGTACATAACACCGGCATCTTCGCACATTTTGACCAGTTCGCGGACACGGGGGAATACCCACGCTTCGACCTCCGGGTCAAAAGCGTCCGGGCGCTCGTAGGCACCGAGGAAACTCATACCGCGAATGATTTTGCAATCAAGTTTTTTCATCCGGACCAGAGCGCGTTTGAGCTGTTCAACGCTCAACTGCCAGCCGGCTTCATCGAAAACCGGACGCTGCCAGTTGGCGACGGTACTGCCGAAACAGTTCACAGCGATACCGGCATCGGCAAGTTTGCCGCAAACCTCTTCAAATTTTTCTTCTGTCAGATCGTGAAGATTGACATTGTCGATACTGCGGCATTCAATATTCTTCCAGCCGAGTTTCAACGTTGCTTCGATCTGACCGTCGATACCTGTGGCCGCTTCATCAGCGAATCCGGTAAAAAACATAACTGCTACTCTCCTGAAGTCAAAAAAACTCAATCATGTTTAATATAACATCAAAAAAAGTTTTTTACAACAACCCGGTTGATATTTTACGAAATTTTTCTGCAATTATCCGCGCTTACTGCAAAAAACGCACAGGACACCCATGGCAGAAAATTGCATTTACTTTATTTCAGAAAGCAGTTTCTGCATTGCAGGCAGTTGTGATTCGATGGACTGCGCCAGTTTGATCTGGGTGCGGCAGCGGTCGAGGTTGTGCTTTTCACGATGGATCTTGAAGTAAACGTCTCCAGCGAGATAGTCGGTCAGGAAGCGGATACCGATCTCCAGAGTGATGAGTTTACCGGAGAAGGGAAGCAATTCTTTTTCTCTGGGATTGAGGAACTTTCCGGCGCTGGAGAGGAAGCCGCGCAGCAGCGCTTCAAACATCTCAAAACGCATACCGACCTTGGAGAGATCGAGTTCATCTTCCGCCGCCGGGCTGGTTCCGGTACGCACCATATCACCGAAGTCATAGTGCGGCAGACCGGGCATGACCGTATCGAGGTCGATTACGCAGATGCCTTCGCCGCTGACATCGTCGATGAGAACATTGTTGAGTTTGGTATCATTGTGGGTGGTACGTTCAAAAAGTTCGCCATTATTCATACCGTCGATAAGCAGACTGTACTCTTCGCGGTTTTTGAAAATATATTCGAGTTCCGGACCGACTTCGGCGGCACGGTTTTTAACGTCGGCGGCAAGGGCCGCTTCCAAAGCGGCAAGGCGTTTGGGGGTGTGATGAAAATCGGCGATAGTTTCATTCAGGCGTCCCGGCATATCAGCGAGGTCGAGCTGGAAACTGCCGAAAGCGGCGGCGGCGGCAAAAGCCTGAGCCGGAGTTTCCAACACATCATAAGTTCTGGCACCGTCCACATAGATGTAACAGCGCCAGAAATTATTGTTTTCATCACGGTAAAACGGTTCCCCGCTGCGGGAACGGATGACCTGCAGGAAACGGCGGCGGCACTGTGGATTGCGTTCTTTTTCGATCGCGATCTTCTTTTCGATGTGGCTGGAAACCCGGACAAAGTTATCCATCAGCAATTCGGGCGCCTTGAAAATCGAAGTATTGATCCGCTGCAGTATATAAGTTTGAGCCGTGGTCGCCATCTTGAAAGTATCGTTGATATGGCCGGTACCGAAGCGAACCGCTGAAACAAATTCTCCGTCAAGCACAAACCCTGCGGCAACTGACTTGAAATCAAATTCCATAATAACATCTCCCTTAAATAAAAATCAACTGTTTTTGATTCTTTAACTAATATATCACACTTTTACAAAAATAATATAGAATAATCGCTTTATAATATGGATTTTTTTGCAAAATAGTTCTATATTATAGACAAATCAACAGCAAAAGGAGAAAAAAATGCAAAACATGCCGATCGAACTTTTTTTGAGTGATGAAATTCAGGCATTGCTCGATGACTTTGCGGCTTTGCTGGAAGTCAGAGTCACTTTTTTCTCCATCAACGGCGACTACCTGCGCCGCGGCAAAGCAATGAGAAACTGCGACTACTGCCGGAATATCCAGAATGAATTCGGTCAATGGGAACAGTGCGTTTCCATGGACAATGACAAAAGAGAGGAAGCCCTCAACTCCAGTCAGATTATTTCCTACAAATGCCATGCCGGACTCCGGGAATGTATTGCGCCGGTGCGGTTGCGAGGTGTTCCTGCCGGATTTGTAATGATGGGGCAATTCCGGTTGGAGGGCGACAAAATGCCACGGCTGCCCGGGGCATCTCCGGAACAGTTGCGCCGCTTGCGTGCTGAATTCAACGCCCTGCCCTGTTTCAGCGAAGAAAAATTGCAGGCTATCCTCGGCATGCTCCGGACTCTGATCGACTACATCACCCTCCGGGAACTTGCGGTACTGAAAGGTGACCGGTTGCGCAGTGAGATCGACAAATATATCGAACGCCATGCACTCGAAGATATCAAACTGCCGGATATGGCAAAAAAACTGGGCAGAAGCGTTTCCAGTATTTCCCAGTTTTTAAGAAAAAATTACCATACCACTTTCAAGGGGCTGGTTTTGGAAAATCGCTTGAAACACGCCGAAAAATACTGGAAAGAACATCCCGATGCAACCGTGGCAGAAGTGGCTTTCACCGCCGGATTCAGCGATCAATTTTACTTTTCCCGGGTTTTTCACCGTCTGCGCGGACTGCCTCCGGGCAGGTATCGTACCGAAATCAGCAAATTGAAAAAATCTGTCCAAAACCAATAATCACCCGGAGTAAAAAAATATCCCGCAAAATAAAAGACTTCTTGCGGGACAAAAACAGTAACACCGGCGGATTTCAGAAAGAAACCTTCACCTCACCGGAAATCGGCGTCGGAGGCGGGATCAGATGGATACCGGAAACTTCACTCCAATCCCGTTCCCAGGTATTCAGCAACAGCGGATCAGTCTTCCTGCCCCACGGGTTGAGGTCGATCACCAACACTTTTTCACTGCTGGTAAGATAAATGTCCATGACCAGCGTTTTCTCCGGCAGGCGCCAGATGATATCCTGCACAAACTCATCCGCGATCCGCCAATAACGGTTGCGAACGCCTTCCAGACGGCGGAAGTGGCGAACCAGATTGTACTGGCTCATCGCAGAAAGTTTGCCTTCATAAATGAACAAACGGAATTCCCGCGCCAGACTCATGTGACGGTAAGGACGGATGCAGACAAATTCCACATTTCCGGCGGCGGCAGATGCCGCGACCTTGGCACTGTGCGCCAGATAGTACCACGCGCTCTCCGGAGAATGGACTGCGCCGCGCTTGCCGGCAAAACGTTCCGTATCAGTCGGCGCACACAGATCGACTGAAACAAAGCAATTTCCCGGTACATGCTTCATCACCGGGCGGAGATCTTTGATCACCTGTTTGGAAACATCCGATTTCATATCGATCTCGGTGCCGCAATTCGCGGAATCCGCCAGCGCGGCGATCGCATCAGTACGCAATTTGACAAATTTGGTATCAAAAGTATAAGGCTGCAGAACCTGATACCAGTTGGGAAGTGCATAAAAATTTCCGTTATTCATAGTGATTTACTCCTCCGGGTTTTCGAGCAAAGCCGGATTTTTTTCAAGGCATCGCTTGATGATATTGATGTAGACGATCCAACCGACCAGGAAAATCTTGTCGTAAAGAGATTCAAAAGGCAGTTGAAGCATCGGGAAGACATTGACCACAACGATCACCGGACAGGCGGCATAGAGAACGATCTTCCACATATCCGAGGCGGCGATGCGTTTGTCCGGATCAGAAAAGTGTTCAAGAAGCATGAAGATCAGCATGTAAGTCACCGATCCGAAAAATACCAGCAGCACCGCATTGCTGAAATAAACTCCACCGTTGAAAACCGCCATTCCGGCGCGCATGGTCTTGAAGGTATCCCGAGCCGGGACAAAACTGCTCTTTTCAATTCCGGCAAACTCTTTGGGCAACGGCTTGACGGCAAGTTTCATCATCTCCTGCTTCAACTGAGCAAGAGAGAGATTCTTCGCGGTATTCATATCGATATCTTCCGGTCGGAGCGCCTGGGATACTCCGGCGTTGGAACTGCCGAAACTCCACAAATTATTCTTGTGATCCCGAACCGCCAGACCGATTTCGCCGGGAGTCCAGAGCAGAATAAAATTCCGTTTTTCAAGAGTTTCGTCCGGATAATCCTTTTCCGGGCCTTTGGGCGAAACATAGATCAGCAGCCCTTCGTAGGGAAGTTCCTGACGGCGGCTGACATCGGCATCCTTTTCCGGCAGAATCCCGGCACGGCTGATCTCAACACCGGAACCGAAACTTTCAATAAACATCTGTTCCGGACGGGACCAGAAATATTTCAGCGCGCAATATCTGCCGACTGCAACAAAAATACAACTGAACAGCAGAGTCAGAAAAAAGTGGATAATGACCCGCCATCCCGCCTGCCGGCGCAACTCACCGAATGACACCGGACCGCGGCAAGCGGCAAGAAATGCCTTGAAAAAACTCATGATTACTTATTCCTGCGAAAATTTTTTGTTTGCCCAATCCGGGTCAGGCGATCGACATCGCCCCGGACTTCACGGGCATTTTTCGGAGACAAACGGTCAATGAAAAGTTTTCCGTCCAAATGGTCAAGCTCATGCTGGATACATCTGCCGAGCAGTCCACCGCATTCGATTTCAATAAACTCTCCGTCTAACAGCTGCGAACGCAGTACCACCCGCGAAGGGCGGCACACCGGAGCATAAAGACCGGGGACCGACAGACAGCCCTCATCTTTTTCATCGCAATCTCCGGAAGCAAATACGATCTCCGGATTGATCAGCGTAAGCGGCATTCTGGGCAGCAGCATCGCCTCTCCGGGCGAACCGCTTTCATTGCCGCCGGGGACATCGATCACCACCAGACGCAATGATTTACCATACTGCGGAGCCGCGAGACCGATACCGTTGAAGTAGTGCATTGCTCCGATCATTTCACTTGCCAGTTGGCGCACGGAGTCATCAATGACAGCAACCGGTGCCGCGATTTCACGCAACACCGGAGCGCCGACAGTACAAACGGTATAACTTTTGCCGTTCTTTTGGAAAATCATTTTTTATCCGGAAATTATTTGGCAGGAGCAGCCTTGGCATCGGCGGGGATCGCCGGAGCCTTGGCAACTTTGTCATCTTTCTTATCAGTAGATTTGGCAGCGTTTTTGTTGTCCGCGGCCGTTTCGCTCTTGGCGGAATCGATAGCATTCGGGAGATTGCCCAGACCGGGATAAAGTTCCTGATTGCTCTTATCGCTTTCATTGAGGTAGTATTCCGCAGTATTGCCGCCGACGACCGCATCCAGCTGCGCTTTGGCATTCTGAACGTTGATGTAACTGGAAGCAAGACTGGTTTCGGCGCTGACCAGGTCGCGCTGGGCTTCATTCAGACGGGTAAGTTCAGCGTTACCGGCGCGGTATTCATCATCAACCAGATCGCGCTGTTTGGCGGAAAGTTCCCGGACTCTGCCATAGAGTTTGGTCTTTTTGACGCTCTGGATATAGTTGGCATAAGCGGTACGGACTTCGTCGACGACGTTGAACCACTGGGCAGCCACAGAGAAATCAGCCGCCGCCATATTGGCCTGCGCTTCCCGCAATTTGTTGTAGCGGATGGCTCCGTTGAAAACAGTCCAGTCAACGCTCAAACCGTAACTCAGACCGTAATCTTCCGAATACAAAGTCGGCTGGTTGCGGCCGCCGTCATTGTCAAAGTTGGAGGACAGACTGACAAACGCGCTGGCGGTGGGAGAGAAAGCGCCCCAGGCTTTGTAAACATCGTACTTGGCGATGTTGAGTTTTTCCCGGTAGGCTTTGAGGTCGGGACGGTTGGCAAGAGCCGCATCGAGATAGATTTCGACCGCAGGAAGTTCGATAAAATCAGTTTTGATCTCGGAGGAGAATTTCAGGTCAGCCGGCAAGGTTCCATCCGGATAGCCCATCAGGACAGCCAACGCATAGAGCGCGGTATCGTAAGAATAATCAGCCGCGATCATGTTGACTTCGGCATTGTTGACCAGGATTTCGAAGTTGAGGACATCGCTCAACGGAGCGGCACCGGCTTCAAATTTGTAACGGGTATTCTGCAGAGAATCCAACTGGAACTTGCGGTCTTCCATGGCGATGCGGCGCTGTTCGATGGCAAGCAGAACGGTGTTGTAAGCATAAGCGACCGAGAGCATCATGGTGCGGCAGGCATCCTCTTCCATAAGTTCCTGATACTTCAAACTGCTTTTGGCAGCTTTGAGACTGAAGTAACGGGAGAAGCCGTCAAAAAGCAGCAGATTGGCACTGATTCCGAGCGAGTTGCGGAAACGGTCACTGCGGGGCACCCGGCGATCGTCATCACGAACCCAACTGTGAGAATTGCTCAAGTCATAACTGGCAGTAATGGTCGGAGAATAGGCGCCCCAAGCCTGATAGTAACGCATCCGGGCGGCTTCAACAGCATGATAAGCTGAGATATAGGTCGGATTGTTGCGAATCGCGATACGCTGAGCATCGAGCAGAGTAAGAACTTTCATATCCTTGAAAATATCATCTGCAGCATCCCGTTTGCGTTCGCTGTAGGAATCTCCAAGAGTTGCAGCTGCCGGAGCCTTATAATTATAGCAACCACACACGAACATTGCGGCGACCGCAGCACCGGCAACACCTCTCAAAATATTTTTCATGATTTTTTTAACTCCTGTTTGTTATCATGCTTTTTTTCAACATTTCCTAATTATTGCATATACTATAGCATTATTTTACGATTTTTTCAAACCATCTGATTCAAAAACAGCAAAAAAATTACAAAAAAATTATCTCCACCACCACTTTCAAAAGTAATCGAAGCGGAACACCCGCGGTACAAACAACGCTGCCTGCTGATTTTTATAAGTATCACAAAAGTTTGACAAATCAGTAAATTAATGTTATATTAATGGAGATTTCACAAATTCGACTGCAACTTGTGGAATCAGTGAACTTTCTGAATTTGTGGGATTTTCCGGACATGACGACGAAAACTGCGACGACAACAGCAAAGATGCCGCGTTTTGGCATCTCTGCAATACTGTCCATTTGCCAGGAATCCCCCCGGCTCCGGTCACGAGGTGACTCTTCGCCGCGACAAGAGCAAGCAAGCAAGCAAGCAAGCAAGCAAGCAAGCAAGCAAGCAAGCAAGCAAGCAAGCAAGCAAGCAAGCAAGCAAGCAAGCAAGCAAGCAAGCAAGCAAGCCTTTATTATCTAATAAAGGCTTGCTTCTATCGGGAGCGAAGCGTTTATTGCTTGTCTGGAGCTACGCGACAGACAGGCTCGATTGGCGAAGCCAAGCGATTAATAAAGGCTTGCTTCTATCGGGAGCGAAGCGTTTATTGCTTGTCTGGAGCTACGCGACAGACAGGCTCGATTGGCGAAGCCAAGCGATTAATAAAGGCTTGCTTCTACCCGCCCGAAGTTTTTCCGGTCGCCAACGCCACGCTTTTTCAGCTTCTCAATGCACAGAGTTTTTGTGCCTTGAAGACCGCCATCATTTCAATTTTACAGCCGCGAATCCTTCGCAACGGATCATCGCGGCTGTTTTATTTACCACGAACTACAAAACTTTAATGGAGATAATCAATGGGGATCATTGCACAAACAATAAAATATGAAGGTGACAATGGAACATTTATCTGGAAACACCCGGTTGAAGATTTCAACAGCGGGACCCAGTTGATCGTTCACGAGTCTCAAGAAGCAGTATTTTTCATGAATGGGCAGGCGCTGGATTCCTTCGGTCCCGGCAGGTACACTCTGGAAACCCAGAATATCCCATTGCTTTCCCGCATTTTCAACCGGGTCACCGGCGGCGATTCACCTTTCCATTGCGAAGTTTATTTCATCAATAAAACTGAACAAATGGCGATCAAGTGGGGTACCGATACCAAAATGGAATATATGGAACCCACATACGGATTTCCGCTTCAGATCGGCGCCTGCGGAGAGATGAATATACGAATTGATGACGGCAGAAAACTTCTCATTAAAGTCGTCGGCACCGAGAATTATTTCAATCAGGATGATCTTTTCCGGAGTTTCCGGTCATTTCTGATGTTGAAACTGAAACCATATCTGGTCACTTTCATCCGGGAAAACAGGATCAATATTTTCCAAATCGACGAACAGTTGGCAACACTTTCTGCGGCAATGAAGGAGTTATTGCAGGAAGATTTTGCCGATTACGGAATTTCACTGGAACGATTCTTTATCAATACAGTGATGAAACCGGAGAACGATCCGGCGTTCCAACGTTTCAAAGATCTCCATTTCCGGCAGTACGCCGATATCGCCGAAGCCAAACTGGAACAGCAAATCGGGATCATTGAACAGCAGACCGAAGCGCAAAGAACGATCATCGAAGCCCAGGCTCTGGCTCAAAAACGTTCCATTGAAGGCTACACCTATCAACAGGAAAGACAGTTTGATGTAGCCGAAGGCTTTGCCGGCAATGAAGGGGTGGGAACCTTTTCCAATATGGGCGTCGGTATGGGCATGATCAGCGCGGTCGGCAATGCGGTCGGCAATCAGTTAGGCGGAGTTATGAATGATGCAGCAACTTCCCCTGCCCCGGTGAAATGTTCCGCCTGCCAGAGGATGATTCCCGGCGGTGGCAAATTCTGCCCGGAATGCGGCGCCCAAGCAGAAACACCTTTTGCTGAAAATGAAACATCCTGTCCACAATGCGGCAAACGGGTCGCCAAAGGAAAATTCTGTCTGGAGTGCGGTGCTTCACTTATTGCCAAGTGCGCGAAGTGTCAGGCGGAATTACCCTCCGGATCCAAATTCTGTCTGGAGTGCGGAACCAAAGTCAACTGAAACGAGGAAAAAAGATGAATCACAACCAACGTATTTTTCTTGCCGGAATTATCGGCGTGATCGTATTCACGGCGCCGCTTCTATTGTTTTCTCATGTGAGCAAACTTCTGCTGACCTCATACGTCGCATCTCTGGTTGCCACCGCCGCTGTAACGGCGGCATTATATCTTGGTGCCAACCGGAAACAGGGAATGTTTGTCACCACAGCAGGCATGATTCTGGTCGTGTGGATTTATGCCTTTTCCAACCTCTTTTACAGCGGAGTAATATTGCTCCTGCACTATACCAATGCGTGGCAGATGCCGGTCAAATGGTTCATTCTCGGTCACATCATCCTTGCGGCGCTTTGCGCTTGGAAACTGCTGGCCGCCGATGCCGGAAAAGAGGAGATTGAAAAGAGCGAACTCAAACTCAAAGAAAATATTTCCCAATGGAAAAATCTGCAAATGCAATGCGCTGATCTTGCTTTGAAATCCCCTGCTCCGGTCCGAAAAACATTAGAAAATGTAAAAGATGCCATCCGCTATGCCGACCCGGTAACTGCGCCGCAATTAGCCGAAATCGAAAGCGCAATCGCCGAGAATATCACCCGGTTATCGCAAGCGCTCCAAGCCGGAGATAACGAAAAAACAGAAAAATTATCAGGAGAGATCCTGCTTCAAATCAAACAACGTTCTGAAATAGCCAAGTCATTAAAATAAAAAGGAGTATTTTACCATGGCTGATCAAATAATTTTCTGTCCGCATTGCAGTCAGGAATTGAGCATTGCCGAAGAGTATCTCGGCATGGAGGTCGAGTGCCCGAGCTGCAACCGGAATTTTGTTGCTGACGTTCCGGAAAGTGCCGCACCGTCAGAAAACAACACTGAAAACAAAAGCGCATTTCTGCTGAATAAATTAAAAAATTCCGCCGCAAATATCGGTGCCGCCGCCGCCCAGGCTGCCTCAAACATCAATAATAAACTCAACGAAATACAGGCAAATGAAAACGATATTGATGACTTGGAGTACGAAGCAAAAATCAATCGCATAAAAAACGGTATCCCGGTTCGTAAAATCTTCAAGATTGTATCGTTTTGCCTTATTGCATTTCTCGCAATTTCATTCGCCATTGTGACAAAATATTTATATGGGATTGTCTCTTTATCAACAGTCGTTATTATTTGGGCAGCAATCTTTGGTGTGATACTTTTGTCAACCTATAAAAAACAGGCAAATCAAAAAGGAGCAAAAAAGAAAATCGACACTCCGATTGAACGGAAAAGAAAAACTCTTGCCGCCTTTTTATCCGGCATTACGGAAGCCGACGGCATGAAAAATATTTACAGGGATTTCCAGGATATCCGCAAACAGGATTTGGAACATATCAACCAACTTGATGTACTGCCCCGCTTCGGCAAATCCGCAAACCTGCTTGTTGCAGATAGTCACACCTTGCATTCCCCGGTGATATTCGGAGATTGCAAATATAAATTCAATGATAATGGCAATTTTATCTATGATAAAGAAGAGGTAACCAAGATCTATACCTTTGAAGATCAACTGTTGGTCTTTACTTCCTTATGGGATTATACCACTGGAGAACTTTACAATGAACGCAGCGAAGCATTTTTCTTCAAAGATATTACTGACATCTCAACAACAAACAATTACGAAACAATCAAAACTGTCAATCTGGTAACTCCTCCGCCGCCGGAAATCAAACCCTTCCCGGTGAAAAAGTATTGGATCAGTTTTGCAATTTATCTCATCATCTGGTTCATATGTGCCATCATGTGGCGCGATCCCCAAAACGCTGATGAAATCTCTGATTGTGCTGTATGGCTTGGCGGACTATCAGTGGTTGCCTTATGCTTCCTTCTGTGGCCACTGATTTACGATATCTGTAATCTCAAAAAAATCATCCCGGTCAAAGTGGAAAATATCAAACGGGTTCGTGCTTCGGAGACTTTTTCTATCACCTCCAGTTCCGGGCGCAGTATCGGCATGACTATACTTTGCAATGGATGGTTTGAAGCCAACAACGGCAAATTCGATGGTCGGACGGACGGTGAAAAGATTATTCATGCCATCCGCAAAATGATCGAGGAAAAGAAAGTCGCCGCCAATGAGTAAGATCCAGTGTCTTACCTGCGGCGGAATGACCGAGGTCGGCGATGCTCTTTCCGGCTGCTGCGAATATTGCGGCGGCCGGATCGAATTCAAAAGAGTCGCCTCATTCAACGCCGTTGAAAAAATCAATCTGGGCAGACTCCGGAAACTTTTCGAGTCTGCCGTAAACTCCCCTGACGACACTGAAACTGTATCCAAAGAAAAAAGTAATCTTGCCCAGGCTCTCTGCTATCTGCTTGCCGGAAATTTCACCCTTGCCAAAAAGAAACTGTCATCAGTTATTGAAAATGATCCAGCCAGCGCCGAACCATATTACTACTATGCGCTCACGCTGGTCAATGGCAGAACTCTTTCCGAATTGACCATACACGAAGCAAAACGAATTACCGAATATTTGCAAACAGCAATGGCAATCGATGGCGATTTCCTCTTCCCCAAACTTTTTTTCGCCCTGCTCTGCATCGAGTATTACGAAGCCAATGACCTGCGCTCCCCGGAAGATGGAAACGCTTTGCTCAACGATCTCGCCGGAATCGACGTCGATACTCAGGAACTTGCATTTTTCAAAACCGCCATATCAACTGAGTTGATATGAAAATTTTTGGAGAATCTCCCAAACCCTCATCCCTTTTCAATAGGCTCTGTTCTCAATAAGGGTCGGTACTTGAGGAGGGGAAAAAGACCTTTTGAGGAAAGGTCCTTTTTCCCCTCCTCAAACTCCACCCCTT
>SUVV01000009.1 GCA_015061805.1 Lentisphaerota bacterium | reverse complement strand
TTTAATAAAATCCGCAATAATTTAATTTGTGTTCCCAAAACTGCATCGTATTTCCATCGGCATTTAATGCTTCAGCAATAATGAAGTCATATATCTTTTGCCGCAAATCTTTATCTTGGGCAACCGATGACAAATACTCCGAATCTTTGAGAATTCCGATGTAATAATATTCCAGAAAATGAAGCAGCCATCCTGCTTGTGCAGAATTTTCGACTTTGCCCAGATATTTTTTTATCAGCACATCGCCCATACCGTTATGGTTTTTATTCAAGATTTCTGCAAGTGTTTCGCAGAGATTAATGTTTTTTACATAATTTTCACTCAAAATATATTCGGAAGTAAGTTCCGCAAAGAGTGTTTCAAAAAAGTTCAGCAGATCATCATAAATCCCGTCGGCTTGCAGATCTTCCTGATTATAACTTGCCCAGCGGAGCAAGTTGTCCAAAGTGTCATTTTCTTGATTTTCGGCAATATGTTGTAATGCAATCGGCAGGAAATACATGACTTCGTGATATTCCCCCGCCGGCAGCGCACCCTGAAAAATGCACATCAAATCTGTTTCTGTCAACTCTTTGTCACGTTTGCGGATAAGCTCTTTCAGTTCATCTTCCGAAAAATCTCCGCCCGGATCGCTGAATTTTGCCGGACGAGGATACTTCGGACAGATTTTTTGAGTTATCAAATCAAGTTGTTTCATGAGATTCACCTTTTCAGATACTCCGGTAATATACCATCTCCCGCAGGTGTTTACAAGTCTTATCTTTCTGATGTAATGGAACTTCCGTCAACGACCAAGGTGAAGTTTGTTCCTTTGACAGAATAATCCAATTTTTTGCCGGTAGATGGCGAAACATATTCTTTGGGAAGATAATTTGGAACAAGTTCGGAGAGTTTGCCCGGATATTTGCCGTGTTCGATTTTGTAAACTTTCAAGGCAAGGGCGATTTGCCCCATAATCATCCCCAAACGCTGGCGTTTTGCGGCTTTGGCATACATCCCATCTCCGGAAATGATTTCTGCCTGTTCCAATTTTTTCAACGCCGGGATTCTCTTCACGGCATCGAAAAATCCCCGATACCGGGCGGTATTCAGGTGCGGAGCATAGAAAAATGCGGCAATTTTCCCTTTTATTTCCGGAGGGTAAACCAAATAGAAACCCGCTTCGCAGGGAAGATGAACTTTCCAACTTTTGCTCCAATCAAGGAATTTCCGGTAAGTCGGCAAGTGTGATTTATCTTCCGGACCGTATTGGATAAGAGCATTTATCCATATATTGCGGGTCGCTGTCCGTACCAGTTCACAAATCAGGAATGGAGTATCGGCAGGAATCAAACTTTCAAGTTCAGGATATTTCAAGAGTTCCGGCAGGACTTTTTCTTTTTGATTTGTCCGGTAATAAAGTTCGGCAATATCCGCTCGGTGGCGCACCAGAGAACGGAAATGCTGCAACGGAGACAAATACTGAACATCCGTTTGGGCAATATATGCGGCACTTCTTTTCAAACTGGTCAGATATGTTTCCAGTTCCGGTGAGGTGAAAAATTTCATAGTGTACGCCTTTTCATCTGCCGGAATGGTATCTTTTTTCCAATCATATTTCCCGGAGCGGGGCGGATTGTACTTGGGATGTTTTGTATAAAACTCCGGATTGACCAGTGATTTCAATTCTGCGGGTTCATTTGCTGCAACCCGGGAAGGCGTAATTCCAAGCACAGCAGCTTTGGTATCCACACTCTTTTTTGCCCAGGTGCCTGCGCACCACGCCGAAAGCCAGACGAGACACACAAATCCGGTAAAACTCCCGGCAAAGACAAGAATATTTTTCCATGAATGTTTTTCCGTTTTAAGAGTATGCCATAACCACAACAATGCACCAAGCAAATTCACGGCAAGCATAACATAAAACGCCGGTAGCATGGAAAGATCAAGAGAGAACACATCCTGCTTGGGGGACACAAAAAAGTTTACAAATGCGGCGATCCCGTAATACTGGGGAAGAAAAAGCAAATGCCCAATGAGGAAAGCAACTCCCAAAGTCCACAATAACGCCCAATACCATTTTGAAGAACTTTTCCGGCAGTTATAACTCCATAAAGAAAGAATGATCCCGCAGGAAAAGACGGTCATACCCAATTGCAGCATGATTTGCCATGGAATGTTGATGGACTCTGCCATAAAAGAAAGATGCGGCTTTTGTTTCAAAAGGATTTCTTTGACAGCTTCTTTGCAGAAAAAGAGAGCCCCTCCTGTCAGTGCAGATAACAAAACTCCGCCCGCACTCCACAGCAAAGCGTTTTTGCGTTTTTCTGATCCACCAGCCATAAATGCAGAAATCAACACTCCGATAAAGGCAAGTACAAGAATAATAATCAACGCAGCCATATTTCACCTTTTACATTGTAATGTCCAACCATCTCACAGGTAATATACCATCTCCCGCAGGCGTTTACAACTGCGGAATGACAGTTTTTTGAGTTTTAAGGGGCATGTCGCGGCGATTGCTGCAAAGGTCGAGGATGTTGGCAAAAAGCAGCAAAAAAGCCCTTGTGAAGCGGTTTTGTGAAAAAAACTTCACAGAATTTTTGGCGAGAGTTGAAAAAACGGTCGGCGTTTTTTTATCTCCCCCCTTGCGCAGGTTCGGTACAAAAACAAGACTTTGTTAATAATCAGGCGCTTACAAAAAGAACCTTGATTTTTACACTTTTACATCATATGAGCGAAGCGAATGCTTCATATTTGGAGTGAAACGGAAAATGCTTCATAACGAAGTTGCTTCATCTGAAAAGGCTGGTCTGGATTGGGTGAAGCACGCCTGTCGGCGTATGAAGCATTTTGCGGCATTGCCGCAAAATATGAAGCACCGCAGATGCGGTATGAAGCAAAGCCTTTTCAGGCTTCATATTTTTTTGCCTTGAAATCAAGGCAAAAAAATGGCGGAGAGGGCGGGATTCGAACCCGCGGTAAGATCTCTCCTACGACGGTTTAGCAAACCGTTGCTTTCGGCCACTCAGCCACCTCTCCGCATTGCAGCATTTTAAAGTTGATGCTGCACAACTTTTGTCCGATAATCAGTTACTTACTTGGAAGCGCGGCGGATGCCGAGTTCCTTGGTAAGAGAAAGATAACGTTCCACGTTTTCGCGTTCCAGATAGGCGAGGAGACGCTTACGCAGGGCAACCATCGCCAACAGACCGCGGCGGGTGCTGTTATCTTTTTTGTTGTTGCGCAGATGTTCGGTCAGTTCGCTGATACGGGCGCTCAGAACGGCAATCTGCACTTCGGGGGATCCGGTATCGCCCTCTTTGCGGGCATACTTCTTGATGATCTCAGTTTTTTTAGCTTTGTCCATTTTCCAGTTCTCCAAAAATTTTAATTTATCGCATTCCGCAGAGAAACGCTCGGACGATCAGACGTTCTCCACATGAACCGCTTTCTCATAATATAACACTGCTTTGAAAAAATGCAAGTGTGTTTTTGTATTTTTTTTGCAATCCCCGACCGGAGAGGCTGAAAACGGTGGTGACGCAGAAATTTTTTTAAGTGTTCAAAATTTGCTGCCTTGGGAAATTTTGACTGAATTTATGGGATTTTTGATGATATTAAAAGAAAAATTCAAAAAATTTACATATTTGCTATTGACTTTTTTAAGAAAAGCATTAAATTAAAAAGTGTAACAAGGAAATGTTACCCTGACCGAAAGAAGTTTCAGTCAGAGCAGGAAAAGCCCCACACCCCTGCGGAGGCGGTAAGTTTCTCCCCGGAACTCGCCTCCGCTCCTTTTTTTTCTTGATAAGGGGAGAGCAAACATGAAGCGCTCGCTTGCGGAGATGATAGTTTATATTTCCTGTTTGCGACCAACGGGAGCAAACATACTCCGCTTTTTTTGAAAAGGGTTAGGGGGTTTGGGGGGAAGGGGAAAACTTTTTTTCCCGCGAAAAAAAGTTTTCCCCTTCCCCCCAAAAATATCCAACACAGAGTGTGTCAGGCGAAAATAATTTTTTTGAAGTTCTTTTTGCCGGTCTGGAGCAGAAGTTCTTTGTCCGGGCAGTCGGCGGCTTTGAGGCAAAGATTCATATCCGCCACCTTTTCACCGTTGATTTTGACTGCATTGCCCTGGATCAGGCGGCGGGCATCGCTGTTGCTCTTGGACATGCCGGCGCTGACGATGAGTTTGACGATCCAGAGACCATCGCCTTCAAGTTCGGCGGAGGGGATGGTGACTTCCGGATAGACTGCTTCGGCTTTGCATTCGATATCAGCGATGGCGCTGGAGGTTTTGACCTTGCGTTCGGGGTCGGCGAAACCGAACTGGCTTCCGGCGGTGAGGAACGCCTCTTTGGCGGCGGCTTCACCGTGAGCCATCTTGGTGGCTTCAAAGGCGAGGATCTCTTTGGCGCGGTTGATATTGTCACATTCGGCAAGGGCGATGCACTCTTCGACCGGGAGTTCGATGGCGAATTTTTTCAGCAGATCGCCGACCATGTTATCGTCGGTATTGCGCCAGAACTGGTAGTAATCAAAGACGCTGGTACGGTTGACATCCA
The DNA here is from genome assembly GCA_015061805.1 of Lentisphaerota bacterium. GTDB lineage: Bacteria > Verrucomicrobiota > Lentisphaeria > Victivallales > Victivallaceae > UBA1784. Next base: position 96,796 of record SUVV01000009.1, on the reverse strand, counting down.
GCCAGACGCTGGTACCGCCGACGGATTTGCCGAATTTCTGTCCGGTGGCAGGATTCATCAGAAGCGGGATGGTCAGGACATGAACTTCGCGTTCCTCTTCATACATGCGTCGGATGAGTTCGGTACCGGCGACCATATTGCCCCACTGATCCTGTCCGCCGATTTCCAAAGTGCAGTTATACTCTTTGTTGAGGTGGTAGAAGTCATATCCCTGGAGCAGAGAGTAGCTGAATTCGAGGAAAGAAAGACCGTTTTCCAGCCGGCTTTCGACTGATTTCTGCGCCAGCATGCGGTTGACGGAGAATCGGCTGCCGATATCCCGGAGGAAGTCCAGCAGTTTGAGGTTGCCGAACCAGTCATGATTGTTTACGAAGTTGGCTTCGCCGTTTTCCAGAGTGATGAATCGGGAAAGCTGGGCTTTGAGGCATTCCACATTGTGGGCGACCTCTTCCATGGAGATCATGTTGCGGGCGGTCGAACGGCCGGAGGGATCACCGATGGCACCGGTGGCTCCGCCGACGAGGACGGTCGGGACGTGTCCGGCTTTCTGCAGCATCCGCATCGCCATGACTGGGAGCAAATGCCCGACGTGCAAACTGGAACCGGTGGGATCAAATCCGCAATAGAAGACCACTTTTTCGTTGGCAAGTTTCTTTTCGATCGCCGCTTCGTCGGTCATTTGGTAGACGAAGCCGCGCAACTTCAATTCCTGAAAGATATTCATAAACAACTGTTCCTTAAAATTGCTTTATCAATGTCCGATGGTGATTTCTGGAAGCGGCAGAGTGCGCCAGGTGCGGTGATGCACCGGTTTACCTTCTGAAAGCCAGCGTTTTTCAAAATCACTCTTGATGTGTGCCACATCAGCGAGCGCGCTCATATCCAGTTCAAAGAGTCCGGAACTCTCCATTACCCGGTTGACTGCATCGCAGTAGTTTTCATCGTCGCTGGAAAAGTGGAACACCGCGCCCGGTTTCAGTACCCGGTGCAGCTGGGTGGTGAAGTCACAGCACAGCAGACGGTGTCCGCGGTGTCGGTTTTTGGGCCACGGGTCGGGGCAGAGCAGATGGATGCGGTCGAGCGAAGCATCGGGCATCATGATACCGAGCAGATGGCGTGCTTCGACGCGCAGGACTTCAAGATTTTCCACGCCCTGATGGTTGCTTCTCCGCACGACTTTGCGCAGTCGGCCGAGCATGACGTCGGCGCAGATGATGAAACGCTCCGGATAGGAGGCTGCCAGAGCAACGGAAAAACTGCCGGTACCACAGCCGAGGTCGAGTTCGCAGACCTTATCCTGCGGCATGGCGAGCCGTTCATAAACACCGGTCAGTATCCGGATCCTGGCATCTTCTTTGTGGGGCATATCAGATTGCCTCCCGGTCGCTGATCCACTTGCGCATGGCAGTTTCGACGGCATTGCGGTCGTTGAGCATAGAAGAGGCAAAGAGTTTGAAGTATTCGATCAGAACCAGACGGAAGGTCGCCAGTGCGCGTACGCGGTCAGCGAAGATCTCATCGGGATTCATTTCTTCACCTTCGGGGAGTTTGAACGAACCGAAAACGAAGTTATCGGCATCAAAAGTTCCGCACCATACCGAGTTGTCATCACGGGTCAGAGTGAATTTGGCTTTTTTGAGTTTTTTGCCGACTTCGAGAGCGGCTTTTACTTCAGCGCCGCGCAGGGGACTGTCGCCTTTTTTGACGGAGGTTTCTCCGGCGCCGCGGGCTTCATTTTCATCGATCAGCACCAGCGGGGCTTCCAGCATGATATCGAACTCATTGTTTTCAAAGTTGAGTTTGCCGACACTTTCGCTGTAGTAGAGCAGCCAGGTGAGGAAATCTCTGCCGACCTGCGGATCGGCGGGGATGACCGGAGAATCGTGGAGTTTCAACGCCGGGAATGCCGCACAGGTGGTGTGGAATTCCCGTTCGAGGATCAGCGCCGGAGTAAGCTGCAGCGGCTCCATTTTGGTCACCCGGTAAAAGTTTTCAATAAAAAGGTCGATCTGACTCTGACTGGTTCCGCCGAGATAGAGGAATTTGTCATGGGGTTCAAGCACCATGGAAATCCCGGAAAGCGCCGGCGGCATCGTATTGATGTAACGGGCAATGACATCTTCCTTGATCCGCTTTTTGTCTTTGCCGGAAACATAATCTCTGCCGGGATTGGCTGCCAGAAAGGATTGTTCTTCGCGGCGGCACAGTGCATTGAGCAATGAAGCCGGGATCTTGCGCTGCGCCTGACGGAGCGTGAGATAGTAACTGCCGCCGATTTGAGCAGAAGCTTCATCAATGGCAGTATCCAGCAGATGTCTGCCGGTGACCCAGCCCAACTGGGGTTCTGCGGTCACAGAATCCAGAGTGCCAGCTTTGGCAGAGGCGAATAACGCGGCAAAATCTTCCGGAATATCTCCGGCAAGATCAAACATGGAAAAGGTTATTGAACCACGGTCAAAAGGCATGATCGTTTCTCCGTAAAAAGATCGGTTTTTCAGAAACCGATCTTGTTTTCCAGGTAATCACGCAGCTGGGTGATGTTGACCCGATCCTGCTGCATGGTGTCGCGGTTACGGACGGTAACGGCATTGTCGTTGACAGAATCGAAGTCAAAGGTAATGCAGTACGGAGTACCGATCTCATCCTGACGGCGGTAACGTTTACCGATACTTCCGGTTTCGTCGTATTCACTGCGGAAGTAGCGGTTGATATCCTTGTAGAGAGCGTAGGCATTCTCTTTGAGTTTCTTGGACTGCGGCAGCACGGCGACCTGGATCGGGGCGACCCGAGCGGGCAGATGGAGGACGATACGGGTATCTTCATCCATGCCTTCTTTGGCGGTGGCGGCCTTTTCTTCATCGTAGGCGCGGCAGAGGAGAGCCAGCATAGTGCGGTCGAGACCGACGCTGGTTTCGATGACGGTGGGCATCAGGGTACGGCGGTTGTCGTGGTCGACATACTGGAGGTTCTCGCCGGAGAATTCGCTGTGTCGGGAGAGGTCCCAGGTACCGCGGTGGTGGACGCCTTCGAGTTCGCCCCAGCCGAAGGGGAACTTGACTTCGATATCGATAGCGGCTTTGGCGTAGTGAGCAAGTTTTTCATGCTCGTAGATACGCATGAAGTCATCGGAGAATTCCAGTTTGTCGCGATAGTATTTGATACGCTGTTCTTTCCAGTATTCGAACCATTCCATACCCTCTTCGCCGTCGCAGAAGAATTCCATTTCCATCTGGGTGAATTCGCGGCTGCGGAATGTGAAGTTACGGGGGTTGATCTCGTTACGGAAAGCTTTACCGATCTGCGCCACACCGAAGGGAAGTTTCTGACGGGCGGCGATGCGGACGCTGTGGAAGTCGACGAAGATCGGCTGGCAGGATTCAGCGCGCAGATAGGCGACGTGTTCATCATCGAAGACCGGACCGACAAAGGTTTTCATCATCAGGTTGAATTCTTTGGGTTCGGTGAGGTTCTTGGAACCGCAGTTCGGGCAGGTGGTGGGGTCAGCCATCTGATCGACACGGTGACGGGCTTTGCAGTCTTTGCAGTCAGTCATCAGGTCGCTGAACTGGTCGATGTGACCGGAAGCTTTCCAGATGGTGGGATTGGCGATGATGGTGGAATCGAGCCCTTCGACATTGTCACGGGTTTCGACCATTTCGTGCCACCAGAGGCTTTCGATTGCGCGTTTCATGCGGGAACCGTAGGGGCCGTAGTCCCAGAATCCGTTGAATCCGCCGTAGATCTCAGAACTGGGGAATACAAATCCGCGACGCTTGCACAAACTGACGATCTTGTCCATCAGTTCCTGACTCTTGAAATCATCTGCCATGGTAATATCCTTTCGACAATATTAATTTAATGTAAATAACATCTTATCAAAAAGATAATATATCCCGCCAAACTGCTTTTTTCAATCAGGTTTTGCACATTTGCGGAAAATTTACATGCAGCGCTTATGCTCCTGATTCCGGTGCGGCAACTTTACGCTGTTTTTTACAGCAAACTCTCCTTGATACCGGTGATGATCATCTGGGCAGCCACACAGGAGATGATGAGTCCGGTCAGCCGGATCAGCGGGCCGGTGAGATGGAGTTTTTCCAATATCCGGCTGATGCCGCTGGAAAAGAGCATGACGGCGAAGTTGACAAATATTCCCATGAACAGCGACAAACTTACTGAAAGCGCACCATACTGTGCCGCTGTACTGATACCGGCGGCGATGATACCGGAGCCGGCGATCAGCGGAGTTGCCAGCGGGATCAGGGAAAGGTCGGTGAAATTCATCCGTTCCTGATGTTCGTCGCGGTTGACGAAACGGCCTTCGCGGATGGCGACCATTCCGATAAGGAACAGCACGATACCGCCGGTGATTTTGAGCGAATAGAGTTCCACCCGGAAAATTTTGCTCAAGACGATCTCTCCGAAAGTTGCCAGCGTTATCAGGATCATCAACGCTGCCGCCGAAGATTTCCACGACAATTCAATAATCTGCTTCTGGGAGAGTTTCGGCTCATAGGTTGACAGAAACATCACCTTGCTTGCCGGATTGAGCAGCGCGATAAAGTATAAGGCGTTTTCAACGATAACTTTGAGGTCGATATTCATGATTTTTCCTTTTTTATAATTTGCAGTGCAATGTTGCGGCGGTTTCTTTCCATGATCACGCCGTAAACAATTATGGAGAAAAGTCCGGCTGCCAGCAGCAGGATGAACCATTCGCCGTATTTGACAAAGATTGTCCGGTATTCTGAACTGCGCGGAACGGGGACTTCGACCACGCCGTAAGCCCGTTCTCTCAGCAGTTCCGGACGGGGCGCTGAACTGCCGATGTAACTGATGAATTTTCCTGCCGGAGTCACCACGCCGGAACCGCCGTTGTTGCCGCAACGGATCATGTAAAGGCCGCTTTCGACACTGCGGATGACTGCATTGGCAAGGTGTTGTTCCGGTTCACTGCTTTCGGGGTACCACGCATCGTTGGAAAGCACGATCAGCAAATTGGTTCTCCGGAGGGCAAACTGACGGATGAGATATCCGAAAACTCCTTCGTAGCAGATCGCTGTAGACACCCGGATACCGGAATCCAGCGTGAAGGGTTCATAATTATTTCCCGGCGCCAGATCTCTGCCCATATCGACGGCATTGACGAGAGCTTCGGGGAGATATTTGCGGAAGGGAACATATTCTCCATAGGGGACCCGGTGGATTTTATCATAGCGTTCAGCAGAACGTTTTTTAATGTCAAAAAGCAGCGCACTGTTGGTGATCTGCCAACTGTTGGCGGAGTTGTCTTCCCGGAATGCCAGCATACCGGCAAGCAATGGGATGCCGGTATCTTTCAGCAGTGCGGAAAATTTCTGCCGGAATACCGTTCCTGCGTACCCTCCGCTGTTGAGCGGTATCGGCACTGCGCTTTCCGGCCAGATGATGATATCCGGTTTCTGAGCTGCAAGCTGCCGGGAAAGCGAGGTGCATACTTCGATGGCTTCGAGGATCTGGGATTCGGTAGCATGGCGGCGCTGGGAGAGATCGCACTGGACCAATCCGGCGCGCAGGGTCCGGGCAGGTTCAGAATTTTTTTCCAATCGGCTCAGGCGCCGGAAACCGAAAGCCAGTACCGCGATAAAGGTCAATATCACCGGGATCGTTTGCCAAGTTCCCCGTTTGCGGAAGATCACCGCACTGAAAAATGCCGTATTGAACCACGCAATCAGAAATCCGATACCGTAACTGCCGGTGAGCGAACTTATCTGGATAAAGGCGGTGTTCCGCCACTGGGTGACGCTGAAATCATTCCAGACAAAGAGCCGGGAACGGGTCCATTCGATCAGAGTGAAAAGCAATGCTGCGGAGATGGCAAATGCCAATACCCGGTACCATGGCAGACGGCGGATGAGATACTCCTCTTTTTCCCGGCAGTTCCATTGAACCGAATCTGCCGGAAAAATCATCCATTCCCGGAGTTTGGGCAGCAATGCTCCCCAGAATGCCGGCCACAGCGCCATTACCGGAGCCAGCAGCCACGGGACGAACCATTCGATCTCCCGGAGAAAGCGGTAACTGAAAAAAGCCCAGCCCAATCCCCAGCACCATCCGCTCAACCAGGCGAATTTCCATTTGAAAACATTTCCGCAGTACAGCACCGGGAACAAACAGAAAAACACAGCAAAACTCCAGTTCAAAGGCGGCAGGGCTGCTGCATAAAGCATGCCTCCGGCAAAGGAGAAAAGCAGCCAGCACAACCGGCGCCGGGTGGAGATCTGCCATGCTTGGTTTTTTACTTCAGCCATGGTGAATTTCACAATCCGGTTGGCAAGTCGGCAAAGCAGACTTCGATATCAAATTTTTCCCGGATATGTTCCATCATCGCCCTGGGACCGGTGGTTTCGCTGGCGTAGTGTCCGAGGGCGATTACCGATACTCCGGTTTCCAGTGCGGCATGGTGCATGATGTGTTCCATCTCTCCGGTAATGAGCAAATCGCATCCTTTTGCCGCAGCCTCAAAGATCGAATCGATGCCGCCGCCGCCGGAAACGACTGCCGCTTTACGGCAGAGCCGGTCGGCAGAACCGCGCAGCAGATAATTGCAATCCAGCGCTGAAGCCAGTTTGCCGGCGATACTTTCCAAACTCATCTCCTGCGGAAGTATTCCGGAGAAACCGATATCGACTCCATCGTAGCAGAAAAATTTTTCCCGCTGTTCCAGTCCGATCATGCTGCTCAATACCGCATTGTTGCCCAATTCCGGATGCGCATCCAGCGGCAGATGGGCGGCATACAGGGAGATCCCGTTGCAGAAAAGGGTACTGAAACGTTTGGCATCCGTTCCGACCCAGCGTTTCAAACCGCCGCCCCAGCTCAAGCCGTGGTGGACAAAAATAAAGTCGGCATTTTCCCTGACTGCCAGATCGAAAATCTGCTGACAGCCGTCGACTCCGAACATGATCTTTTTTACTTCGGATCTTCCTTCGATCTGCAGACCGTTGTTGGAAACATCTCCGGTAAAAGCAGGTAAATCGAGCAATTGATCGAGGTATTTTACCAATTCATTGCGTTGCATAGTATCTTACCAGATTGAACCGCGGATGAAGAAATTTTCCAATGCTTTCTGCCAATGAGGCATCGGCGGCAGATCGTTGAGGCGCAGTACTTCGTTATCCAGGCAGGAGTATGCCGGACGGGGTGCCGGTCGGGGGAATTCCGCAGTGGTACAGGGAATGATCTCCTGATTGATATTATTCAACCGGCAAATTTCTTTAGCGAATTCAAACCAGCTGGTCTCTCCTTCGCAGGTCAGATGGCAGATGCCGCAAAGTTCCGGATGTTCGAGAATGATCCGCATGTGCTTTGCCACAGCCAGACAACTGGTCGGGTTGCCGATCTGATCGGAAACCACCTTGAGTTGCGGACGGGAACCATCGGCAAGTTTCAAAATGGTATGGACGAAACTCGGACCACCGTTGCCATAGAGCCACGCCACCCGGCAGATCAGAGCGGTCGGACAGAGATTCATGATAAGTTGTTCGCCGAGAAATTTGCTTTTGCCGTAGACGGTGTTGCCGCCGGTGGCAGGATCGCTTTCTTTGCGGGGTATCGGATTGTTTCCGTCAAAAACATAATCGGTGGAGATCGCAATCAGCCGCACATCATTTTCAAAACAGGCTTTGGCAACATTGGCTGAACCGTAGGCGTTGAGAGTGTAAGCTGAAACCTGTTCGGTTTCGCAAAGATCGACTGCGGTCTTGGCGGCACAGTGAATAACGACATCCGGGGTGCATCGGCGGATGGCGCTGCTGATGGAAAAATAGTCGGTGATGTCAGCTTCCGGATAGTCGGTGACCAGAACTTCATGAGAGGTCTTGAGAACCGAGGTCAGAGTTCTGCCCAACATTCCGCGTCCGCCGGTCAGCATGATTTTCATAAAAAATTATCTCCTGCTATATGCTGGTAAAATTAAAATGTTTCAGCGTCTTTCAGGCAGGGATGCTTCAAATCCTTTGCGGAAAGCAGCATTTTTTCCTGCGGGATCGGCCAGGCGATATTCAATTCCGGGTCATTGAACGCGATTCCGCGGTCGCTCTCCGGATGATAGATATTATCGCACTTGTAGGCGAACAATGCCGTTTCACTCAAAACGGCAAAACCGTGGGCAAAGCCGCGGGGAATGTAGAACTGGCGGTGATTTTCGCCGGAGAGTTCTGCCGTGAAAACCTTGCCGAAATCCGGAGAATCCTTGCGGATATCCACCGCAATATCCAATACTTTGCCGCTGATCACCCGCACCAGTTTGGCTTGGGTGTAGGGCTGTGCCTGATAGTGCAGTCCCCGGACGACACCGTAAGAGGAAAAGGATTCATTGTCCTGAATAAATTCATTGACAATACCGATCTCTGCCAGATCGGCTTTGTTGTAACTTTCCAGAAAATAGCCGCGGCTGTCACCGAAAACTGCCGGTTCGATCAGCATTACACCATTATCGACTTTGGAGATTACTTTGAATTTTCCCATTCTCTGACCCGCTGTTCCAAATAGTGTGCATAATCGGTTTTCCGCATGTTGGCAACGGCGCTCAAGGCGGATTCCGCATTCAGCCAGCCATTGCAGAAGGCGATCTCTTCCAGACAGGCGACCTGCAGTCCCTGACGGGTTTCGACGGCTTTGATGAAGTTGCAGGCATCAAGCATGCTGTCCGGGGTGCCGGTATCGAGCCAGGCGTAGCCGCGTCCGAGTTTTTCCACCTGAAGCGTACCGCGCTGCAGATAGACATTGTTGACTGCGGTGATTTCCAGTTCGCCGCGGGCGGAGGGCTTGATGTTTTTGGCGATTTCCACGACATCGTTATCGTAGAAGTAGAGCCCGGTCACGGCATAATTGGATTTGGGCTGCTGCGGTTTTTCTTCGATGGAAACCGCTTTGCCGCATTTGTCGAATTCCACAACACCGAAGCGTTCCGGGTCGCGTACATAGTAACCGAAAACGGTGGCTCCAACTTCTCTGGCGGCGGCGTTTCGCAAAATCTTGCCGAGGTCGGCGCCGTAGAAGATATTATCTCCAAGTACCAGACAGACCCGGTCATTGCCGATGAATTCTTCACCGATGATAAAGGCCTGTGCCAGACCGTCCGGAGAGGGCTGAACGGCGTAGGTGAAATTCACTCCGAAACGGCTGCCGTCACCCAGCAGACGCTTGAAGCAGAACTGTTCCTCCGGGGTGGTGATAATGAGAATGTCCCGGATCCCGGCGAGCATCAGCACCGACAGCGGATAGTAGATCATCGGCTTGTCGTAGATCGCCAGCAACTGTTTGGATGTTCCGAGGGTCATCGGATGAAGCCGGGTTCCGGCTCCTCCGGCAAGTACGATACCTTTCATCTTATTTTCCTCCTTTACCGAGGCGTTCACCGGCATAATTCTTTTCTCTGATGGGGCGCCACCACCAGTCATTGTCCAAATACCATTTGACGGTAGCGCGCAAACCGTCTTCAAATCTGGTCAGCGGTTCCCAGTTGAGTTCGCGTTTGAGTTTGGAGGCATCGATTGCGTAGCGCTGGTCATGGCCGGGGCGGTCGGCAACGAAGGTGATCTGTTTGGAATAGGATTCCGCTTTGGGAACCAGTTCATCGAGGATCTTGCAGCAGCTTTCGACCACTTCCAGATTGGTGCGTTCGCTGTTGCCGCCGATGTTGTAGGTTTCACCGGGTTTGCCGTTGCGGTTGATCTGCCAGAGCGCCCGGGCGTGGTCTTCCACAAAGAGCCAGTCGCGGACGTTGTCGCCCTTGCCGTAGATCGGGAGCGGTTTGCCGTCGAGCGCATTGAGGATGATCAGCGGAATGAGTTTTTCCGGGAAGTGGTAGGGGCCGTAGTTGTTGGAACAGTTGGACAGCAGCACCGGAAGTTTGAAGGTGTGTCCCCAGGCCCGCACCATGTGGTCGGAAGAGGCCTTGCTCGCAGAATACGGTGATTTGGGGTCGTAGGGAGTGGTTTCCTTGAAGAACCCTTCTTTGCCCAGAGAGCCGTATACTTCATCAGTCGAAATGTGCTGGAAACGGAAGATCGCTTTTTTCTCTTCCGGAAGCTGCTGATAATAGTTCAGCGCACAGTGCAGCAAATTGGCAGTACCCAGGACGTTGGTGCGGACGAATTCCAGCGGGGCATCGATGGAACGGTCAACGTGGCTTTCCGCAGCGAGGTGCATGATCGTATCGGGTTCAAAAGTGCTGAAAATTTCCCGGACTTTCACCTCATCGCAAATATCGCATTGAACGAACTGATAACGCGGAGAATCATCGATCTCTTTGAGGTTGTCAGTATTTCCGGCATAGGTGAGTTTATCCAGATTGAGTACAGTACAATCGGTATTTTTGATCAGGTAGCGGATCAATGCGGAGCCGATGAATCCGGCGCCTCCGGTGACGATGACTTTCATTTCTGTTTACCTTCTTTGTTTTGTTTTTTATCCGGAAATTCGATATTGGGGACCCGGTTTTTATTTTCCAGACGGGTACGGGTATAATACATATTGCCCCATCCGGCAAGTTTACCGTTTTCAAACACGAGCGGGAAACACTCATCTTCGGTAATGAATCCGTCGCCCCAGTTCATATTGAAGTAGTAGAACCAGATATCAGGACGGTGGAAAGCTTCATTTTTCACCGGTTCACCCATGACGGCAAGCACCTCTGCTTTGGTCATGCCGATCCGGAGTTTTTTGGAATTTTCCACATTATTTTTGGCAGTTTCAAAAGGATTTACCGAACAGCCGGCTGCCAGAAGCGCGGCAAACAACATAATTACAATATTTTTCACGTTGATTTCTCCAAGAGGTTTTCTATTAATATAACCGGGCTTGTTTCAACTGTCAAGAGAATCCGGAAACAAAAGTGAAAGATCAAATTCTTTTTCCAGAACCGCCATACATTCGCGTTCCCGGCGGCGCATCCGGCGGCGGGGAACATCCGAAAGATCATCTTCTCCGGCGCTGTGCAGCATACCGTGAACGATATACAACGCAACCTCCCGGCTGTAACCTCCGGGGCGTTTGGCTCCTTCGCGTACGGCTGCTTCCGGGTTGACTATCAGTTCGACCATCACATCTCCGGCTTCCGGGACGGGCTGTTCATCGAAGTAACTGAAAGTTATCACATCGGTCGTACCTTCATGACCGAGCAGATCCATATTCATTTGAGCCATCCGGCGGTCGCCGACAAAGAGAATATTGCAGCACCATGCCGGAGTCACCGGCAGACCGGCAGTTTCGGCGGCGCGATGGACGAATTTACGCAAATCACTTTTTTTCGGAACTTTCCGGCTTCGGCAGTACCACTGACTGTTCAGCAGAATCATTTTTATTTTCCTTATTGTAGGCGATCCGGCCGTGGTTGAAGTTGACCAGATCTTTGATGAAACATTCGCGTACGGTGTGCAGTTCTTCGAGGGAAAGTTTGGAATCCCGCAGTTGTCCCTGACGGAACCGGTGGATAAAGATATTGTTGACCATTTCCCGGATATTGGCTTCGGAAGGATCTTTCAGACTGCGGCAGGCGGCTTCGCAGGCATCCGCAAGCGAGATGATGGAGAGTTCTTTTTCAGACGGCGCCTCGCCGTTGTAGCGGAAATCCGATTCAAAAACCGGAGGTGAACCGGGATTCTGTTCATGTGCTTCCACCGCTTTCCGGTAGAAAAACGATACCAGATCGTCGCCGTGATGGGTGGTTATGGCATCCCGGATAAAGCGGCTCAACCGGTGTTTGCGGCCGAGGTCGGCTCCGGCGCTGACATGTTCGCGGATGATAGCGGCACTCTGCCGGGGCTGAAGTTGTTCGTGTTCCGCCGGACTGTGGATGTTGTTTTCCACGAAGTAACTGGGGTTGCTCAATTTACCGATATCGTGGAAGAGTGCTCCGGCTTTGGCTTTCAGCGGATTGGCGCGGATGGCGCGGGCGGCATCTTCCGCAAGGGTGGCGACATTCATGGAGTGGAACATGGTTCCCGGTGCCTGCCGTTTCAACTCATCCAACAGCGGGTGGCTGTAGTCGCACAGTACCATCAGTGACATGTTGGTATCGGCGTTGAAAATAAGTTCAAAGGCGAATACCAGAAGCAATGACGCCACCGCACAGCCGAAACTGTTGATGAATATCACGATCGCCGCTTCGATAAAATTGGTGTTTCCGGCATTGATGAGCGTATCACTGTTGATCAGCGCTATGCTCAAAGCCCCGAAAATGAATACCCGGAAAAAGAAACTGCGGTAGTTCCGGACATTGCGGACGGAGAGCGCCACCAGCATCCCGGTAAAGAACCAGCGCAGTGCCAATTCAAACGAACGGTCGGGAAATACCATCATCGCCGTCACCCCGGAAACCAGAAACAGCGCAAAAATCGCACTGCGGTTGCCCAGAAATGCGGTGCACAACGCCGCACACAACGGTATCGGTACCAGTACCAGCAGCAGTTGATAGTCGGAGATCCGTTCAAATTTCACCAGATAGAAAAAACTGTATATCACAGCGTAATTTATAATCAGTGACAAGATCACCGTCACTCCGGCGATGGATATCCGGCTGGTCGAACTGAAAAAGCCCGGATAGGTATTGTAAAGAAACAGAAATGCCACCAGCAGCAGCAGGAAACTTATTCCCAAACGGTAGTAGAATATCGCCATACCGAAGTTTTGAGGAAGTGCATTTTTCTCTGCCGTGATCTTATCGATGAGTTCCCCGGTGATCAATGCACCTTCCGCCACGATCAATTCGTTGCGGCGGCATTTTTTGTAGGAATTCGGTACTTTGGCAGATGCGGCATCCTGTCCGTTTCTGGTACGTTCCTGATCGTAGACCAGATTGCCTTTTTCCATCAGACGGGAGAGCACCATATGGAGTTCGGTTTTGAAATTTTCAGCAATTTTGAATTCCCGCAGTACTTCAGATGCGGCATCTGCCGGGAGCGGCGGAATGAAGTTATCCAACTGTCTGCCGCCGGCAGTGATGATCCGGATATTCTTTTTTTCCAATTGTTCGGGAAGTGCGATGCCGTGACTTGCGACGCTCCGGAATTTTTTCTGCAGCAGATCAACATTTTTCCTGTCAGCAATGAAATTGCTCAAATCAGCAAAATTTTTGAAATCACCTGCCTGTTGCGCCGGCAGACTGGCGCTGGGGATATATTTGCGTTTCTGCTGTTCGACTTCACTGCGGTTTCTGGCGGCGGCGAGGAAGGTATCCAGATCGTGATCCAGTTTGGCACAGCTCGGTTCGCTTATGCACAGATATTCCGGCGCCGCCTGACGGGCAGCGGCTTTTTCCGCATTGGTCTTTGCTTTGTCAACATACATGAAGTCGGTCAGCGCCCAAGTCGAAAACGGCGCAATGTCACCCTTTTTGAAAATGGTGAAATCCCGCTGACTCAAAAGCGACAATGTTAACAATACCGCCGCCGTCACCCAGATGAATACCAGCACCAGGATCGTTGGTACCGGCGAGGTGGACAAAGTTTTTTCTGCGCGGTTGCGCCCGACATTATGATTTTCCTGATTGCTCATACATTCTCCTGGGGCCGGGTAGCCGGTTCGGTGTTGTAGGCATTGATGATTTTTTCCAGCAGAGCGTGACGGACGACATCGCCGGTGTCAAAGAAAACAAATCCCAGTTCAGAGATATTGCGGAGTGAGCGCAGAGCCCGGTTCAGTCCGGAAAGTTCATTCTTGCCCAGATCGGACTGGCTGGGGTCGCCGGTGATGATACATCTGGAACCGAATCCCATCCGGGTCAGAAACATCAGCATCTGTTCCGGAGAGGTGTTCTGTGCTTCGTCCAGAATAATAAACGCATTGCTCAAAGTTCTGCCCCGCATGAAAGCCAGCGGTGCGATTTCAATGATATTGCGGGAAATCAGATTCTGGGCATCTTCGACGCTCATCATTTCGTAGAGTGCGTCGTAGAGGGGCCGCAGATAAGGGGAAACTTTATCTTCAAGGGTTCCGGGCAGAAAGCCCAGACGTTCGCCGGATTCTCTGGCGGGGCGGGTGAGGATGATCCGGCTGACCTCACCTTTGAGGAACATGGAGACCGCCATTGCCATTGCCAGATAGGTTTTTCCGGTACCGGCGGGGCCGATCCCGAAGACCACTTCATGCTGGCGCATGGTTTTAATGTAGTCGAGCTGCCGCCGGGAACGGGGCATTACGGGGCGTCTGCCGGAGGCAAGTTCGATCCGTTCTTTCCATAAATTTTCCAGTCCGGGGCCATCGTTCCGGCGGCATTGGCGCAGAACCAGTTCAACATCGGAACGTTCGAGTTCCTTTTGCCGGAGTTTGAATATTTTCTGCAGTTCTTCCAAAAACTTCACTGCTTTGGCGACCGCAGGAGTTTCTCCGGATAATTCCACCCAGTTATCTCTGGAATTGATCCCGATCTGAAATTCGGATGATATCTGTTTGAGCAGACGTACTTCGTCTTTCACGCCGAAGGCATGGAAAGAAAGACCGGGTTCAAAATAAAAGCGTTGTTGTTCCATTGACGGTGGAGCGCCGGAAATTGCGGCTGATCCGTTGAGAAATTCCGGATCAGCCATCCGGCAGTATGGGCGCTTACAATTTGGGGATGATAAGTTTCATGCCCGGTTTAAGGACATTGGCATTGGTGATGATGTCGGAGTTTGCCTTCTGCAGCAAATTGACATACCGGACACTGCCATAGAACTTTTTGGAGATCGCACCCAGAGTATCACCGTATTTGACAACGTAGATCTCGCTGCTGGTGGGATCCGGGGGTTCCACTGCCGGTTTGGCTTCATTTTCAGCACCGGCATTGGCGGCAGGTTTCACTTCTGCTTCGGCTTTGGCTTCAGTTTTGACTTCGGCCTTGGCTTCTTCTTTGGCAGCAGGTGCAGTTTCGGCTTCGGTCTTCACTTCGGCTTTGTTGTCCTGAACCGGCACCGGGTCAACGGGAATGGCTTCCACATTGTTTTCGGGATCAACTGCACTGTTGTCGGCAGGCAATGCTTTTTCATTTCCGGCAGTTCCCGCGGCGGTCTGCCCGGAGATTCCGGGAGATACCAGCGGCGGCGGCTGGAAACCGGGATAGTTATCTTTGATGTACTGATACCAGTCATTCATGCCATCGCTGGCTTTGACCTGGTCGACAGTGGTGTGCCGACAACCGCAGAGGACGACAACCGCAGCAACTGCGGCAACTGACCAAATGTTTCTCATAAAAACTGTTCCCCAAATGTTTGACTTTTAAGCGAAGATCCGGAGGACCGGATCAATTTTCAAATTTTTTGAACAACATCACACCGTTGTGACCGCCAAAACCCAAATTGCTGTTCATCGCGTAATTGACAGTACGCTTGACGGCCTGATTGGGAGTGTAATTGAGATCACATTCCGGATCGGGGTTTTCGTAGTTGATGGTCGGAGGAATAATGCCGTTGATGATACTCTGGACACAGGCGATACATTCCAGACCGCCGGCGGCGCTGAGGGAGTGACCGGTAGTACCTTTGGTACTGCTGATGGCGACTTTGGAAGCGGCTTCACCGAAGGCGCTCTTGATGGCAAGCGTTTCAAACTTGTCGTTGAGCGAAGTACTGGTACCGTGAGCGTTGATGTAGTCGACCTCATCCGGAGTGATTCCGGCATGACGCATCGCCATTTGCATTGCTCTGGCACAGCCGTTGCCGTCGGGGGCGGGGCTGGTGATATGATAAGCATCGGCGGTGGCACCGTAACCGACGACCTCAGCGAGGATCGGGGCGCCGCGGCGGATGGCGTGACCGAGTTCTTCGATGACCATGACACCGGCGGCTTCGGACATGACGAAACCATCGCGGTCGCGGTCAAACGGGCGGCTGGCATGCTGCGGATCATCGTTGCGGGTGGAGAGCGCCTGGAGAGCGCAGAATCCGGCAAGACTGGTGGGGACGACGCAGGCTTCGGCGCCGCCGGCGACCATGACATCGGCATCGTCGCGTTTGATCATCCAGTATGCTTCACCGATGGAGTGACAGGCGGTGGCACAGGCGGTGGCAAGACCCATGTTGGGTCCGCGCAGATCGTAGCGGATGGCGAGGTTTCCGGAAGCGATATCACCGATCATCATCGGGATCAGAAAGGGGGAAACCCGGCGGGGTCCGCGATTGAGCAGAGTTTCGTGTTCGCGTTCGAGGGTACCGAGTCCGCCGATACCGCTGGGAACGATGGCACCGAAACGGTCGCCGTCGGGACGTTTTTCGCCCGGTTCGACGTAGAGCCCGGCTGAACGCAGTGCTTCATCGGCAGCTGCCATGGCATATTGGGTGTAAAGGTCCATCCGGTGGGCATCTTTGGCGGACATGTAACGGGTAACATCGAAATCCTTGATCTCTCCGGCGATATGAGTGCGGTAGGCAGAGGTGTCAAAACGGGTGATTTGTCCAAGTCCGCATTTGCCGTTTACGAGAGAATCCCAGAAATCGCCAACATTGTTGCCGACGCATGACAGGACGCCGCAACCGGTAACAACAACTCTGCGTTCGTTCATAATATTACAGAAATTCTCAATGGTGGTTAAAAAAAACAAGGTCACCAACCGTCGCCGATCAGTGACCGCAGATCCCTTCGCGCAACTGTCGGCGGAAAGATCGTGAAGATCATTCCGCAACAAATTGCGCCGGAAAACAATCTGACAGGAAAATTATCCCTGGTTCTTGCTTTCAACGTAAGCGATCGCATCGCCGACGGTGGTCAGCTTTTCGGCTTCTTCGTCCGGAATGTCGGCACCGAAGGCTTCTTCAAGAGCCATGACCAATTCGACCTGATCGAGAGAGTCAGCGCCGAGGTCTTCGATGAATTTGGCTTCCGGGGTGACCTGATCTTCAGAAACACCGAGCTGTTCAACGACGATTTTTTTCACTTTATCAGCAATTTCGGACATTTTTATTCCCTTTCACGTTGGTTGCTGTCCTTACACGCGTCAATTTTGCGAGCAACATTTGCTCTCTTTATAATATTGCGCCGTTCTTGTAAAAAGTCAAGTATCTACTCAACTTTTTTATTTACAAAGATCGGTTTCAGCGTAAAATATTGGCTTATGATTTGAGCAGAAGCCGGTAAAAGGCTGTTTTCAGCGAGGTTTACAGTACAGTCATGATCAATCCGGTTACGATCAGCAGACTGCCGGATATCTTCGGCACTGAACAGCGCTCTTTGAGGATAAGTATGCCTCCGGCAACACCGACGAGCAGTCCCAGTTGACGGAATACCTGCACATAAGATACATTGGAAACATAATTCATGGCGATCAGCACCAATCCGTAGGAAAAAGTGGCAAACAACCCCGCCAGAACCGGTGTCCAGTTGCGTTCAGTTATCAGGCGTTTCAGGTTGGCGCGTTCGTTTTTCAGCAGGAATACGGTCGTGAACAGGGTCAAGGTCAGCACGATACCACGGCTGGAATAGTAGGTGAGCGCCATTACCGGCTTGCTGATATCCGGCAGTTCACTGCGCATGATCTGCTGTGCCTGACTGTCGAATACCGTATATCCGGTCGTACCGCAGGCAACCAGCAGAATAAACAGCAAATGGGAGTTGATGTAATTGCTGATCCTGAAATTTCTGAAATCATTCAGCGGCATCATCAGACATCCGGCGAATACCACCGCCATTCCGGCAAGCGCCATCGCGGTCAGCGGTTTGCCCCAACCGAGGAGCGTGGTCAGCGCCGCCGTGAGCAGCAGCGGCAGTGAACGCATCATCGGGTAGGCCGTGGACATCTCCATTGTCCGGTAGGCGTGAACCAGTCCGCAGCAGTAGATCAGATCGGACAAAACTGAACATGCCATAAATATGTAATACTTCCCGGGCAGTCCCAGCACATTCACCGGAGTCCAGAATTGCAGATGCAGCCAGCACAGTGCCGAGGTCATGCAGATAACAGTGTAAAAGGCGATGGTCGTCGCCGATTTTTTGGCAACGAGGTTCCATGAAGCGTGAAATGTTACAGAAAGCAGTAACAGGAAAAATGCGGTGAAACTCATTCTTTGACTCCAGTCTGGTTGGGCATATTTATAATAAAGGAGGTTCCTTTGCCGGGAACCGATTTGACATCGAGTTCCCAGTTGTGAGCGGTGACGACGGCTTTGACCAGCGCCAGTCCAAGACCGTTGCCGGAGAGGTGGCGGCTGGCATCGGCGCGGAAGAAACGGTCAAAAATGTAGGGGAGATCCTGCGGTGATATGCCGCATCCGGTGTCGCTGATTTCCAGTATGGCGGATTGTTCTTTACTGTGCAAACGGATAGTGGTGCCGCCGGAAGTGGTGAATTTGAGCGAATTTTCGATCAGGTTTGCCAGCATCCGCTGAAACATGGTCTTGTCAACGGTCATTATCAGCGGATTTCCGGGAAGATCGGTGGTGAGTTTCAACGATTTTTCTTCAAACGCCGGGAGCATGAAGTCACAGAAATTCCGGATGAGCCCGGTGAGGTCGATAGATTCCTTTTTCAGCGAATCCGGTTGCGCGGAGGTCCGGGAAATATCCATGATCGTATTGACCAGACTTTTCAACCGCAGTATCTCTTCCAGCACTGATACGCAGACATCCCGGACTTCATCGGAGAGTTCCCGGCGGCTCAACAGCAGTTCCACGGTTCCGGAAATGCGGGTGAGCGGTGTCCGCAGGTCGTGTGCAACGTTGTCAGACATCATCTTGATATCTTTAAGCAGATTTTCGGTGCGTTCATTCATATCGTTGAAAGTTTCCATCAGGGTCACGATCTCTTCGTCATTATAGGGAATTTCAGCGATACGGTAACTGTAGTCGCCGTCGGAGATGCTTTTCATTGCCAGAGTAGTCTGTTTTATACCCCGGATGAAGCGGCGGGCGATCAGCCATGCTACGGCAACACCGATACCGGTACCGCTGAACAGGATACCGACAAAGATCATCAGGGATTGCCGGATGATGGCATCCCGGTTTTTGATCGATCTGCCGACGATGAATCTGCCGAGGTCTGGTATATCAGTATAAATACAGCGGAATTTTTCGATCTCAAAGCCGGTCGAAGGAGTTGTTTCATGCTTGACGATCTTTGCCAGTACCGCCGGTTTTGCTCCGGCATGCATGAGATATTTTTCATTTTCGTAATCCCATATCAAGGCGAAAAATTCATTTTGTCCGTGGAAACGGCCGAGTTCCCGGAATTTCTGTTTCAACGCTTTTTCGGCGTTTTTCTGCGGGTTGGCGGCGGCGTCAAGCTGTTCCCGGAGCCGGCGCAGACCGGCATTTTTTTTGATCAGTTTGGAGTAGACCGAACCATCGCGGCGCACCCGGCATTCATAATATTGATTCCGGTGAAAAATGTACGCGGTATAGTAATTGGTGGGTTTGGCTGCGGATGAACTGTTGTTCAAACTCTCCAGACGGTCGGCGGAGATGAGTTCCATACCGGGGAAGCGCTTTTCCAATACCGCCCGGTCGGATTCCGGGTAGTCGCTGCGGGAATCATTGACAATGGTATTCCTGGAATTCTGCAGCGAATTGTGATAGAGATCCGTGATATTGTCGGCAATACGGAAAAGTTCCTCATCCCCGATACGGTTGATCTCCCGGTACACCCGCAGGGAAAATACCGTAAAGATCAATATGCAGGAGATGAAAAAAAACAGGGTATAGGTGAATGCCAGACGGATCTTCAGCGAGATCCGCAGGAGTTTATTCGAGAACATAACCGATTCCGCGCACTGTGTGGATCAGATCCCGGTCAAAGGGTTTGTCGATTTTTTCCCGGAGTTTGCATACACGGGTTTCGACGATATTGGTCGACGGATCGAAGTTGTATTCCCAGACATTTTCCATAAGCATACTGCGGGTGACCACCCGGCGGGCATTGCGGACGAGATATTCCAGCAGTTCAAATTCCAATGGAGGCAGATCGATCACCTTGCCGGCGCGGGTGACTTTGCGGGAGATGACATCGATTTCAAGGTCTTCGACAGTCAGCACCGTCGGTTCAACGCTCATGGAAACGCGGCGCAGCTGCGCCTGGATATTGGCGAGCAGTTCGGCAACCGAAAAGGGTTTTGCCAGATAGCAGTCGGCTCCGGAGTGAAGACCGTGAACGCGGTCATCCAGCGTGCTTTTGGCACTCAACACGATCAACGGGGTCTTTTTACCGGCTTCCCGGAGTTTTTCGATAACGGTGAAACCGTCCATCTGAGGGAGCATGATATCGACCACTGCACAGTCGAAATCCTCTTTGAGTGCCAGTTCCAATCCGGATGCGCCGTTATCGGCGTAGGAGGTTTCGTAACCGGCATCATGCAATGCCTGAAGTAAAAATTCTGCAGTTTTGTTGTCGTCTTCAATAACCAGTATTCTCATTTTTCCACCAGTAGTATGAGTTGTATGTTTCAATACCGCCCCTCATTTCATATAAGATAACCCGAAAAACGGTTTTTTACAAATTTTTCCGCGTATACAATTTGTATTTTTTTTGAATCGGGCTATAATATGCAGAAACAGGAGGAATTTTATGGAATTGGCATTGCAGATAATTGAACGGTTTTACGCCGATGCCCCGGAGCTGCATCAGGTATTGATGAAACACAGTTCGCAAGTGAGAGCAAAGGCTCTGCTGATTGCGGAAAACTCATCTTTGCCGCTGGATCCGGAGGTGATCTCCAACGGAGCGATGCTTCACGATATCGGGATCATCTGCTGTCATGCTCCGGATATTTTCTGTTTCGGGGAATTGCCCTATATCGCCCACGGCATCGCCGGAGCCGGTATGCTCCGCAAACTTGATCCGGCGCTGGAACCTTATGCCCGCATCTGCGAGCGCCACACCGGAAGCGGTTTGACCGCCGCCGGGATCATCGCTTCCGGTCTGCCGCTGCCGCACCGGGATCTTCTGCCGGAAACTCCGGAAGAAAAGTTGATCTGTTTAGCCGACAAGTTCTTTTCCAAATCCGGAAAAATGGCAGAAAAACCGCTCGGCCGCATCCGGGCGTCAATGGAGAAATTCGGCGAAGACTCCGTTTTCCGTTTCGATGAATTGTGCCGCCTTTTCGGGGTGACCGGATAAAATCCCGGACTTTTTAACTGTATTAACTTGTATTTCCGGTAAATACAGTTAAATTAAGGAGAGAGTTTCAGCAGGGAATCATAACCAAACAACACAGGATACTATAATAATGTTCAAGTTCAGGATCATCGGATTTACGCTGTTGATGGCGTTGCTGGCAGGTATTTTTTTCTGGCGTCCCTACGGAATTTATCTCTTCTGGGTGACCGCTCCGCTGATGGCGGCGATGGCGATCTATGAATGTGCCAAAATGTTCAACGATGCCGGACGGAAAAACTTTCCGGTGATCACGACAGCGGCTTTTTACGCGCTTACGATGTTGGCAATGCTCACCACCCATTGGCGTCCTGCCGGAGTTATCGGACTTGCTCTGCTGACGCTGCTTTCGATCTCCGGCGGCGTGGTCATGCTCCTGAAAAATGAAATCATTACCGAAAAATATCTCAACTCCTGCGGTATTCTGCTTTTCCTCGCTCCGGCGATGTTCGGATTTCTCGGCTCCTTTGAGTGCCGCAACGGCGGAGCACCGGTCGGCGCGTGGCTGCTCTTTCTCTGCCTTGCGACCAAGGCGACCGATACCGGCGGCTATATTGTCGGAACTCTGACCTCCAAACTCCCCGGCGGAAACCACAAGATCGCTCCGGCGCTCAGCCCGAAAAAGTCCTGGGAAGGGCTTATCGGCGGTATGTGTCTTTCGCTGGCGGTCGGCTGGGCGTTCGCCCATTTTGCCGCTTATGCTTCCTTGATTTGGTATCTGGCAGCGGCGGCGATGCTGAGTCTGGGCAGTTTCTTCGGAGATCTGGCAGAATCGGCGGTCAAGCGCATGTGCGATGTCAAGGATTCCGGACATTGGGTTCCCGGAATGGGCGGAGCATTTGACGTGCTGGACAGTTTTATTTTCAACGGAATTCTTTTCCACGCCGCGTTGTTATTTATCTGACGCACCTTTTCGCACTCTGTCTGCGGAGATTTTTCTTGAAAATTTTCTATATAGGGCTTGCTTTTTATCGACTCTGGATGTATGGTAGTACCAGAACAACTGTGAAAGGTACTGTTTCATGCTTGAGCCGGTAAAATCCAGAAGTGCCGTTGATGCGGCAATCGAAAATATTGGAAAATATATTTCCACACTTCAAGTCGGCGATGTTCTGCCCGGAGAACGTGATCTGGCGCTCAAACTGCGGATCAGCCGCAACATCACCCGCGAAGCGCTCCAGCATTTCCGGACGCTGGGCATCATCGAATCCCGTCCGAAAATCGGCGCCACCGTTGCCCGGCTGTTACCGGAAAATCCCTATGCCGGTTATATGCCGTTTCTTGCGGTATCCCGCCATTCACTCAAAGAACTGGTCGAACTGCGCCTGATTCTTGAGAGCGGCTGCTGTGAACTGGCAGCGGCAAACATAACCGCAGAAGAAGTTGCCCGCCTTTACGATCTTGCTTCCGCCATCAATGAACTCAAAAACGATGCCGATCAGCGGGAAGCGGTCTGGAAAATGGATATTGAATTTCATTCAGCGATCATCCGGGCAAGCCGGAATTCATTGCTGGATTCATTGATACCGCTGGTGGTGGAATTCTTTTCCGAAATGTGGCACAATTCCGTGCCGAATTCTCAACGCAGTACCGGATATGACGAACATCTGCAAATGGTCGATGCTCTGAAAAATAAAGATGCCGCAAAATTGCGCGATCTGGTCGTTTCACACATAAAAATTTACAATGCCATTGGCAAAAAAGGAGATTTTGTCGAACGATGAAGAATTTGATAGTTTCAGCAGTTGTCGGTTGCGGAGTATTTCTGGGCGCCGCCGATGTCAAACCGGTTTCAGGAGGAGAAAAGATGAAAATTCAAAAAATCGCCACCAATTTTCTGGATAAGTTTCCGACCTATCACGGCTGGCCCACAGTGATCCGAACCGCCGATAACCGGCTGATTGCAGTCTGTTCCGGCAACCGTCAGCGCCATGTCTGCCCCTACGGCAGGGTGTGGATGTATGTTTCCAAAGACAACGGCAGGAGTTGGGAAGGGCCGAAAGCGCTCTCTTCCGGGCCGCTGGATGACCGGGATGCCGGTATCTGTCAGGCGGCGGACGGTTCTCTGCTGGTGAACTATTTTACCAGTACCTCTGCTATTTTCCGTGCGAAACGTTTGAACAAAGAGTGGCGGGAAATTGCCGAAAAGATCAACCTGACCACCTTGAAAAAAGAACATGGTTTCTGGATGCGCCGTTCCACCGATGGCGGAAAGAGTTGGAGTACCAAATACCGCACTCCGGTTTACAGTCCGCACGGGCCGGTCCGGTTGAAAGACGGCAGACTCTTTTTCCCCGGCCAGCGTCAGGGCAGTTTGAGTGGTGAGATCACCTGTACTCAGGAATATTCTGCGGCATTTTCCAAAGATAACGGTATTTCATGGGAGATCGTTTCCACGATCCCCCTGCCTGCCGGACAGGATATCCGGAAAATCCATGAGATCCATGGCGTTGAGGCTCCCGATGGAACTTTGATCGTTCAGTACCGCAACCACAACTGTTCCGGACTGGGTGAAACGTGGCAGAGTGAATCAACCGACGGCGGCAAAAGCTGGAGTACTCCGCACAAGATTTGCAAAGGTTTTCCCACTCATTTGCAAGTTTTCGATAAAGATAAGGTGATCATGACCTACACTTACCGGCTCAAACCTTACGGTATCCGGGCGCGGGTGTCGAATGATTCCGGTAAGAATTGGAGCGAAGAGATCATTTTGAGTGATGACGGCAAAACCTGGGATCTCGGTTATCCCTCCACCGTTGAACTCGATGACGGAACCCTTTTCACTCTGTGGTATGAAAATCGGGGAAAAGGCGCCAAATTGCGCACTTTGAACTGGAAATTTGAAAAGTGAGGATCTGAAAAATGAATGCTCCCCGCCGCAGCCGGATGCTGGATAAAATGCGCGCCGGCAAAAAGGTGATCTCTTACAAACTGAATTTCTCCTGTCCCCGCTCCGCCGAATTGGCGGCGCTCTCCGGATTCGATGCCATCTGGATTTGTCAGGAACATGTGCCGACCGATTTTTCGACTATGGAAACGCAGATCATGGCGGCAAAGTGTCATGACTGCGATACGATCGTCCGGGTCGCCAAAGGTTCGTACAGCGATTATATCCGTCCGCTGGAAACTGATGCTTCCGGTATTATGATCCCCCATCTGATGAGTCTGGCGGAAGCCGAAGAGATCGTTCACACCGTCCGCTTCCATCCGCTCGGACGCCGCCCGGTGGATGGCGGCAACGCTGACGGTCTTTACTGCCGGCTGGGGTGTAAAGAATATATGAAGTTCATGAATGAAAACCGTCTGGTCATCGTTCAGATCGAGGATCCCGAACCGTTGAGCGAATTGGATAAAATCTGTCAGGTGCCGGGTATCGACATGATATTTTTCGGTCCGGGCGATTTCAGTCATGCGATCGGACATCCGGCGGAATTCGATCATCCGGAGGTCGTCCGCGCCCGCAAAATGGTGGTTGAAACCGCGCACAAATACGGTAAATTTGCCGGTACTGTTTCGGTTCCTTCTCTGGCGCAGTGTTTTGCCGAGGGATATGATTATGTCAACGGTGGTTCTGATGTCAACAGCATCAGTTCGCAATGTGATAAAATAATGAATGATTTCAACGATTTGGGGATGTGATGAAACTTTATGATTTTCTGATACCGGGTGTTGTTGCGGCAGCCGTTTTTTCCGGAAGTGCCGCCTGCGGAAAAGATTTACCGAAAGGAAAAAATATGTCAGAAGGTGTTTACGATGTTTCCGGTAAACGGGAACTTTTTATCGATGATTTTCTTATCGAAGAAAGCCGGGCGCTTAATTTCAAACAGCATACTCCGGTCGAACTTCCAAGTGACCCGGGCAAGCCGATCGGTCATTACAACGCCATCGTCAGGAAACCGGACGGCAGTTACTTTTACTATTTCCGCGCCGAAGACAGCGTTTACAAAGGTAAAAAGTACAACAATCACCCCGGAGAATATGTCGGCATTGCCGCAAGTCGCGACGGCGTGAAGTGGGAAGCTCCGGATTTCAAACTTTTCCCCGGCAAACCGGTTCCCGGCAACGCTGTTTTGTACGGCGAAGATGTGATCACCCACAACCTTGCGCCTTTCTATGACACCAACCCCGTTTGTAAACCGGAAGAACGCTACAAGGCAGTCGCCGGTGTCCGGGAAACCAAAGGTCTTTTTGCCTACGTTTCCGCCGACGGCATTAATTGGAAACTGGCTCAGAAAGAGCCGGTTATCAACTATGAGCCCAAAAAAAACGGCGGTCACATGCTGGATTCTCTGAACGTCATCTTTTATTCTGAAACAGAAAAGTGCTACGTTATGTATATCCGGGTCTGGAAGACCGCTGACAAATTGAAAGGTCTGCGCTCTTTTGCCAAAGTCACCAGCACCGACTTTATCCATTGGAGCGAACCGGAATATCTCAAGGTCAACCGCCGTGGTGAACACCTTTACGTCAGCGGTCTTGCTCCATACGCCCGCGCTCCGCACTACTATGTCGGCGCGGCGACCCGCTACTTCGGCAACCGGGGTTCTGCCACCGATGTCGCGCTGATTTTTTCCCGGGCGGGCAAAGGCATCATCCGTCCCTCGGCAGAAGCGTGGATAAGGCCCGGACTTGACCCGGAACGGTGGCTGAACCGGATGAACTACATCACCTGGGGGATGATCCAGGAAACCCCGGAAACTCTGCTGCTCTATCACAACCGCAAGAAATTGATGTACCGTCTGCGGACGGATGGATTTGTTTCGCTGTCCGCAGGGCTTACCACCGGAACTCTGCTGACCCGGGTGTTGGAACGCAAGGGCGGCAATATGGAAATCAATCTTTCCACCAGCGCCGGCGGCGGTTTCCGGATGGAAGTGTGCGATGAAAAGGGCAATGCCATTCCCGGCTGGACTTTCAACGATATGAAAGAGTTCTACGGAGACAGGATCTCCTTTGTACCGGAGTGGAAAGGCAAAACTTTTGCCGATCTGCCCGCCGGAAAATTCCGTCTGCGTATCAGAATGCGCGAATGTGATCTCTACAGTATTTCCTTTATGTAAAAATGAGGGTGTGTATGACACAGGCTCAAATTGATCTTGAAAAGATTTCACAGCATTTGAATTCCAACGGTTCATCTCCGTGGACATGGGTCTTTTATGGAGATTCTGCCACTCACGGGGCGGCACACACCAGAGGTTTCCGTGCCTTCCCGGAAATTTTTGCAGAAAGAGTGCGTTGGGAACTGCGGCTCCTTTATGACGTGGTCATCAATACCGCGATCAGCGGTCAGACCACAGTTCATCTGCTGGATGAAAAATTTTATGAATGGCGGGTGCGCCGCTTCAATCCGGATGCGGTGTCGATCCTTATCGGAGGAAATGATATCATCCATTTGAAAAATCCGGATCAATTCCGGGATAATCTCGTTGAACTGGTGCGCCGGGTGCGGGCAGATAACGCGATCCCGCTGCTTCAAACTTATGGAAAAATCCTTCCGGTTCCTGAAAAAGAAGAGTACATGATCCGTTACAATAAATGGCAGGAGTACAATCAGATCATCCGGGATGCCGCCGCAGCAGAATCGGTCATTCTGATCGACAATAACAAATACTGGAATGACAATATTCCGGATGAGAAAACTTTGAAATTCTGGCTGGGTGAATCCATTCACCCCGGCGGCAAAGGTCATCTGGAAATCGCAAAATGTATTTTTCAAACCTTCGGTATCTATAATCCGGAATCCCTTTCGGCAAATCCGATCGGTACTCCATGGTCACTTGCAGAATAATGAGGTAATTTATGGAACAGGCTCAAATTGATTTTGAAAAGATTTCACAGCACTTGAAATCCAAAGCATCGGCGCCGTGGACGTGGGTGTTTTACGGAGATTCGATCACCCATGGCGCGGCGCATACCAGAGGTTTCCGTTCATTTCCGGAAATCTTCGCTGAAAGGTTGCGCTGGGAGATGCGTTTCCTGTATGATGTGGTTATCAACACCGGCATCAGCGGTCAGTCTACCGTCCAACTGCTGGATGAGAAACGTTACGACTGGCGGGTGCGGCGCTTCAAGCCGGATGCGGTGCTGATCCTTATCGGTATGAATGATACCGTTAAAGTCAGAAGTGCAGAGAAATACCGCGATAATCTGATCTCCCTGGTGCGCCGGGTGCGTGATGACGGAGCGATTCCGGTATTGCAGACCAACGGCAATATCCTCCATGTTCCGGAGAATGATAACTACATGACCCGCTATGAGAAACTTCCGGAATACAATCAGGTCGTCCGGCAGGTCGCTTCCACCGAATCGGTCATACTGGTCGATCACGAAAAGTATTGGAACCACTTCGCAATCGGTGAGGAGGAATTGAAACTGTGGCTCGGCGAAGCCATTCATCCCGGCGGCAAGGGCCATCTGGAGATGGCAAAATGTATTTTTCAGACCCTTGATATCTATGACCCGGAAAGTTCCTGCTGCAATCCGGTCGGTACTCCGTGGTCATTGACAACCAAAAATTAAAAACATAAGGGGATATATTTTTATGAGCAAAAAAGTTATCAGCGCAACCGTCACTCCGCTGCTTGAAAACGGAGCATTGGATAAAGCCGGATTGCAAAATATTCTGGAACGCAACATCCGTCACGGTATCGATGGAGTGTTTCTTTTCGGTTCGATGGGTGAATGGGGCAGTTTCTCCAACGCTTTCAAAGCTGAAGCGGTGGAACTGGCAGTCGATTGTGTTCAGCACCGCATGGAGATCCTTGCCGGTATCAATGCGACCAGTCTGCCGCTTTCATTGGAGATAATGAAAGATTATGCCAAATATGATGTCGATGCCTATGTTTTCATGCTTCCGGGCAAAACTTCGGCGCTCGACCCGGTCAAATCGATTCTGAAAGTTCTGGATGCCGCTGAAAAACCGGTCTACTATTACCATTGTCCTCCCAACAATGGCATCAACCTTTCGCTCAATCAGTTTGAAACCATCATGCGTCACCCCAATTTGAAAGGTATCAAAAATTCCGCATCCAACATGTGGCTGCGCCGGGAACTGCTCATCCTCCGCGAAGAGCAGCAGTTGAATACCCTCTTCTTTGAAGGTCAGGAGTGGGCAGCCGATGAAGCGCTCATCGCCGGATGTGACGGTATGATCTGCGGCATGGGTGCGCTCTGTTCAAAAATGATGAAAACTCTGGCTTCCTGTGTGGACAACGGCGACATTGCCGGAGCCGTCGCCGCCCAGAACCGGATGATCAAACTTTTCCACGGGGTCTACGGTATCGATCTTGCCAATGTGTGGAACGGTCAGAAATATGCGCTCTGCAAACTCGGTCTGACCGCTTCTCCCTTTACCATTGCTCAGGAGATGGACTCGCTTACTGACACTGCCAAAGCGCGCGTTGAAGCAACTCTGGCTGAATTCAAAGCAGAATTGGATTGACCATGAATACCATGGAGATGTTTTCCTGTCACGGCAAGGTCGCTCTCGTTACCGGCGCCGGTGACCGCAAAGGATACGGCGCCCAATGTGCCGAAGCACTCTATGAAGCGGGAGCAACGGTCTTTATCGCTTCGCGCAATCTGGCAAAACTGGCCGGTTTCGCCAAAGATTATCCCGGTATGAAAATTTTGAAACTGGATCTGGAAAACGAAGAGGATATCCACAACGTTATCGCGCAGATCATCCGGGAAGCGGGGCAACTGGATATTCTGGTCAACAACGCGGTCGCCCGTACCGCGCTTGCCGGCTGGGAACTGCCGATGGCGGAATTCGACCGCAGTCTGCATGCCAATGCTTCGGCGCTGTTTCTGCTGACCCGCCTCGCGGCGGAAGCGATGAAAGAGCGCGGCGGATCGATCATCAATATCGGTTCCTACATGGGAATGCTCGGACTCGATCACGCCAATTATGAGGGAACCGGTATGCAGACCGACCGGATCGAATGGCCGAGTCCGGCGTATCACTATGAAAAAGGCGGTATGCTCAACTTCACCCGTTGGGCGGCAAGTGTTCTCGGCAAATACGGCATCCGGGTCAACTGTGTCAGTCTGATCGGACTGGAAGTCCCGGAAAATGAGTGTACCAGATTCCATTATCAGCACCGCAAACGTACTTTGCTCAACCGCATTTGCGGCAGTGATGATCTCAAAGGCGGTATCGTCTATCTTGCCAGCGGAGCTTCAAATTTTGTGACCGGACACAATCTGGTCATTGACGGGGGGTATTCGGCGATATGAAATTCTCCCGATTGATGCTGGGGACGGTGCAGTTCGGCATGGATTACGGCGTGGCGAATACCAACGGCAAACCGTCGTATGAAACGGCAAAGCAAATCATGGCAGAAGCCTTCGACGGCGGTATCAACGCACTGGATACCGCTCCGGAATACGGCGACAGCGAAGATGTCATCGGCAAAGTGCTGAAAGAGTTGAACCTTGCCGGTAAATTTCAGGTCGTGACCAAGATCCCCCGGATCCCGGCGGAGTGCGACCCGGAAAAATTCATTGAAGATTCTCTGAAACGATCGCTGAAACGTCTGCAGATCGATGTGATTTCCGGGGCGCTTATTCATGTTGAGGAGGACGGAATATATCTGGATATCCTCAAATCGATGAAAAAAAAGGGACTTGTTCTTTCAGCCGGGATATCGCTCAATACCCTTGCCCGCAAGGACGATGGCAAAGATGCTGACTGCCTGCAGGTTCCCTGCAGTCTGCTTGATCACCGCTTTGACCATTGCTTTGCTCAAGGGGAACGTCACTGCTTCATCCGGGGCGCTTATCTGCAGGGGATGCTGCTGATGGATGAGAATAAGATTTTCATCCGGGAAGTCGCAGAAAAACGGCGCCAGCTGGGATCTCTCGGTGTGCCGATGGCGGAACTCGCTCTGCGTTATCTGTTTGCCAAACCGGGAAATAAAAGTATTCTTACCGGCGTGGAAACGGTTGACCAGTTGCGCGAAAATCTGCGGATCGCTCAAATGTCTCCCCTGCCGGATGATATGTTGGAGCAGATCGAAGCGATCGTCCTGCCCCCTCTGCCGGAAATCTGTGTTTCGCCATTCATGTGGAATCGTTACAAAGAGTTGAATCACATAAAAGGGTAAATCATGCTGCGTTATCAGGAAAATAATGAACTGCACATGGATTTCCACGGCACGACCAATGCCACATTGGAATATATCGCAGACAAATACGGCGTGGAAGCATTGGAGATGATCCTGCGCCGCACCGGAAGCCGGGTCTACAAGTCCATCCATGACAAACTGGCGGCCGGAGATGCTTCGGAGTTGATCGAACACCTCAACTGGTTTTTCAACCGGGAAAAGGGGCGGTACAATTTGAGTGTTTCTCCGGAGAAAATAGTTTTCGAGGTACTGGAGTGTCCGGCGATCCGCCATCTGCGGAAACTGGGGATGGAACCCTCGGAACACGTTTGCCTGCAAACCCGTTGTGTCAATGAAGGTATGTGCGAAAACACCATGTGGCGCGCTTCATTGGAAATCATTGGTGAAGGACATTGCATCCAGAGTTTCAAAAAGGAGTTGTGAACTATGATTCCAAGTGATCATTTTGTCCGTTTTTACAACGAAGTTTTCAAGTTCCTGGATGAAAAAAACGATCTGGAAGCCTACTATCTGCACATCAGCCGTCATCAGGAGTTCCATTGTCTTGAACTTTTCCGCGACAAGGGAGTGGCAGGAATTTATGAGTATTATCTCAAGATACGCAAAGAGGAAAACTGCGATATGGAGATGGAACTCAAGGAACATGAGTTCAGCTTTTTCATGCGTAAATGTCCGAGTCTTTCCAAGGCGATCGACAACGATGCCGGAGTTTGTCCGAAGTATTGTCTGCATTGCAGCGGCTGGCTCCTCCCTCTGCTCACCAAAGCCGGACTCTATGTGATCTATGACATGATGGCTCCGGATGATCCCCGGTGCCGGATGCGGATATTTGATGATCTGGAAGTTGCCAAAGAGGCGCAGAAAGATCTGACGGGATTCTCTGATGCGATCAGATGCAATTTCTGACGATTCCCTCTGAATATTGGTAAACTGCATGTCAAAATCCGCTTTTTTGCAGTTCTGCGGTTGAAACTTGCCCGATTCGGGTGTATGTTATTGACGGTGTATTATATTAACTTAAACCCAACATAGCGCAGGGAAAAAAATACAATGAAAACATTTGAGGGATTATTTGCCGAACTGCAGGCAAAAGCCAAAGCGGGAGATCCCGCCTCCGGAACTGTTAAAGAACTGGCGAAAGGAACCCATTTCATCGGTAAAAAAATCGTGGAAGAGGCCGGAGAAGTCTGGATCGCTTCCGAATATGAAGGTCGGGAAAAGACCGCCGAAGAGATCTCACAGCTTCTCTATCATCTGCAGGTGATGATGATCGACCGCAAACTTGAACTTGAGGATGTTTACAAGTACTTATGAATGACTTTATCGGAAATTTGAAACTGGCAGTCCCCAACAAGGGGGCTTTGTCCGAAGGTGCGGTGTCTCTGCTCCAGCGTGCAGGTTACCGCTGTTCCCGTTCCGGCAGAGAACTGGTTGTAAGCGACAGCGAAAACGGAATTGATTTTGTTTTTCTGCGTCCGCGCGATATCGCACTCTATGTCGGTAACGGTATCATCGATCTGGGTATCACCGGCATCGACCTCGCCGGCGACAGCGGTGCTGATGTGGAAGTCCTCTACAAACTCGGTTTCGGCAAGTCCCGTTACTGCTTCGCCACTCCCAAAGCGAAAAAGATGAGTGTTGAACAACTTGACGGTCTGCGGATCGCCACCAGTTATCCTGATCTGCTCCGCAGTGAACTTGCCAAGCGCAATATGAACTGCAAAATCGTCAAACTCGACGGTGCGGTCGAAATTTCCATCGCCCTCGGTGTGGCAGATGCCATTGCCGACGTGGTCGAATCCGGCGCCACTTTGCGGGAAGCCGGACTGGAGATCATCGGCGAACCGATGCTTCACAGCGAAGCCGTACTCATCGGCAGAAACAAAGGTGTCATGGACAATGCCGACGTGGCAAAACTGATTGCCCGTCTGCGCGGTATTCTCATCGCTTCTGAATATGTTATGATCGAATACAACATTCCCCGTGAAAAACTTGATGATGCCTGCAAGATCACTCCGGGAGTGGAATCTCCGACCGTTTCTCCGCTTTCCAACTCCAATTGGATCGCCGTCAAGGCGATGGTCAAACGCAAGGGTTTCAATGCCGTCATGGATGAACTTTACAGTATCGGCGGCCGCGGTATCATCATTTCTGAAATCAGTGCCTGCCGTTTGTAATACAAAAACAAAGTTGTGGTAATTTCTATGGGATGCAAAGAACAGATTTTACAACGCGCCCACGAAGTGTTTGATATCGAAATCGATGGTATCAATGCTGTAAAAGCGCGGTTGAATGATTCTTTTGCCGAATTGGTCGGGCGGTGTTCCGAAACCATCGTCCGCGGCGGCAAATTGGTGATAACCGGTGTCGGAAAATCCGGTTACATCGGTAAAAAAATGGCAGCTACTTTGAGCAGTGTCGGCAATCCGTCGGTTTTCATGCACCCGGTGGAGGCGCGCCACGGCGATCTCGGTCTGCTTCAAAAGGGCGATCTGCTCATCGCCATATCCTACAGCGGCGAAACAGAAGAACTGCTCGCGGTTCTGCCGCCTGCCAAGCGGCTCGGTGTGCCGCTGATCGCCATTGCCGCAAGCAAAGATTCTTCGCTGGGCAGGATGAGCGATTTCACCTTTGAAATGCCGGTTCCCAAGGAAGCGTGTCCCTTTAATCTTGCTCCCACCACCAGTACCACTGCGTTATTGGTGCTGGGCGATGCTCTGGCAATGGTACTGCTCGATCAGCACGGCTTCACCAAGTCTGATTACGGCCGCCGTCACCCCGGCGGTGCGATCGGCCGCATGGTGACGATGACTGCCGGAGATGTGATGCGCAAACCGGAAAACAGCGCTCTGGTCAAGGCAGAGAGTTCTGTCCGTGAAACTTTGTATGAAATGAGCCGCGCCCGCAGCGGAGCGGCGATCGTTGTCGATGAAGATAATTCTCTGCTCGGCATATTCACCGACGGTGATTTCCGCCGCCGTGCCGCCGATGATGAAGATGTCCTCAAACGCAAAATGTCGGAAGTAATGACCGTAAATCCGGTCACCGTAAAGGTCGATGCCATGGTCGCTGAAGTGATCAAGGTGGTCGAAAACCGGCGGATCGATGATCTGGTTGTGATCGGTAACGACGGTAAAGTTGCCGGATTTATCGATATTCAGGATTTGCCCGGATTGAAAATAATGTAACCGTTCCAGGTTTGGAACGAACAGCAGTTTTGGGAGTTGAAAAAAAGAGATGGTGCGCCAAATCAGTAAATTTATTCTGATGATCGCGGCGGTCTTCGCGATGATGCCGCTTATGGCTTCTGATGCCGAGGCCGAAGCCAAATACAGCAAGGGGAGAGAACTTTATCTTAAAGGTGAATACCGCGATGCGGCAGAGTGCTTTGAGGAGAGTTATCTGCTTGCTTCCGCATCTGCCATCCGCGCCAACAGTCTGCTTGCTAAAATCGGTGCTTACCGGATGTGCGGACTCTATTATGAAGAGTTCAAAGCGATCGAACTTCTGCTGGACAAATATGTGGAATACGGCAACTATCAGGAGATGGTGAACCGTCAGTTCGAGATCGGCAACGCTTTCCGGCAGGGACGGCGTGATCCGGCATTCTGGGCGCTGCGCTGGATTCCCTGGCTGGTCGGCCCGGATTATACCGAAGAGGTCTACACCAAGGCGTTGAAACGTTCTCCTTTCGCTCCCCAGGCTCCGCAGGCGATGCTCAGTCTGGCGTACTGGTATGAGATGGAAGGTCAGACGATGAAATCGCTGGACACCTTGCGAAAAATGATCAAAGATCATCCTTCTGCTGCTGAAACTCCCTATGCTATGCTGGCTTTGGGCAACGGTCTGTTGGAGATCGCCCGGCGCGGCGGTGACGGTGACGGAACGCTGGTCAATGAATCATTGAAGTATCTCAACGCATATTCTGCCGGTAACGGAAAGGCTCCGGAATTGAACTTCGCCAAGCGCAAGATCGCTGAAGCAAGAGATATTCAGGCGGAAACCCTCAAAGAGATGGCAGAGTACTACCGCAGCACCGGCCGTTCGGATGTGGCGGCGCGCTATCTGGCAAAACTGGTGCAGAATTTCCCGGAAAGCCGCCCGGCAGCTGATGCCGAAAAAGAACTTTCCAAACTGGACAATACCTATCTGCCGGGTGATTTCGCCCCAGCTCCGGAAGCGCGGCTGATGCCGATCCATGCCTACCGGATTCCCGTTGAAGCCGAAAAAGAGTTGATCTCTCCGCTGAATCCCGGAAGCCATTTCCTGCTTCCCCTGCCGGATTTGAAGATCGACAAAAATCAAACTGCAGGAAAATTCTGACATGAAAACCTTTTTCCTCTCCATTGCTGTTACTGCGGCGCTGATGTTTTCCGGATGCGGCTACCGTGTCGGTTCGCTGATGCACCCCCAGATTTCCAGCGTTGCCGTGGCGCCGGTCGTCAATGAGACCATCAGGTACAATGCTTCGGCGGTGTTGCGTCAGAAACTGGCAGAACTCTTTACCACCGACGGTTCACTGAAACTCAAAAGTATCGGCAACGCCGACTGTATCGTTTACGCCAGGATCGTGAAGATCACCTACAAAGAGAGCAGCGGTCACATCAGCGATGATGATGAATTTCTGCCCAACGAATGGACGGTTACTGCGGATGTGGAATTTTCAGTGGTCATCCCCGGCCGCGCCAAGCCGCTTATCGGTCCGCGTATGGTCTCAGGTACTTCCCAGTTCGTGAGCGATGCTGATTTGGAAAATGCCCGCACCAACGGCATGCGCCAAGCGCTGTTTGATGCCGCCCGGAGCGTGGTTTCAAACCTTACAGAAGCATGGTAAGATGAAAATAAACATTGCCCGCAAAGGTCAGTTGTTTCTGCTGATATCTTTTGCCGGATTGATATTGACCGGTACCGGATTGCTGTTGCTGCCGGGAGTGCTTCCCGAAGGCCGTCTGGCGTTTATTGATGCGCTGTTCATGGCGTGCAGTGCGGTGTGCCTCAATGGTCTTACCACTGTTCCGCTTACTGAATTAACCTTTGCCGGACAGTTGATCCTGTTGGTATTGATCCAGTTCGGAACTCTCGGCATCATGACCTTGAGTGCCATGGTTCTGCTGGTGCTGGGCAAGGGGCTTTCTTACAGTGACACCCTGATGATCAGCACGCTCAATGACCGTTTTACTCTGCGCGGTACGGAATCTCTGACCCGGACGGTCGTGCATTATACTATGACGGCGGAACTTCTGGGGGTAGTGCTGATGTTTCCCGGATTTCTGGCAGATGGCAAAGGAATAGTTCACTCGTTGTGGTATTCGCTTTATTTTTCAGTCGGCAGTTTCTGCAATGCCGGTATGGGGCCGCTGCCGCAGAGCGCTGCCCAACTGAATCCCTATGTTCAAACGGTTTCCATGGCGTTGATGATATTGGGTGGTCTGGGGGTGTATGCGGTCTACGATCTCATCCGTTATTTTCAGCATAAAACGCTTTATCTTACCTTACATACCAGAATCGTTCTCCGGATGGCGGGGATATTGATCATTGCCGGGGCATTGCTGCTCTGGATGCTCAGTCACACCGACAGCGAAACGGCAACGTTGGGGCTTTTTGATTCATTATATCTTTCAGTTTCCGGCAGAACGACCGGATATTCGACGGTCGATCCCGGCAGTTTATCCGGGCCGTGCCAGATATTGCTGATCGTGCTGATGCTGATCGGTGCGGCGCCCGGTTCGGCGGCAGGCGGCATGAAAACCACCACTCTGGCGGTGGTCATTGCGGCATTGTCCGCCTCGTTCCGCGGGGACAACAATGTGATAATCCGCAAACGCACGATCGATCTGCGGACAGTTTTGCGGGCGTTTACCGTGATGGTGCTGTTTATTCTGCTTACTTGGGCGGGAACGGTGATTCTGAAAAGTCTGACCCCGGAGTTGAGCAGTCTTTCCTGCTTCTTTGAATCGGCATCGGCGTTGAGTGCCACGGGACTTTCCACCGGGAGCACCACCTTGGAATGGGGCAGCGGTGCAAAATTATTATTGATACTTTTTATGTTTGCCGGACGTATCGGCCCGGTGACCATAATTCTGTTTTTCGTCGGAAAAGAAAAAAAGGAGTGCCTGCGTTATCCGGAAGAACGGGTCATCGTAGGTTGAAGGAAAAAAGGCAGGATATTTTATGGCAAGAAACAGTTATGCAGTATTCGGGATGGGATCTTTCGGGAGTAAACTTGCGCTTGCATTGACCCGTCAGGGCAATACCGTTCTGATTTGCGACAGTAATCCCCAGCGGATCAACGAACTCCGCGACAAAGTGACCGAAGCTGTCATCGGCGATGTCAGTAATGAAGATGTGGTCAAAGAACTCAATGTCAGTAAATTCGATGCGGTCATATTGAGTATGAGCGGATATTTTGAAGACCAGGTGCTGGCGCTGACTCTGCTCAAGCAGGAGGGCGCCAAAAAGGTCGTGGTCAAATCCAACAGTACGATCCAGGAGCGTATTCTGTACCGTCTGGGCGCGGATGAAGTCATCCAGCCGGAATTGGACGTAGCCGAACGGCTTTCCCGGCGGCTTTCGCTGTCCAACATTACCGATATTTTTGAATTCCGCGGTTCTGCGATCGCCGATGTGGTGGTTCCGTCCCATCTTTGCGGCAAGCCGCTGCGGGAACTGGATTTGAGAAACAAGTACAATATTACAGTGCTTCTGGTCTGCAAGAGCGGAGCCAATGAGTGTTCGGTAGGACCGGATACCGTGCTTGCTCCGGGAGATCAGTTGACTGTATTCGGTGGAGAAAAAGCAATAATCGAATTGTTCAAGGAGCGTTGAGATCATGGGAGAATGTATTTTTTGTAAAATCGTCAATGGTGAAATCCCGGCGGCAAAGGTCTATGAAGATGAGTTGATCGTGGCATTTCTCGATATCGGTCCCATCAACTACGGTCATGTGCTGGTGATCCCGAAAGAACACCACCAGTCGGTGTCAACGGTTCCGGAAAATGTCGCAGGCAGAATGCTCAAAGTTGCTTCCCGCATCGGAATCGTGCTCAAACGCCGTGAAGAGTATGACGCTTACAACCTTCATCTGGCAGATGGTACAGCTGCCGGTCAGGTGGTCATGCATGCCCACATGCACGTTGTTCCCAGAGGTGTGGAGGACAATTTCCGCTGGAATTGGCGCCAACTCAATTACGCCGATGGTCAGGCGGCGGCAATGGCGGCTGAGATCGCCGGTAAGATCGCTGCGGCACTTGAGGAGAAATAATTATGAAACAGATCAGCCGAATCTTTGCCGCAGCGGCAGTATTGATGGCGGCGGTTCTTCCGGTCCGGGCGGATGATCTTGATGATTATGCGCGGGCGCTTGACCGGGTGGAAGCCGGTTTCTGGCGGGCGATGTTCAGCAGTTCTGAAAGTTCCCGGGCGGGCTACAAGAAGGTCGTCCTGTCATTGAACACCATTGCCAGAAAGATTCATCAGGCGGAATTCGTTGCCGGTATTCCGCACAATACCGGTGATTTCATCAACAGTTCGGTTCGTATCAACTCCATGCTGGATCGTCAGCTGCCCTCTTACCGCAAAGCGAATATAACGATGCCGACGCTGAAAAAAAGCAACTTGACCGTTTTCCGTCAGAAGGTCGCCAGAGAGCAGAAACGCAACTCCAGACGGGGCTTGATCCCTTATGAGGAGTTGGATCTTGAAGATTACCGCGCCTTTCTTGACGAAGTCCGGGATGAAAATATCCGGTTGATCGAGCGGCGTATCCGCACCAACCGGAATATCGGCAGCGGATCTAAAGAGGATTTGATCAAGATAGCTGAATCGTTTTACAAATATGTTTCCGATTTGCGCTACACGGTGCTGAAATTACGTCAGCAGCACAAATTATTCCGCAAGCAGGATAAGAAAACGTCAAGATAAACTGCCGTTCAGTTGAGCAGACGGACCCGGCGGGTCCCGGCGGGGAAGCGGAGTTGGAAAACGGTTCCCCGGTCAGCTTCAGTCACCACTCCGAATTCGGCACCATGTTCACGGCACACCCGTTCGATGATCATGGTGCCGATTCCATTTCCCCCGGCTTTGGTGGTCTTGAAGGGTATGAACATATCCCGCAACGCTTCCGGGGTCATGCCTCTGCCGGAATCGGCAAATTCCAGAACCCGGAATTCCGGGGTGGAATAGCCGAAAATCTCCAGAGTTCCGCCGTTGCTCATTGCTTGAACGGCGTTGCGGATGATGTTGTAAAAAGCCTGTTTCAATTGTTCGTGGTCGCCGGAGATCTTGGGCAGACCGGTATTCCATGAACACTTGACCTCCACCTTGCGCGCTTCGATCTCCGGACGCATGAAGTTCAGCACTTCGATCACCAGTTCCTGCAGGTCGACCGGCGCGAAATTGCCCTTGCCGGGGCGGATGGCGGAGAGGAAAGAGTGGATGATACTGTCCAGACGTTCGACTTCGCTTTTGCAGATATCCAGCATGGAAACGATCTCTGCGGGGTCACAGTGCTGACTGTCGGGCGATTTGATGGATTCTTCAAGTATCTGCAGATTGAGATAGAGGCTGTTGAGCGGATTGCCGATTTCATGGGCGACACCGGCGGCGAGGATGGAAACGGCTTTGACAGTTTCCCGTTCCAGTTCAGCTCCGGTACGGCGGCGGTTTTCGGTGACATCATGCAGGATGACGGCGGCAAGTCCGGTTTCATCGGCGAGGGGCGTGAGGTAAAATTGAATATAACGGGATTCCGGGTAGAGAATTTCAAGTTCCTGCTGGACGACCTGATGCCACTTGTCATCTTCACTGTGCAGAAGCCGCTCCCATTCGATACCGGGAAGCAGTCTGGAAAGCCGGATATTGGAGGTGTCTGCCGGCAGTGCGAGCAATTTTTCGGCGGCACGGTTGAAATAGTTCAGTTTCAGTTCCCGGTCGATGACCAGTATTCCGTCATCGATGGCGTTGAAAACCGTTTCAAAGAATCCCCGTTCCCGCACCAGGCGGAGCAGATATGCCTGACGGCTTCCGGAGTCGAGGTCATCAAAACGTTCGCTGAACCGATCAATAAATTTTTTTCTTACTGCCATTTTTATTTTCTGCAATTTGTGCTATATTATCTGTTGGGTTGTAATAACGCGGGTTTCGGAAGCAAAAACAGTCGAAACTCACACCTTTATTAATATAACGGCGGGAAAAAACTTTGTCAAATCCGCATGAGCAGAAGGGATGGGAAAATGTTGAATAACAAAATTTTTACCTTGTTGGCAACTGCATTTTTCACTTTG
The DNA here is from genome assembly GCA_015061805.1 of Lentisphaerota bacterium. GTDB lineage: Bacteria > Verrucomicrobiota > Lentisphaeria > Victivallales > Victivallaceae > UBA1784. The sequence goes on along the minus strand of SUVV01000009.1, from coordinate 57,291 downwards.
GTTCTCTGTGCAGATGCTCCTAAAATCCATTATGACTGGAATGATGTTTCTGTAACGGTGAATCCGACCGGAATATGGGAAAAGGTCAGTGCTCCGGGCGTGGTGAACAACGCTTCGACTCCGCCGGGATTGCTGGCTTACAATTTGAGCGAAAACGGGGTTATGTTCAACTGGAAACCGTCAGCAGATACTTCAAGGATTTCCGGTCAGGCGGATATCGTCGGCGCGGTGCTTTCGCTGGATGAAAGTCTGCTGATCATCGCTGAACGTGTCGGCGGCAACGATCAGCCCAATTCGACCCGGCTGGTCTTTATCAATATCCTCAACAACAAGATTTGCGGCGGCATGACTCTGGAAAACCGCCGGATCCGGCAGATATTCACCGTTCCCGGAATGAATCATAAAATTCTGGCGATCCAGCAGGGACAGAGTGCTTTCAAAAGTATGAACAGTCTGCTGCTGATCGATTTGAAGCGTAAAACTGTTACCCGGATCGGGCCCGGATTTGATAAAGAGATCACCTCGCTTTGCACCGATGGCAGCCGGGTCTGGCTCTCTTTCAAGGATAACAGCAGTTTCGCTGAAGTGAACTTGGATGAGCCGGAGAAAGAACCCCGCTATTGCGATGCCAAAAAACCGGTATTGTGCTTGAGTTACAATCCGCTTACCAGTAATATCATTGCCTGCGGCAGCGGTATTTGTGAATTTTTCTCCATCAGCCGCGATTCATTGTTTCTGGAGCGAAGCATGACATTGCCGGGGGAATTCTCTCCGGAGTGGCAGCTTTCACTGCCGATGATCGCCAATGGAATGCTGCTTCAAGACCGTGACGGCAAGGGCCTGGTTATCAGTTCCGGCGGCATCGTCCCGCTTGATTTCCGTGTGGAACCGTACGGCTGCATACTGCCGGATAAGAGCGTGCTTATCGGTACCGGAAACCGTTCAAGGATAAACAATATTGTCCTGCCGGAGTGTTCAGTGAAACATTTTTACACGCCGTCTGCCATGCGGCCGATCAGCCGCAATAAGACCTTGTATATTTTCCCGCGAACCACGAAGCCGGTCGAAACGATTCTGGTCGACGATCGCGGTAACGTATTCAAACTTGCGCTGCAGGGACGCCGGGGACGTAAAAGTATTGTACTGCTGACTGATAAAAACGGAGTTCGCTGATCATGCCGATATATCGTTATAAATGCCTTGAGTGCCAAGCTGAATTTGAATTGCTCCTGCCCCGTTTTGATTCCCCGGCGGAATGTCCGGGATGCGGTTCGGAACAGTTGGAAAAGCAGTTGAATCTGATTGGAGCTATCTCTTCAAAGTCCAAAAACAGCTGCGCAATGAGCAGCCATTGCCCGGCAAGTTCCGGCGGTTGCTGCTGTGCCGGAAGTTGCGGACACAAACATTGAATTTCAAATTATGAACAAAAAAGAACTTATTGCCGAGTTGGAAAAACTCGGAATGCGCCCCGGCCGCGGTCTGGGACAGAATTTTTTGCTGGACGGTAATCTGCTGGATTGGATCGTCCGTGCCGCAAAAGTCAGTCCCGGTGACCGGATTCTGGAGGTGGGACCCGGTTTCGGTGCGCTGACTTCCCGGCTGCTTGCCGCCGGAGCCGACCTGACTGCGATCGAATTTGACCATCGCCTTGCCGCCTACAATTTGGAAAAATTTTCTGCCGCAGGCAAATTCCGTTTGATCGAAGCCGATGCCTGCCGGGTGGATTATGACGAACTTTTCCCTGACGGCACTCCCTACCGGTCGGTTGCCAATCTGCCTTATGCGATAAGTTCGGTTTTCATTGCCAAACTGCTGGAGTGCCGCAACCGCCCGCGCAGTATGTTTTTCATGCTGCAGAAAGAGATGGCGGAACGGCTCGCGGCGGTTCCTGATACCAAAGCCTACGGCGCGCTTTCGGTGCGGGTTCAGCTGCTCTACAAGGTGAAGATCGAAAAGATCGTGCCGCCGGAAGTTTTCTGCCCGCCGCCGGAGGTGGAATCGGCGCTGATATCCTTTGAATTGCGCGGGGAACCGCTGTGCAATGATGAGGAAAACCGGATGGTTTCCCGGGTGGTGCGTACGGCATTCAATCAGCGCCGTAAGCAGTTGGGTAAAGTTCTCGGACAGATGTTCGGCAAAACGGAGGTTGCGGAAGTGTTCGCGCAACTCGGTCTGCCGATGGAGATCCGGCCGGATAAATTGCAAGTCACCGATTTTGTCGCGATTGCCCGGCAATTACAGCAAAAGGAGAATGTAAACAATGGATAAGCAAATTCTCATTGAAAAGATCAATCAACTGCGAAAAGAGCGTCAGGCGCTTATTCTCGCACATAATTACGTTGCTTCAGAAATTCAGGAAATCGCAGATTTTTGCGGAGATTCTCTGGAATTGAGTATCAAAGCCGCCGCCGCTGATGCCAAAATGCTGATCGTCTGCGGTGTGAGATTTATGGCGGAAACCGCCAAGATTCTTTCGCCGGATGCCACGGTGGTAATGGTTCGCAGTGATGCCGGATGCCCCATGGCAGATATGGTCGACCCGGATGAACTTAAAGCGTATAAAGCCGCCAATCCGGACACCCTGCTTATCGCGTATGTCAATACGACGGCAGAAGTTAAAGCGCTGGTGGATATCTGCTGTACCAGCGGCAATGCGGAAAAGATCGTCTCTTCCATCCCGGCGGACCGCAAGATCATGTTCCTGCCCGACCGCAATCTGGGCGCCAACCTGATCAATAAACTCAACCGTCCGATGGAATTGTGGCACGGCTGCTGTCCGGTTCACGATGCAGTCACCGTGGAGATGATCACTGATATGCGTAAGAAATATCCCGATGCGCAGATATTGGTTCATCCGGAATGCCGTCCGGAGGTGGTAAGTGCCGCCGATCAGGCGTTGAGTACCGGAGCGATGCTCAATTATGTTACCGCCTCTGAACATGATGAATTCACGGTCGGAACGGAAAGCGGAATCCTTTACCGGATGATGCTTGCCAATCCGGAGAAAAAGTTCCATCTGCTGCAGCCGGAAATTCTCTGTACCGATATGAAAAAATTGACTCTTGCCGATGTTGAAAGAGCTTTGCGTACCGGTAAAGATGAGGTGATTCTGCCGCAGGATATGATAAATTCCGCCGAAGGCGCCATCCGCCGGATGCTGGATGTGAAGTAATCCCATCGCGCACAAAACTGCCCCATGCCTGCCGGACTGTCAAGTCCGGCAGGCATGGGGCAGTTGCGTTATAAGGCAGATAGATTGCCCGCGCCAAGGCGCCTATTTACAAATACGGCAGCGGCGGCAATCCAGTCCCTTGGGGGGAACGTAGAGTTTTCCCTGCTTGATTGCGGCACGCTGACTGCAGAAATTCTTGAATGCCAGAATTCCGCCGACGATAATAAACGCCCCCGGCGCCGCTGACGGCAGCAGAAAGTCGGTCGTCCATGCGGTGATGATCTTGATTTCAAAAACCGAACCACTGCTCAGAAATTCCCGTATCGCGCCGAGCATGGTCAAGGTCAGAGCGAATCCGAGTCCCATTCCGGCACCGTCCAGCATGGAACGGAATACACCGTGTTTGGCGGCGAATGCCTCCGCCCGTCCCAGCACGATACAGTTCACGACGATCAGCGGGATGAAAATACCCAGTGATTGGCACAATTCCGGCGGCGCATACGCTTGCATAAGCATATTGACCACGGTAACAAAGGTGGCGATCACTACGATATAGACCGGGATACGGATTTTTTGCGGCGTGATTCCGGCAATCAGACTGATGACGGCATTGCTGCCGATAAGAACGCAGGTGGTGGCAAGTCCCATGCTCAATCCGTTGGTGGCGCTGCTGGTGACTGCGAGAGTCGGGCAGGTGCCGAGCAGGAGTACCAGCACCGGATTTTCGCTCCATATACCTTTTATAAAATCGTGCCACAGAGAATTTTTCATTTTACTGCTCCTTTGGCAAAATATGCTTTAGCTTTATTGAAATTGACGGCTGCGGAATTCACCATTGCGGTAACTGCGCGGCTGGTGACGGTAGCGCCGGTACGGAAAGCGAAAGTTCCGCCATCCTTGGTAATGCTCCAATTGCCGCTGTCAGCGGCATTTTTTCCCCGGAATTGATCAAGTATCGCGTTGGGAGGCAGCCCTGCCGGCGGCTGTTGGAACAGATTGAAAATGGTCTTTTGGAATTTCCGTTCGCAAACGGCGGCGCCCAGACCGGGAGTTTCTTTGTGTTCAACGATCTGCACGGCGAGGATATTGCCGTTGACGTCGAAACTTACCAGTGATTTCAAAAGGCCGCTGTAACCGCTGTTATTTTGAGCGCGGGCGGCGAACCCGACGATTTTACCATTACAGCTTGCCGCCATGTATTCGACGCCTCCGACGGTGAACACATCTGCGGTCATGTCATTGTCGAAGTCGGGCAGATCGAGTTCTTTGAGCATTTTGAGTTCATTGCGGAGCATTGCCTGCCGGATCGGTTCGGCGGTAAGTCGGGAAGTTACGGCAAGAATAAGCGCCGCCAGCACACCGGTAACGCCGAGAAAGAGGGCAAGCACCCAGATTTTTTCACTGTTGCGAAGAGTCATTGTACAACACCTTTCAACGCTTGGGGACATAGCCGAATGGGCGCTTGCTGAACCAGCGGTCGATCAGCGGCACCAGAGAGTTCATAAACAGAATTGCGAAACTTACCCCTTCCGGGTAATTTCCCCAGACCCGGATAACGGTGGTAAGCACCCCGCAACCGATGGCAAAAAAGAAACAGCCTCTGCCGGTGATGGGGCTGGTGACCATGTCGGTCGCCATGAAGATCGCACCCAAAAGCAGACCGCCGTTGAAAATGTGGAATATGGCATACGGTGTTACTCCGGGAAATGCGATATTGATAATACCGGTCAACAGCGCCACTGTGCCGACAAACATCAGCGGCACACACCAGTTGATCAGGTTGAGCGCGACCAGGATCACGAATCCCAACAGCAGTGCCGGGACACAGGTTTCACCGAGACATCCGGCGCGGTCTCCCCAGAAGTAACGCTTCTGCAGAGCGATACCGGAAATATCGGCAAAGTTCGCTTCGGCTTCCGGAGAATTGTTGCAAATCTTGGCAGTCGTGCCGACGATCCCGAGGGGGGTGGCGCAGCTGACACCGTCCAGATCGGCTCCGGATTTGATTTTTTCCATGGCTTCGGCGGAGTAGAAGCGTTCGATTTCCGGGTATTCTGCCGACTTCATGCCCCGGGAGGGCGTCCAGAAGGTCATCGCCGCCGGCAGGGCAATAAGCAATCCCACCCGCGCCACCAGTGCCGGGTTGAAAGGATTGTTGCCGATTCCGCCGTAGATCTGTTTTCCCAGCCAGATGGCAAGCAAGGCACCGATCGGCGGGACATAAAGCGGAATCGATACCGGCAGACACATCGCCAGCAGGACTCCGGTGACCACCGCCGAACAATCGGAAATATTGCGCCAGACATCTTTGGCGGCAAGTTTGCACCAGAGCGCTTCGGCGGCGACACAGCAGAGTGCGGTGTAGATGATGATACCCAGTGCCCGGAAACCGAACAGCCAGGTCGAAGCGATGATCTGCGGCAATAATGCCAGCAGTACACCGCCCATGATTTTACGCAAGGAGGAACCGCTGCTCAAGTGTGGAGATGAACTGATCACCAGTTTATCTCCGGCAGGCAGTTTTATATCAGTCGGGGTATTGACGGTTTCATTCATAACAGTAGATCACTTCCCTTTGGTGGAGTTTAACTGGCGGCGCAATTCGGCTTTGGCGCGGCGGACATTCTGCACCAGCGGCCGGTGATCCGGGCAGACATAGGCGCAGGAACCGCATTCCATACAGTCCATGACATGATTTTCGGCGGCAAGATCGATCCTGCCGGATTCGATGGCGGTCGACAGCAGACACGGGATCAAACTCATCGGACAGCCCTGCACGCATCTGCCGCAACGGATGCAGCCGCTGCTTTCAAAGTTGAAAGCCTTTTCCTGCGGTATCAGCAGGATGCCGGAGGTGTTCTTGCCGATGGGAACCTTGAATGAACGCTGGGCGAAGCCCATCATCGGCCCGCCGAAGACCAGTTTACCGGGTTCGGCGGTGACACCGCCTGCCAGTCGGACTGCTTCCAGAGCCGGGGTACCGATTTTGAACCGGAAATTTCCGGGTTTGGCAACTATTTCACCGGTGACGGTAACGACCCGTTCAACGAGCGGGATCCCCCGCATCACGGCATCATCCAGCGCGGCGCAGGTGGCGACATTCTGAACCACGCACCCGGCATCCATCGGCAATGTTCCGGATTTGACGGTACGCCCGGTGATGGCGTTGATAAGCTGTTTTTCCGATCCCTGCGGGTAACGCACATGCAGTACTGCGACATTCACGCCATATTTAGCGGTGTATTTTTCCAATGCTTCAACGGCATCGAGTTTGTTGATTTCAACGCCGATGACGATGTTTGAAACATTGAGAATGCGTCCGATCATTGCAGCGCCGCGCACCACTTTTTCCGGGAATTCCAGCATGAGCCGGTGGTCAGCGGTAAGATACGGTTCGCACTCGGCGCCATTCAGAATGAGGGTATCCACCTGCTTTTCCGGCGGTATCGAAAGTTTGACATGAGTGGGAAATGATGCACCGCCCATGCCGACCAGTCCGGCATCGATGACCCGTTGTTTGAGCAGAGCCGGGTCGGCATTTTCCCAGTCGGAGATGATTTCAAACGGAGCGCTTCCGGCATCTTCACCGTCGGAAGTGATTTCGATTGCCATGGTGGGAATTCCCATTGTACCCTGGATTTCTCCGATGGCAGAAACAATTCCGCTGGTCGGAGCGTGCAAATTGGCAGAAACAAAACCGTCAGCTTTGGCAATGAGCTGATATTTTTTGACCTGATCGCCTTTTTTTACCACCGGGATCGGTGCTTTTCCGGCGTTCTGGGCAAGGATGACATTATATTTTTCCAACAGCGGAACACTCTGGATACAGTTGAAGCAGCTGAGGCGTTTACCGTCACCGTTGGGATGGATACCCCCGTAGAAGGTCATAACATTGCGTGAACTTTTCATTTTGCTCCTTTCGCGGAAGCAGTTTTCGCCGCTTGATAACGATTGGCTTCGGTCATTATACATCCCGCCGGACAGCCGCATTTCTCAACATCTTCCGCCTGGAGGAAAATCGGATAATCGTAGTTGATCAAAGCCAGAAATTCATTGAATTTGAATCTGCCCGGAAGCATTCTTTCGCATTTGCGGCAACCCAGGCACGCCGACTGACAGAAGGTGCGTTTGACTACGCCTTTTTCCGGAGAGTTGCAGTAGACGTGAACCGTCGTACCCGCCGGAACCATCCTGATCACATGGCGGGGACAGACATCAGAACATTTGCCGCAGCCGGTACACAATTCCGGATGAACCACCGCCACCCGGCCGATGATTTCGATCGCTCCGAACGGACACACCCGGGCGCAACTGCCCAAGCCCAGACAACCGTAACGGCAGGTGGTGGGGCCGCCGGCAACCAAATTGGCGGCATTGCAATCCGGAACACCGTTATAATCGATCTCTTCAGCGCCGAGGTCGGCAAGACAACAGACCACCGCCTGTTTCATCTCTACGGGGCCGGCATCGATACCAAGCGCATAGGCGATGGCAGAACGTTGTTCGTAACTGGAAACCGGGCAATTTCCCGGCGTGGCCTCACCGGCTGCGAGTGCATTGGCGAAATCCGCGCATCCGGCTTTGCCGCAACCGCCGCAGTTGGCGCCGGGGAGCAGTTCCAGAGCCAGTTCGGCGCGGGCATCTTTTTCAACTTTGAAAATCTTTACAAAAATACCGATGACACCACCCAGAACAACTCCGAGCAGTCCCATAATGATCAGTGCAGTATACAGCGTCATACCAGAATCCTTTCCTGCAAAAAATCAGCACAAACCGGCAAAGCCGGTGAATGCCATCGCCAAAATCCCGGCAGTTACCAGTGCGATGGGAGTTCCTTCAAAAGATTTGGGAGGAGAAGCGAGTTCAAGTTTTTCCCGGATGCTGGCAAAAAGCAGCAGCGCAAGCGCGAAACCAACTCCGGAAAAAGCACCGAAAATCGTTGAATCCAATACACTTCTGTTGCTTTCAGCATTGATGGTCGCGGCACCGAGAACCGCACAGTTGGTCGTAATGAGCGGCAGATAGATGCCCAGCGCCCGATAGAGCGCGGGGGTGAGTTTCTGCATCATCACCTCCAAAAGCTGAACCAACGCGGCGATGACCAGAATAAAGAGCAATATCCGGAGAAAATCCAGTTTCACTTCAACACCGTTGATGGTGAAACAGAGCAGATAATTGGAAATTGCCGAGGTGATACAGGATGCCAGCGCCATGACGAAAATCACTGCGCCGGACATGCCCATTGCGGTACTGAGCCGCTTGGAAACTCCGAGAAACGGGCAGATCCCGAGAAAGCGGGAAAGCACAAAATTATAAACCAGAACTGCACCAACAGTCAATTCCAAATACTTCATTATTATCCTTTCCTGAAGCGGCACAAATTTTCAGCCAAAGGTGATTGCTCCCCTTTGTCCGGAAATTCAATACGCATCACGAATATCTATGATATTCAATTGAGGCGGCTCACCCGGCTGCTGGCGGTTGAGCTGCGGTGTGGCAAGTACATCGAGTATCCGGGAACGGAATTCCGAAACCGGACGGTTGAAGGCAATAAAGTCCATCTGACCGAAACGTCCCTGCAGCGTGCCTCTGGTGTGGGCACCGTCGCCGATGGCGCCGCAACGCACGACCCGGAGTTCGTTGAAACGGTAAACCGGCTTCTGGTTGCTGTGACCGAAGGGGGAAAGACGATCAAGATATGAGAAAAATTCCGGAGTGAGTTCCTCCAGCGCGGCTTCGCCGTCGTAAGCGATGAAGCGTTCCAACTCCGACGGAGTGATCTGTTTGCGGATCTCTTTGTCCATTTCTTCATAAAATGCGGCGATATTTTCCGTTTTGAGTCCGATGCCGACCGCCATCGGATGACCGCCGTAACGTTCGAGCAAATGGGCACTGCGGCTCAGGACTTCGACCAGATTCAGATTGGCGATACTCCGTCCGGAACCGTAGGCTTCGTCGCCCTGGATCGTCAGGACGATGGTGGGGCGGTTGTAGTCGCGCGCCAGCCGGGAAGCCACAATACCGATCACGCCCTGATGCCAGTTGCGTCCGGCGACCAGAAGCGAATAAGGACTCTGCCAGGCGAGGTTGCGTTCGATCTGCTCTCTGGCATCCTGATAGATCTCCTGCTCTTTCTCCTGACGGTTGCGGTTGAATTGTTCCAGTTGTCCGGCGCAGTTGTACGCATCAACGATGCAGTCGGATTCCAGAAGCTGCAGCGCAACATTGGCATCACCGACCCGGCCCGCAGCATTGATTCTGGGGGCGAGCCGGAAGGTGATATCCGCCGGCGAAAGTTCCGAACGGATCCTTGAACTTTCGATCAGCGCCCGGATCCCGGGGCGCAACTGGCGGCGCAGGGCTTCGATGCCGTGGCGCACCAGAATACGGTTTTCACCGAGCAGGGGGACGATATCAGCAACAGTACCGAGAGCGACATAATCCAGCACCTCTTCCAGATTGGTCTGGAAGCCGCCGAGGTTGTTTTCTCTGCCGTACTTGATGAAAGCGTGGGAAAGTTTGAAAGCGGCACCGGCACCGGAAAGCAGCTGCAGATCTTCCAGTTCAGGATAGACCTTCGGGTTGATGATCGCCAGCGCTTCGGGGAGTTCATTTCCGGCTTCGTGGTGGTCGGTGACGATGACATCAATGCCCAGCGCGACCGCATTTTGAACGGCTTCGCAGCTGGTGATGCCGCAGTCAACTGTGACCAGTACGCCGCACTTGCCGAACATCTCCAGAGCTTTTTCCAGAGATTCCGGAGTGAAACCGTAACCGTCATCGAAACGGTGCGGGATAAAGGAGTTTACAACAGCGCCATTCTGCCGCAGAACCAGTGCCAGCAGCGCGCTGGCGGTGATACCATCGGTGTCGTAGTCGCCGTGAATAAGGATCGGTTCCCGATTGGCAATCGCCTGCCACAAGCGCGCCGAAGCCTCCTTTATACCGGGGAAGCGGTAAGGATCGCTCAGGTTCGCCAGGCGGGGATTGACAAAATCAGCCACCTGATTTGCTCCGATGCCGCGTGAAGCAAAATATACGGCTATCGGACGGGGAAGTGAAAATTTCTGTTGGAGGAGATCAACATCGTGATCCAGAAAATTTCCGGACAGTTTCCAGTTTTTAGCACCCATTGTTCTTTCTCTTTATGTTATACTTGCAATATAAGATATCACCATATTACCCCTTTGTAAAGCATAAAAATGTAAAATTAATGAAATAAATATTTCTTTCAGGTGAAAATGGCAGGGCAGTTCGGAAATCATGGATATTTTAATAGCCATATTTTGAGGCCAAAGCTCAGGTTTCCTCTTGAAAAAATCCTGAAATGATGATATTTTAAGGCAGTTGAGAAGAGTTCAAACCGGCATTGCCGCGATATGCGCTGCCGTACATCTAGTTGCAAAACTGAAGGAACATATTATGCCGGAATTGCCGGAAGCTGAAAATATCGGACGGGCGTTGAAACGTTCCATCTGCGGCGGAACTATCGCCAAAGTGGAGGTTTTCACCCCCGCCATGCGTACTCCGCTTACCCCGTTGAAAAGTGCCGGACTTGAAGGGTGCCGGATCGTCGATATCCGGCGCCGGGCGCGCTATCTGGTCGCGGAACTGGATGACGGCAGAGGTTTGCTGATGCACTTCGGCATGTCCGGAGTCATCCGGGTTGAACCGGAATCCGTGCCGCGCCGCAAACATGAACACGTTTTCATCCATTTTACTGACGGAAAAATATTCCGGTTTGAATGTACGCGGCGCTTCAGTCTGCTTGAAGTCCATCCCGGCTGTGCCAACGGCGCTTTCCCGGCAGTATTGGACAAACTCGGAGTCGAACCGCTGTCGGAAGAGTTTTCCGGCAAACTCCTCTTTGAACACTTCAAAAAGCGTTCCGGCTGTGTGAAAAATGCGCTGATGGACAATGCCATTGTGGTTGGTATCGGCAATATTTATGCCAACGAAACCCTGTTTGAATGCGCCATCGATCCCCGGCGGAGCGCCAATGCCGTTACGCTGAAAGAGTGTTGTCAACTTGCCGATACCGCCCGTAAGATCCTGCTTCGTGCCATCGAATGCGGCGGTACGACGATCTCTGATTTCAAAAACGTCGACGGCAGCGAAGGAAAATTCGTTCAGGAATTGAAAATATACGGCAGAAACGGCGAAACGTGTCCGCGTTGTTCTGCCGTTATCGCCTCCGTCCGCCTCGGCGGGCGCAATTCATTCTATTGCCCGGGGTGTCAGAAATGAAATTTATCTGCAACTCTTTTTTGCTGTCGATGGTATTGACGGTATTACTGACCGGCTGTGCCGGGAAAAATTCTCCGGAAACTCCGCAACTCCAACTGGGGGATTTTTCGGAAAACGATGAAAATTCCGGAAAGAAAGCCGCTGAAATTTTTGCCGATTCCTTCGGGAAATCTCTTGTTTCCGGAGATTTCAAGCATCTGGAACCGCATCTGCCGCCGATCCCCGGCGGAAAAAAATTCACTGCACCTGACTTTGCCCAAATGCGCAATGCCATGATAACACTCTACGGTACTCCGCGCAAACTTGTTTATGTCACCACGTTGAATCAGGGTAAACTCCGGGATATGCTCTGGAAAATCACCTTTGAACAGCAAAGCAGAGACGGCAAGCCCGGAGAGTGCAGAGAGATCCTGCTCTGCGTGCGGATTTTCAAAGAGGACGGCAAAGCCCCGGAGGTCGCCGGATTTTTCATCAAACGCTTCTGAACCGGTTGTGACAACAATATTCCCCCAGCCACTTATCACGGCGCAATGCAATGAAGCCGGAAGCAGAAATCCGCAGACAAGGCGCGAAAATGCTCAACGGGGGCGCCCCGGGCGTTTCAAATCAAAATATCTCCCGGGGTGATGATCGTTGAGCAGGGTGTGTTTTGTCAAGGCAGATGCGCCGGGAGTGTACGACTGTACTCGAGCAGAAGTCTGCAGACAAGGCGCGAAAATGCTCAACGGGGGCGCCCCGGGCGTTTCAAATCAAAATATCTCCCGGGGTGATGATCGTTGAGCAGGATGTGTTTTGTCAAGGCAGATGCGCCGGGAGTGTACGACTGTACTCGACCAAGCAGATGTCCGCAGACAAGGCGCGAAAATGCTCAACGGGGGCGCCCCGGGCGTAGCCACTGTATGTAGAATATGATGCCGGTTATCAGCATGATCAGCCACCACAAAAGCGTTGCTGCCGATCCGCCGCCGGTACTTACAAATACCCGCACCCACATGATCACCGACAGCAGATTTACTGCCGTCCACAGCAGCCATTGTTCGATACAGCGCTTCAGCGTCAGCAGCATTGCCGTGATCGAAAGTACGGTTGTGCAGGAATCGATCACCGGCTGTCCGCCGCCCATTTTGTGAAGCACCGCCGCAAAGGCGGCAATGGCGGCGATATTGATCAAAATAAGCGTGATCCGACTGCGGAACGAAAGCATGGTTTTGATCACCGTATGCTGTTCATCCCGGCGGCGGTTCCAGAGGATGATCCCGGCGAACATCATCGGCAGATAGATCGCCCAGTTGAGGCACATATCGCCGTATATCTGGCGGGTGTAAGAGATGTAACCGTAAGTGATCGTATTGAATATACCGAAAATATAACAGCTGATCTTGCCTTTACCGGCGAACATGGTATAGAGAGTTCCGGCGACAGCAGAAGCGATACCGAGCGGAGTATCGCCCAGGATCATGGCGATAACGCCGATGGCGATGGCGGCGGCGGCGACATAGATGAATTCCCAGACCTGCCATCCGGTAAATTCATTTTTCAGAAAACGTACGATACAGTTCATAAATCACTCCGGTTTTAAGATTGAATTGATGATTTTCAAAAGTTGAACGGAATTGTTTTCAAAAGAGAATTTTTCTGCTTCGCGGGCGATTTCAGGCGCCATTTCCTGCCGGATCTTTTCATCTGCCAACTGCTGCCATGCCGCCGCCCATTCCGCGCTGCTGCCGGCGCAGAAGCCGGTTTTGCCCTGCCGGATGACATTGAGATTTTCTCCGGTCGCCGAAGCGATCGCCGGAATTCCGGCGCGGAGGTATTGGATAAGTTTGAATGCCGATTTGCCTTTGGCAAATTCGCTGTCATCCAGCGGCATTATTCCGAGTTGACAACTCTGCAAAAGAGCGTGTTCGCCGGATGCCGACCAGTTGACATACTTTGCCGGGATGCCGGGGATCGGCGGCAGATCTTCGCGGGCGATGACCAGCAGTTCAAAGGGGTGGCAGGCGAACATTTTCTGCAAAGTTTCAGTATGTTTCTGCAGAAAAGCGTAGGTGACAGGGGTGCCGATCCAGCCGATGCGGATAAGTTCGCCTTTTTCCGGCGGCATTGTCCGGGATTCCGGCGGCGGCGGCGGGACGGTGGGAAGTTTGAAAATATTGGAATTATACCGGGCGAAACGTTCCATAAGTTCATCATTGGCAACGATGACCCCGGCGGCATGAGCGATCAGTTCCGGATATTTGCCGCGCAAAAATGGAATTTTGCGGTAGCGCAGATCGACGGCATCATCAAAGTTGAGAATATATCGCCGTTTGCCGATAAAAAGTTTTTCAATTGCCCACGGTATGAAAGGGAGCAATTCGTATTCAATCAGGAGGGGGCGATCCTGCGGCAGAGCGAGCAGTTCTTTGAACCTCCGGCAAAGTGCCGAAAAAAATGCTGTTTTGGATTTCCCTTTGCCGGAATAGAGTTTTTTCAAATAGTCATCGCTGAAAAAATTATGGGTATCAACGGCGAAACCGGCTTTTTGCAGTTCCGGGACAAATTGCCGGAAGCGGAGGCGGCTGGAGGCTCCCAGTTCGCCGTAGCGGCACCAGAGGGAAATCGCCTGTTTCATTTGGTTTCCACCTTGAGTTTGCCGTCGGCGAAATGCAGTTCCAGTTCGGTGCCTGCGGCAACTTTGGATGAGGTGACGACTTTGCCGGACGCCGGATCGAATGCCATGACATAACCTCTTTCGAGTTGACTGCGCGGATTGAGGGTGTTGAGCGCATTGGCGGCACGTTCCAAACGGTGTTCGAGCTGATTTTTGAAGTTTTGTGCGGCATGGCTCATGCGCATATCAAGTTCATCCAGATATTGACGTTTGACATCGAGCAGGCGCCGGGGTTCGTGAAAGACCGGACTGCCGGAGAGGCGCTCCACCGCGTTGCGCAATTTACTGATACGCAGTTTGAGTACCGCACTCAAATCTTTGGCGGCACGCTCCAGACGGGTGATGAATTCTTCACGTCTGCCGATGACCAGTTCCGCCGCCGCCGATGGGGTCGGTACCCGCAAATCAGCCACAAAATCGCATATCGTGAAGTCGATCTCATGGCCGACGGCGCTGATGACCGGAATATTGCTCCGGGCGATGGCGCGGGCGAGGATCTCTTCATTGAACGGCCAGAGGTCTTCCATACTGCCGCCGCCGCGGGTGACGACGATCACATCGACATTCCGGGTGCGGTTGAAAAAATCCACTCCGGCAGCGACCTGGCGCGAAGCCTGCGCCCCCTGTACCAGCGCCGGAAATATTTTGATGTTCACATCCGGGAAACGGCGGTTGATGATCTGCAGAAAGTCCCGGATGGCGGCTCCGGTAGGGCTGGAAACAACTCCGATGGAGCGCGGCAGGAGCGGGATCGGTTTTTTTACAGCGGGATCGAAAAGACCTTCGGCTTCCAATTTGCGCTTGAGTTCTTCAAAGCGCTGCTGCAGAGCGCCGATGCCGGCGAGGCGGATCTTTTTGATGTTGAATTGATATTCGCCGCGTACTTCGTAAACTGAAAGATTTCCCCAGACCTCGACCAGCGAACCGTTGTCAATACCGAGTTTCCGGCATTCGGCGGCGCCTCCGAAGTAGCAGGCGCGGATCTGGGATTTATCATCTTTGATTTGCAAATAGGCATGTCCGGAACGGTGCAAAGTGACAGAACCGGCTTCGCCACCCATCCAGAAGGGCATGAATGCTCCTTCGATTGTTTCGCGAAGTGCGCGGTTTACAGCGCTGACACTCCAAACCGGTTCATTTTGCTGCATAATGTTCCTGACATGAAACCGGGATGTACGGGGAAAGGGCATTTCCCCGTACATTCAGTTTTCAAAAATTATTTGTTTTTGAAAGCTTCTTTGCCGGCGTTATAGGCGGCGACGTTCATTTCGACCGCGCCGGGTTTTTTACCGAATTTTTCTTCAACGGCTTCTTTGAAAGCCTTGTCGAAGTCAGCCTGATCTTCCGCATTCAGACCGTTGTCGGCAAGGATGGCAGCCAGCGCGCCCATGAGAACGCTGTTGGCACACTTGGCATTGCCGAGTTTGTTGGCGGCGATATCGATGGCATCGATGCCGTAGGTGCGGGTTTCAGCAGGGAGTTCCGGCAGTTTGACTGCGGAGTGGTCGTAGATGAGGATACCATCCTTTTTTAAGCCGGGGAGATATTTCTCCAGGGCGCTCTGGGTCATGGCGATCATGAGATCGATGCCGCTTTCCAGAATGGGGGACGGGATCATCTTGCGGCTGACGATGACTGAACAGCAGGCAGAACCGCCGCGCTGTTCCGGACCGTAAGAGGGCATCCAGCTGACGTTGAAGTTGCGGAGCATACCCATATTGGCAAGCATCACGCCCAGAGAGAGGATTCCCTGACCGCCGAAACCGCCGATCTTGACCCGGAGTTCCTGATCGAACATGGCGGAGGTGTTGCGGAAGTCAGCAGAGACACCGTTTTCATTCTTTTCGGTGAGCAGGACTTTTTCGACCTGGGCCTCTTCGCGGATGACCGGAGCGGGCAGCGGACGGCTTTCAGTTTCAGCAGTCTTGTCACGAACCACGCCGAGCGGGAAGTAGCTCATCATCTGTTTTTCGATGAATTCATTGACCTGTTCGGCAGACATCTTGAGGTTGACCGGACAGGGGGAAATCACTTCGATCAGCGAGAAGCCTTTGCGCTCCTTGAGGTTCTGGATGCCTTTGTAGACCGCACGCTTGGCAGCGGCGACCCGTGCCGGGGTGGTCAGCGCCACGCGTTCGATGTAAACCGGAGCGGTGAGCGAGTTGACGATTTCGCAGACCGGGGTGGGATAACCTTCGGTGAGCGGATTTCTGCCGTAGGGGCTGGTGGTGGTCTTCTGTCCGGGCAGAGTGGTCGGAGCCATCTGACCGCCGGTCATACCGTAGTTGGAGTTGTTGACGAAGAAGACGGTGATGTTTTCGCCGCGGTTCGCCGCCTGCAGAAATTCGTTGAATCCGATGGCGGCAAGGTCGCCGTCACCCTGATAACTGATGACATAATCTTCGGGGTTGGCGCGGGAAATACCGGTCGCAACGGCGGGCGCGCGGCCGTGGGGCACCGAGATATTGCCGAAGTTGAAGTAGTAGTAGGCAAACACCGCACAACCGACCGGAGAGACGAACTTGGTATTTTTCTGAATACCGTAGTGGTCGACCGCTTCAGCGATCAGTTTGTGGAGGATACCATGACCGCAACCGGGGCAGTAGTGCATATTCTTTTTGATCGGGCCGGGGCGGCGGTTGAAAGTTTCAAAAAAGACCGGTGAACGACCGAATTTGACTTTTTCGCTCATTTTCACATCTCCTTCATCATATTTCTGACGGCGGTGCAGACATCTTCACAGGTAAGCAGATTACCGCCCATGCGATTGCAAAGTTCGACCGGACGCCGGCAGTTGATCGCAAGTTTCACATCTTCGATCATCTGTCCGGCGGAGAGTTCCACGCAAAGGAACTTTTTGGTGCCGCGTTCGATAGCTTTATTCAGACTGTTCTTGGGGAACGGGAAGACCATTTTCGGGCGGATGAGACCGACCTTGTAACCTTCGCTGCGAAGTTGTTCGACGGCGCCCTGGGAAACGCGGGAACTGATGCCGTAAGCCACGAGGACGAGTTCAGCATCATCGACGTAGAGTTCTTCCACGCTCTGTTCGGTTTCTTCGATCAGGGCATACTTGGCTTGCAGTTTGTGGTTCAAGGCTTCCAGATCGTTGGGTTCCATGTAGATACTGCTGATGCAGTTGGCTTCGCCGTTGACGATGTTGCCCATGCGCCACTCCGGAGCGTAGTCATATTTGACCGGTTCCGGCAGTTCGAGGGATTCCATCATCTGACCGATAACGCCGTCCGTCAGGACGTAGGCAGGCATGCGGTATTTTTCAGACATGGTGAATGCCTGATAGGTCATGTCGCACATTTCCTGAACTGAATTCGGAGTGAAGACCAGACAGCGGTAACTGCCGTGACCGCCGCCCTTGACCACCTGGAAATAGTCAGCCTGTTCCGGGGCGATGTTGCCCAGACCGGGGCCGCCGCGCATAACGTCGACGACGACTGCGGGCATTTCATAAGCGGCGAGATAGCTCATGGCTTCCTGCTTGAGGCTGATACCGAGACCGCTGCTGGCGGTCATGGCACGGCGTCCGGAAGCGATACAGCCGATGACCATATTGATCGCGCCGATTTCAGATTCGGCCTGAACAAAAGTGCGGTTGAGTTTCGGGAAAAGCAATGCGGCACTCTGGGCGATTTCGCTTGCCGGGGTGATGGGATAGCCGAAGTAGCAATCGCATCCGGCGAGCAGTGCGCCATAAACTGCGGCTTCATTGCCTTTGAGCAGCATACGTTTCTGATACACCATGATTATTCCTCCTCAAAGATGGTGATTGCACCCGGTTCGGGACACTGGTAGAAGCAGGAACCGCAACCGATGCAGCTTTCGGGACTTTCCACAACGGCGGGATAGTAGCCCTGAATATTCAGGTCATGACCGCGGGAAATCAACTTTTTCGGACACACTGAAAGGCAGCGGCCGCAGCCTTTGCACTCATCAGCGGTGATCCGGATTCTGAATTTTTTGACCGCCATTTTTCAAATCTCCTTTTTTCATTAGAGCAAGTTTCAAAAATCTATATAATATAACATCACAAAACGCTGTTGTCAATACGGAATCAGCACCGGAAACCGCTGCCTGCGTGGAAATTTCCTGATTGTCTGATAAATTTAATGAAAACTGATACTTTTGAGATGCCGTTATTTGCGGCTGCGTTCCCACTCTTCGATGCGGGAGATCACGGCCTTTTTGGAAGCCGGGCGCCGGGACAGCATTACTTCATACGCCAACTGCATGGTATAACTTTCGGCGAGCATTTCAAACGCCTGCTGCCGGATGGCAGTTACCAGTCCGGTAAGATCGGCACCGCTGTATTCGGCAGTATTTCCCACTATGTAGTCCAGAAATCCCGGTTCCTGCGGCAGTGGACTGTCGCGGAAAGCATTTTCCAGGATCTGCTTTCTGGCCGGGGCATCCGGCAATCCGACGTAAGCGTGAATATCAAAGCGTCCCGGACGCAAAAATGCTTCATCGATCTTCCACGGGGTATTGGTAGCGCCCAACAGCAGTATCGGATTTTTGCTGCTGTCAACACCGTCGAGTTCCTGCAATATTACCGAAATTACCTTCTGGGTGACTTCGTGGATATCATGATCGCGGTTACCGAAGATGGCTTCCATCTCATCGACAAAAATCACGGACAGGGGATTCTGACGGGCATCGGCGAAGATCTTCCGGACATTCTGTTCAGACTCCCCGACATTTTTGGAAAAAATATCTGCGGCAGTAATGGTGTAAAAGGGCAGATCCAGTTCTCCGGCGACCGCCCGCGCCAGAAAAGTTTTTCCGGTTCCCGGCGGCCCGTAAAGCATCACACCGCCGCCTTTTTTCAGTCCATATTTTGCAGCAAGTTCAGAATTTCTTACCGGTTCAATCAGGCGCAGACGGATCTGTTTTTTGACCTCTTCCATACCGGCGACATCGGCAAGTTTGGTATCCGGTTTATTGGCGAGATTGCCGCGGGCGGATTTTTTCCCGGAAAGGTTCTGTGATTCCCTCCACTCGTTGATTTTGGAAATCACCTCATTTTTAGCTGATGGTGTAAATGTTTTCAGCACAGATGCCGCGAGGTTTACGGTATAAGCGGATTCTTTGCGATCGAATGCGGTCTGACGGATCGCCATGGCAAGCCCGGAGAGATCTGCACCGCTGAAAGATGCAGTATTCTCCACCAGATAATCAATAAATCCGTCGGAATATTTCAACTTGCCTTTTTTGAATGCACCGCACAAAATCTGCTGCCGCGCCGGAGCATCCGGCAGATCGACAAATGCGTGAATGTCAAAACGGCCCGGACGTAAAAATGCTTCATCGATCTTCCACGGGGTATTGGTTGCACCCAGCAGCAGTATCGGATTTTTTTTGGTGTCAACGCCATCAAGTTCCTGCAGGATCACGGAAATTATTTTTCTGGTGACTTCATGGATATCGTCGGTTCGGCGACTGAAAAATATCTCCATTTCGTCAATAAAAATGACTGAAAGCGGATTTTTCCGGGCATTGTCAAAAAGCTCTTTTATCTTCTGTTCCGATTCTCCGACATATTTGGAGAAAACATCTGCGGCGGTTATCATGTAGAATGGTATTTTCAATTCTCCGGCGACCGCCCGTGCCAGAAAGGTTTTTCCGGTTCCCGGCGGCCCGTAGAGCATAATACCACCGCCTTTTTTCAACCCGTACTTCCTGGCTTCCGAAGGGTTGCGTACCGGTTCAATCATCCGCAGCCGGATCTGTTCTTTAACCTCTTCCATGCCGGCGACATCGGCGAGAGTGACATCCGGAGGATTTCCGGAAAGAGTATTTCCCTGTTGCTGTGCCGTTCCCGATGAAAATATCAGTTTGGCGATTTTTTTCAACGCCAGCATACCGACTACGGCAAGTATCAGCGGCATCAACAGATTCATCCACCCCGGCAGATTGATAAATTTTCCGTTGCAGTATTCAAGTCCCAGATAGGCGGCAATAATTCCTCCGAGAAGTATTGTCGAAAAAATTATCAGCATTCCTGTCTGCTGAATTTTTTGCGGTAAAGGAGTGATCGGGAAAAGTCCGGATATCAACCGTGATGCTATAAATGCTGCCAGAGCAATCAGTGATAATGCTCCGTAATAACAGCAGTTTACCGTCCATGGACCCATCGCTTCCGGTACCCTGGAAACAATACTGCCGTAGAGTGTATCGCGGCTTCCGGTCAGAATTGGAAACAACATCAGAAACAGAAGATTTCCGAAGATTTTCCGGGGTTTGTTATCAAAAAAACCGTGCAGAAAACCCATCACCGGCAAAAACAACAGCACAGAAAAGAAGCCTCCGCAACCTGACCGATACCCCAGAAAAGAAGTACAACCACTCAATACAAGCGCCGATATCTGCTTCCACGAAGCAAGCACATCAGTCTGCTCCGGATTATTTGCAACTTTTTCGTCCATATTAACTTCAATTTTAATTTTCCAGTCTGTTCTTTGTATAAATTAGCACCTGGTACCGTAAATTGCAAATCATGACCGGCAGAGATAAAAACCGGATTTGACAAAACGACCGGGGCGCACTATGTTATACGATGTAACATTAATTAATGGAAAATATCATGAAACTGTCCACATTTGTGCACTTTGCCGCATTCGGGGTGAAAACCATCCTTTTCCGGCAGAAAAAACCTATTCTCGGTACGGTCATTCTCACCGACAAATGTAATTTGAAGTGTAAACATTGTTCTGTCAACAATATCACCGCCGTCATTCATCCCTATTCACAGATCCGCGATGAAATGCAGACTCTCTACCGACTGGGATGCCGGATCCTCTTTTTTTGCGGAGGAGAGACATTTCTGTGGCAGGACAGCGGCAAGACCGTCCGCGATCTGGTCATCGAAGCCAAAGCGATGGGATTCCTGATCGTCAATGTGGTGACCAACGGAACATTTCCGCTCGATCTGCCCGAAGCCGACCTGATTCTGCTCTCTCTGGACGGCGACCGGGAAAGACACAACCTGATCCGGGGTGACACCTACGATACGATCCTGAAAAATGTCCGCAATTCCGCCTCGGACAACATCGTTTTTTATATGGCGATCAACAAACTCAACATGTCAACAATTCCGGATGTGATAAAACTTGCGGAAACGGAACGCAATGTCCGGGCAGTTTCATTCAATTTTCACACGCCCTATCCGGATACCGCTCAGTTGATGCTTTCCCGCGACGACAAGCGGCGCTGCGGCAAAGTCATCCGGGAAGCAATTGAAAACGGCGCGCCGGTTTTCAATTTGAAAAGCGCTCTTCCCTATCTGATCGAAAACTCTTTCCCCACTCCCTGTCACCAATGTCTGGTAATTGAAAACGGCAAAATCAGTACCTGCGGGCGCTGTATCGAAATTCCCGGACTGTGCGAACAGTGCGGTTACTTCTTTGTGGCAGAATACACCTTGCTTTTCCGGGGAAATCTCCGGATAATTTCCGATATGCTTAAAACCTATTTGAGGTATATCTGATGGGACTTCTCACCACCGCTACGCGCATGTACCTCACCCGGTCATTCAAGCCGTTTACCTTTATTGCAGATGACGGACGGAAAAATCCGGCGATAGAGGAGACGGAACGTCCGGGGCTGTATGTCCATATCCCATTCTGCCGGAGTATCTGCAACTTTTGTCCTTATTGCAAAGTGCAGTTCGATCAAACTGTCTTCGACCGTTACATCGATGCGCTCAAACAGGAAATCGTTATGGTTTCCGGAGGATTGCCGGTTCCGAAAGAAACAACTTCGCTCTATTTCGGCGGCGGAACTCCGGCGCTTGCCGCCGACCGTCTGGGAGAGATCATTGAACTGTTGAAAAAATATTATATCATCACCGACGGTATCGGCGTTGAACTGCATCCGCACGATGTCAATACGGAAACTCTGCAAAAACTTAAAAATGCCGGAGTCAGCCGCATCAGTATCGGTATCCAGTCGTTTCAGGAGAAATTTCAAACTCTGCTCGGCAGGGAAACGGTCGATGCCGGAAAAATCAAAAACGCGCTGTCGCAAGTCGGATTTGAAACGGTTTCCATGGATTTCATCTTTGCACTCCCCGGTCAGCAGACGGCAGATTTGAAAGCCGATATCGATACCGCATTCGCAAGCGGAGCCAACCATGTTGCAATTTATCCGTTTATCAATTTTTCTTTCACTCCGACTCCGGTTCAGGCGATGAAAAAACAGGAAAAACGGCGGCTGCTGGATGAAATCACCGGATATTTTGAAACTCTCGGCTGTCATCGGGATTCCATCTGGACATTTGCCCGGAGCAAAGAACACAAATATTCCTCCATGACCAGAGATAATTTTATCGGCTTCGGCTGTTCAGCGACCACGCTGCTTAAAGATCAATTCCGGATCAATACTTTCCCGGTGGAGGCGTACTGCCGGAGGATCGAAGCCGGTCGGTTGCCAATTACGTTGAGGTGTGATTTTTCCCGGCGTCAGCGGATGATCTACTGGCTTTTCTGGCGGGCGTACACCACCCGGGTGAAAATCAGCGATTTTGAAAGATGCTTCGGAATTCCGCTGAAAAAGGTTTTCGGAGTTGAATTGAAACTCGCTGAAATCGCCGGGATGATCATTATCCGGGGCGACTGTCTTGAATTGACTGCCAAAGGCGCTTTTTATTTCCACTATTACGAAGGATTCTACACCTTGTCGTACATTGACCGGATGTGGGGATTGCTCCGGCATCAGCCATTCCCTTCCGGGATGACTTTATAACGCACAAAATAATCTTTTCCCGCTTGACAAAAGCGCAGTTTGATGCTAATTTTATCCGAAGTTCAAATATTCAAAGGGATACGAAAAGGAAAATCCGATAGATGAAAGCAATAATTCTGGCAGGCGGATGCGGCAGCCGGCTGTGGCCGCTCTCCCGTGATATGTATCCCAAACAGCTGTTGTCGATCGGAGAAGATTCAAGTTTGCTGCAGCAGACGGTTTTGCGGCTGCAAAAATATATTGGTTTCAATGACATTCTGACTGTCACCAATGTCCAGCATACCTCCGAAATCAAACGGCAGCTGGACATGCTTGGCGAAAATGGCGCTGTTCTGGGCGAACCGCTGGGCAAGAATACCGGTCCCGCTGTTGCTTCGGCGCTGGAATATCTGCAGAGAAACGGTGCAAATGATGAGATCGTGATGATCCTGCCCAGCGACCACCTGATCAAGGATGCGGAGATGTTCAACCGTTCGATTGCTGAAGCGTGTGAACTTGCCGGAAATGGCCATATCGTTACCTTCGGCATCAAACCGGGCTACCCGGAGACCGGATATGGATATGTGAAGAGCGGAGAAGCGCTCGGCCCCGGTTTCAAAGTTGATAAATTTGTGGAAAAACCGGATCTGGCAACTGCAGAAAAATATCTTGCCGACGGTTCGTATTATTGGAACGGCGGAATTTTTGTCAGCAGAATTTCGGTGCTGCTGGCGGAATTTGAAAGATTCATGCCGGAAATTTTCAACAATTTGAACGATATGAAGTTTGATAACGGGCAGATCGATTACCGCAGTTACGAAAAGATGCCCTCGATCTCCATCGACTACGCCGTGATGGAAAAATCCGACCGCATTGCCCTGGTTCCGCTCTATTCGGATTGGAACGATCTCGGTTCGTGGCAGGCGATTTACGAAGTCAAACCCAAAGATGCTGACGGGAACGTGTTGAGCGGCAGGACGGTCGTTCACAATGTGAAAAATTCGCTGATATATTCGCAGAAGGAAATTGTTGCCGTTGCCGATCTTGAAAATATCGTGCTGGTCGAAACCGAAGATGCGATCATGGCGTGCCGGATGGAAAATTCCCAGAATGTGAAAAAACTTTATGAAAAGTTGAAAGCGGAGAACTCTTCGGCGGTGATGCTTCACAAGACTGTTGCCCGCCCCTGGGGATATTACAGTGTGACCGACAGCGGAGATGGCTATCTGAACCGGACGCTCTGTGTGCTGCCGCATAAAAAGTTGTCCATGCATTTGCATCGGCAGCGGAGCGAACATTGGGTGGTGCTTTCCGGGGAAGCGGTGGTCGTGACCGACAATGGTGAAGTGAGATTGAATGCCGGGGACAGTTATGATGTGCCTGCCGGGGTGAAACACTCTTTGCAGAATCCGCAGGAGACCGAACTCAAGATCATCGAAGTCCGCATCGGCAAAGACCTGACTGAAGCCGACATCGAAAGATTTTGAAATTTCGCCGGATTTGACTTGTAAAATTCTGCCGTGCGGGATATATTAGAGCGGACGTATATATCAAAGATGGAAACTGCAATGGCAAAAGTAAGCATTGTTACCGCAAGTTATAATTACGAGAACTATATAAAAGAGACTATTGAAAGTGTCATCGCCCAGACGTTTGAAGATTGGGAGATGATCGTGGTCGATGATGGTTCCAAAGATAATTCGGTTGAGGTCATCAAGTCGTATGCCGCAAAAGATGAACGGATAAAACTTGTTCAACACGAAAACGGTGTCAACCGGGGGCTTGCTGAAACGCTGAAAGCCGGAATCGATCATGCTTCCGGAGAATGGGTGGCTTTCGTTGAATCTGACGATACGCTCAAGCCGGATTATCTGGAAAAAAAATTGGCTGTTGCTGAAAAAAATCCGGAAGTCGGACTGATTTTCAACGCTCCTGATATGTTTGGAGATCAGGACGTGATCGGTAAATACGGGAAATATTTTGATCATCAGCAGAGCATTTTGCATAAACTGACATTTCCCTGCAATCTGCACAAAAGTTTTCAAAAGGAAAAGATCAATCTGATCCCGACATTTTCGGTGGTCATGGTTCGCCGTGAGTTGATGGATGGGTTGGACTATGATTGTCCGATAAGACCTTATTTGGATAAATTTCTGTGGTGGCAGCTGGCTTCGGAAGTCATGATGTACTATTGTCCGGAAAAATTGTCCAACTGGCGCATGCACAAAAGCAGTTACGTGAATAAAACCCGATATGACAGAAAAAATATTTTTCTGATGGATTTCAAAAGGAATCAGTTCCTTTACAATGATTGCTGGTTCAGAAAAGCCATGTTGTATTGTAAGTATTACCGGCAAAGCATCTTGCGGATAAAGTTGAAAGATCGCTTTATCTGCCTCTTCGGAATTCAAATAAAGTGGTGAAACAAATATGAAAAATATTCTTCAAAAAATATTTTCTGTCAAAAATTCACCAGATGGATTATTCAAATTGGTTTATCTGTGCGGTATGTGTTTCCGTATCCGTGTCAAGCGAATGAAATTGGGTATCGCGTACAACCTGTTTGACGGTGAGGAGTTGCTGGAATCATCATTGAAATCGGTACGAGAGGCGGCAGATTATATTTGTGTGATTTATCAAACCGAGTCATATTATGGAAACAAAGCAACGGTCGGACTTGAAGATCTGCTGCATGGATTACAGAAAAAAGGATTGATCGATGAGTGTTTTCTCTACGAAAGAGATTTTTCCAAGCAGAAAAACAAGCAGATTTTTGAACGTGAAAAAAGAGATATCGGGCTCCGCTTGTGCAAGAAAAACGGGATGACCCATTTTTTGAGTATGGATGTTGATGAATTCTATGATGCAAAGCAGTTGAACGACATAAAAAATTTTATTGTCAGAAAAAATCTTGATTCAACCGCTTGTTCCATCTACGAATATCTCAAAGAACCTTGCTGCAGGATCATTGACGGTTATACATTCCAAACTTCCGGAGAGTATAGTTTTTATGTCCCCTTTATCACCAAAATAAGGCGATGGGGAAAACAGCGTCATGCCGGCAAGTTCTTTCCGACCTATGTTGATCCGTGCCGTTCGGTGAAATGTTCCGGTAAATTCTATCTGTTTCCTGTACAAAAGGTGGTTATGCACCACATGGCAACGATACGAAAAAATCTTGATGCAAAATATGCCAATTCAAATTATCAATCTGATAGTTCATCTGAGATGTCTCAAAAACTGGAACAGATAAAAAAAGATATCTTGGAATGGGACTTTGAAAAAACCCGTCTCGATGCTAATCATGCCTTATTCAACGGTAAAGTTGTCAAACTGGTAGAAAATAAATTCGATATAAATATCAACTCATCTATGTAAATTTCTAAAACAGTCACTCTATGAACGTCGATAACTCCACCAAAGCATCCATTATTACCTTGTGCTACAATCAACTTGAAACTGCGACCCGGCCGTTTCTGGAAAGTTTGTACAAGTATACAGATGAAAGTCTGTTTGAATTGATCGTTGTCAACAACGGTTCAGATGATGGCACGGCTGCATATCTTGCCGGATTTCAAAAAAAACATTCAAACGTGAGAGTCATCAACAATGATGAAAACTTCGGTTATTCCAAGGGTAATAATCAAGGTCTGCGCGCCGCGCAGGGCGAATATTTATTTCTTTTGAACAATGACTTGCTGTTCAGCCCTGAGTGGTTGGAAAACATGATTGCTTTGCTTGAAAACAACCATGAAATCGGTATTTTGTCGGTGATGACCAACTTCTGTGGAGAACACAAACAGCTTGTGCGTGATGCAAAAAATTATACCCCGGAGAATTATCTGCAGCGATTCAAACTTGCCGGGAGATCGAAGCAGGATTTTATTATCAATGATAAAATTATTTTCTTCTGTTGGGCAATGCGGCGCGAAGTGTTTGAAAAAGTCGGTTTTCTGGATGAGAAATTTGGTCTGGCATGGTACGAAGATGATGATTACACCCTGCGGGTTCTCTACAATGGTTACAAGGCGGCGATTGCAAGAAATATATTCATCTTTCACAACCATTCCCAAACCAGTGGCAAGTTGGCAAACTCCGCATCCGGCAATGCTCTCATGCAAAAAAACAAGTTGTATTTTGAAAAGAAGCATGAGTTTTATCTGTCGCTGAAAAAAAGGGTGCTGTCATACGAGAAAGAGGGTGTTGAAATTTTTAACCTTCTCGGCAGGGTTTTTTCCATAAAAAGAACTCCGGACGGCAGACACTTTACAGTAATTCTGTTTGGTTTGAAAATTAAGTTCCGAATTTAAAGGTATCGATATGAACTATAAATTGATCGACATGAAAGTTTTTGGTGATGAGAGAGGGAAATTGATCTCTCTGGAAGGCAACAGAAACGTTCCATTTGAAATAAAACGGGTGTATTATATTTTTGACACGCTTCCGGATCAGGATCGCGGAATGCACGCTCATAAGAATATGGAACAGATCATTATCGCAATGGACGGAGCGTGCGAATTTGTGCTTGATGATGGAAAAACGCGGGAATCGGTTTTGCTGAATCGTCCGGATATCGGACTTTATATCGGCAAAAATATGTGGCGTGAAATGAAGAATTTTTCTTACGGCTGCAAATTGGTGGTGCTTGCTTCCGATTATTACGACGAAAAAGAGTACATCCGGGATTACAATCAGTTTTTGAAAGAGGTTGAGTGATGCCCTGTTTTACGTTCAGCAATGTTAAAATTTCCGGAATTTCATCTGTAATACCGTCAAAAGAGTTTTCTTTGCTCGATGATAAAGATTTGTATAATGGTGATCAAAAACGTATAACAAGAGTGATTAAATCCTCCGGTTTTTTGAAACGCAGAATTTCTGATCCGGAGGTCATGACCTCTGACTTATGTTTGCAGGCAGCACAAGATCTTCTTGAAAACTTACAAGTCAAAAAAGAAGAGATCGATGCATTATTGTTTTTGAGTTATACGCCTGATTATTTGATGCCGGCGACATCATATGTCTTGCACGGTAAATTGGAACTTTCGCAAAATTGTGTATGTATGGACATCCCGCAAGCATGTTCCGGGTATGAAATCGGATTGTATCAGGCATCTATGTTGATTAATTCCGGATGTAAAAAGGTGCTGATGCTCGTAGGGGACAGTTTTTCGAAGTTCACCGATATGTTTATCGACCATACTGCTCCTGTTTTTGGAGATGCCGGAACTGCAACGTTGGTCGAATATGATGAGAGTTCAGAAAAATCGTATTTTATCCTAAATTCAGACGGGCAAAATCATGATGCTTTGATATGCCGCAATGGAGGATTTAAGAATCCTCCGAATCGTGAAGACTTTTATGATAACGGTGGCTATATGTATAGATCCAAAATGGATGGAGGTCGTATTTTTGACTTTACCATGGAAAAAATTGCTCCAAGTATTGAATCATTGATGCAATATGCCAATATCGGAATTGATAAGATAGATCATTTTATCTTTCATCAGGCAAACAAATTCATACTGCAGAATATCGCGTTGAAACTTGGTATCCCAATGGAAAAAATAAATACTGATACATTGACCAATTATGGTAATCAGTGCGGTGCATCAATACCGTGTACTATTTCTAATGTTTATCGGCAGGATGTTGTTGCCAACAAAAGGAAATGTCTGTTGTCAGGATTTGGAGTCGGTCTCAGTTGGGCAAGTGCCATTGTGGATTTAAATAAAATATATTGTTCAGACTTAATGGAATATAAAGGGATGTAATTATGAACAGAGATGAATTTTTGATCAAACTTGCTGATATATTGCAAGTTGAAGAAGAAATTAAAGCCGAAACGATTCTGGATGATTTGGAAGAGTGGGATTCATTGGCAAAAATATCAACCACCGCATTTTTCTCCAATGAACTTGGTGTGAAATTATCATTCAGTGATTTCGATAGTTTCAAAACGGTTGAAGATCTGATGAAAAAAGCAGGGATGTGACAATTTACTCAAATTACCGCCTCTCTCCGTTGATTCAGCATATGTATATCCGCCTGTATAATGAATGAGGATCGTAAAACAGATGATTGAAAAGAAGAAATTAGTTATCATTGGAATTGGAGAAACAGCCAACCTGGCTTACGAATATTTCTCTAAAGACAGTAATTTCTGCCCGTTGGCATTCAGTGTCAGCAAAGAGTATATAAAAGACTGCCAATTCCGGGGATTACCAATCGTCCCGTTTGAAAATCTGGAAGATTTTTATTCTCCGGATCAATACTATGCGTTTGTTGCGATTTCTGGAGCAAATTTAAATCGAGATCGTGTAAAAATGTACGAACACACCAAAGCAAAGGGATTCCGTTGCGCCAGTTATGTCAGTTCCCGCGCCTTTGTTTGGGACAATGTTCAAATCGGAGAAAATTGTTTTATCCTTGAAAATAACACTCTTCAACCATTTTCAAAAGTAGGCAACAATGTGGTAATGTGGAGCGGAAACCATCTCGGACACCAATCAGTAATCAAGGATGGCTGTTTTATTACTTCTCACGTCGTAATATCTGGTTTTTGTGAGATTGGTGAAAATTCATATCTCGGCGTTAATTCCGCAATTGCAGATGAAATAAAAGTTGCAGAAAACAATTTTATTGCGATGGGAGCTATAATTAATTTCAATACAGTTCCTGATAAAATGTATTGTCCAGGACGGACAAAAGATATGCAAATAAATACAGTTGATTATTTTGGAGTGCATTAAGATGAAGTGGGAAAAAAAAGGTTTATTAAGCAATTGCACAACTATTGATTTGGACTGGTATAAGAAAAATACCATGTGTCCTCTTCCTTACAAGATAAACGAAAACACGATCAGGTTGTTTTTGGCATTCTGTGATGAAAACAATTACGGCAGACTTGGATATTTGGATTTGGATATTGAAAATCCGGCAAATATCTTAGCCTATTCCCAAACACCAATACTGGATGTAGGTGAACTTGGTTCCTTCGACGAACACGGCATATTGCCTGCGTCATTGATCAAGGAAAACAATGATTTGTATATGTTTTACACCGCATATCAAAAACAAATCAGCGTTCCTTATTCCATATTATCCGGTCTCGCGTTAAGCAAAGATAACGGAGAAACATTCTTCAGGACATCCAATGCTCCGATTCTGGACAGAATTAACGGCGAACTTCATCAGCGTAGTGCTGCTGAAATCATGAAAAAGGACGGTGTGTACAAAATATGGTACACTGCCAATATAGGTTGGATTGACAATGGCATACATACTGTTCCCAAATATGATATAAAATTTTTACAATCAGATAATCTTTTCAAATGGGATGGAACACCGATCCAATCGCTTGCCCTTAAAGATGATGAATACGGCTTGACAACCCCACAGGTGTTTTTTGAAAATGGGATATACAAAATGTATTATTCTGTACGCAGTATTTCCAAAGGATACAGACTGGGATATGCAGAATCCGAGGACGGCATCACGTTTGAACGGATGGATGAAAAAATGGAAATCGATGTTTCTGAATACGGTTTTGATTCAGAGATGATCTGTTTCGGTAAAATTTTCAAGCACGGCTCCAGAACTTATCTGTTTTATTGCGGCAATCACTACGGTGTCGGGGGAGTCGGATATGCGGAGCTTGTAAAATGATAATAGTAAAAAACTACGATTTATCATTGCGCTGTCGCTGGGATGCGTTTATTGACAACTCCAAAAATGGCACCTTCATGCTGAAACGCGATTACATGGATTATCATTCTGATCGATTTACTGATTTTTCATTGATGTTTTATGATGATGATAAACTTGTGGCGGTTATGCCGGCGTCCTTGCATGGTAATGAAGTCCGTTCGCACGGTGGTTTAACATATGGTGGAGTAATCTCTGATAAAAAAATGACCGCTGGCAGGATGCTGGAATTATTCGATGCGTTGAAAATATTCCTTAAAGAACATAACATTGAAAAGTTACTCTACAAGCGGGTTCCCGCCATTTATCATCGCTACCCCAGCGATGAAGATTTATATGCTTTGTTCCGGAATCACGCCATTATTTCAAGACGCGATATTTCGACCTGCATTTTGATGGAAGATAAAATAAATTTCAATGAGCGCCGAAAACGCAATATCAAAAAGGCATTAAAGGCCCAGTTGACCGTTACTCAGAGTTATGATTTTCAAGGATATATTACTTTGGTAAATGAAGTATTACAGCAATACCACGATGCCAGGGCGGTGCACTCCGGAGATGAGCTTGAACTTCTTGCATCCAGATTTCCTGACATTATAAAGTTGTATATCGCAAGCAACAATCAAAATGAAATGTTAGCAGGGGTTGTTATATTTGATACGAACCAAACAGTACACACTCAGTATATCGCAAGTTCCAGCATAGGCAGAAATGTTGGTGCTTTAGATTTAATAATGGATTATTTGATAAACAACTATTCTGTGAATAAAAAATTTTTTGATTTTGGAATTTCCAATGAAAACGAAGGATGGACATTGAATTCCGGTCTTGTCACCCAGAAACAAGAATTCGGTGGCAGAGGTATTATACATGATTTCTATGAATTAACCATATAATATCATTTGCGTTGGTTGCATTATTGGCAAAAAAGTTTATCACTAACATTTTATAGAAGATGGTTGCAGAATTATCTATTATAGGTAATTGTAACACTTATGTAATACTGCCGGTTGTATTGTCGTTGTCAGTTGGATTTAAATTGTTTTATGGTTTATAATTCAGCGGGCGAAAAATCCGGCATCTGAAATTGTGCCGCAGTTGTTCTGATCGTTCAGCTGCGGCTCAATTTTTTCCGGCAGATTCACATTGAACCTGGTCAGGTGAATTGCTGAATCCGTTATCGAATCAGATTCGGTTGCGGCAGATTCTGCCAATTCCAGATCAAAATATCCGGTGAAAACGGTGATCGTGATATTATTACAGCAGTTGTCTTTTCCCGGTTCTGATTTCCACAGATAATCTCTTGCGACCTCTCTTTCGTTGAAAAACAGTATACTGTCCATGGTTTCGATGATCTCTTGAGTAAACATCCGACATTCAATCGGTGTGAGATCATTCAGTTCTGCTTCAATTATCATCTTTTCTCCCTTGCGGTATTTGCGTTCCATAAATTTGGAAAGGTCGGCAAAATGATTGATATCAAAATTAATATGGCTATACATAATTCCCTCTTTCTCCTTATACAACCGGCAAGAAAA
This sequence comes from Lentisphaerota bacterium, assembly GCA_015061805.1. Taxonomy (GTDB): domain Bacteria; phylum Verrucomicrobiota; class Lentisphaeria; order Victivallales; family Victivallaceae; genus UBA1784. Next base: position 25,241 of record SUVV01000009.1, on the reverse strand, counting down.
TATAATGGTATAAAATATAAATGTTCTATGATAAGTTAAGTATTTGTTGCAAAAAATGAATAATTTTTAAGATACATTGCAGTGAAACTGGAATTTGCTGGATTTGAATATCTCATGTTTAACAAGCGATCGATGCTGAAGATCTTCAAATTATTGCTGTTTTGGGGAAACATAACTTGACAAAATGTCTTAATGCAATTACATTAATCATTTGTATAGTGAGAGCTCTGTAAATTATTGAAGGTGTCCTCTCACTGCTGCGAAGAACTATTGTCACAGAGGATATGCCCGATGATCAAATTTTTGGATTTGCACAAAATAAATGAACGTTTCAGAACCGAGATCGACTCAAAAATAAAGCAGGTTCTGGACAGCGGCTGGTATCTGCTTGGTGAGCAGGATAAAACCTTTGAAAAACATTTTGCCGAATATTGCGGCGTCAAACATTGCATCGGTTGTGCCAACGGTCTTGATGCTTTGACACTTATCATCCGCGCCTACGGATTCGGTGCCGGTGATGAAATTATTGTGCCTGCCAATACCTATATCGCTTCCATACTGGCAATTTCTGAAAATGGCTGTACCCCCGTTCTGGTCGAGCCGGAGAGCGGAACTTTCAACATTGATCCGGATTTGATCGAAGAAAAAATTACCTCTAACACCAAAGCGATTCTGGTCGTTCACCTCTACGGTCAGGCAGTCCGGATGGATAAGATCCGGGCTCTGGCTGCAAAGTATGATTTGAAGATCATTGAAGACTCCGCGCAGGCTCATGGTGCCATCTATCAAGGCAAACGTACCGGTAGTTTAGGTGATGCCAGCGGTTTTTCCTTCTATCCCGGTAAGAACTTGGGATGTATGGGCGATGGCGGTGCCGTCACCACTAATGATGATGAGTTGGCTGCCCGGGTTCGTGCCATTGCCAATTACGGCTCTGAAAAGAAGTATCACAATATGTTCAAGGGGATGAACTCCCGTCTTGATGAAATTCAGGCGGCAATCCTTGATGTAAAGTTGAAATATCTGGATGCCGACAATGCCCGCCGCCGGGAAATCGCCAGATACTACCGGGACAATATCAAAAATCCGGAAATCATTCTGCCGCAAACTTATGATGAAGCATCCCACGTTTGGCATGTGTTCGTTGTCCGGGTGAAAAATCGGGAAAATTTCCAGCAGTATCTTGCTGATAATGGTGTCCAGAGTTTGATCCATTATCCCATTCCGCCCCACAAGCAAGGGGCTTACCGCGAGTGGAATGAGTTGTCATTTCCGGTCACGGAAATGATTCATCAGGAAGTCGTTTCGTTGCCGATTTCACCGGTAATGACCGATGATGAAGTCGAAAAAGTTGCAGCTGTAATAAACAAATTCAACATCAAGTAAAACTGGTGGGTTTATGAAAGAATATGATCTGATATGTTCTCTGGGAGGAAACTGTTCTGCTGCTCACAACTTGAGATTTCGGAATTTACGGAAATTTTCGCTTCCGTTTGATTGGTGTTACATGGTTGATGAGACTCCCATTTTTAAACTTGCAGAATGTTTTCAAAGTAACAGTTTGCTGAAAATTGCCTGCAAAAATAACTTGTTGCCGTTGACCGATGAAGAAGAACGTTCGGTAATGTTTCATTCTGACACGGTTCATTATAAAGATCAATATTCCGGATTTTATTTTGTAAATCATTTTCATAAGACCTTGCAGGATGGCGGTTACGAAGATTTCCGCAAGAGTTTTGAAACCAGATTGTTGCGTTTAGCTGAATATATTGAAAAAAGCCGGAATATATTGTTTGTGTTGGCAACTGCTTTTGAATTTGATGTGAGTGCAGTATTGCAGTTGCAGCAGGTGTTGATTCAAAAGTATCCGGAAAAAAACATTGATTTTTACATTATAATGTTCAACTCGTCAGATGACAAAACAATAAATGAGAATCCTTCGCTTGTTGTTAATAAGTACAAACGGAAACAAAATGTATACGATTTTAGCAAGACCAATTTTGAATGGCACTTTTTGGATGATATAGAAAATTCAAAACTGCTGCCGTCCGGGAATTACTTGTCTGCGTTGGAAAAATTATTTATAAAAACTTGTCCTTTCAAAAAATTCCGGAAAGAACTTCGGAAAATATATGGCATTGGGAGATAAATCAATGAAAAAACGCTATGATTTTATTTTTGGAATAGGGGCAGCATGTTCTTGTACAGAAGCATTGAGACGCGCAAATCTCCAATATGCATCTTTGCCTTTAGATTGGTTATTTGGCAGCAATTTTCTTGGCAGAGTAGATATTTTATTGTCAAAATTCGACCGTTTTATTGATATTAATGATTTATCAAAATGTTCATATAATAATGGTGATCATACAAATTTATGTGATGTTTATGCGAATAATTATTCCGGCTTGATCTTCAACCATGATTTCCCGGCAGATGTTCCTCTGGAAGTATCTTATCCGGCTGTGATCGAAAAATATTCCCGACGCATTAAGCGGCTTTTAAATAATATACAGCAGGCGCAATCCATATTGATTGTTTATATCGAAACTCCTAATACTGAAACTCATGCTTCTGATGAAGATATTGTTAATGGTTGGGAACGTATAAGATCTAAATATCCGGATAAAAAAATTGACATTCTTTATTTTATCAATGATTTGAACTGTATTCCCCAAAATCCACAAAAACAATTTTTTGCATCGGGAAGTGTTATAAAAATTACAGCAAATTATAAAAGCAAGTGTGCAGATGCGTTACCTTATGTCGTTGACCAAAGTGAATTGGTACATATACTAAAAGACTATGGTTTGAAAACATCTGTATTTTTCAGAGTAAAACAGTTGATTAAAAAAATAATTGTTAATTTGGTTCCAATCCGTACCGTAAGAAGAAGAATGAGAAAGAAATATCATGTGTTGTAACAGTTCGGTATCAGTCATAATCCCCGCATATAATCACGAGAACTATGTGCAGGATACGTTAAAATCGGTAATCGCTCAAACGTATCAGAATATTGAATTGATCGTGGTTGATGATGGTTCCAAAGATTCAACCTGGCAGAAAATTCAGGAGATGCGGGGTATTTGTGAAAAACGCTTTTCCCGTGTCCATTTTGAAACAAAAGCCAATGAGGGTATTTGTAAAACATTAAATCGGTTGCTTGATTTAGCGAATGGGGAATATGTTTATCCGCTTGCTTCTGATGATCAGGTAAAGCCTCATGCTATAGAAAAAGAACTGAACTTTCTGAAAGATCATCCGGATTATGCATTGTGTACAGGGGATAGCGAATTCATTGATGCTCAAGGGAAGATCGCTTATTGGGATAAACAACGTAACTTGATTTATGAAGATAACCCTTCAGTATACCATACCTTTGGGGAATATTCTGAATGCAATATCCAATACTTCGATTTTTACAGTAATGATTTCGGTTCCTATTTGATGCTCAGCAAAAGTAATCATGTGCCCAATGGTTATTTGATTCGCAAATCCATATTTGATAAATTTGGCAGATTTACTCCGGAAGCTCCTTTAGAAGATTGGTACTTGATGTTGCAAATTTCCAAATATGCCAAAATGAAATACTTTGATGAAGTATTATTTTCCTATCGTTGGCATGTAGCCAATACTGCTCAAAATATTGCAAAAATGGAAGCCATGTCCCAAAAAACATGGAAATACGAATGTAAACTTCTGGAAAAAATTGATTTGAAACAGGTTCTTTCGGGAGTCACGATCGTAAAGAAATACGGTGCATTGTATAAAAGAAAAAGAATAATGCGCTTTATCGAGGTTTGCAATTATCGCAAAGATGATTGCAAGACCAAGGTGGTCAAGGTGTTTGGTATAACGGTATTACGATATACTAAAAAGGCTTGGTAAAGAAAATAAGGCTGTTGCAAAATGAAGTGCACTGAAGTGCACCCCAAAAGGTGGGCAACAGCCTTTTTCTATTGTTTGAGCAGAAAAGAGAGTATTTATTCCTTTGCTCAGATATTCCGTTTGAGATAACAGTAAGTTATAAGATTATATAAAAAGTTGGAATTGCTTTTATCGGCAACGATAAAAGCAATTCCGCTGAAAGTTTTTGGAAGATGGGGCGCGGGGAAGAGACCTTTTTTCAAAAAGGTCTCTTCCCCGTCAAGCCATTTGGCAACAACTCAATATTCAATTCGGGAATTACAGGTCGATGACGCGGAGTTTGGTTTCCTGCAGGGTGCCGGTGCAATCCGGTTCGCCGCCGCAGCAGTACCCGAGATAAAGTTTGTCCTGATCAAAGAACATGGCAATATAACAGTAGCCGTGTACCGGAGAATCTTCCAGAATCCGGTGGTTTTCCCAAGTCGCCCCTTCATCGGAACTCTCTGCCATCACCAGCGGAGTTCGCGTCCATCGCGGATTGGTGATTTGAACCCGACGGAGCGGATTGCAATCGTTCCATATTGCATAAAGTTTGCCGTTGGCGGGATTGCGTTTCATCGACATCGGGGATTCCGGTGAAAGAAACTCGGTGGCAACTTCCGGCGCGCTCCATGTTTCTCCGTTATCGTAGGAAAAGGATTTGTACTGACTGCCCGCTCCGGTGCGGATAAAGCACATGATCCGTCCATCCGCAAGTTCGATCACACCGGGTTCCATCAATCCTCTTGCAGCCAGCCGGTACGGTGGGTAGATATATTCCTTACCGATGTGCCAGGTCGTTCCATTGTCATCGGAAATGAAAAACTTGATGATTCCGTCTCCAAGCGACTTATCATTATACTGATGGTGGGCTGCCGGAATGATCAATCTGCCGTTTTTCAACTGGATCATCCGGTCATTGTTGACCACGAAGTACGCCGGAGGCATATTGGCGATCTCCACCGGGGCGCTCCACGAAGCGGTTTCATCATCGGAAAAGATGATCTTCGGACGGCAGTCAACGAAATCTTTCCACCCCGGAATCGCGGATTTTTCCAGATACACCATCGCGATTCTGCCGTTTTGCAGGCGCTGAAGTGAGACGGACATCACATTCATCTGCCGGTTTTTCAATACGGTAAAGGGTTCGCTCCACGTTTTACCGTTATCTTTGGAAATCACTGCCGCAATATCAGCCGAAGCGTGATCGTGACCGGATTCTCCATTGTACCGGGTGTAGGCAAAATAGATTGTTCCGTCAGCAAGTTTGATAAATGCGCCTTCTGAATTGCGGGGATTGCCAGGTATCGAGTGTTTCAGAATATGTTCCATCTTTTTGTCCTTTTTATTTTCTGTCGCCGATGCCGGATTCAGCCACAGGAGCGTCAGCAATATTAATTTTCCAAAATTGCGTAATTTTGACATTTGCCATTACCATTTATAGGGTGGGAGTTCCGGATCTTCCTGCCAGGGGACGAAATGCAGACTGTAAAGGTCGCTGTTTTTTGCCCGGATCGCCAGCTGAACGACTTTACCCGACAGCGCCCGGAGGTCAGGCCCGTGAGTTTTCCAGCGGGCGATCATCTCGGTATCATCACCGATCTCCGGCAGGCTTTCCTCAAAAGTGTAACCGGGGATGGGGACACCGTTTTCATCCCGGAACTCGGCGGTGAATCCTCCAAATGCTCCGGTCGCGATATTCAAACTCAATCTGGCTCCGTCAAAGGTGAAACGCGGGGTGGTCAACTCTCCGCCCTTTGTCCCGAAGTGAAGCGAAACAAATCCGTCCATCCGCAAATGGTAACGCCGGATGCGGACACAACCATCGCCCCAGCAACATTCCGGCGAGTAAAATGAAAGTTCATCCGGCGCACCGTATCCGAACTTTGACTTGGTGACCGCCATCCCAATCGATACTGAACCTGCCCCGTAGAACCAGGAATCTTCCTGCGGCGGCGGTTTGAGCATACTGTCGCACCACCCCTTGAAATTCGCTCCGTCTCGGCTGGCGATCATTACGGTTTCAGTTGCGGCGAGCGCGTAACGCATCTGCTTTTTTACATGGAACTTTCTCATTTCCAAATTGGGACGCGCGAAAATCCGGCTGTTCCATTCGCCTTCCGGATCGGTATTGGGGATGCGTTCAACGTAAGGTGACGGCAAATGCATTCCCGGGGTCATGGAACCATCCACATAGCGCATGGGGAAGCCCAGCAGAATATGCGGCGCCCGGAAATAGGGGCGGATACCGTTGGTATACAACTCCTGGCCCAGAGCAAACAATGCGCTGAAATCCGCATCGAACCGAACCCATTCCTGATCGGTGAAGGTAATGAAATCCGAAGTGATATGGCTCATGATCGTCCGTTTCCAGGTGTAGCCGTCGTTGCGGAATCCCCGGTGATAGAGCCGGTATTTCCCGATATTATGATCGAAAAATGCCTGATTGGGAGAATCATACCCGCTGTTTTCGCCGAGCGCGAATTTTCCGGTTTTCTGCCGGAAGTCGAAACCGTCAGCTGAAACGAAGAGGAACAGCGCACCGTCTTTGACCTTTTCGTTGGTGACGATGAGTTTGTAGCGTTCATCCTCCGGACACTCCGGATTGGTGTCGTAAAACGCCGTGGAAACGGCAGGACACAGATTGATTTCATCGCCGTAAATGAGTTGTTCCGTCATCGAATTGTCGAGTACGACATTGTAGCCGGAATCGTGAAGATTGACCTGACAGCGTTTGAAATTTATTCCGTCATAACTTTCGGCTACGCAAAAGGTGAAATCCGGAACTCCGTCAGGATCTGCCGCCGTGGCAAAGCGTCCATGCGCCCGGTAGTAGTACAAATAGCGTTCCCCATCATAAAGAAGGCTGTTGAAACATCCGGAATTATTACTGTATTCATGCGGTTCGTCCAGCGTGAGTACGACCTCATCCGGAATCATTTCATGCACCCGGGGGGCGACATCTCCATTCAGTGCTTCAATAAAAAAATCGTCGACAAACAGTTCCCGTTTATCGCCGAGTTCATAGACACCGTTTCGAGTTCCGAAGCCCTCCCAGACCGGAGCGGTTATGCTTCTTGAATTTGCGTTTGCCATACATCCTCCATTCGCTGTATGATTTTTTGGTACGGCGTTTACTATATCCTGTATGAAAAAACTTTTCAATAGCAAGTTTACTTTATTTAATGTAATTACCGCAGATTTTTCCGGCAGTGGATTTGCGCGGTCACAGGTAAAGAGTTGCGGGCGGAGACAATTTCAATTGCGGACCGCTTTTTTACTTGACAAATCGCGGTTTTCATGGTACTTTTACTGGAGGTACATCATTGCAGTACCGCTGAATCAGAAATTTTATTTTACAGAATATGAAAGGATATAAAAATGTTCAATCCGGGTTGGGTGGATTTACAGGTGAACGGTCATAAAGGGGTCGACTACAGTGATCCTGCTCTGACTGCAGATGATTTCATCCGTTCGGCGGAAGCTCTCTTTGCCGACGGTACTGCGATGTTCTGTCCGGTGATCATCACCAGTCCTCTGGAAATTTTCCGCCGCAACAGCGAAATCATTCAGAAGACGGTGGAAAAATACGGTATCGCCGATAAGATACCGGGGCTTCACTTTGAAGGTCCTTTCATCTCCAATGTTCCCGGGGCTGTCGGCGCTCACAACCCAGACTGGACCCTGACCCCCTGCGCCGAAAACGTGGATAAACTGCTGGCTTGCGCTCCCGGATTCGTTTCCATTGTCACCCTCGGTGCCGATGCGGAAAACGCTCCGGAAGCGGTCGCCTGTTTGAACGAACGCGGCGTTCACGTCAGCGTCGGACACCACATGGCAAATTACGCTCAGGTGAAAGATGCCGCCGATGCCGGAGCGCAGCTGCTTACCCACCTTGGCAACGGCTGTCCCAACCTGCTCGACCGCCACAACAACCCGGTGTGGGCGGGACTTGCAGAAGAACGTCTGACCGCGATGATCATTACCGATGGTCATCACCTCCCCGGTGAATTGGTCAGGATCATCATCCGTACCAAAGGTGTGGACAAAGTGATCGTTACCAGTGATGCTTCCAGTCCGACCGGATTGCCGCCGGGCAAGTATGAAACTCTGGGGTCAATGGCGGTATTGGAAGCCAACGGCAAACTGCATATCCCGGAACGCCAATGCCTTGCCGGTTCGGCTTCGACGATGGCAATGTGCATGAATTTCCTCGACTCGCTGGACTTCCTCACGCAGGATGAATTGAAACTTCTCGGCAGAGATAACGCCCTGAAACTTCTCGGTAAACTCTGATATTTTCCGGGACTTGAGAGACAAAAATACTGCTCACTTCTGACAGAGGCAACTGCGGCTGTCAGAAGTGTTTTTCTGTATGCAGTAAATCAGGCGAGCACGCCCTGTTTTTTCTCTTCGAATATCTTTTCGGTGACATATTCTGCGAATGCACCATCGGCTTGGTAACTCTGCCAGAACCCGCTGTCAAAATCATTTCCGAAATAAACGGATATATCACTATCCGCAACTCCGGTAACCCGGATACTGTTTTCCCCATCGGTATAGGTGAGGGTGTCAGCATACCAGTTGGCAATGCTTCCGGATTCCAACCACAAATTCACTCTGCCTCCCGCCGATTGTTCAATGACATCAGAACCCCATTCGCCACCGAAGCAGAAGAGGTCGTTTCCGCCGCCGCCGCAGAAGCGATCATCTCCAGAGCCGCCGATCAATACATCATTTCCGGCGCTGCCGATCAGCAGATCGTCCCCGGCATCTCCGTAGAAAACATTATTTTCGCCGGTGCGGTTTGCCCAGATGACATCATTTCCGGCGCCGCCGTAAACCGTGACTTCCCGGGATTCAAATTCAAATTGCGAACTGGAAAGATCGATGATATCATCCCCTGCTCCGGCGCGGATCTCCTGAATTTGCGTGAGGCGTGCCCGATCGCCAAAGGCAGAATATACATCATCCAGGAAAAGCGCATCCCCGCAGGAATCATCTGTCAATACCAGTACATTGGCATCGTCAGAACCGGCAAAGATATCGGTAATGCGATTTTTACCGGCAAGCGAAACACTCTCTTCGATGCCCCCGACACCCCGGTATTCTGCGCTGAAAAATGATTGCCAATTTCCGTCCGCTCCGGCGAAAAAGAGATCGATGTTGCCATCGCCGTCAGAACTCAATACCGCAGCATTTTTATCCGAACGGACATTCTTGATCACCTCTCCGGAAACCCATTGGTTATTGTTATCGGAACAAACCCGCCAACTGTATTTCCCATCCGGCAATCCGATAGTATCGACCTCGGTTCCGGAAGTCTTGATCACAATAGCTCCATCACCGTTTTCTTTGAAGTATTCGACCGTATATCCGGTACTGTCCTGGGCCTGAAGCCAACTCAATTTATCCGGCGAACCGGACAAATCTCCGGGATATTCCGGATATACTGAAACCGTTTGCAGTTCAGACCACTCCGACATATTTCCCAGATTATCCACCGACCGGATCTGGAAAAAGTATTCCCCATATTCAAGATCGCTGAAACTCACGCCGCAAGCGGTGATGATCCCGCTGTTGTCCAGAGCATCGGCATCCTGTCCGAAACGAACCTGATATCCCGCGATCCCGGCAATTCCGTTGTCAATTGCGCCTGACCAGCTGAAGGAGAGTTGCAAATCATCCCGGACGATGGAAATTCCGGTCGGTATATCCGGACTTTCTTTGTCAATATTGTCAACGGTATGTTGGGTGACGGCGTAATTTCCCGCCTCGTCAGATGCCCGGAAATAGATATCGCCGCATTGAGTTGCAACGACGGCTCCCACATAGTTGAACCAGTTTACTCCGTCCATGGAATACTCTTTCAAAACCGCATCATTGCCGAAAGTTGCATTCAAAGTGACATCTCCGGCAGTCAAGGTGGTGACATCGGCGGTAACTTTCGGACTGGCAGGCGGAGTCCGGTCAATATTATCAATGACATAACTGGTTATTTCTGAAACGTTTCCGGCGGCATCGGTGCTCCGGAACCAGAGTTCGCAATTATCCGATATCACCAGCGGGGCGGTGTATTGCAGCCAGGTGCTGTTGTCCAGAGAATACTCTTTACGGACGGACTCCTGATCAAACTGCACAGTAACGGTGATATCGGAGTTGGTCTTGCCGGGGATATCGACGAAAACTTCCGGACGTTCCGGCGGAGTTCTGTCGATATTGGTGACATGACACTCAGCGATTTCGGAGTAATTGTTGAGAGAATCCGCTGCCCGGAAATAGACCGTACAGTTTTCTGTCACTTCCACTCCGAATACATAAGTATTCCAGTTTTTGCCGTCAAACGAATACTGCTTGACCGTGCTGTCAGAACTGAAAATTGCAAATACAATAACTCTTCCGGAAGTCGGTTCTGTTTTGTCGACGAGTACCTCCGGCTTATCCGGAGCCGCGTTATCAATATTATTGACCTTGTATTCGGTAATTTCAGAAAAATTGCCCAGAGCATCGGAACTACGGAAATAGATACTGGTATTCTCCGTGACCGTCAATCCTTCGGTGTAATCAAACCAGCTCTGCTGATCATACGAATACTGACGTGTCACGCTGTCTTCTGCAAAAGTCGCGCTGACAGTCACCGGCTGCTGGGTGAGGGTAACGATATTTGCCGACGCTCTCGGGGCATCAGGACCGACCCGGTCAATATTGGTCACCTTATAAGATGCAACCGGAGAAACATTGCCCGCCGCATCGATCCCCCGGAAGAAAACCGACCCATTGTCGGTCATTTCCACCGTGCCATTGCAGCTTTTCCATACTTTATTGTCAAGTGAATACTGGCATTTGACCGAATCGCTGCTGAATACCGCCGTAACAATAACGTTTTCCCGGGTCGCCTCCTTGATGTTTACCGATACCGTCGGCTTGGTCGGCGGTTTTTTATCGATATTGCTCACATAATAACTGGCATAGGAAACGTTTTCTGCCTTATCAGCCGCCCGGGTATAAACATAAGTGTTGGAGGAAATCGTGATCTCTCCGGTATAGGAATACCATGTGTCGCCGTCAAGAGAATACTCTCTCCGGTAACTGTCCTGACTGTATTTGACGCTGACAACAACATCGCGGTTGGTCAACTCTCTGGTACTGACTGAAATCACCGGGGCGTCCGGCGGCGTGGTGTCCACTTTCTGCAGCACCTCCGCTTTGAGCATAGTGCCATCCACATAAAACCGTACTTTGTCGCTGGAAGCACTGTCTGAAATCTTTGTCGTATAAGTGGAAGTACCGTCAGTAACGGTCAAGGTCATGTAATTGTAGTAAGATACCTGGGAGGAATTGATCGCGTTGAGCAGGATATAATCCCCCTCCGTTGCATTGGAAATATCCACCAGCAGATCATTGTTGCTGTAAATATACCCCAACTGTTCAGTCGAAATCATCGCGGATGAATTGGTAGTTCCAAGCAACGAAAAGGTGATGTCCTGATAGGTGAAATTACCGGTTGCCTGACAGGTGCTGTCAATGGTAAATGTATTCTGGTCATTTGAACTGTCACCATATACATTTCCGTACAAAACCGAATATCCGGCCATGGTAATGGTGTCGTACCCTGAGTACAGATACAGGTCTCCGACCACGATCGAATAGTTATCCAGAATGATCTCGTCATCTCCACTTCCACCGTATACAGCATACGAAACGGTTGAATCGGTGACAAAAGAAGCAACTTCCCGTTTTCCACTCTGTGCCGCAGACAATTCATCTAAAATTGCTTTGGCTCCATCGGCATAACTGCCATTGACCATGTATGTTCCGGAATAGATCAATCCGTTGTTTATATCAAAATCAAGAGAATCAGCATAGCAACAGATCCCATAGCAGGAGGAGGAACTGCTGCTGACAATAATTGCACCGCTGAAATCGTTAAAGACGACATCTCCGGTATAGTATGTATAAAACGCTTTGCTTTGACTGGAAACCAGAATATTCATATTGAAGTCGTTTACTTCAACGGAATCTTTCAAATTGATATAGTAGGGCAGTTCGACCGTTTCACCTGCTACTGTACTTTCGAAATTGATCCGGTTGAAACCGTTGATCGTTTTAGCAAGTTCAAATGCCCGAACCATGGTTCCGGTACCGTATAAATCAGCATCTGAGACCGTCAAGGTCTCAACGTAATCGACCATGATGTCATAAACAAAGGTCTCATACTGCTGGGCACGCATTTCAGCACGGGTGTACCACCGGGTGGACTTGCTGTTTCCCCAGCCGAAATTTATATGGAAGGTATCATTCTCCGGGTTGTAACCGTCAATGACCAGTGCGTGTCCGGGATAGGAGGTTCCGACAACTCTGCCGGCAAGCAGGTTTTCAATGATAACTTCAAAACCGGCATCGGTAAGAGCGTAAACGCTGGGATCTGTTGAATCATAATTCCCCCAGTAAACTCCGCCACTGTAACCGCTGTAAACCAGGTTGACACTTACAAAACCCGCCCGGTACAACAACTCTGTACTCCATGCTGTACTCGTGCCACCGGAAGAATAACCGGCGCGGGCGACCACCCCGCAGGCGTAAGTCAGCGCGGCGGCATCATCAGCCGAAGTCAGGTCGTAATCGGCAAGTTTGCTGTTAATGGCATCAAAGGAGATCGTTCCCGGGATCGAACCATCTGCCTTGATATTGGTCACCACACCGTCATAGCTTTTGGTGTATTCATCGTCAGCATTCAAGGTCAGCTGCAAATCCAAACCACCGTTTTCAATAAAGTAGTAGATGATCTGGGCAGCCGCCGTATTGGTACAGCCGGTTACGGATTGCTTCTGGGTGGTATTGTCGATCGGGCAGTAATAATTGTAGGTAATGGTGGTATTGCTGCCGATATTTGCTTTGCCGGACTGATTCCACAATGTAGACATCATAACTCCGGTGGAGACCGTGGAACTGTATTCCTCCGGAGTTAAAAGTTCATCCTCAAGTGTATCTGCATCCAAAAGCAACTTTTTTTTTATCATTTCCTCACCCCTAAGTTTCTATTGTACATGAAATATTACAGCCATACAATCCGCAGTTATGTTCACACACTATAACATATAACGTTTTTGAAAATTTGTCAAGTATCATGTTGTATTTTATTGACATAACTGTTTTATGGAGTTATATTATCACAAAGTTTACCAAGAGGAGAATTGCTGAATGAGCAGAATCGGAAATATCAAACGCGTTACCGGAGAAACCGATATCGCAATCACTATCAATCTGGATGGCGAAGGAAAAAGTTCCATCAATACCGGCATCCCCTTTATGGATCACATGCTGACCCTCTTTGCCAAACACGGTTTCTTTGATCTGGAAATCACCGCCAAAGGCGATATCGAAGTCGATTATCATCACACCATGGAAGATCTCGGCATCGCACTCGGCGAAGCTTTTGCCGCCGCCGTCGGCGACAAGGCCGGTATCCGCCGTTACGGCAATTTCCTGCTGCCGATGGATGAAACTCTGGTGCTGGTCGCGCTGGATATCTCCGGCAGACCGGGGTTGTACTACGATGTCACTCCCCCGGCTCCTTATGTGAAAGATATCGATGCCAGACTGTTCCACGAATTTTTTCAGGGATTCTGCGCCAAGTCCGGTCTTAATCTGCACTTCAAGATGATGGCTTCTGCGGAAACCCATCACCTCTTTGAAGCGATGTTCAAGGGGCTGGCAAAGGCGCTCGATCAGGCGACCTCCTGCGACTCCCGCATCCAAGGCGTGCTTTCCACCAAAGGCATGTTGTAACACGGAGCGATCTCGCTTTGCCGGAGCGCGCCTTGCGGTCGTCGCCGCTCGGGTCGAGGACACAAGTCCACTCCCCTCGCGGACTCCTCGGCAAAACGCGCCCGGCTGTGCGATATTGCTCCTGATTCCGGGCGGCTTGTTTTGCGCCAATCGCCGGGCTTTCGCCCGGCAGGCGGGAGGTAGTTTTTGTTTCGCCTGACGGCGATGATATGGCAGCAATATACCTTGTGTTGTAAATACTTTCAACAGTGTTTTTGAGAAAAAGGCGGATTTTATGGTACCGTTGACCTTTTGTTACCCATGGTTGAAGTTGACTCGAGATGAGCAGAAACAGAAAATGGCCGAGTTCGCCGATAACGGCGTAAAACATCTGGTTCTGACTGCCGGACTGCTGGAAGCCGGTGTGCGTGATACCGGAGTTTTGAATACCTTTTTCAACGATATGCAGGAGTACGGTCTGCAGTTTACTGATTCCCACGCTTTCTGGGGCAACTGGTCGGATCCGGGGCTCCCGCTGCCGGAATGGAAAGAGATCATGCTGCTGCGTCACCGCATAGCGTTTCAATTCTGCAAACGTTTCGGTGTTAAGACGATGGCATTTCATACCGTGACGACCAACAGCAATGTTTACGGCAAAAATCTGACCTTTGATGACTATTACAAGTCGCTGATATCTTCGTTGGAAATACTCCTGCCTGAAGCCGAACGCTGTGATGTCATCCTCGCTCTGGAAAATCAGTGGACACCGCTCAATCACAGCACTGTTCTGTTGAAAATAATCGACTTTTTCAATTCACCTTATCTCGGTCTGTGTTATGATTCCGGACATGGCAACCTCACTGAAAAAGGCAGTTCGCTGCCCGGAGAAACCATCGTTCCCATTCTCTGGGATGATCTGGGAATCCCGGTGCAATGGGAAGAAGATCTTCCGGAAAAATTTGCGCCGTATATGGTCAACTGCCATCTGCACGACAACAATGGAATTCTTGATTCTCATCAGCAGGTCGGTACGGGAACGGTCGATTGGGGTCGCATCCGCAAAGTTTTGAAAAGTGCTCCCCGGTTGCAGAGCATTCAGAATGAAAGCGCTCCCGGTGATCTGCCGGTTGCCGAATATTGTCGTATATTCCAGAATATGTTCAACATGATATAAAAGTGAAAACCGCATGAAAAAGAACGATTTTTATTTCGCACAGTTGACCGATATCCATATCGGTACCAACCCGAAACCTGCCGATGCAAAACTGCAGTTCCAATGGGCATTGAGTGAATTGCAATCTTTTGAAAATACTCCGGAAATTTTGCTGATCACCGGAGACCTGGTCTGCAACGGCCGCCGGGATGAACTGGAGGAATTCAAATCGGTGATCAAAGATTGTACGATCCCGTGGCGCGCTCTTGCCACCAATCACGACCTCTGGGGCGAAAAAGATGATTCGGCATGGAGAGATAATATCGGAGAATTGCGCTGCAGTACCGTTGCCGGTGATTTCAAATTCATCATGTTCAATGATATCACCAATCGCGGCGACGGTTGGAAAGTTGCTCTCGAAGAGGCAGATTATCAGTGGTTGACCGATGAACTTGAAAGTGCCGGAGATAAAAACATCATTGTTGCTATTCACAATCCGCCTTCATCGGAATCCCATATTTACAGCCGCTGGAGCGAAAAGGATGCCATACGCTTCCTCAGGCTTCTTGCCAAATACAAGGTCAAAGCGCTGATTACCGGTGATTACCATGTCAACGATGAGTGGGAACGCGAAGGAGTCAGGATCATCAATACCGGAGCCATGGTCGGCATGTTCTACAACGGTCTGGGTAATTTCCCGTTGAAGCCGGGATACCGGATCTTCCATTGGGACGGCGAAACGCTCCGTTCATTCTGGCGGGAAGGCTCCTACTGGACACTACCGCCGGATAAAGAAAAAAAACAGATGTACTGTGCTGATTTTCCGCTCTACAGTTTGCACAAACGGCAGGGGCTGTGGTGGCCGATCCCGCTTTATGAACGGATCCAGGTCACGTTGACCGCTTTCGGGAATGCCTCGACCGGCGGGCCGCATCCCATTGTGCGTCCGATGCATGTTTTCGGTAAAACGGTCATCAAGGCAGATGTATTTTCTCAGCATCTCGATATTGCCGCAGTTGAGTGGAGTCTTGACAATGAATACTGGTTCCCGATGACCAGAGTCTGGAAAGGTATCTGGCAGCAATATGAAGCGGAATTCGATCCGGGCAGTTTGCGTAACGGTGAATATCTCTGCAAAATCCGTGCAACCGGCAGCGATGATTCAAAGTATTATGATGTTGTACCGGTGATAATTTGCGGTCCGCGCAACGCGCCGCGGGTCAAAGAGGAGGTTTTCGCCGGAGCAACTCAATTCTGTCAAACCATGCTGACCCCGTTTGACTGAGTTGAGATGAGATAAAAAAACGCCCATGCTCCGGAATTTCAGGTGCATGGGAGTTTTTTTAACTCGTTGAGCAGAATTGTTCAATCTTTAGTCGGTCTGAAATATATTTTCTTCCACGCCGGATTGGTTTCGATCTGGTAATCTTTCCAACTTAATGTCCGCACCGAACCATCCACCATTGCGGCATTGGAATCACCGCCGGTGGGAGCGTTTTTGCTTGTATTAACCATCGTGGGACGGTGACGCCAGCGAATCAGCGAGTTGGGATGTGCAGGAGATTTGAACATCATATGCTTGAACTGGAAACCTGATCCGGTGTGTTCCATAAGCAGAACGTGTCCGACATTCCAGTTCGCCTGCTTGACATAACGCGCAGTATAGCCGTCATAGGAGCCGAATGAGCCATCGGACGATATGCTGCCGGAAAGCATTATATTTGCTGCATAATCACTGGCGTAAGTCGCTTCATCCGGAACCGGGTTGCCGGGACAGATCATAATGCTGTCGCCGAAGCCTTTGCTTTTCAAATATGCTCTGGTCGGGTTTTTTTTGAGATATTTGAGATCGAAAAACTTTTCCGGACAACCCTTGCCTTCCTGGTTATCCCACGCCAACGGAAACCAGGAATCAAAATCCCCGGTATACATAGTGAAAAAACTGCCGAGCTGTTTGAGATTGTTCTTGCATGCGCTTTCTTTACTGCGCGCCCGGGCCTTGCCCAGTGCAGGAAGCAGCATTGCCGCCAGAATCGCAATAATTGCAATGACGACCAGCAATTCTATTAAAGTGAAATGGGCGTGTGCGGGGGACAAAGGAAACTTTTTTTCACGGGAAAAAAAGTTTCCTCTTTCCCCCGCGCCCCCTTTCTCTTTCAAAAAAAGCGGAGTATTTTGCGGCTCCAGTTTGTCGCCGCGCTTGAAAAAACGCAGAGATGAGATAACAGTATCCACCAATAATTCGATCAAGGTGAAACTGGAACACTTCTTTCTGCGATGCAAGGAAATATTTTTCATATTATTTATTCCTTTTGCCGTTGTAACTTTTATGTTTATAATATATTATATCACAATTTTCAAATCTTTTCCATATCCGGATGAAACAAAAAAATACCATTTTGAATACTGCGTAAAATTTTGAACCCGGGGAGAATAAACTCCCCGGGAATTGTCCGCGTGTACTCAGGGCTGGTATTCATACATATTTTCGAGGATATGGATACCACCGCGGGGTTGAGCCATAAGGAAAAGTTTGCCTTTGCCCATCGGACGGAACAGAACTGCCGGAGATTCGACATTTCTATTCATCTGGGTCATCAGGATACGCCAGTTTGCCGGGAACAGGGGCGTGAAGGTCACGGTTCCGCAACGCCTGTAGGTTTTTTCAAGGTTATGTTTTGCCGTATTGAACTTGGGATCGATCTTTACCGGTTTGAGAATACGGTCGAAATTGGTGGTGGCTTTTACCGCAAAAGTCTTGTCACCAAGCCCTCTGCCAAGCATCACCGGATGGCTGTAAATCACCAGAGTCGAACCGGTTTCAACAGCCGGAGTGATCCGGTTTTTCCAGAAATTCCGGTGAAAATTGGTCTTAAAAGGATTGATATAGATAAGATCGACCCCGGAAAGATCAATTTTATTACACTCTTCCTCTCCGATGACAGTTATAAAACTCCAGTTGTTGTCAAAGAAAAATTTGCGGTACTGATTGAACCAGTTGGCACGTTCCTTACCGGCGAGATAGACCAGCATTTTTGCCTTTTTAACCTCTTTGCGGAAGAACATCACGCCGCCGCTGGAAATATCCTGATGCGCCGGTTTGGGGAAGCCGATCGCATCCGGCTTGCTGTTGCGGATGATCACAAACTGCCATGAAGTTTGCGGAGTTACCTCACCCAAAACCGAGAACGGCAGAGTGACAGTAGCGATCCAGCGGTCTTTTTCCAATTTGACAGCGGTCTGCCATTGGGGATTCCACGAAGGATCGTTGGCGATAGCATCATAGCGGTTGTTGCCGGCGGTAACGACCAGATGGCGGTCACCTTTGCCATCACCGGTATCAATCAGGATTTCAATGGAATCATCTTTCCAGACATCGCCGTCGTGTTCGGTGGAGGATTTGCGCAGAGCGGACATATCCGGCTCCATGCACTCCGCCTGAATATGTACGCCTTTGTCATCCCAGTAAACTTTCATAGCGGTTTTTTTCGCCTTCGTCCCGGCTTTTTTAGTTTGAAGCGGAAGAGACAGCGCCTGATCAAAGTTATTTGCTTCCGGCAGATAGGGCGGAATTACCGTAGGAGCCGTACCGGAAATCTTGAAGAAATCCTCCCAATTGCGGAAAAGAATATTTTCCTGCTGGATTTCGGCAAGATATTTTTTGTTTCCGGCAGCGGCTTTCAACGCCTGATCCATCCATTTGCGGCAATCTTTGATACGTTTGGCATTGAAAATATACTGGGCAGAACCCACCGGATTACGGTAGAAGTAATTGGGATGCGCTTTCTGATTCTGCCATGCATTGGCAAGTTCACTGAAATATTTGAACATAAAAGGTGCCGCTTGGGCTCCATAAACTTTACCGCACCACTCTTTGAGCAGAGCATTGACATCGGCATCCGGGTTCCAGGAGAGCTGCGCCCACATCCAGTTGGCAAGCCGGTGGATCTGCGGAGCAAGTTCATGGCGTTTCAAATTTTTGCCGTAATAGACGATCATTTCGGTTTTCACCCGTATGGCGTTGAGATCGCGGTAGGTACGCATGGCATCAGCGGTGGCGTTCCAGTTGGCGATAAAGGCGGTGGGCTTGAAAACATCAAATTCATAACCGTAGATACCGATGGCGGCTTTTTCTTTCCACTTTCTGATCTCCGCCATACTTCTGACATTGACCTGACATTTTGGGTCGGTGAGTTTGTGGGCATAGCAACGGTTGTAATGGCAGTATTCCACATATTCAAGAGCTGTGACCGGCTGCGAGGGCGGAGTGCGGTACTCCTGATAGGCGATACCGGCGAATTTCAATTCCGGGAACTCTTTTTTCAATGCGGGGATCAGAGTTTTGCTGTAATAATTGTACCAGAAATCGGTACGGCTGCCCTGCGCAGAACATTTTTCACATTCACATCGGATGGTGATATCGGCAGGAAAAAGGTTGAGGATTTCAAGATTTTCTTTTCTGATCGTCTGGGAGATGCTGTCCAGCACCTGTTTGGTGAATTCCGGATTGGACCAGCAGCCGGCGATACCGGCGATGTTCCGGGCGCCGCCGATTTGAGAGAAAATTTCCGGCTTGGTCTGGAATGCCTTTTTGACATCGTAGACCCGGACCCGGTGGCCGCCGCCGATACGGTAGAGGCCGGCTTTGTCCCGGAATGAAGGGGTACGGGAATCGCCATTCAGAAAGTTACGCGCCATCCAGATTTCGGTCGGGACATGACGATGCCAGTGACAGGGGGACATCGCCCGGATCTTGAATGCCGGAGTGAAGTTGTAAGCAAGTTTTGCCGGGAGAGTGTAACTGTTGCGCTTTTCGATAAATTCACCGTCGTCTCCTGGCCACAGCCAGCGTACGCCCAATTGATTCTGCAAAAAGGAATAGACTGAATACAGCACCGCGCGGGGGGTGTTGCCTGCCAGATAAAGGTTGTTGCCAATGGTGTACACAGCGACAGTTTCGATTGATTTTGCATCGGGAAGTTTGAAACGGGCAGCCAGTTTGGCAACTGCCAGGGAGGTTGCCGGAGTTCCGAGATAGATGTTGAACTCTTTGCCGGGAGTCGATTTGGAAACAAAGTCTGCTCCGGAAATCTTTTTCAACGCGGCAGTCAATTCGCTTGCGGCGTAACTTATTTCGTTTCCGGGATTTTCCGGCAGGATGATCTGCCATTGGGTTTTTCCGTTTTCAAACAGCGGAGCGGCAACCGTACTTGAAAGCAGCAGTACGGAACAGTAGAAGGAAAGCCATTTTTTCATTTTTCAATCTCCATTGCACTGTTTTAATATATATTCTGGTGATAATATACCATTATGGAATAATTTTTACGAGAGTTCGGTACAGGATATGAGCGCGTTTTCCATGACCTTGCGGCAAAAACCGCATTCGGAACAATTTTCTTTACAGCGGGATTTTACCTGCCAGTATTCCGGAGTGATCCCGGCATTATCCAGAACTTTTCCCCGGAAAAATATTCCGTGTCCGGGTTCGGTGAGGTCAAAAAAGTTGCCGGTGAATTTGCCGGAAGTGTATGCTTCCAGCACCAGACGCGGATTGCTGTGCGTCCGGGTCGCAAGTTTGAGCATCGGAACGATATCTTCATAATGATGAACATCTTCCGGGCGGATCAGAGTGGAATGGGAAAGGTATTCCATTTTGTGAGAATCATCTGCATAAAACCGGCGGCAGAAAATCGGATCCTGATCCATGCAGCATTCGCTCTGGCGCAATTCGCTCAAATGGGCGACCAGATTATCGTGGAAAGTCTGTACCGCACAGTTGCGCAGACAGCCGCTGTTGGCAAGCAGACAGATGTTTTTATGGTTTACCTTTGCCCAATCGGAAATCTGCCGGAGAGTTTCCAGGTGATAATTGATATCCCGCTGGATGCAAAAACCGTCAAAACGTTCTGAAGCGTAGTTCAGCGCCTCCAGTGTTCCCAGTTTCATATTGACTGAAGCGCGGATCTCCAGTTGCGGAAAATGTTTTTTCAGCACCCCGGCAATGAACCACGAAGCGGTGGTTACCGTATCCAATTCGCAGATATCCATGAGGTTTCCGGTGATTTTTACGACCCGGTTCTGAAGTTCTTTGCTGATACATCCGGCCCCCAGACAGTTGGCATTGAAAAGAAGATTGAGTTTAATGCCCATTTTTCGGGTTTTAACGATGTCTTCGGTCAGAATTTCCCACGCCTCATTTTCCTCTAAACCGGAGGCTTTGGCGGCAGGAGAACGCGCTCCGGGTTCATTGCCAGGAGCAAAATAAAGTTCCGCTATCGAATCAGAATAATCCTGCAGTATTTCCGGAAAACGCTCCTCTGAATACTCATCCGGATATTGATAACCGACCGAAAACTTCATATCAATCCAATTTCCACTCTTTATGGCGTTTGAACGGTTTTACAAATTTATGCGTGAGTTTACCCTGTGCTTCCAAATGGGCGTAGCATGCACGGATACAGCCGCGTCCGCCGCCGATCGCCGGATTATTACGGGTGTGCATGATGCGCGGACAGGGGCCGCCGTTGCCGCGCGGAGAACCGTAATACTTGGCGGAGAGATATTCATTCATGTAGGAATCATCTTCCATTTTGATTTCCGGATCCCAGAAGGGGTTGAACTCGGGATTGCCGCCGCTGTACGCATTGGAACAGCGCGCCAGATCCAGATCGCAATGTTCATATTCAATGTCCCCGACCTTGAATTTTACGCTCTTGTCGGTGGGGATAGCCTGACCGGGGCACATTTTGGCACACAATTTGCACTTGTCGCAAAGAGTTCCCGGCAGGATCGGGGGATCGGTTTCGAGTTCCGCTTCGGTGATGATGAAAACCGCACGAACCATGGGGCCGAATTCCGGAGTCAGGATCATTTTGCTCCAGCCGATCTCACCGAGGTTGGAAACCGCCGCCGCCACCCGGAAACTGATGGTGACGTCCGGACAGGGCAAGCCCGGTGCGACCGGTCGGCTCCGGAACTTTTTCTCTTTGCCCGGATAATCGGTGTATCCGTTGTAACTGAAGGCATCCCAGTTGGGCAGCGGAACCGCTTCATAACCGTGATCTTCGATAAAGCAGACGATCTGGCGGAGCACATGCGGCATATAACGCCAGTTCATTCCGGAGTAGCCCATGAATTCATAGGTGGAAAACATCGTGCCTTCTTCGATACCGCGCAGATATCCCCGCGGGATCCGGAAGCCCAGACCGATGATCGATTTGGCGTCAGGGAAAATATAACGCGGATCCATCTGTTTCGGAGCACCCTCCCAGTTGTCCATGGAACCGATACGGCAGATATCAGCGCCGCAGGCTTTGGCAAATTTTTTCACATCTTTGGCTTTAAGCATGGTTACCTCCATTGTATTTTATCATTGTTCATGTTATATTATACCATAATTGCGGAGATTTTTCTATGCCTGTATCAAACAATAAAATACCATTTTCGACCACGTTGCGTAAAATTCGTAAAATAATGCGGAAAGCGCAGGAAAACGTTCCATATTTTCCGGCGGTCGATTTTATTCCCCGCGATTTGAAAATCTGGACTGGAAAGGATTCTGATTTTTTTCTCCGTTCCTTTTGTCACCACCGGATGATCCTGAAAATAATTCTTGCCGGGAATGCTTCGACCAACATCGACGGTGTACGTTATCGTTTGAAACCGTCGGATGCAGTTCTTTATTTTCCGATGCAGACTCACTCGACTGAAACCGATGACGACGGCATATTTGAATATCTGGCGATCACTTTTGTCGCCGGCCGCGGAAGTTATGAGGCTTTGGATGTATTGAAAAACCGGGTATTCGATCCCGATCCGGGAAATGATTTCCTTACGGAACTGCTGGAGGCATGGATTGAAAACCGGCAGGTGCGAGCTGAATTTCTGCTGGCGGAATTGCTCTCCTGTGCCGTTTCCCGTTTTGCGGTAAAAGCCGACTCGCCCGACTGTGAATTCGGTAATATGGCAGAATTCATCAGAAAAAATTGTCAGGGAGAACTTTCGGTCAAAAAAATAGCTTCGGAATTTGATATTTCTCCGCAATCAGTCCGGAGGATATTCAAGCGCAACATCACCGGTCTGACCCCGGCAGCGCTGATTCGGCGGCAGAAAATGATTCTTGCTGAAGAACTGCTGCGCAGAACAGAATTTTCTTTGCCGGAAATCGCCGTACAGTGTGGATTTGCCACGGCATTTTCCTTTTCGCGGGCCTTCCGCAGGACATACGGGATTCCTCCGGCGCAGTACCGCAAAAAACATTTGTGAAAGCACAACGCAAAAATGAAAAAACTCAATGGCAAGTTTACTTGCAACCTTGAGTATTATTATTTTTGCAGTGATTTTTTGTCCGCCGCTTGAAAAAAAAGCAAAAAATGGCGGCTGGAAATTTTTATTCCCCCCCGCCATTCTGAAACGCTTTTTGAGCTTAAAACTTTAGAATTTCGCTGTGAAATAAATTTTTGAAAATCGCTTCACTTTGGTTCAGAAAACTTCAGATTGCCTTTGATAAATTTTTACCTCGATCAATGTTTATTTTTTACCTTTTCACGGGCTTTCTGGAAAAGTGTATATAACGGCGGGATAAATGCCACACCGAGAATGGTTGCCGCTAACATCCCCCAGAACGTCGTTGTTCCTATAACGCGGCGGCTTTCCGCTCCCGCTCCGGAGGCAAACAGCAACGGCAGAACACCGAAAATAAAACTCCACGCCGTCATCAGCACCGCACGGTAACGGTAATTTGCTCCGTTGAGTGCCGCTTTTACAACTGATTTGCCAGATGCCCGCTCCTGCATCGAAAATTCCACCATCAGAATCGTACTCTTGGCACACAAACCGATAAGCATGATCAAGCCGAGCTGGGCATAAATATCCAATAACATACCCGTCAGCCAAAGGGCTGTCACACCGCCAAGCATAGCGAATGCAACTGAAAGAATGACCGGCAGCGGAATTGTCCATGACTCATATTGTGCAACCAGAAAGAGATATCCGAAAATAACCGCCAATGTCATCAGAATAAGGATCCTGCCGTCATTGTTTCTTTCCTGATAACTCATATCAGTCCAACCGACAGTATAATGATTCGGGAAATCCTTTTTTACCATTGCTTCAATTTTATCCATAATCTGTGCTGACGAAGCTCCGGGGACAGGAATTACCGTTATTGCCGCAGACATATTCTGGTCAAAACGTTCGATTTTACGGGCTCCAAGCATAATCTTGGGGGTAGTAAAAGCAGATAAAGGAACCATATCTCCGCTGTTATTCTGCACCATAGTTTCTTCCAGGGCACTTAAAGTGGAACGTTCATCGCCCTCCAACTGAATTTTTACTTTGAATGAGTAGCCTTTCAAATTGAAGTCATTGACATACAAACTGGCAAAACTGCTCTGCATAAAAGTCATAATGCGGTCAGTAGGAATTCCGAGAGCTTCAGCCTTTTCACGGTCGATATCCAAAAACACCTGCGGCGTGCGGGCGTTGAATCCGCTGAACGCAAAAGCAACCTCCGGCATCAGCTGCTTATTATTGAGCATTCCCAAAAGTTTCCCCATTTGCTGTTCAAATTCCTGCGGAGTTTCTCCCCCGGCAGTACGAAATGCAAAGGTTACACCGCCGGTAACCCCCAATCCCATAATTGCCGGAGGCTGAAAAGCACGGACTTCTCCCTGGGGAATAGTTGCTCCCATTTCCATGATCTTGCCGCGGATGGCTGAAATAGATAAATCCGGTGTGGTGCGTTTGCTCCAGTCATCCAGAGTTACAATGGCAAAGCCGAGGTTTTCACTTGCTCCGGACATAATGGAAAAACCGGATACGGCAATTACTTCTCTTACGCCTTTGATTTTCTGAACTTTTTCACTGAATTCCAGCATTGCATTGTTTGTACGCGGCAATGCTGCCCCGGGAGGAAGTTCAACTTCACACATCAACACCCCTTTATCTTCGTCCGGCAAAAATCCGCCGTTGAGGTTTTTAGAAATAAAACAGGTCGCAGCCAAAACTCCCGATACAAGAACTGCAGCCAGAAGAAGACGGCGTATCATTATCCGGCTGAAAAACAGAAATCCATTTTTTGTTGCGTTCAGAGAAATATCAAACCAGCGGAACAAAATGAATTTTTTCTTTTTCATCTGATCTGCCGGACGCAGGATCAACGCACACAGTGCCGGACTCAAGGTCAAAGCGTTAAAGGCTGAAATACACAATGCAATACACATCGTTACTGCAAACTGCATATAGATCGTGCCGACAATACCGCCATAGAAGGCAATCGGCGCATAGATCGCCGCCGATACGAGTGTTGCGGCAATCACCGGGCCGGTGATCTGTGCCATACTTTTACGGGTCGCCTCTTTCGGAGAAAGTTTTTCTTCTTCAATGATACGCATGGTATTTTCCACCACCACGATCG
>SUVV01000028.1 GCA_015061805.1 Lentisphaerota bacterium | reverse complement strand
CAGCGTTTTTATTTACCGTTGCGCTTCGCGCCTCCCATCTGCCGATGGGAGTGGATTCCTTGGGGTGGTTGCATTGCGCTTCGCGACCTTTCGGTCTGCGATGCTCATGCTCGTCGGCGCTTTGCGCCTCCGTCGAATCCACCTGTTTACAATACAGGGGAGGACGGCGAATCAGGAGTATGCGCAAGCATTGTTGGAATCGAAACACCTGGTTCGACAGCGCGTAGCGATGTGCGTGAGCGTAAGCGAGGGCAATCCACCTCCCACCACCATTTTTGACAAATCGTTGTCAGGAATCCGCTTTCGGTGTGCATCGGCGATGGGGATAGATTCCTTGGGGTGGTTGCATTGCGCTTCGCGACCTTTCGGTCTCCGATGCTCATGCCCGTCGGCGCAATGCGAAGCATCGTTGGCAAACCTCAAGCCAACGCTGCTCCAACTGTCCGCCGACCGGTCAGGACAAACGGGTGATGACAAAGTAGTTAAAACAGCATCCGATCAGTTTCGGATCACAGAAGTTGATATGCACTTCGTGTTTACCGGCGGAAATATACGCTTTAAGCGCACCTTGAGTGCTCCACTTGTCCCAACTGTCACCGACTTCGTCACCGCCGTCATCTTCCATCGTGGGAGCAAGCGGAAGCGAATCAACCATTTTTCCGTCGATGATCAACTCTGCGGAAAGGGTTTTCGAAGGAGAAGCGATACGCAGTTCGATCGCATACTCTCCTGATTCCTCGAAGTCCAGCAGATAGGTCAGTTCCGCTCCGGCACGGGAACCTGCCAAACGCAAACGGGTGTGGACATAGCCGCCATCATTGTCGGCAGAGCGGACCCGGAAAGTGTTACCCTGATTGACACCATAGATCAACTGTCCGTCAAATTTGCATCCGCAACCAGGAATACTGTGGTATTCGCCGAGGAACTGCCGCTGGAAACAGCGGGTCTTCATGATCATCGCCAGGACCCGCCGGGCGCTGCGTTCCACGATTGCCCGGGGCATATTGTTGTAGAAGTTGGAGTAGAGTGCGGCTTCGTACTCATCTTTGATATACATGGGCATTTTGACATCGTTTCCGGCCCAGAGTTCCCGGGCGATGGTGGTGGTAGTGACCCAGTCAGTCATCACGATACCGTCATATCCCCACTCTTCGCGGAGCAGCCGGGACAGCAGGACGTGGCTTTCACCGGTGTAAACGCCATTGAGCAGATTGTACGAACTCATAACGCACCACGGGCGGCCTTCACGGATTGCAATTTCAAATCCGCGAAGGTAGATTTCCCGCAGAGCGCGGTCGGAAACGATACTGTCACAGCGTTTACGCTGATTTTCCCGGCTGTTGACGGCGAAGTGTTTCAAAGTGGCGCCCATGCCTTCGGATTGGACACCGCGGACGATGGCGGCGGCACTCTTTCCGGCGACGAGCGGGTCCTCGGAGAAGTATTCAAAATTTCTTCCGCACAGGGGATTGCGGTGAATATTCAACCCCGGAGCAAGCAGAATATCAAGGTTGCTGCCCACACCTTCGGCGCCCATAACCGCTCCCATACCGGCTTTGAGTTCATCATCCCAGGAACAGGCGATAAGGGTCGCACAGGGGAAGCAGGTCATCGGCGTCGACCAGCGGATACCGGCAGGACCGTCCGCAGTCTGAACATTGGGAACACCATATTTGAGCAGATTACCGATGCCCCCGGTCGCACGCGGCACCGCCGACGGCTGACCATGGCAGAGTTCCATCAGATCCCGCAGACTCAACTGCGAAACAAAATCATCCATCGATGCTTTGCCATCGGCAACATCTTTGAGCATGATCGGGGGATCAAAGACAACCGGCTGCGGTTCCAGGCGATAATTGGTGATACCTTCCGGTTCAACGACCCGTTCCATACCGCCGGTGACTTTCTTTGAACCGTCCGCCTGCAGCAAAGTCGGCGGCACCGGACGGAAAATATTGCCGGGAGTTCCGATGACCCGCTGTTCCGCAAGTTCATAAGTTCCGGCGACAACGGTATTGCGGACGGATTGACCGAGCATAAAGGTATAAGTTCCGGCTTCGACAACGAAACTGCCGGGAGCAGCCAACTCGCCGTCTTCGTCAAAGCGCCAGAGGTCATTGAAGGGGAAACTCAATTCGACCGGGACACTCTCCCCGGGGGCGATTTCCGGAGTTTTGGTGTAGGCGCGCAATTCAATGGCAGGACGGTTTTTACCGGGCGCGGAAACGTAACACTGAACAACTTCACGGCCCGGACGTTTGCCGGTATTGGAAACCGTTCCGCTGACAGTGACACTTTCGCCATCGCATGACACAGCGGCATTGCGGATCTCAAACGTGGTGTAAGAAAGACCGTATCCGAAAGGATAAAGCACCTTTTCTTTCATCCCGGGAATGGTTTCAAAATAACGGTAGCCGACATAGATATCTTCGGAGTAGTTCAAGCGGCGCTGGGAGGTCTGAAATTCAGCCGTGGACGGCCAGGCACCACAGGAAACGGCGACCGTATCGGTCAGACGGCCGGAGGGATTGAAGTCACCGCAAAGGATACGGGCGATCGCAAGACCGCCTTCCATGCCCGGCTGCCAGGCGAACAGCAGGGATTTGAAGTTTTCATATTTTTTGAACCAGCCAAGATCGATCATACCGCCGGAGTTGACAACAACAGCAATCTTTTTGAAAGGAGAGTCCGCAAGGGCTCCGATAAGTTTTTCCTCGGCTTCAGAGAGACGGTAATCGCCGGGGATATCCTGCCGGTCAGCGCCTTCACCTGCGTTGCGGGAGATAAAAAGACATGCGGCATCGTTGCGGGAAGCGGCGGCGGCGATATCTTCAGCGGATGGAATATATTCCAGATCGGCGGAGTAACGTTCTTTCAATTCGCGGTCGATGCTGATTTTGCCATCCTGTTCGGCCCGGGAAAGTGCTTCCAGCGGATTGATGACGTAAGCGGTCAGAACCCGGGCAGAACCCTTTCCGCCGTCGCTCATATCGATCTGTCCGGAACCGAAAAGAGCCACCCGGCATCCCCGCTGAAACGGCAGAAGTTCATCGTTATTTTCCAGAAGCACCATACCCTCGGCAGCCAAACGGCCGGAAAGGGCGGCATTTCTTGCAAACTGTTCTTTTTCCATAATCAACAACTCCATGTTTTTATACGGTTACACAATAATATACCGCAGTGGAGAAGTGATGTCAAGAGAGTGATTTCAGTAATTTTTCAAATTTACGCAGATACCGGAAATGATACAGCCATGACAAAGGACAACCGGCAGAGCGCTGTTATTTACCGTTTGAATAAAAGCGGTTTTTGACCTTGAACTTACTGCCGAAATGTCTGTCCCAGAAAGCCTGATCAAGCAATTTGCGCTGAACGAAGAGTTCCATAATGTACTCCATCTTGGCTTTCATCACCGGATTTTTGGTCCGCTTGAGAAACTTTTTGCCTTCAACGATCATATATGCGAAAGTTTCAGCACGGTCCTCATGCTCAAAACTCATGGCGTAAGTGGAAACGAAGCCCTCCTGTATCCGGTCTTTCCGGATATTTTTCTTGATTTTCCGCTTCTCTTTTTTGCTGTGATTCATCTCATAGAACTGACTGCCGGTATACGAAAAACTTTTGTCATTGAGATTTCTCCACTTTTCATCTTTCGCTTTCGGATCAAAAACGTGGAAAAATTCATGAAACACCGTTTTTTCGGTAAAATTGACTATCAGATAGATCGTATTACCGCTGGCGACGCCGCCGGCATATTGTCCATTCAATTTGAGTCCATTAAGGAAAGTTACATATTTCAATCCGGACTTAACAATCAACGTTTCCGGCAGATATTCCAGAATCTTATAAAATCTTTCCGCGCACTTTTCAACAGTTTTGCTATTGGGGAATTCCCCTTCCACCTGCTTACTGCGGATCTCCTGGCGGACGGTCAGCGGACGATTGCTCCACCGCTCCTGAAACCGTCGGGAAAAATTGGCTCTACCGCTGCGGACATGGGATTCCTGTGCTATTGAAGCGAAAGGAAACACCACACAAAAAAATACCGGCAGCAGCAGAAAAATGTGACGGAGATTTCGCATATTTTTCACCTTTTAAGGCATCAATGGATATATTCACTCAAATACGGGATGACCTTTTCGACATCCCCTGCCCCAAGTACCGCGACCACGCTTCCGGAAGCCGGAATGAACTGCGAGATTTTTACGGCGATATCCTTCCATTCGCCCTCGAAATACTCTCCGCCGGAAACATCGGCAAGTTCTCTGCCTCCGACCTTACCGCTTTCGCACCATGCGGCGAAAACCGGAACCACCACCACTCGATCGGCGGTGGACAAAACGGAAGCAAATTCATCAAAATAGCGTTCCAGTCTGGCGTAACGGTGAGGCTGAAAAACCACCAGCAAAGGTTTTCCGGAATAACGCATCCGGAGCAGTTCGATACTGCGTGCGACCTCGGTCGGGTGGTGGGCATAATCTTCAATCAGAATACTTTTTTCTCCGGCGCGATGCACAGTCATCCGCCGTTTAACCTGCGGATAATCTGCCGCAGCAGCAACAGCGTCGGCTTCATTGCATCCGGCGATGACCGCCGCCTGCACCGCGATAAAGGCATTTGCCGCCTGAAAACCGTGCAGTCCGGCAAATTCATCGGGCATTTTTTCCAGACGGACGGCGCGGGGGTGGTCGGCAAACAGCCGGTCACACATGGGAGAGGCGTAATAGAGCAATATTTCAGAATTGGCGGCGAACTTCCGGAAATTTGCTTCCAAAACCTCTTTGCCGCCCAGACTCCAGGCGTGATCGTCCTCCACATTGGGAACGACCCCGATAAAATTTTTCAATGCGGTGTGAGTACCGTCAGATTCATCGGCCTCGGTGACGAAAAGATCATCACCGCCGCCGTTGGCACAGGAATTCATTCCGGCGATCTGCGCTCCGATCATGAAACCGGGAGTTTTACCGCATTTGGTCAAAATTGATGCCGTCGCCGCCGAGATCGAACTCTTGCCGTGAGTACCGGAAACCGAGATCACCCGGCGGTAACGTTTAGCAAATTCCGCCAGATATTCGCCCCGGCGGAAACAGGGGATATTCAAACTGCGGGCGCGGAGCAGCTCCGGATTATCCGTCGCCGCCGCCGAAGTGTAGACCAGCGCAGTCACATGGTCTGATACATTTTCCGCCCGGTGTCCGGTAACGATATGCGCTCCCATGCTTTCCAGCGCGGCGCATTTTGCATTGAATTCGATATCCGAACCGGATACTTCAACGCCGCGTTCCAGAAGCAATTCAGCCAGCGGTGCCATTCCGGCACCGCCGACACCGACAAAGTGGATGTGCATAGTCTGCCCGGAGTTAAACAGTTTCGCCGCTTATCTGGCGGCGAACGCCTTGATGGTATCGACCACGCAAGCCAGTTGATCGGCAGAGAGTTCACCGAAGATCGGCAGAGCCAGAACTTCTGCGGTCGCCTTTTCGCATTCCGGATAATCGCCGACCTTGCCGCCGAGTTCCTTGAAGCACTCCTGCAGATGCAGTGACAGCGGATAATAGACCGCACAGCCGATGCCATTGTCCAGCAGATACTGTTTCAGAGCATCGCGCTTGCCGCCGGCGACCCGGATGCAGAACTGATTGTAGATGTGACGAACCGGATAAGCCGCTTCCTGCGGCAGAGAGATCAGATCGCCGATATTGGCATCGGCAAAAAGTTTACGGTAGATCGCGGCGTTGCGCTGACGGGCTTCACTCCAGGAATCCAGACTGCGGAGTTTGATGGAGAGGATCGCCGCCTGCAGGGCATCCAGACGGAAGTTGCCGCCGACGTATTCATGGATATAGGTTTTGCTCTGACCGTGGTTGCGGTAGATCTTGAGCAGGGCTTCGCGTTCAGCGGTATCGCAGCTGACCGCACCGCCATCGCCGAAGCAGCCGAGGTTCTTGCTGGGGAAGAAGCTGAAAGCACCGTATTCAGCGAAAGAACCGACCCGTTTGCCTTTGTATTCGGCACCGATCGCCTGACAGGCATCTTCAATGATGAAGAGGTTGTGTTCTTTAGCGATCTTGACGATGGGATCCATATCCGCCGCCTGACCGAAGAGGTGCACCGGAATGATCGCACGGGTCTTGGGGGTGATCTTTTCAGCGATTTTCGCCGGGTCGATATTGAAAGTCACCGGGTCGATATCCGCGAAAACCGGAGTAGCTCCGGCACGGACGATCGCGCCGACGGTGGCAAAGAAAGTAAAGGGAGAGGTGATGATCTCGTCACCGGGTTTGATTTTCTCAGCCATCAGAGCGATGAGCAGAGCATCGGAACCGCTGGTAACACCGACCGCACCGCCGCTGGTGCAATATGCGGCGAGTTCTTTTTCAAAAGCTTCGACTTTGGGGCCGAGGATGAAGCGCTGGCTGTCGCAGATTTCGGAAACGACTGCCATGATTTCCTCTTTCATCGGAGCGTACTGGGAACTGAGGTCAAGCAACGGAACATTCATTTTTATAATCTCCAGAATTTAAAAATGTTGTTGAATTAAAATCACATCAGAGACAACTTCCGTCCATCCGGAACTGCCGCCCCTGCTGTATTCAGATTACTGCAACGGTTTTTTATTTCAAATCCACTTAATATAGCCCCATTTGGGAGATTTTACAACCCGATCGCTGCAAATACCGATAAATTTTTATTCGATTTGCAACTGAAGATCATCTGCGAAGTTGCGGCATCGGCTCAACAACTTTGAGATCCCGGGCAGTTTGCAGATTGACGATCCCGGCTTCATCGAAAGCGACATCATCATTTCCGGAATTTCCCCGGACAAATGACACCAGCAGAATGATTCCGAAAACTGCAAGTGCCACCACCGCAAGTGCCACCACCGAAAAGATCACCGCTTCAAGTTTGCGGATGACTTTGCGGTTATCGCCGGACTCATCAGAATAGACGGTCGTTGAATAATTATCCGGAGACTCAAAAGATATTTCGCACCAGGGCTCAACCACCTGTTTCTGCTCTTCAGCACTCATGCCGTAGAGTTCGCACAGCCTCCGGATGTAAGCAAGAATGTATACCGGCTGCGGCAATTCATCAAAGTTACCGCGTTCCAGAGCATTGATGTAGACGGAGCGGATCTTGGTGATCTCTTCGACATCGGCGGCGGAAAGTCCCATCCGGCAGCGTGCTTCTTCCAAGAGGCGGACGGATTCGAGTTTACCGCTTTCTGCGTCGGCAATGCGGCGCCGTTTTTTCTTCATTGAACTGCTGACCGGAAGATCGTTTTTTTCGACCGCATCCCCTTTTTCTTCGCTTGCCGCGACTGCAGCCTCGCCGGATTTCTCCACTTCAGCCGCGCCGAAACTGCTGTCGGAAGCGAACAGATCATCGCTGTCACCGCCGTTGTTTCCGGAACGGGTTCGTTTACCAAAATCAAGCATCTTTATTCTCCTATAATATCGTCAAAAATCATAATAGCACGTTTGTTGCCGCTTCCCGAGGGCGGGCCGAGAATACCCCGCTCCTCCATCGAATCGACGATTTCAGCGGCGCGGTTGTAACCGATTTTCAGCCGCCGCTGCAAATAACTGGTGCTGGCTTTGCGGTCGAGAATGACCACCTCCAGCGCCCGCCGGAAGGTATCATCATCATCCGGACGCATATATTTTTTGACCAACGGCGCAATATCCGCCCGGTCTTCACCGTCAATGGCATCGTACTCTTCGTCGATCTCCTCATCACTTTCGGCGCTGTCGTCCACCAGAACGTTGTCATCAAAGCGCTGCGGTGCCTGTTCGGAGATGAACTGAACAATTTTCTTGATATCATCATCTTTGACCCATGCGCCCTGCACGCGTTCGATTTCCATGCTGGAACTGGTCATGACCAGCATATCGCCCATACCGAGCAGTTTTTCCGCGCCCGGGGTGTCCAGCACCACCCGGCTGTCGATCAGACTGCGCACCTGGAAGCACAACCGGGTCGGCAGGTTCGCCTTGATCACGCCGGTAATGATGTTGGTCGAAGGCCGCTGGGTGGCGACAATGATATGAATGCCGGCGGCACGGCCTTTCTGGGCGATGCGGGTGATATTGGTTTCCACATCTTTTTTTGCTTCGGTCATCATCAGATCGGCAAGTTCGTCCAGAATGATCACAATAAGCGGCATTTTTGCCGGGATCGGCTTACCGTCATTGTCGAATTCCGGTTCTGCCGGAACCGGGCGGCTGTTGAATTCGGCAAGTTTTTTCACCCCCACCTTGGCAAGCACATGATAACGGCGATCCATTTCGTTCGCCGCCCAGCGCAGGGCGATGGGAACTTTGGAGGAATCATTGATGATCGGAGTCAGCAGATGCGGCAACTTTTTGTAGGCATCAAATTCGACGATCTTCGGGTCGACCATGATCAAGCGCAATTCATCCGGACGGAAACGGAAGAGCATACTCATGATCAGCGAGTTGGAACACACACTCTTACCGGTACCGGTGGCACCGGCGACCAGCATGTGCGGTGCTTTGGCAAGATCGAGTATGACCGGTTTGCCGGAGACATTTTTACCGAGTGCCAGCGGAATTTCCGCCTTGCCCTTTTTCCACTCCTCACTCTCCATCACCGAACGCATAAAGACCGCTTCCGGGCTGGTATTGGAAACTTCGATACCGACCACCGAACGTCCCGGGATCGGCGCCAGCACGCGGATACTGGTAGCGGCGAGCGACATGCGGATATTATCCTGGATCTGCTCGACCTTGCGGACACTTATGCCGGGGTCAAGAGTGATTTCATAACGGGTGACCCGCGGACCGGAAACGTAACCGGTCACTCTGCCGGCGATACCGAAGTCATCCAATGTCTGCTGGATCTTGGCGGAAGCAAGTTCAATAGCATCGCGGTTTTCACCGACGACATTGCGTCCTTCCGCGAGCATTGATATCGGCGGCAGAACAAATTCACCGATCTCGCCATGCAGATTTTCGCCCTGACGGACAACTTTGGTACTGACATCCGGAAGTTCAGCTGCAGGAGCGGCGGCGGCAGAAGCAGCTGCACTGTTTACCGGTGTTTGAATTTTTTCCGGGGCACCTGCCGGAACATTTTCAAACAATTCGCCGACCGGTTCTTCCGGTTCCGGATCATTTTCGTCGCCGGGATTCTCTTCGAGTTCCTCCCCTGCCCGGAACAGATCGCGCAAACGGGAAGGTTTAGCATCATTATTTCTCTCCGCGGCAGCAGGAGTTTTCACCGCAGCAGGAGTTTTTTCCGGTTCGACCTCATCAAAGATATCGTCATCGTCATCATCATCTTCTTCCTCATCCATCCAGCGGCGGCCGGCGCGATTCAAGCGTCCACCGGGGGCAGATTCCCCCTCCCGCATCATCCACATCCGGACGAGTTGGTACCAGTCGGTGATATACAGAACAGTTATTCCGGCAACGGTCAGGATCCATCCGGCGACCAGAGTTCCGATCGTACCGATTATTGCCGGAAGAATACCGGGGACAGTTCCTTTGAGCGGGGGAGCCGCCAGCACCTGCCCCAGAACACCTGCCGGCATGGATAATTCCGGAATCGCCTCTCTGCCCAGACCGAGCCGGACGACCACCGGAGAAAACACCCTCGGTTCCAGTCCGAGCAGCAGCAGCAATCCGCCGCACAACAGCAGAAAGCCGCAGAAAAACTTCCGGAACGCGCCCGGTTCCGGGAAAAACAGACGAACCACCCGCAACAGCAGCACCACGACCGCCAGATAACTTACCAGACCGAAATTCAACAGCATGTACCAACTGAATTTGGCCCCCGCCGGACCGATCCAGTTCTCCGGGACGACAGAACTGCCGCCGTAAATATAGTCAATATCCTCCGGAGAGTAGGAGATCAAAGCAAGCAGGCAGAAAAAGGCAACACAAAACAATACCAGCGGAAGCAATTTTAATTCCATCCCGGAACTTCCGGTATCTTCCGGTTCACTCGACCTCTTTATCACTCTGTCACCCTGTAAAAAATGTACCTTCAAAAAAACATCATATCCGGCATTTAACGCCGGAACCACAAATCGTAATATAGCGCCGGAATTACCTGATTGCAAGTTGCAAAAAATATTTTTTCACCACTCTTTGCCGCCGGTAAATATCCGGGTATAAGGAGTGTTGAATTCGCTGCGGCGCAACGCACCGGCACACGCTGAAGCGCCCGCCGCATCTCCGAACAGCGCAAAGATGGACGAACCGCTTCCGGAAATCTGCACACCCCACGCACCGCGCTCTGCGATAAACTCTTTCAACAGCCGGAGCAAGGGGAATTTTTCCCACAGAGCAAAAGCCAGATCGTTGCGGAGCAATTCATCCCAGTCGGCATCTCCCGGATCAGCAAATGCGGCGAGGTAATCGGCAGGAGTAATCATTTTGCCAACACCGATATATTGCGTTTCCAATGCCTGATACGCCCACTTGGCACTCACCGGAAATCCGGGATAGACCACCATGATTTCCGGCATTTTTTCCGGCAGAGGGAACTCTTCGAACCTCTCACCGATCCCGGTCGCCCGCAACGGGCGGCGTTTCAGAAAAAACGGAACATCCGCGCCGAGAGTCAGCGCCAATTCCGCAAGCGCAGTATCGGAAAGCTGCTGATAACGATCGTTGAGCAGAGTCAATACTGCGGCAGCATCGGAACTGCCGCCGCCGCATCCGGCGGCAACCGGAATATTTTTTTCCAAAGATATCTGCCATTGCGGCGAAATCCCGGTTACTTCGGCATAACGTTCCGCAGCCCGGAAAGCCAGATTCGACCGTTCGTCTCCTGCTTCCGGAGAATTGCAGAGCAGAGATATCCCCTTTGCCGACTCGAAATCAATTCCGAGCCGGTCGCAGGGAAACTCCAGCGGACAGAAAATCGTATCCAGTTCATGATAACCGTCCGGACGCCGGGCGGTCACTTTAAGCCGGAGATTGATCTTGCCTCCGGCACACAAACTTGCCGCTGATGGATTCATCGGGCAGTAACGCCGTATGCCGCACAGCTGCGGCGGGCTTCGGCCTGGATATCCAGTGCAAGTTTCAGCGCCTTGAGTCCGTCATCACCGCTAACTTTGGGCTGACAGAGTTTACCGGTGGCGCGAGTCTGCTGAATGGCAACAAGGAAGTCATTCAATTCATCCGCGAGAGCATTTTTCTCACCGAGTTCGACCGCTTCGGCGACGACTTCCCCATCCTGACGGCGTTCGATGATACCGGTGTGCTGACCGTAATCAAGGATCACGCAGCGATCTTCCTGAAACACCCGGAGGGTACGTTCCGGAACAGTGCTGACCCGGCTGGCAGTGACCAGCGCGCAACTGCCGTTTTTGAACTGGATGCGGACATTGGCCATATCTTCGGTTTCCGACAGGATCGGAAATCCGGTAACATCGATCTTTTCGACCTCCGAATCGATCAGGTGCAGAACCAGATCAAGGTCGTGAACCATCAGGTCAAGAATAACGCTGACCTCGGTTCCGCGACGGTGCATGCCCGGACGGGCGGGCGGATATGCCGCCATGCGGCGGGCTTCGATGAAACTTACTTTGCCGGGGATGGTATCGATAAAATCGGTCGCCTGATTGAAGCGTTCAACATGACCGACACCGAAAACCAGATTGTTTTTACGGGCGGCTTCAACCATGGCAACGGCCTCGTCCAGAGAAGCGGCGATCGGTTTTTCCACGAGAATATGTTTGCCCATCTCCATCAGCGGGATGGTGACTTCAGCGTGAAGAGTCGCCGGAACTGCCACACTCAAAGCGTCGCATGCTTCGGCAAGTTCGCGCCAGTCGGTGAAAGCCTTGAGTCCGAATTCGGCTGCCACGCGGGCGGCAGATTCCGGGAACACATCATAAACGCCGACGACTTCAGCATTGGGATTCTGGGCATAAAGCCGGGCATGATGCCGTCCGAGCGCTCCGGTACCGATGACACCTACTTTGATTTTTTTGATATCAGACATAAGGCAACCTTTCTGTATAAAAATGTTCAATGCGTTATTTT
Source organism: Lentisphaerota bacterium (assembly GCA_015061805.1). Lineage (GTDB taxonomy): Bacteria > Verrucomicrobiota > Lentisphaeria > Victivallales > Victivallaceae > UBA1784. The sequence goes on along the minus strand of SUVV01000028.1, from coordinate 10,977 downwards.
TCCATATAATATACACCTTTTTCCAAAGAAAAACAGTCTATTTTCATTTTTTTTATGGCGATTTGACAAAAAGTGGTTTATATTTACTGAAAGACATAACAACTTTACTGAAAATAAGGAAAAATCATCATGGCTGAACCGATATACTCCCGGATACTGCTGAAACTCAGCGGCGAAACTCTCAAAGGAAATCTCGACCACGGTTACGACCCGGAAAGCTGTCAGAAAGCCGCCGCCCGCATCAAGTCGATCATCGATCGCGGCGTGCAGGTCGCAATCGTCGTCGGCGCCGGCAACATCTGGCGCGGCGGACGCGCCGGAAGCATGATGAACCGGGTCGATGCTGATAAAATGGGTATGCTCGCAACCGCAATGAATGCCCTGATGCTGAAAAATGTTTTCAATGCGCTGGGTGTTGAAGTCCTGCTCCAGTGCGCGATCCCGATGAATGGCTTCATCCCGGTCTACGAACGGGACAACGCTGTTGCCGCACTGGAAAGCGGCAAACTGGTCATTTTCGCCGGCGGCACCGGAAATCCCTTTTTCACCACTGACACCGCAAGCACCCTCCGGGCTCTGGAGATCTCCTGCGATGCCGTACTCAAAGCGACCCAGGTCGATGGCGTTTACTCCGCCGATCCGAAAAAATTCCCGGATGCTGTGCGCTATGAGGAACTGGATTACGGCGAAGCATTGGAAAAACAGTTGAAGGTCATGGACAGCGCCGCTTTTTCTCTCTGCCGCGAACATGATCTGCCGATCGTGGTATTCGACTTCTACGCTGCCGATCTGGACAAAGTTCTCTCCGGAGACACCTCCGCCGGAACGATCGTCCGCAACTGCAAGGCGTAAATCATGAAAAGCCACTTTTTCTCAACTGTAATTATCGCCCTGACCGCCCTGTTGAGCGGCTGTGTCGGCCCGGAATTCTATATCAACGGCTACCGGGGAAAAAATGCTCCGATCCGGGTCGCCGCCATCCTGCCGCTCTCCGGCAGCAACCGGATCCCGGCAGAACAGATGAAATCCGGACTGCTTCAGGCGGAACATGATATCAACATCAATTCTTTTTCCGGCAGGAAAAAACTGCTTCTGCGCTTTTTTGACAGCAAGGGCAATGCTGCAGGAGCCGACAGCGCAATGGAAGAGGCCGCCCGCTGGGGGGCTTCCGGTGTCATTGCCGGCTACAGCACCGATGAAGTTTCGGCGATCATCAAAAATTCCGCCAGACTGCAGATGCCGACGGTTATCCCGCTGGCGACCGCAACCGCACACACGATGGTAAGTCCCTTTATCTACCGCAACAGTTATACCGATTTTCAGCAGGCCGACATGCTGGCGAATTACCTGCTGTACTGGCGGCAGGCGAAACACCTCGGCATTTTCATCGATGAAAACAGCGAAATCGATTACCAGAGCAACATCTCCCGTGATGTTTCACAACACATACAGGATATCGGCGGTTCGATCACCAAAACGACGATGATCAAAGGTGTGCCCAGTGACCGGGAAATAACCGATATGCTCAAGAGCGACCCCGAAGCCGTTCTGCTCACCTACAGCGGAAAAAATGCGGCAGAAACCATAAAGAAACTCCGCAATGGCGGCTTTACCGGGATCATTTGCGGCGCGGACAACTGGGACAACGATGAATTGATCAGCGCGCTGGATAATTTCAAGGTCGGCGACTGTCTCTACATGGCGTTTTTCAACGATGAGAACAAATCTCCGGAATATCTTAAATTCAAAGCGGATTTCCGCAAGCGCTTTTTCCACAACCCCGGCGCCTGTGAAACCCAGAGTTATGATGCATTGAAATTCCTGATGGTCGGTCTGGAAAAAGCGGAAACCTTACCCGAATTTGACCGCAACTGGCGGAAAATAAAACTTCTGCAGGGCGCCGCCGCCATCTACACCATGCGTCCCAAAGGTGATATTGACCGCACGATCTACATCAATTCCATCGGCGTCAAACGGGTGAATGACAAGATAAAACCATTCTCCAGATTGTCCCACCAAATGCAGTATTCCAAACTGCGGGAGTACAAACCGGAATATTATCAATAATTTCCGGCACAAAAAAAGCACCTCGAAAGTTGAAACAGCTTTTGAGGTGCATTTTTTTTGATTCAAAGATCAATTGTTGATCGGACTGACCACAATTCCATCTCCATAGACAGCGCTTTCAATGGAAAGACCGAAGAAAGTGTGGTAGTAGACGTTTTTAGAACGGGCACCGGAGGTCGGGGTACGCAGAGAACCGCAACCGGAAACGACGACGGCGACAACAGCGGCAAGACCGAGGATAAGAAGTTTTTTCATGATCTTATTCTTTTCAACTCAAGATTTTTGAACAATTACTTCTGGTTGACGATGATTCCGTCTCCATAGACAGCGCTTTCAATGGAAAGACCGAAGAAAGTGTGGTAGTAGACGTTTTTAGAACGGGCACCGGAGGTCGGGGTACGCAGAGAACCGCAACCGGAAACGACGACGGCGACAACAGCGGCAAGACCGAGGATAAGAAGTTTTTTCATGATCTTATTCTTTTCAACTCAAGATTTTTGAACAATTACTTCTGGTTGACGATGATTCCGTCGCCATAGACAGCACTTTCGATGGAGAGACCGAAGAAGGTGTTGTAGTAGACGTTTTTGGAACGGGGACCGGAGGTCGGGGTACGCAGAGAACCGCAACCGGAAACGACGACGGCGACAACAGCGGCAAGACCGAGGACGAGAAGCTTTTTCATGATTTTTTCTCCTTTAAAAAGATTGATTTTTACAGAAACCCCGTTGCCGGGATCTCATAACACACTATAAAAATAATCTTCGTATGCAATAAAATCAAGTACGAAATCAGAAAATTTTTAATTTTTTAATGCCTTGAAATCAATTCTGCAAAACATTTCCGGAATTTGTCAGGTCACAACTTGCAATAAGCGCAAACCGATGGTAGATTAAAGAGAGTATAGATTTTCAACAACATGGGGGAATTACTATGAAAAAACTTCTTTTGACGATTGCGTTTTCGGCACTTCTTCCGGCTGCGGGGATTTTTGCAGATGACAATCCGGATTTTCAGCATGAATGTACCAGTTGGATGGTTTTCAGCGATCTCACCGGCAACAACACCAATATCCTGCACAAAAACCGCGACAGTGTAAGCCGGAAACTGGCGGTCACCCTGAGTTCTGCCAAGGCAAAATACAAATGGATCGCACTCGGTTCCGGCGACTGCAACATGGGTATAAATATCCATGGAGTTGCCGGAGTGATGAATAGCGGCGAACCCTGCGATGATCACACCACCGACGAGAGTAAAAAAAGCACCCCCTCCCTGCTCCGGGCGGTTCTGGAAATCAGCACAACGGCTGCCGACGCAGTGAAAAATCTGGAAAAAACAGTCAAATCCGGCGATTATTACCACTCAAATAAAGGTTCCATATTTTTCCTGATGGACACAAAAGAGGGGTATATCTGCGAATTCACGATCAAAAATTTCACGGTTCAGAGATATGACCGCAATTACGCGGTACGCGCCAACATCTGGCAGAATCCGGGAACGCAGTCCCTTTCCCGGAGCAGTATCACGCGCTATCTGGACAGCAGCGCCAGAGCATATATCACCTACTCCGGTCTGAACAAAATCATTAAAGAGGACGGAAAAATCACACCACCGGCAATTTTCAATCTTTCCCGACATTGCGAAATGCCGAAAGAGTCTCCGCTGAAACGTTCGATCTGCTGCAAAAACACCAATTCCGCAGCCACACTTGAAATCGATCGCCAATACCCGGGAGTACTCTCGACCGGCTACTTCACCATCGGTCATCCCCGCCACACGGTCTATGTACCGGTGCCGATCTGCACGCAAAAAGTTCTGCCGAAAATGGCGGATTTCACCTGGGGCAATGCGGCATTCAAACGTTATGAAGAAAAAGGTCTGACCTCTCCGCTTCCCAAAGAGTGGCTGGATTTTGAAAAAAATTCCTTTGCCAGATACAGCGAAGCCAAAGCCGGAGCGCGGAAACTCCTCGATGCCGGAAAGCGCTCCGAAGCGGAAAAACTGCTCAATGACACCGCTTATCAAATCTGGTGCGAAGCAGAAAAGCTGCTGAATATATGACCCGATAAGGGGGATGCATTGTGGGGCGGGGAAAAACCTTTTTTCACGAGAAAAAAGGTTTTTCCCCGCCCCACACCCCCATCCCTTTTCAAAAAAAGCGGGATATATAGCCGCTCCGCTTGTCACGCCATAGCCTTTGGCGACGGCGGATTGTCGCGGCAAGACTATAAACTTATCATATCCTTACTCGCGAAGTGAGTACATCATGTTTCATACTCTTGCTCAACGGTGATGGCGCGGCGGCGCCGGACGGTGATGTTTGCGCGGAGGTGGAGGCGGAGGAAGCGGACGGCGATGGGGTTTGTGATGCGGATTGACAACTTTCAAAACAAGATTCACAATTCCGTTGGCAAGTCTCAATCCATCATTTTTTCCCCGGTGAACTCTGCGCGGCGGTCCGGCGAATACCGCAGTTCCCATGCAGAAAACCATCACGACCAACATAACTTTTCCAAACTTTTTCATTTTTATACCCTTTCGTTTTGGTTGTTTTTTAATCGCACCTGTTGATGCCTTCACCCATACAACGATTAGGTATTCATAATTATTTTATCAACAAAAGTATTTTTTGCAAAAAAACTCTATTTTCATATTGGAGAGATACATTTTTTCAATAACTGCGTTGTCATTTGAATAAGTGCCGCGACAACGGAGCGGCTATATATCCCGCTATAGTGTTGGTTTGCGATGCAAACCAACGTGAAGAGCAGGATAAATCCTGCGTGAAGCATTGCTTCGCAATGTGAAGTGTTTGCCTGCGGCAAACGTGAAGCGCTCACTTCGTGAGTAAGGATATGATAAATTTATAGTCTTGCCGCGACAATCCGCCGTCGCCAAAGGCTATGGCGTGACAAGCGGAGCGGCTATATATCCCGCTATAGTGTTGGTTTGCGATGCAAACCAACGTGAAGAGCAGGATAAATCCTGCGTGAAGCATTGCTTCGCAATGTGAAGTGTTTGCCTGCGGCAAACGTGAAGCGCTCACTTCGTGAGTAAGGATATGATAAATTTATAGTCTTGCCGCGACAATCCGCCGTCGCCAAAGGCTATGGCGTGACAAGCGGAGCGGCTATATATCCCGCTTTTTTTGAAAAGGGATGGGGGTGCGGGGGAAGGGAAAAACTTTTTTTCACGAGAAAAAAAGTTTTTCCCTTCCCCCGCAATTCAACCTACCTTATCGCAAAACTATTCAATACTGGTCACGGATAAGAGTCCGATACAAACGGAAAATAGAATTGCGGTTGACAAAGCCGATAAATTCACCATCATTGCCCCGAACCGGCAGATGATCCAGTTTGAAGCGTTCCAGGTTATTCATCGCTTCAACCAGATCGGAATCGATCGAAACCTCTCCGCAGGGGCGTTCCATAATATCAAAAATGAGCAGCGAATTATTCAACTTATTATCAAAGATGACCGGAAGCAATTTATCCGGACGGACAATACCGGTCAGGCGCCCATCACTGTCCAATACCGGGAAAATTTCCTGATCACTGCCGAATTCGCGCAGAGATATCGCCGGTTGGCCGGCATCAAGAGCAACAAATTCCCGTTCGATACAGACCCGCACCGAAAGGCGCTGCAAGATGGTATGATCGCGGTCAGGCAGCAGCAGACGGCTCTCCGCCAGCGCTTTATTATAGATGGAATAGGGTTCAAACAGCCGGGCGATAAACCATGAAACCGACGAAACGATCATCAGCGGAACCAGCAGAATATAACTTGCCGTGACATCGGCAATCAGAAATATTCCGGTAAGCGGTGCACGCAGTACCGCCGAAAATACTCCGCAAATACCGACCACAACGAAGTTGGCTTCCTGCAGTTCAGCCACCCCGGAGAGATTCACCAGCCGGGCAAAGGCGAAACCGACAAAAGCGCCGACAAACATCGTCGGAGCAAATATGCCGCCGTCACCGCCGGATTCAACGGTCAACACCGCCGTGATCGCTTTCAGGGCGATCGCAACGGCAATGATGATCAGCAAACGCAGCATCAGCGGAATGGAATTCAACACCGGAGCAGATTCGCCGATCGTTGAAAGTTCTCCGCTGTAAAGTTGGGCGATAAAACCATATCCCTGTCCACGCAACACCGGAAACAGAGCCAAAATCAAGGTCAGCACGATTCCGCCGACAAAAAGTTTGCGCCAGCGGGACTGCAAATATTTTTTCATCAGAGCCGTCACTTTGTAGACACTGCGGATGACAAAAACACCGACTGCGGCACAAAGCACACCGCAGAGGAAATAGTAAGGAATGGCGTCGGTACGCCACGGGGGATTGACCACATACAGAACCTGTTCGTGGGGAAAGAGCGAACGGGAAACCACCATTGCCACCGCGCTGGAAATCAACAGCGGAACCAGCGCAGCAACGCTGAATTCAGGCAGCAGGACTTCGACGGCAAACAGAATTCCTCCGACCGGACTCTGGAATATTGCGGCAATCGCCGCCGCACCGCCGCAACCGGTAAGCAGCAAACGCCGCCGCCGGTCAATACCGAAAAAACTTGCCGTATTGGAACCAACCGCCGCACCGGTCAGAACACTGGGGGCTTCCAATCCGGTGGAACCGCCGCAGCCGACCGAAATGGCGCTGGAAATAACATGAGTAAACACTTCACTGAAAGGGATGCGGGTCTGACCGCGATGAAGTGACAATATCAGCGGACTCAAACTCTTGGCATAGCGCTTGCCGCCGAAAAAACGCTGAAACAAATAGGAACACACCACACCGATAAATGGCATGAGCGTAAAAATAACAAACAGCCACGGAGAAGCGGAATTGCGCATCCAACTGCTGAATTTTTCCAACAAAGAAACCAGAGTATGAAGCGATGCCGCGACCAGAGCCGCCAGAGTTCCCACCAACATCGCCAAAGGCACATCCAGTGCCTGAGTACCGAACCGCCGGGTCAAATTGCGTTCCGAACGTAAAACGATCCAACGCCGCAAATTCAGCAAAAAAGTAGTCATCCCACAATCCTTTTCAAAACAATTAAAAAAAGAGACGGAACAGTGAACCGTTCCGTCTCTTTCGCAATCATTTGCGTAAACCCGACTGATTATCAGTTGAGTTTGAGGCCGTCCATGGCGGCATCGAAGATGTCACCCATGCTGACCATGTCTTCACCCGGCTTGAGGGCCGCGGTGTATTCAGCTTCAGCAGCCTTGAGTTCGGCTTCGGAGAAGTTGTCGGTCACAGCCTTGATGGAGAGACCGATGCGGCGTTCATCAGTGTCAACTTTGATGACGCGGGCTTCGACTTCATCGCCGACTTTGAGGACGTCTTTGACTTTGTCAACGCGGTCGTGGCTGAGCTGGGAGATGTGGATGAGACCATCGATCTTGTTGCTCAGTTCGACGAAAGCACCGAAAGCGGCGATCTTGGTAACGCTGCCCTTGACGATATCACCGACTTTGTACTGTTCGGAGATGTTGCTCCAGGGATCGTTTTCGGTCTGCTTGAGGCCGAGGGAGATGCGCTGCTGTTCCGGATTGATTTCGAGGATAACGACTTCAACTTCCTGACCGGGTTTGAGCAGTTCGTTGGGGTTGTTGATCTTGCGGGTCCAGGACATATCGGAAACGTGGATCATACCGTCGATATCATTTTCGATTTCGACGAAAGCGCCGTAGTTGGTCATATTGCGGACCTTACCGACGATGTGCTTACCGGCGGGATACTTTTCAGCGAGGACTTCCCAGGGATTGCGTTCTTTCTGACGGAGGCCGAGGGAGATCTTGCGGCTGTCGCGATCGATATCGAGGACGACGGCTTCGACTTCATCGCCGACATTGAGAACTTCGCTGGCTTTGTTGATGCGCTTGGTCCAGCTCATTTCGGAGACGTGGATCAGACCTTCAACGCCGGTTTCGATTTCGACGAAAGCGCCGTAGGGCATCAGATTGACGACCTTACCGGAAACCAGTTTGCCTTTGGGATATTTTTCAACAACATCGTCCCAGGGATTGCGGGTCTTCTGCTTGAGACCGAGGGAGACGCGTTCTTTGTCTTTGTCGATACCGATGATGGCGACTTCGAGTTCCTGACCGACGGTGAGGACTTCGCTGGGATGGTTGACACGGCCCCAGGAGATATCGGTGATATGGAGCAGACCGTCAACGCCGCCGAGATCGATGAAGGCACCGAAGTCGGTGATATTTTTGACAACGCCCATGCGGAGATCGCCGACAGCCATGTCAGACATGAGTTTGCTGCGCTGTTCGCGGAGGCTGTTTTCGAGAAGTTCGCGGCGGGAAACAACGATGTTGTGACGATCGAGGTTGATCTTGATGATCTTGACATCGAATTCCTGGTTGAGGTAATCATCCATGTTGCGGACGGGGCTGACATCGAGCTGGGAACCGGGCAGGAAGGCGGGGAAGCCTTCGACATCGACCATGATACCGCCTTTGACGCGATGACGCATGAAGCCTTTGACGACGTGGCCTTCGCCGTATTCGGTGGTGATGCGCTTCCAGGCTTTGATGGATTCGGCTTTTTCGAGACTCAGAGAGGGCATATTCTGACGGTTTTCGATCTCTTCGAGATAGACATCGATCTTGTCACCGACATTGACATCGTCGTACTTGATGAATTCAGAAGCGGGGACGAATCCTTCGGCTTTGTAACCGATATCGACCAGAACTCCGTCCTGACGTTTGGCGGCGATGGTACCTTCGACGATTTTGCCTTTGCTGAAGGCGTCGGCGGCTTCCTGTTTCTGGAGCAGATCGCCCATGCTGGCGGGCATATCATCGAAACTCAGGAAACTCTCTGCGAAATTGATTTCTTGCATGTTTGTTTGGTTTCTTGTTAATTGGTTTTTACTTTAACTACCGTTCCTGTCCGCACCGTGCGGCAAACCTTTTACAGGAACACATCAATTCTTATAATATACACCATTTTTTGTTGAAAGTCAAGCAGTTCAACCAAAAATTTTATTTCTGCCCAAGCACACGGCATTACCGCAGAACGACCTCAAAATCGGCACTTACCGTCTGGGAGATCAGCGACACCACTGAAACCAGTTTATCTGCGGTCAACTCTTTCGGGGTGGAAATGATGATGTGTTTGCGGCGGAACTTCTGCAATTTTCCGCGCAGTTGAAAATGAGAACACTCTTCGCCGTTGTAAAAGATCCTTCCGTCTTTGTCCAATTCCAGACGGGCAACTGTTTTCTGCATTTTGCCGAGGTCGGCCACGAAGGCCCTTCCGCCGGATTTCCGGCTGTTATCCGGAGCGGCAAGGAATATTTTCCGGTCATTCAGGGGAACCATCCCGTAGGCACCGGAAAAATTGTAATATCCGTTGACCTTGAAATCTCTCCCGGTACGGTACGCCGCTCCGGAACGGACGCTGTAGCAGCCGAACCAGAAATTTTTACCGTCAAAAGTCATGCTCTGGATGCCCCGATCGGAATTGAATTCAAGGTGGTGTTTTTTCAGCAGTTTGAATTCGGGAGAATATTCATAAACCGTATTTCCGGGCATTCCCGCCGGCCGGCCGCCGGTTATGAAAAAGTTTCCGGAAGCAAAGGCGATTGCCCCGGCTCCGTAAACGACCTCCGGAACCGCGTAACTCTTTACCAGAGAAAGATCCTTTTCATCGTAAACCTGAACGAAATTATAAGAGGGGTTTCCATTCAGCTCTTTATTGAAACCGCTTCCGCAATACGGCACATAGATAAATCCGTTGGCATAACAGGGAGAGCCGCCGTGATCCGCTTTTCCGCCCTCGCGTTTAAGCATGGTGGCATTGAGCAATTTACCGTTGACTCCGGTCTGGACAAGATGACGGTTGAAAACCCAGTACAACTTATCTTTTCCATCAAAAGTCACACCTTGCAAATGCCCGCTCCAACTGCCTTCGCATTTGATATCCCCGTTGCGGATCATCTGCCGGATTCCGGCGGGCACCGCAGCGGTCAAAACAGTAAGCGAAAAAATCAGATAAAGAACAGACAGATGTTTCATCAAAACATTCCTCCGGATGGTATTGGTTTCACATTAATATAGCATGGACACAGATTATTTCAATCTTTCTTGCCGGAAACAACTTGAAAACTTTCATTTGCGGAGTTATTTTAATTCAATTGCCAAATCCAACACTAAATCAGTGGAGAAAAAAATGAAATTTGTACGAAAACTTCTCTTTGTCCTGCTGATGTGCGGACTGCTGCTGCCGGTCTACGCCGCCAAAAAATCGGACAAAAAACAGGCCAAAGCCACTTCTATCGAATGCCCGAACTGCGGCAAAAAAGTGAAACTCGACAAAAAGAAAGACAAGAAGAAAAAGAAAAAATCCAAGAAAAAATCCAAAAAAGACAAGAAGAACAAAAAAGGTCAGTCCGCTGAAAACGCAAAGACTGAAAAGCAGGGAGAACCGACCAAAATCACCTGTCCCAAGTGCAAAAAGGATATCCCCCTCCCCGGCGCAAAAAAAGCGGAAGATAAAAAAGATTCGAAAGAAGAAGACAAAACCGCTGACTCTGCAGAAAACACTCCCGCCGATGCCGAAGATACCGGTACCGAAAATACCGGCGCTGAAGCCGGAAACACCGGCGCTGAAACCGAAAATACCGGAGAATGATCTGCTGATCACCGATAAGACTGCTGCAAAATATCAGATTTTTGATGTGACCCCAAAAATTTGGACGGGTTAAATTATGTGGAATGGGTTCGGTATTTTACCGGGCTCATTCCTTTTAATGTTAAGGATACTCTTTCGTTATTGAAATAGCAAATGTATTCTTCAAGTTTTTGCTTGAAATCTTCAACGGAAGCAAATGTTTCACCGAAGAACATTTCTGTTTTCAATCTTCCAAAGAAATTCTCCATTACAC